>CAZIDN010000083.1:0-14901 GCA_964537875.1 uncultured Eubacteriales bacterium
AAGGCTGTTTTAAGGAAAATATAGTACCTCCCGGGATGCTCTGTCAACAAGTTAGGGTTTACGCGCCGTCCTGTTGAATAATGTCGGCCTGCTGGATCTGGAGCGGCTGTTCAAGCCCGGGGGCGCGCTGGCCGGACTCCAGGAAGCGCGCAAGCGCGGGCTAACCCGGCACCTGGGCTTGAGCGGGCACATGCTGACACAGGCTTTTGTCCGGACCCTGGAAAGCGGCGAATTTGACCTAGCCATGTTTGTGGTGAATTTCGTGGATCGCCATACCTACAACTTCGAAGGGAAGGTGATCCCGGTCGCCAGGAAGCATAATGCGGGCATAATCGCCATGAAGGTGCTGGGCGGTTCAGCCTCGGGGTACGAGCGCAAGGACCAGCGGGCCAAGCTTGCGGACTCCGACCTTGAGCCGGCCATTCATTATGCCCTCGGGGTTTCGAGTGTGTGCACGGCGGTCATTGGCTGCAAGGGCGTCGAGCAGGTTCGCCTGGCCGGCCAGGCGGCGCGCCGGTACCGCCCGATGACCGGGGAACAGCATCAGGCCCTCATGAAACACGGGGAGCGGCTGGCTAAAAAATGGGGACCGCACCTGGGCGAGGTTTGACAGCCTGGCAACTAGTTCGGCTCAGTTTGACATTCCTGAATATTGCATTTTATAGTCTTCTGGAAGGGCATTAGGCTAACAGGAATTCGCTAAGGATTGTGTTTGCGGGCCACCATTCGGACATGAGGGGTTGGCGGCCCTCCCCAATCGCCGTAATCGTCCATTTCCCGATAGCTCAGGATCTCGAAATCCCGGAACAACTCGCGGAGTGCGCCGGGAGCCAGGGCGTGGACGCCGGGCGGAAAAGGATCCGCGGTACGCTGGATGACATGCTCAAAGACGACATAACCGCCCGGGCGAATCGACGCCTTCAAGCGGTCAAGGAAGCCGGCCTCCTCCACAGGAGCCCAGGACAGGATCATGGCAACGAGGTCCCAGCGCTCCCGGCCGAAGTCGAAGTCTTCATAGGAGGTCTTGACGGTCCGGACTTTCAGGCCGGCCTTCTCGGCGTTGGCCTCCATAACGGCCAGGCCCTTGGCCGAGAGGTCGATCCCGGTCACGTCCCAGCCGAGGCCCGCCAGGTGGATGGCGTTGCGGCCCATCCCCGCACCGACGTCCAAAGCCTGGGCTCCGCCACTCGGCGCGATCCCCTTCATGGCTTCAACCAGGAAGGCGTTGGGCGAGGTCTTGAATCCATCCTTCTCCAAATCGCCGGTGAGGGGCTTGCCGTACAGGGGATCATAGATCATTTCGATTCCCTCCGGCTGCTCGGTGAACTGGCCCCGGAGGACCTGTAGACGGCGCCGGACTTCCGGCCCGGGAACGCCTTTCGCCTCCAGGCTCGCCGCGTAATCCCTCGGCGACGCACGGCCCTGGGCGGTTTTGGCCCATTCCAGATATTCAAGCCACAGGGCGCGGACCTTCTGGCGGTCGTGCGATTCCGGCGCATCCGGAACGAAGAGGCGCAGGACGAAAACGTTGTCCTCCTTGAGCCGGTCTTCGATGACGGCGTCTAAAGTGAAGCCAGCCGCGCGCGCCTCCTCCCCGACTGAACTCCGCGTCAGCACCTTCCGGCTGTCTTCGGTGTGCTCCGGCTTCGGCTCCACTAGGGCTACGATTCCCCACGGCTTCAAGCTGGGCTGCAGGTTCTTGAGGAGGGGCACCGGGTTGTCCACATGGTGATAAACCCAGGTCATGACAACCAGGTCCATGCTGTTTTGCGGGAAGCGGGCGTCGTCGGGGAGGCTGAGGATGGTCTCGACGTTGGACAGGCCCAGACGCCGGCATCTCGCTTTCAGATAATCGACGGCTGCCGGGTTGATGTCGTTGGCATAGACCTTCCCTTTTTCGCCGACCCGGGCCGCGATATGGACGGTGACTCGGCCGCGGCCGGCGCCCACCTCGCCGACGAACATTCCCGGCCGGATGCCGAGAATGTCCATCACTACCTCCGGCGGCTGGACCTCGTTGGACCTTTTTTCCTGAGGTTCGGCCAGCTGGCCTGCATCGCGGGAGGCCTGGGTCGCCACCTGGGCCGGCAGGAGGGCCGTCAAGACCGCCAACAAAATACTAATGATGATGACTGTGCTTCGGAAGTGTTTCATGTGTGCCTTCTTCGTTTTCAATTCCATGAACCCGATAACAGGACGTTCAGTCCACATTCGTCGCGATTTCAATCTCTGAATATGCCTTCGCCATTTTGACCATGTCGATCTCCCGTTTCTCCTTCAGATATTTATCGAAGAAGGACAGGATAATCTTGTTCATGATTTCGATCGTCTTAGCCCCATCAATCGGCCCCAGAAGAAAGCGGACGGAGGGGACGGGGTAGATGGAATAATCGGTAAAATTATAGTGGTCCGAGCCTTTGACGGTCAGCGAATAACAATCGTGTTTTGATTGACTGATAAACAACGGCCCGCATCCCAGATACCTCTTGCTACTTAAATACAGAAAGGGAATCCGATATTTTCCATGAACCGAAGCGACGGGTAATGCCCCGTCCATGTTGACCCCGGCCTTGATTCTTCTATCCGTGGAACAGATCACGCTTGTCGCCAGCCCGCCTAGAGACATTCCAAACACGCCAATCCGATCCAGGTCCAGTTTATTTTGAAATCGATGGTCCCCACCGTTCATAATTTTCAACTGGTTGATAAAGAAGGCGATGTCGTCGGCCCAATGCTTGGGGCTCTCCGTCAGTATCGTCGGCAGCGCCGTGCTCATTTCCTGGAAAATCCGCCCTCGCTCTTCGTCATTGGCGGCGTTCTTCAATTTTTCAAAGTGTCCCAGGGCCATAGCGCTCATCTGTTCTTTCATGATCTTCTGAAAACGGGGATTGCCCGTATCAATGCGGATAAATCGGCCATCCGGATAGGAAGAGAATTTGCATTCATAATGATGGGCGATGCTGAAAACGATATAGCCATGGCTCGCGAGTTCTTCCATCAATATCGTGTTTTGCGAATAATGCTCGCCCCATCCATGAGAAAAGATCAAGACCGGGTATTTGTTCACTTTGGCGGAGACAGGCAGGTCGCGGCCGGCATTTATTTTCAAGTCTTTGTACGTCGAAGGAAATTGAAGGGACTCCGTGACAAATTCTGCTTCGGCCTCCAGAAAGTAGGGTTCGGGATCGGATTGACGATCCGAGGGATACCAGGCCTTCACCGTAATTTCTCTGTTGGCTTCTTGACGGCTGTCAAATATTTCTTTTCGATCCGCGTCAACAAAACTCAGGTAGGTCACTCCGACAAAATATTTCCCTGTGGGTTTCGGCAATGTTTCGGCCTGACCAGACAGGCAATAAAAGGAAACACCGCAAAGAATGAGGATGCCTAAGCGCTTCATCTTGCTTCTGCCGGCCGCCGCCAAGAAGCTACACCAGCTTCTTCACCCACGAAGGCATCCTCCCGGTGTCGATCATCCGTCTCAACAGCACGGGCATGCTTTCGAACTGCATGGCGGACATGGTGTATTCCTCGAGAGTCACTGTTTTCCCTTTTAAGTGCAATAGCAGCTGGTACCGGTCGGAGAGGAGCGGTCGCAACTTCTGGCAGGGGAATTGATCGCAGTCTGCACAGAGAACGAGCCCCTTCTCACGGGCGCAGGGCCGTGCTTGACATTGGAGGTCCGCCACTTCCCCCTTGCCTTTGCAGCCCGCGCAGGGTTTCGCAACAGGGATATTCTCATCGGTATACGATGTATGGCCGAAGAGTTTTATCCATCCGTCGACCATTTTTCTTCGGGTTGGCTTGTCCTCGGAACGGCCGGGGCACATGTCGCAGCGGTAGCCGCAGTATCCGATATTTGCGTAATCGAGGCTTTGGTCCGAATATGCGTTTTCCCTGTTTTCATCAGGCAGCGCTTCGCCGGCCGCTGCCGACGGCAATGCCGAGGCAAGAAAAACCGCCGATCCCATTCCGGCGCCACCCCAGAGGCAGAGTTGACAAAAACGGCGTCGCGATGACTTTGAATTTGCCTGTAATTTCATGATTGCCTCCTTTTCTTTTGCCTTGTTGGATTGGTGTTCTTCCTGATGATTATCTATACGTCCTGGTTTCCATTCAGTTTTATGACAAAATATTGAGGCTTGCCTTGACGGACGGCGCTCTTTTGTCGGCCTGGAGGAGGGAGATGAATTCGGAGGAAAAGCCGAGCGCACGGACGAATACGGAATAGGGGTTAGGTCTTAACAATCAACAAATCGGGGGAGTCAAACTCACCGGCTTAGAAAACGTATACCATTTATAAACCGAATAAACGAGAAAAGGGGTCAAGATCTGGATTACAAAGTCTTTATGATCAAAGACGCCTTGCTCAGTCACGATGCCGGCTATACCAGGGTTGTGGAAGAAATCTGCAATACGATCAGCGCCAGCGCCTTGAGTCTCCTGGTGGGAAACGCAAAAAAATAGCGGGATTGGAAATATCATTAACTGAGATTACCAGACGGGCAGCCTCGTCTAATGGTTGGGATTGACAACCGGCTCAAAGAGGCTTAAGCTATGTCTGAAAATGCGAATTTCAGAAATTATGATAGCTTAGCCATGGGCGAAAAGGCAAGAATGGAAGAGTTGATTAAGCTGCGTGCACGGGGGCAGGTGACTCTTCCCGGCTTCATCCGGGAAAAGCTCCACCTGGAGGAAGGAAGCCTCGTTCTGGCCAAGGTCGTGGACAACGCCATAGTCTTGGTCCCCCAGGAGACCGTCGACAAGGAACAGTCATGGTTCTGGCAGCAAAAGTGGCAAAATCTCGAGGCCGAGGCGGAAGAGGATATCCGGAAAGGGAGAGTGAAGTCATTTGATTCGGTCGAGGAGCTCTTCGACGAAATCGAGGGAAAGCCTGAAGCTCACAAGAACAGAACGGTTCAAAAAAAGCGCTCTTGATCTGGACCGGCGAACCCGGGAAAAGCTGCGAAAACAGCTCGGTATTTTAATCTCCAATCCGCGGCATCCCTCATTGGGCATAAAAAAAATCAAGGGGACAAAATCGATTTTCGAAGCCCGGGTGGACGATCATTATAGATTCACTTTTGAATTCGGCGAGCAGAACGAAATTATTCTCCGAGTCGTCGGGCCTCACAACTCGGCGCTCAAAAAGCCGTAGGCGGCCGGCGGCGCATTGGGGGTGTGGCGCTACCGGGCGGCGGCAAGGCGGTATTTCACCAGGGACGCGTATTCGTCCTTATCCCGCTCGATCCGCCAGAGCGTCGCGCCGGTAAACCTGTTGGTGGACGAGCCGGCGAAATTTTGGTCCAGAGAGGCTCCCTCAACAGTGATCCTGGCCAGGAATCCGGTCCGGGCATCGAAAACATCGAAGACGTTGGACGCCCGGCTTTCCACATGGACCTGCGCCCAGATATTGCCTTCGCCGCTGAGGGCATTCATTCTTGCGTTTTTTCAAAATACTCAATTCCCTTCTCCAAGGCATCCCAGCCGGCGCGGCTGAGATGCTGGGCCACCGCTTGTTGAGTGATCCTCCTCTCCCATAGTTTTTCTGCGATTTCTTCCTGTTTCATCCCTCTCAATGCGCCCGAGATGGCCAGGGCCTGCTTGTCTGTCCATCGGGCGGCAAGGGCGTCAATCAGCCGGACAATGACATCGAAAGCACGCTCGGTTTCATCTTTTTTGTGGGCGAAGCACATATTTGCAGACTTGGACTTGTTGAGCCAGTCCAGTGCTTCGCCCTGGATTTATGCTGACCTCCCCCGGGGCTCCGCGGCGAATCGCTAACCCGCCTAGCGTTTGTCCTCAACGAGGAAGGCCAGCTTCACATTGGTGCGGTATTCGACGATGGCTCCGTCCTTCACTTTGGCTGTCTGGGCAACCACCTCCACGCCCGTGATCCCCTTGACGGTTTCCTGGGCTTCTTTGACCGCGTTATTGGCGGCCTCCTCCCAATTTTTCGGGGATGTTCCGATCAGCTCGATAATCTTTACCGTCGCCATTTATTCTCTCCTTTTTTTATTTTTGAATTGAGCTTCATGATCTGTCGCGTTACCCATCCAACCATCGCAAGGAAGTATAAGTCTCGGCTCGAAGAGATGTCAAGCGAGACGGCGCTCTTTTGTCGGCCTTGAGGAGAGAGATGTATTCGCAGGAGAAGCCAAGAACGTGGCGGAAATCTTTTACCGTTTGGTCAGATCGCCATAAACAATTTTCACAAACATCTCAGCCGGAATGTCGGGCGTCATGCTCTTATCAAAATCCGCTGTTGGTTTCGCTTCCAAAACCGGTTACGGATTTGACCACTTTGTTTTCTTTCTTTTCGGAGGCGAGATCGGTGGATTGGCCGTGCCCGGGATAGACCTTGGTGCTGTCGGGAAGGGAGTCGTACAAGCGTTTGATGGATTTAATGAGCTCGCTTTTTGAGCCCCCGATGGAATCCGTCCTTCCGGCGCTTCTGTAGAAAAGAAGGTCCCCGGAGAAGAGCATATCTCCGACCAGGAAACTCGTCCCGCCTGCCGAATGACCGGGGGTCAGGAAGGTCACGATTTTCGATTCTCCAAGGGCATAAGTCTGGTGATCGTCAAGGTAGAGATCGGGGGTCGGGAAAAAAGTGGACAGGTCGTATTCAAACCATTTGGCGACATCAGGATTCTGTTTCATTTGTTCGAGCTCTTTCGGGTCTGCATTCTTTTCCACCCAGTCCTTGAAAAGGAAAAGGTCTTCCCATTCTTTCTTGTTTATGGCGAACAGAGCATCAGGAAACCTCTTTTTCACATTCGGTATGCCCTCAATGTGGTCCATATGGGAATGAGTGGCAAAGATATATCTCAACTTGAGGTTGTTTTTTTCAATAGTCGCGATCAACGAATGGATGGGTCCGACGGCATCGACGAGCGCCGCCTCTTTGCTGATGCTGTCATAAATAAGATAGCAGTTGGTCTGAATGGGGCCCGCAACCTCCTGCTGGACGACGATCTCGCCGGGTAAAAGGCCCGAAACGCAGACGAGAGCGGCAATCGCACACAACGCTGAACGTAAAAAAAAGCTTTTCATGGCGCTTTCCCCCTGAATAGACTTGTTGAGGATCATGAGAATCCTGTTGTGCTTATTATGAGCCTCACTCGCAGCGAGAGCAAGCTTTTCCGATTCATCGCGGTTTCAAGTTTGGAGACGTGGCACCCGCATAAGCCAGGAACCGGCAATCGGCCGGGGGCAGGCAACAGGAGGGGGGTGAAGGTCGGCTCCAAAAATCCCCCTCTGAAGAGGATTGATTTATCCGCTAAATATGCTAAATAAAGGAATGACGAAATCCGATTATGGAAATCCTGGTTTTCGGCAGAGAATTCTGAGCCATGAAAGAAAAGAGGACAGGCCGGCGGATCAGCGAAAAGGCTGAGGTGACAATCAGTCCGTCCGGTCCTGACTCCCCGGATGTTGACAGAAAAATCTCTCATTGCCTGACGGAAGATATCTCAGTAAAGGGAATAAGGATCCAGTCTGAAAGGTTTCTGCCTATCAACTCCACATTGAAAATCCAACTCTCGCTGAGAGAACCAAGTCGGCTGCTCAACATATTGGGGAAAATCCGGTGGGTTAGGAAGCTCAAGGAGGGCGAGGTCTTTGAGATGGGCGTGGAAATCATAGCCACATCCAAATTAGACTTGGGCGCCCTCAAACATCATATAGATGAATCGCCCTAGTCCCCTGGGCGCCGCTCGTCATTCCAGAACAAAGCTCATCGACTCGAAGTTGAAGGTCATCCGCGAGAAATGCGCCAAAACGTCGAGGCCGATCCTGCCGTGGAAAATGCTCGTGATGGAATGGGTGACCTGGGTGTGGACCGGCACCGTCCGCAGGGCGAGGTCCCGGCCGCCCGCCTGGAAGGCGAACTCGTCCAGGATATGCATGCTGACCGTCCGCTCGTCGCCGACTCCGAACATGCTGACGGGCACGGGTTTGGTGCGGGATTGAATCTCTCCCCGGTAGAGGCGGAAAAACGCCGGATAAAGGTGCGTCGTTGAAGCTCCCGTATCCACGAAGAACAACAAGCGCTCTCCCCTGTAGACAACCTCGATGATGGGTTTGGTCCCGAAGAAACACATGTTCTGAACGGGACGAGGCTGCGGGGAGGCCGGGATGATGAGACGGCCGTCCCGGGTTTCGGTGATTTCCTTGAGGGCGATCAAGACGGGAGCGCCGATGAGGCCGCGGCGCTCGATGCCGCCGCGGACCTTCCGCAGGCGAAAGGAAGCATCGGGCAGCACCAGAAAGACCGCATTCCGGATGACGGCTTCGCCCAACCGCATCTCCGGCACGACGGCCAGCCGCGTGTCCACCAGCTTGCCGGTGGCCGACTGGATTTTTATCCCCTGCCCCAAAAGGGCGAGGCCCAGCTCCTCTGCCGCCGATTGACAGAGGACGGAGAGGCTGGCGCCGGTATCATAAGTGAAATAAAAAATCCGGTCCATGATGCGGACAGGAAAGTGGCGATTCTCCATCGCTATATCCGAATCTCCCAGAACCTCGACGGTTTGAGGCGGGACATCGGCCAGGGCGGACCAGATGACGCTTTGGCTCTGGCGATTGCCCTTCTTTCCAGCGTCCAGGCCGGTCCCGTAGCGCTCGATGACCAGGCGCCTGATTTCAGCCGTCTTCCGGTACTGGCCCGCCCTCCCGTAGGCGTCGCGGAGAAGAGCATAGGCCTCTTGGGCCAGCGGCGGGTCGAGACCCGCGGCCGCACCGCCCTCAAGATAGTTTTGGAGATGAGCGACGGCGGAATCCAGCCGGTTGAAAAAGTCATCGACCGCGCCCCGATAAAACTCCATCTCGGGTGAGGGCAGGTCTTTCATCGACTCGACAGCGTCACGGAGCTCGAAATAGCGGTGGTTTTTGTAGAGCCGTTCAAGAAGCGAAATAGGATGATCGGCCCCGTTATGGCGGCCGTAAGAGGTCCGGGCGGATTGGCCGGCCCAGTTTCCCGCCGCGGAGGAGATCAACAAGGGACAGACGATGAGAATTGGGGCGAGAGCCCGGCAGGACGGGATTTTCCTCGAGTCCGGCATTGCTTCTTCCTTATGCCGAGGGGCCAACGTCGCCTTCTTATATATATACGGTCTGAATTCCCTTCCGGTTGACAAAACAACATGGCCTTGACAGAAGGAATACTTCGGTATTATTATGGTAATACCCACGAGGAGCAGGTCCAAGCCATGAGAAAATCCGCCAAATTCGCCGTCAGTATTCCATGGGAGGAATATAAGGAATTGGAGGCCATTCGTAGAAAAGTCGGGTTAAGCCGCAGCGGCTTTCTGCTAGCGACATTCCGCGCCTGGAAGGATGCGCGCGAAAGGGAACGATTGGTGAGAGAATACGAAAACGGGTATCGTCAAAAGCCCGAAGATGCTTCCCTCGCCGAGGCGATGGCCGCGACGTCGGCCGAGTCCCTGCCCGATGAGGACTGGACTTGAAAAAAGGCGAGGTTTGGTGGGCCCGGCTGAAACCGCCGGCCGGTCGAAGGCCCGTTGTCCTCCTCAGCCGGGACGAAGCCTATGCCGTGAGGACCGCAGTCACCGTGGCGCCGCTGACGACGACCGTCCGAGGGATCGCCGTCGAGGTTCCTCTCGGGCTGGAAGACGGACTGCCCAGGCCGTGCGCCGTGAATTGCGATTCGCTGCTGACGATCCCCAAAGCCTATTTGGAATCAAGAATCGCCCGGCTGTCGGAGCGGAAAATGGAGGAGATCCATAAAGCGATCCGCTTCGCCCTGGATATGAGCTGACCCCGGCGCGGAGCATCACCAGATACGCGGGATGAGACGATAACGCACCTTGCGCGCGTAATCCGTGTAGCCGGCGAGTTCGGCAAGAAGCGTTTTGTCCTCCAAGCAGGTTCTGCCGATAACGAGGATCATAATAGGGACCACCGGAATGAGCCCCCAGAACGAGCCGAGCAGGAGCGGAGTCGCCACCGTGTACAGCAGACCCCCCGAATAGCCGGGATGTCTGACGAACCGATAGGGCCCCTCCGTACATACTGTATGATCCCGGTCCTTTTGAATCCTGACGACGGAAGAAAAAAACCTGTTCGCTTTCTTGGCCCAAAGGACTGAACCCTGGCCGAGGGAGAACGTGAGGATTGCCAAAACGGCGACGACGGATGGGACCCGGGAGCTCCAGGAAAACCGGGCCGCATCCAGCACCGACAGGACGAACATGACAAAAAACAGCGGAGTGGAAACGAAGTAATAGGCTTTGTCCCACTTTTTCATTCCCGCCCCCGGTTTCAATCGCTCTTTGATCAGGTCCTTTCTGTTTCTCAGAACGATCCAGGTGATCAGCAGGAAGAAGATGTTCAATCCGTTGAAGACCCATCCCTGCCAGTAGTCCAGTTTTCCCGCCAGGATCACCGTCAGGACGACGAAAAAAACCATGAACGAAACGGATTTCAGGATCAGGCCGAGCCCGATCTTTACCTGGCGACTCGTATCATTCATAGGCCTAATTCCGTGGACGTTCCAGCTCGCGCCGGCTGAATTGGTAACAGCCGCCAATCTCGGTTCACATTTCAATATACGTGCCTGATTGCCTTTCGTTCGATCACAAAAAGCAAACTGCGGCGCAGGTCCTCACTTTAACAAATCGAGGCGCCGAATGGAATTCGTCAATTGTCAAGGCCCCTATGAAATCGGGCGAAAAGGGCCGACAAGTGAACCATTTCCCAAATTTTTCGTAGTAAACAATAAATAGTGTCGATGCCAAACGTTATCTATTTGCGGATAATCCCCAAAAAACAGCCCCCTCCCCTGGTGGGAGGGGATGAGGGGAGGGGGAATCTTTTAATAATCCCCCTCTCCCCGACCCTCTCCCGCCAGGGGAGAGGGAACTTATTCCTCCTCATTTCGTGAATAATTGATGGAGAGGGATTTTTTTCCTCTTGAATTCGTGGACAATTAAGGTCAAGAGAGTGAAACTATGAAGAAGAAGATCATCATTCCGCTGATCGTCCTGGTCGCGGCGGGCATCGCCTTTGTCCTTCTCTCCGGCCGTAAAAAGAAGGGCGAGGATCTGAAATTCGTCCCGGTCAAGCGGGGCGATATCGCCGAACGAGCCCTGGCTGTGGGCACCCTCGAGCCCGAACAGGAAATTAAAGTCAAATCGACCATACCGGGCATCGTCTCAGAAGTGCTGTTTAAAGTCGGTGATACCATCGCCAAAGACAGCCCCCTCATCGAGATCTCGCCCAACCCCACGCCCCTCGAGTATGTCGAAACCCGCCGCAGTATGGAAATGGCTGAAGTGTCCCTGTCGAAAATCCAGAACGAACGGGACCGCAACGCTCAATTATTCCAGTCAAAACTTATCTCTCAGTTTCAGATGGACACCCTGGAGGCGGAGTACAATGAGGCGCGGCTCCGCTACCGCGTGGCCCAAGAGAGGTTCGAGCTCCTGGAGAAGGGCCGCATCCGGATGTCCAACCGCAACATCGACTCCATCATCAAGGCCCCCATCTCCGGCGTGATGCTTTCGCTCAGCGTGCACGAGGGCGACCCGGTCGTCCCTCTGACCAACTTCCAGCCCGGGACCGAGCTGTGTTCCATGGCCGACATGAAACAGATCCTCTTCAAAGGCACCGTTGACGAGATCGACGTCGGAAAGCTCATTCCGGGCATGACCGCCGAGATCCAGTTCGGGGCTCTGTCGGAAAAGAAAATCCAGGGAAGGCTCGACCGCATTTTCCCCAAGGCGAGAAAAGAAGGCAACGCCACCCTCTTCGATGTGGAGATCGTCCTCGGCGAGACGCCCGGGATCATCCTCCGGGCCGGATATTCGGCCACGGCCTACGTCATCATCCAGGAGCACAAAGGCGTCCTCATCATCCCCGAGCGGCTGGTCCTTGCAGAGGGCGAGAAGCGTTCCGTCGAGATCAAGGAAAACGAAATTATTCGCAAAGTCGATGTCAAGACGGGCCTCTCGGACGGTCTGAATATCGAGATCCTGGAAGGCCTCAAGGAAGGCGACTCCGTCGTCGAGCGGCCGCCCCGGGAGATCGAATGATCTTCACCTTCTTCCGCAACCTCTTCCGGGACCTGAGGCGCCAGCCCTTGCGCACATCGCTGACGCTTTCGGGTGTCGGTTGGGGGACTTTCGCCGTCGTGCTCCTGCTCGCTTTCGGCTCGGCCGTGAGCAAGCAGAACTTGAAATCCTTCCGCGGTGTCGGACAGGGCTTCGTCATCGCCTTCCCGGCGAGCACCACTCTCCCCTACCAGGGACTTCCCAAGGGCCGCCCCGTCCGGCTGACTCCGGAGCAGGTCACTCTGACCGGCCAAAAGGTTCCCGGAATCAGGAGGATGGCCTTCGAGTTCACCGCCACCCGGCGCATCCGCTACAGCCGGGAGGATGTCCTCAACACGGTGCGCGGAGTGACGGTCGAATACGGCGACATCCGCAACGTCATCGCCGGCAAGGGCCGCTACCTCAACGGCACCGACATGACCCAGAAACGCCGTGTGTGTATGCTCGGAAACACCATCACCGAAAACCTGTTCCACAAGGAAGAAGCCGTGGGCCGGACCGTTTTCATCGAGGGGATCCCCTTCATCGTCGTGGGAGTGATGAAGAAGAAGATCCAGACGAGCAACTTCAGCGGCCAGTTTGACGAGCACTGTGTATTCATTCCCTGGACGACCTACTCGGCGCTTTTCGGCGATAAATATATCGGGAGCGTCATCTTCCAGCCCGAGAACCCGGCGGCCTCCAAGCGGATCATCCGCCTGGTGCGGGAGGACCTGGGAAGCCGGGCCGGGTTCTCGCCCGACGACAAGGACGCCCTGTTCGTCTGGGACTGGACCGAATTTGAAAAATCGTTCTCCATTTTCTTTCTAGCCTTCAATATCTTTCTCGGCGTGATCGGCTCGTTCACCCTGCTGGTCGGGGGCGTGGGAGTGGCTTCCATTATGTTGATCGTAGTCGAGGAACGGACCAAAGAAATCGGAATCAAACTCGCCGTGGGCGCAAAGCGGAGACACATCCTCTGGCAGTTCTTCGCCGAGTCCCTGACCATCGTCCTCTTCGGAGGCGGCCTGGGCTTCCTTTTCGCCGCCCTGGTCCTGCGGGTCCTGCCCATCGAGAAAATCGAGGAATTTGTCGGCATCCCTCAAATCAACCCCGCCGTCGGCATGGCCACGATCCTGATCCTTCTCGCCATCGGAATCGTCTCGGGCCTGATGCCTGCCCGGAGGGCCGCTTCCACGAATCCCATCGAGGCCTTGAGGAAATAAGCCATGCGCGCCCCGCTTCTCCGTTACTTTGCCAAAGAGTTGCGCAAGCGGAAAAAGAAAACCGCCCTGATCACCTTCGCCATCGCCTGGGGGTCTCTCTCCATCCTTCTTCTGATGTCCTTCGGACGCGGCCTCGGCAACTCCTTCCGCATCAGCTTCAAAGGCCTGGGTGACAATCTCATCATGATCTACCGCGGCCAGACCTCCAAGGATTATCACGGGCTTCCCAAGGGCAGGCGCATCATGATCTATCCCGGAGACATCGCCCTCCTTCGCGCGCTGATCCCGGAGATCGAGCTGATCGCGCCCGAGTCCAATGACTACTTCACCGTCACCGGAGGAGGCCGCGAAACCAACCGCAACGTCTGCGGCGTCGGGCCTTCTTTCGGAGTGATGCGCTCCATGATCGCGGAAAGCGGCGGGCGGTTTATCAACCAGGACGACGAGAGCTCCGCGCGCCGGGTGGCCTTCATCGGTTGGAACATGGCCAAAAACCTTTTCGCTGCGGAAAATCCCGTTGGCCGGACTATCATCATCAGCCGGGTGCCCTTCACGGTGATCGGCGTCATGAAGAAGAAGCTGCAGAGCTCCGCCTACCAGGGCTTTGACGCCGACCACGCTTATATTCCTTATTCCACCTTTTCCCGCATCGACAGTCAGCTTTACCTCGACCGCATTCATATCCAGCCAAAGCGGCGCGAGGACAACAAGCTCGTGGAGCGGCGCATCCGCGAGATCCTCGGCCGCAAATACCGCTTCGATCCCAAAGACGATTACGCCCTGGGGGTCTGGAACACCATCGAGCAGGCCGAGGTCGCCGGAAAGGTTTTCAAAGGCATCGAGATCTTCCTGGCCCTCATTGGCGGCCTGACCCTGCTCATCGGAGCCGTCGGCGTCACCAATCTCATGTACGCCCTGGTCAAAGAACGGACGCGCGAGATCGGGATCAAGATGGCCCTGGGGGCCAGGCGCCGGCATATCATCCTTCAATTCCTGCTGGAAACGCTGTTCATTTTTTCCAAGGGGACTTTCTGGGGAACAGCCATCGCCTACACAATCGTCCGTCTGACGCGGCTCATTCCCATCAGCTATGAAATCAGCGGCATTCAAACCTACCTGCTGCGGCCGATCTTCTCCCTCGACATCCTGATCATCTTCCTGGTTGTCCTGGGGACGCTCGTTTTCTTGTCGGGGATCTTCCCGGCCGCCCGGGCCTCCCGTCTGAATCCGGTCGAGGCGCTCCGCTATGAATAGGAGACAGCGATGATCGAGATGAAGAATATCAACAAAGTCTACAAGATGGGAGAGGTCTCACTCGAAGCCCTGAAGGAGATCTCCCTCAGGATCGGACCGGGTGAGTTCATCTCGATCATGGGACCTTCCGGGTCGGGGAAATCGACGCTGCTCAACATCATCGGCTGCCTGGATACGCCGACCAGCGGTTCGTACTTTCTCGAAGAGAAGAACGTGGCCGGCCTCAGCTTCGACCAGCTGTCCACGGTCCGGAATCAGAAGATCGGGTTTGTCTTCCAGAATTTCAACCTGCTTCCATATGCCACAACCTACGAAAATGTGGAGCTGCCGATGCTTTTTAACGGCAAATCGGGGAAAAAGCGGCGGCAGCG
>CAZIDN010000084.1:0-14412 GCA_964537875.1 uncultured Eubacteriales bacterium
TTCCGCCACCGCGAAGGAGGAAAAGGGCTGGTCAAGGCCGCCTTGGAGGGGACCAAGGAGATCGCCTTCGCCGCTTTGGCGGCGACGCTGGCAGTCGTGGCGATCTTTGTCCCCGTCGTCTTTGTCAAGGGCATCATCGGACGGTTCTTCCTCCAATTCGGCATCACTCTTTGCCTGGCCGTTCTCCTGTCCTATGTCGAGGCCGTGACCCTGGCCCCGGCCCGCTGTTCCCAATTTTTGAAAACATCCCGCGAGGGCCGGAGCCGTCTCGGGCTTGTCGTGGACAACAGCTTTCGTTGGCTGGAAAGGACCTATTCCAAGGTCTTGGGCCGCAGCCTCCGGCGTCCCGGACTGATCCTTGTCCTGGGCGCTCTTCTATTCGCGGCCGCCCTGTTCGTCCTGCGCCTTATGCCGAGCGAATTCGTTCCTTCCCAGGACCTGAGCCGGATGTCGATCCGTATCCAAACCGCCGTCGGTTCGGGTCTCCTGGAAACGGACAAGCTGATGACAAAATGCGAAGGGATCGTCGCCGCGCGGCCCGAAGTCGAGCAGATGTTCACCTTTATCGGAGGCTTCGGAGGTGGGGTCAACTCGGGAAATATGAACGTCACCTTGGTCCCTCCCCGCCAGCGCAAGCTAGCCCAAGCCCAAATCTCGGCCGAGCTGCGCAGGACCCTGAACTCTATCCCGGGCGTGCGGGCGGTCATCCAGGACCTGTCCCAGCAGGGCTTTACGGCACAGCGGGGATTCCCGGTCGAGTTTTCGGTCCGGGGCTCGAACTGGGACCAGCTTATTTCTCTGAGCCAGACCGTCATGGGCAAGCTCCGGGAAAGCGGAGTCGTCGTCGATTTGGACACGGACTACCAGCTGGGAATGCCGGAACTTCGGGTCACGCCCAATAGGGCCGTGGCGGCCGACCTGGGTGTATCCGTGGATGAAGTTGCGACCACCCTCAATGCCCTGGTCGGAGGCGTCCGCGTCGGCAAATACAGTTCGGGAGGACGTCGGATCGATGTCCGCCTGAAACTTCTAGCAAGCCAGAGGTCCCGGCCGGAAGACATCGCCAGGCTGCGGGTGCGGACACGGTCCGGAGAGCTTGTCCCGCTGTCCTCGCTGGTGACCTACGAGGAGCTGCCCGCGCTCCAAGCCATCACCCGCCGCGACCGGGAGCGGGCCATTACGGTCTACGCCAACGTCGCTCCCGGCCATGCCCAGGATGAAGCGATCAAGCTCGTCGAGAGCTTGGCCCGGGACCTGCCGGTCGGAAACCGCATCGTGCTCGGAGGGGCGAGTGTGGCCTTCCGCGAATCCATGAGCAGCTTGCTATTCGCCCTGTTCCTGGGGATCGCCATCGCCTATATGATCCTGGCCTCCCAGTTCAATTCTTATAAAGACCCCATAACGATCATCACCATTCTTCCGCTGTCCATTGCCGGAGCCGTGTTTGCTCTCATGATCACCGGCCAGAGCCTGAACATCTTCAGCATGATTGGGCTTCTGCTCCTGATGGGCATCGTCAAGAAGAATTCCATCATCCTGGTTGATTACGCTAATAATTTCAAAGCCCAGGGGTTTGGGGCCAGGGAAGCGATGGAAAAAGCGGGGCCGATCCGGCTGAGGCCCATCCTGATGACGGCGACGGCGACGATGATGGCGGCCATCCCGCCGGCCCTCGGGATCGGGCCGGGGTCGGAGATCCGGATGCCCATGGCCATCGGCGTTATCGGCGGGCTGGTCCTGTCCACGGTGCTGAGCCTGGTCGTCGTCCCTTCCTTTTACGTTATCGCCGACAAGCTGTTCAAGAAAAAAATCAGGCCTGTGGATGTCCCGCATCCTGCGGTTGCCGAACATCCCCAGCCGACTTTTGGCTCTTCAAGCTGAGCCAAAAATCAAGAGGGACGGTCCATATTTTTGATTTTCTTTCATTTCGCGTGAGGAGAAATCGTCCGGGAAACGATCCGGAAACGGCTTCGCTCCCCAACCAGGTTTTTAACGAGCGGTTCGCCGTGGTTTGCCATGGGGAACCGCTCGTAGAGGGATCCAAGGGGGAGCCGCCCCCTTGGTCGCAGGGTGGGGTTTCCTGCCCCGCCCGAGAAAGGGAGGCAGGGCGACCGGGTCTTCCCGGTGCCCGTTGGAAGGGGGAAACGCGAAGCGGGTTCCCCCTCCAAATTGACGCCGTTCCCGAGCCCTCTATGGTCGCTTCAGCCGTCTCCGGATCGTTTCCCTTTTCTACCGACACGGAATGGAAGAGAATCCTTTTTTTAGTGTTGATTTTTTGCAACAAACCAATGATAGAGAGAGGGCAAGACCAAGAGCGTCAATAGTGTCGAGGTGAAGAGGCCGCCGACCACGACAACGGCCAGGGGACGCTGGACCTCAGACCCCGGCCCGGACGCGAACAGCATGGGGATCAGGCTGAAGATCGTAATCGAGGCGGTCATCAGGACGGGCCTGAGCCGGTGTTCGCACCCCTTGAGGACCGCCTCTTTGACGCTCAGCCCCTCCTCGCGGATCTGGTTGATGTAAGAAACGAGGACGACGCCGTTCAGCACGGCGATCCCGAACAGGGCGATGAAGCCGACCGAGGCCGGGACGGACAGGTAAAGGCCGGCCAAAAACAACGAGAGAACACCCCCGATCAAGGCGAAGGGCAGGTTCAGGATGACGAGGGCCGCCAGCCGTAAAGAGCTGAACGTTAAAAACAGCAGGAAAAAGATCAGCCCGACCGTCGCGGGGACGATAATCATCAGCCGCTTCATCGCCCGCTGCTGGTTTTCGAACTGGCCGCCCCAGGTGAGGAAATAGCCTGGCTGGAGCTTCATATTTTTCTGGATCCGGCTCTTGGCCTCGGCGACAAAGCCGCCCATGTCCCTTCCCGAGATATTGCATTCGACGCCGATCCTCCGCTGGCCGGATTCCCGGCTGATCTGGACGGGCCCTTCCGACGAGTAAATGTCCGTCAGTTGGTTCAGAGGGATTTTCCGGCCCTGGGGCGAAACGACAAGGACGTTTCCGATGGCCTCCGGCGAATTCCTTTTTTCTTCCGGAAACCTCAGCACGACGTCGAAATATTTTTCCCCTTCGAAAAGCTGGGTGACGGACTTCCCGCCGACGGCCGTCTCGACCATGGACTGGACATCATCGACGTTGATCCCGAAGCGCGAGATCCTGGCCCGGTCGATCTTAATGGAAATATAGGGCTGACCGGCGATGCTCTCTACGACCAAGTCCCTGGTGCCGCGGATCTTCGCCAGGATCCCGGCGATCTCATCCGCTGTGCTCTTGAGCGTCTCCAGGTCTTCTCCGAAAAGCTTGATGATGAGCTGGGCCTTGGTTCCCGCCACAAGCTCATCGATCCGGCAGGCGATGGGCTGGCTGAACGAAAAAGCCATCCCGGGAATCGAGGAAACGGCCTGGCGCATCTTGTTCGTCAGCTCTTCCCGTGTTTTCGCATTTTTCCACTCGGAGCGCGGCTTGAGCATCCCGACGTAGCCGGTTTTTTCCACACCCCTGGCTTCAATGGCGATGCCGGTCTGGCCGGTTTTGCCGACGATCGTCTGGAGCTCCTCGAACTCCATAAGCTTCTGCGCGACCTTTTTGGACATCTCCAGCGATTCCTGGAGCGATATGCCGGGGAGGAATTGGATGTCCATATCGAAAGCCCCCTCGTCCATGATCGGCATAAACTCGGTCCCCAGCCTGGGGATGAGACAGAGCGACCCTGCCAGCAGGGCGGCCGCCATGAGGAGGACGATCGTCTTGTGCCTCAGGCTCCAGCGCAGGACGGGGAGATAGAGGCTTTTTGCGCCCCGGACAAGGAGGCTGGCCTTTTCTTTCTTGGCTTTGAGGAAGAGGAGGCAAAAGACGGGGATGACCAGGATGGAGAGGATGAGCGATGCGAAAAGGGCAATGGCCACCGTGAAGGCCAGGGGCGAAAACATCTTGCCTTCGATGCCCTGGAGGGTCATGATCGGGATGAACGTCAGGGCGATGATGAGTTCGCCGAAGATACTGGGCTTGCGGACCTCGAGCACGGATTTGAAGACCGTGGATAATTTCGTTGCCCCCGCCGGGATTTCCGAAAGGTGACGCTGGACGTTCTCCACCTGGATGATCGTGGCGTCGATGATCATGCCGATCGAGATGGCCAGCCCGCCCAGGGACATCAGGTTGGCCGAGAGCCCGGACTGCCGCATGATGATGAATGTGAAAAGCGCGGAAAGGGGAAGAGCCAGGATGACGATGAAGGCGCCCCGAAAGCTCCTCAGAAAAAGATAGAGGACAAAGACGACGAAGAGCGCGCCGATGATCAGGGCTTCGGTCACGGTGTGGACGCTGTTCCTGACGATATCCGACCTTTTATAGTAGGGCTTGATCTTGATGCCGGCGGGCAGGATGCTGCCGGCGTTAATCTCATCAACCCGCTCTTCGACAAGCTTGACGACTTCCCGGCTGTTGCTGCCCCGGAGCATCATCACGACGCCGCCGACCGTTTCGCCGTAGCCGTCTTTGATCGACGCGCCCTGGCGAACGGCCTGCCCGACCTGGACTCCGGCGACGTCCCGGATGATGACGGGAACGCCATTCTCGGATCTCAAGACGATATTGCGGATGTCCTCCTCGGTCTGCAAAAGCCCGATGCCCCGGATCAAGTACTGTTGGGAGTAACTCTGGAGGACGTTGCCGCCGACATTCACGTTGTTGCGCTTCAGAGCGTCCGCCACGTCGCCGAGGGAGACATCGAATTTCTGCAGTTGACCGGGATCGACGACGACTTGATATTGCTTGATGTATCCCCCGAACGAATTGACCTCGTTCACGTTGGGGATGGACTTGAGGATCGGGCTCAACACCCAGTCCTGGATCGTCCGGAGCTCGGTCAAATAGCGGATTTTTTCCTTTTCGTCCTGAGGCTCGAGACCTTCCAGGGTATACTGGTAAATTTCCCCCATGGCCGTGGCCACGGGTCCCATAGAAATGCTGACGCCCTCCGGTACCTTTTCCTTGGCTTCGGTCAGCCGTTCGAGCACGAGCTGCCGGGCGAAATAGATGTCCACGCCGTCTTCAAAAACGACGGTGACCACCGAGAGCCCGAACTTTGAGACGGACCGCAGCTGGTTCAGCCGGGGAAGCCCGCGCATGGCCATTTCGATGGGGTAGGTGACGAATTTTTCCACTTCGAGCGGCGATAGACCCTGGGCCGTCGAGAGGACCTCGACCTGGATGTTGGTGACGTCCGGAAAGGCGTCGATGGGGAGCTTCAGGAAGGAATAAACGCCCAGGCCCACCAGGAGGAGGACGCAGATGACGATGAGCAGACGTTGCTTCAGAGTGAAGGAAATGATGTTTTCGATCACGGCTTTTCTTCTCCCAGGCTTTTCTTCAACATCTCGGATTTGAGAAGGAAGCTCCCGCCGGTGACGACGCTCTCCCCTTCTTTCAGGCCGCCCGTAATTTCCACAAGGCCGTCCGATGCTCTCCCCGTCGTCACTTCCCTGAGGGAAAATATATTTTCTCCTGTGCGGATAAAGACGACTTTTTTATTCTCATGATCCTGGACGGCGGCTCCGGGAATAAAGAGGGCTTTCCGTTCGACCGGCGAAATGATGTCCGCCTCGATATACATCCCGGGCTTGAGTTTCCCCGGCAGGTTGGAGACCTCGACCCGCCCTTCGATCGTGCGCGTCTTTTCGTCGACCACGTCTCCGACAAGGAGAAGGCTGCCGCGGAATTCCTCCCCGGGAAGAGCGCCGACGCGGATGATGACGCTCGACCCGGGCCGGACCAACGACAGGTCTTTCTCGTAGATGTGGACGCAGGCCCAGAGCGACGAGAGGTCGGCGATTTTGAAAAGGCTTCCGCCGAGCTCCACATAATCGCCGGCGACGGCCGAGCCTTCGATGATGCTTCCGGAAAAAGGCGCCCGGACGGCGAGAAGCGGCCGGATCGTACGGGCCCTTTCGATCTCCGCCAGTTCTTCGTCCGCGACATTGAGCAGAGTGAGCTTGCGCTTCACGGATTCGAAAAGGGCGCGGGCGGTGGCCTGCTCTCCGTCGTCTCCCTTGAGCCTCTTCCAGCGCTCCGAAGCCTGGACGAGTTCCGCCTGCAGCGAAAGAAAGTCGGGGCTGTAGAGGTTGAGGAGCGGCTGCCCCTGCTTCACCTTGTCTCCGGGGAAAGCCAGAATGTCTTCGATGCGTCCCGAGGCGCGGGAGGTGATGTGGGCATATTTCTTGGCATTGAATTGGATGTCCCCGACGACCCTTATTTTTTGAGCCGCCGGCCTGAACTGGACGGGCTCGACCTTGATGCCGGCCGTCTTTAACGCTTCCGCCGTGAGCGTCACGGTATTCGGGGCCGCTTCTTCGCTCGCCGCCGATTCGGCATCGCCGGTGCCGGTGTTTTTACAGCTTTGAAAAACCAGGGCGAAGATCATGACGGTCAAAACCGGAATGAAGATTTTTATCTTTTTCATTTTCTCCTCCGCTATTCCCTTTCTTCGCCGGCGATTTCCAGGTCGGCCAAAGAAACAAGATATAGGTAGAGGGCCCTTAAATGTTCCACCTTGGTTGTGGTATAGGTCCTGTAGAGGTCGAGAAGACTGAAGGGCTCCATCTTTCCGTACTGGTAATATTCGATGCTGATCTTGAGCTCATCCTCCATTTCACCCAGGAGTTTTTGCTCGAAAACCTTGACCTGTTCCTCTGCCGTCTTGACGGACGCATAGGCGGCATCGATCCGGGCCAGGATTCTCCTCTGCCGGGCTCCCGACTCAATCCGGCTGATATCCCTGTCGGCCTCGGCTTCCAGGAGCTCTCCTTTTTGCTTTTTCCACCAGTACAAGGGCACGGAAAAGCTGAGGGCGAACCCCCAAGCCCCGCCTCTCAAGCTCGGGGAAAAAAGCCCAAGGGAAAAATCCGGCAGACGATTCATGTTCGCCAGCTTCAGGCCTGCTTCGGCCTGATCGAGTCTCAAGCCCATGATTTTCAAGGCCGGCCTGGATGACAACGCCGCGTCTTTGAACTGAGGAAGGCTTTTATCAAAAGAGACATAGGCGATGTCCGTGAGCAGGTTCAGGGGCTCGTCCCCATTCCTACCGAGGAGCAGGTTCAGTTCGGCGCTGTTCTCCGTCCAGGCTTTTCGTTCCTCAAGGACCTGGTTCTGAAGCCTGGCCTTTTCCACTTTGGCCCTGAGGACGTCGCTGTAAGCGGCCGCCCCGGCCTGATAACGGATGGTGATGGTCTCGATCAGCTGGTCGAGAAGAGAGGACGTTTTTTCCAGGGCCGCGATCGTCCGCTCCGTGAGCTTGGCTTTGTAGTAGGCCCTTTTGACTCTGACCCGGATGATCATCCGGGTCTGTTCGAGGTCCAAAGAGGCGATGTCCTCTCCATATTTCCCGATTTTCCTCCGGAGCGACCGTTTTCCAGGAAATTCGAGGTTCTGCTGGATGCCGAAACTGATCTCTCTCTCCCCGGAGGCGGCCTTGCCTGTTTTGCTGAAGGCGATGCCCTCTTCGCTGAACGCGATTTCAGGGTCGGGGATGGCTTCCATTTGCAGCCGTTTGCCCTGGGATCGGGCGAGCTCCTTCTCGACGGCCGCGATATCGGGATTTTGCTTGAGGGCCATGCTCACAGCCCGCTCCAAGGTCAGGCCGTCCTGGCCCAATACGACCGGGAGAGCATACGCGCTTAAAAGAAGAATAAAAAATAGGATTCTTTTCACATCGAACCTCCATACAAAGACACCGGGAAGAAGGGGTGGATGAGAGAGGTTTTCAGGAAAGAAGATCGGGGGGATGGAAAATATTGTTTATGAACTCATCATGATGGATTTTTTCGTCGGGGGAAGGCAGGTACGTTCGGGGCGGCAGACTGCCAAAAAAAGAGCCGGCTTCAAAAGACTCTGGATGGTCATAGAAGGAATGAAGAGGGCTGCAGAGCTCGTGGAGGTGATCGTTGCAGAAATAATCATGACAGATAACGGTTGTGCAGAAGAGAACGATCAGGAAAAGAAAAAGCAGGGACCGGGACGGCTTCCGGCCGGCAGGCTTGACGACGATCATGATAACTACTTATTTTTCAATGAATTAGTAACAGAGATATTGTATTGTCCTGATCCGGATTTGTCAATATAATACTCTCATGCAGCTCCGGCTGGGCAAACGTTCCGTCCTGTTGATGATGCCCTTTTTTATCTCGTTCTGCTCGACGTCTCCGAAGGGGATCATCGTTTTGTGCGCGGGCGACAGCATCACTGCCGAAGCCTACCCTCATTTTCTCCAAAGAATATTCAACAGCGAAGGCAGGAAAGCCAGGGTCCTCAACTACGGCCGGAACGGCCATACGTCGGGCGAGTATTTGAGCTTCCTTGAAAAAAATGGAGCGCGGCTCAAAGCCGAAGGCCCGGATTTTATCCTGCTCGAACTGGGCACGAACGACGTCCGGGCCGACATCGACTCAACGCCGACGCCTGTTTTTAAGTCCAACATGAAAAGAATCATCGAGATCTTCCGGGGCTTCAAGAGCCGGTCCGGGAAGACTCCGGTCATCCTCCTGGCCACGATTCCTCCTGTTCCGGAAGGGACGGCTTTCCCTTTCACGTCCGAGTCCGTGGCGAGAGTCGATGCCGAGATCAATCCCGTCCTAAAATCCATCAGCCAGGAAGAACGGATTCCGCTGGTCGATAATTATACGCTTTTTCTCAAAGAGCCGGGATTGCTCCCAGGCGTTCATCCTTCGCTTGAGGGATACAGACGACTTGCCCGCCACTGGTTCGACGCGCTTCAGCCCTTCCTTTCAAAGTAATTGGCCAGGCGTCTCGGTCTCCCCGTTTTTATGCTTGAAGTTTGAAAAAAACGGTGGTATGATATCCTCAACTGGATTAGAGCAAATCAAAGGTCCAATCTAAGATCGGGAGAAATTTCATGAATAGAAAACTTATCCGGCCCAATTTCACCGAGATTAAAGACAAAATGAAGGCGAGCGAAGCGGCCAAGCAGCTGCAGCAGCAGCAACAGCAGCAGCAACAACAACAGCAACAGCCGCAACCGCAGCAACAGCCGCCGCAGAAGAAAGCCCATCCTCCGACGGATACCTTTGCCGAAAATTATTATTACCTCAAGCAGATGAGCAAAAAGACTCCGATGGCCGTTGTCTTCCACGACGGCCAGGTGATCGAAGGATATATCGAATGGTACGACCGCAACTGCATTAAGCTCAACCGCGACAAAGCCGCCAACCTGCTCGTCTTCAAGAGCAACATCAAATATATGTACAAGCTCAACGAAAACAAGGATGGCCAGGAACCCGAGAAAACCGATAAAAAATGAGCCTGCCTCGGATCGGGATCACGCTCGGCGATCCGGGGGGAATCGGCCCTGAAATCGTTGTCAAATCCCTTCTTAATACGAGCGCTCTCCCTCCGGCTCAACTTGTCCTTTTCGGAGATCGCTCTATCCTCGAGGAGGCGGAGAGGACTCTTGGAAAGTCTTTAAATTGCCTGCATTACGACGAAAAAGAAGATCGGGAGAACGTCCGGATCTCTTTAAAGGAAGTGAAGGCTCCGTTCACGTCGGCGAAGAAAGGGAAGGCTTTCGGAGAGAACGGGCTGGCCTCTTTTCTTTTTTTCGAGGAGGCCGTCCAGGCAGCTCGGCGGGGTGAGCTCCAATCCATCGTGACGGCCCCCATCTCCAAGCTGTCCTGGGAGCTGGGGGGGATTTCCTGGCGGGGGCATACGGAATACCTTGAGCAATTCTATCCGGAGGCCATGATGACGTTCTGGTCGGAGCTGCTGACCGTAGCCCTGCTCAGCCACCATGTGCCGTTGAAAGAGGCGCTCCGAAAAGTCAAAAAAAAGAACCTCTTGAGGTTTTTCCAAACCCTCCGCCAGAGCATGGAGACGGCCCGGCCGGGTCCCTACGAGTTCCTCGTGGCCGGCCTCAATCCCCACGCGGGCGAGGACGGGTTGCTGGGCAAGGAAGAGGGCGAAGAAATCATCCCGGCCATCGAAGAGGCAAAAGCTTTGGGGCTTCCTTTCAGCGGGCCATATCCCCCGGACGTAGTTTTCCGCACCGCCCTGGGGCATCCTGAGAAGATCGTCGTCGCGCTCTACCACGACCAAGGCCTGATCGCTTTCAAGCTCGAAGCTTTTGAGACGGGTGTCAACGTGACCCTGGGGATGCCTTTTATCCGGTCCTCTCCCGACCATGGGACCGCCTTCGATATTGCCGGAAAAGGCCGGGCCAGCCACCGGAGCATGGTCGAAGCCATCCGGCTGGCGGTTGAGTTATCGCCTCGCTCTTTTTAATTCTCTGCGCAGCTCTCGGTCCCTGTCCCGTTCCTTGATGACGTCCTTCTTTTCATAGACACGTTTGCCTTTGGCCAGGGAAATCTCGATTTTGATCCGGCCTTTGTCGTTGAGCATGACTTTTGTCGGCACGAGGGTGAAGCCCTTTTCCTTGATCTTTCCGGTCAGGCGCTTGATCTCCCGGCGATGGAGGAGGAGCTTTCTCGGCCGCAGCGGGTCGTGGTTGAACCGGTTGGCGGCCTCGTACGGGCTGATATGGCATTGGACGAGGAGGACTTCGCCGTTCTTGATCTCGGCGTAGCTGTCTTTCAGGCTGATCCGGCCCTCTTTGATGGATTTCACTTCGCTGCCCTGGAGGGCGATGCCCGCTTCCAGGCTATCGAAGATTTCATAATTGAAGTAGGCTTTTTTGTTGACGGAAATGCTTTTCATGACATCACCCGTCCGGCTTCGAAACGACCCGGATCAGGCTGATATGCCTTTTATTCATCTTTTCGACGATGAACCGATGGCCTTCATAGTCGAGGGCTTCTTTCTCGTGGGGAATCCGGCCGAATTCGTATAAAAAGAATCCGGCCAGTGTCGTGTACTCCCTGAGTTCCGGCAGCTTCAAGGGCAGCTTTTCGTTGATGTCCTTGATGGCGGCCGATCCTTTGATGATAAAGACATGATCGGCGACCGGCTGGAACCAGGCCTCTTCTTTGTCGTCGTGTTCATCCTGGATGTCGCCGACAATTTCCTCGATGATGTCTTCAAAGGTGACGATCCCTTCCATGCTGCCGAACTCATCCACGACAAAGGCCAGGTGGACCGCGCTCTCCTTCATTTGGAGAAGGACTCTTTCCACGGACGCGGATTCCGGGACGAAGAGCGGTTTGCGCATGAGGCTTATCAAATCAATGTCTTTATTATCAATGAGATAGGGAATAATGTCCTTGGCATGAATCAGGCCTTCGATATGGTCGAATCGTCCCCGATAGACCGGGAACCGGGAAAAACCCTCGTTCTGGATGATCTCCAGGATCTGCTGTTTCGACGCGCCGATCTCGATGGCCTTGACCTGGGGACGCGGGGTCATGATCTCTTTCACCGGGCGTGAGGCGAGGTCCATGATTTCCTCGATCATTTTTTTACGGAAGGCCGACATACCTTTGATGCCCTTGGTCAAGAGGACCTTTGTTTCATCCTCCGTCATCGTCCGCGAGATGCCCGGCCGTTCTTCGCGCGAGGACCGGAAAATCAGGCTGGACAGGAAGGTGAAGGCTTTCACGAAGGGATAAAAGAGGACGAGGAAAATCCTGAACGGATAGATATAGAGAAAAGAAAGCTTCAGGGGATGATAAGCGGCATAGATCTTGGGGTTGATCTCGGAGAAGATCAGAAGCAGCAGCGTCGTGGAGACGGTGGCCAGCAGGACGGCCTGTTTTTGATTGGGGATGAAGGAGACAAAAATATAGGTCGCCACAGAAGCGGCGGCCACGTTGACCAGGGTATTGCCGATGAGAATGGTCGTTAGGAGATGATCGATCCGGCCCAGGATTTTTCTGACGGCCCCGGCCTTCGTCGAGCCCTTCTTCTCCAGGTATTCCAGCGTGTAGGGGTTGGAGCTGATGAAGGCCGTCTCCGAAGAGGAAAAAAAGGCGCTGAGGATGACAAAGAGCAAGAATAGGAGGAGAGCCGGCAAAAGCATGGTGGCAGAGGTCAGATGTCCAGGTTGGCCTTGACGTCTTTAAAGCAGTGGGAGAGCGTGTGAAAAATCTTCCGCTCGATCTGGTCGGAGGGAAGGGAGGAGGCGACCGAGATCTCGGTGACGACCAGCTCCTTGGCCTTTTCCATCATCTTTTTCTCCCGGAAGGAAAGAGGCTTGATCAGGCTGAGGTAGAACAGGCTTTTCAAGACGGCCACCATGTCCAGGATCGTCCCCGATTTCATCAAGTTGACATGTTCCTTGTAACGGCCTTTCCAGTTCATGGTCACTTCGACATCGCCGTTTTTCATGACGTCGAAGATTTCCTTCACGGACAGCTTGGAGATGAGTTTCCGGATTCCGATCTCGTCGGTGGAGGTGGAGGGGACGAGGACCAGGGTGTTATTGGCGAGGATTCTCAGATGATAGACTTTGAAGCTTTCCCCGTTGTAGGCTTCTTGTTGGATATCCTCAATGACGCCAAGGCCTTGATTGGGATAAATGACTCTATCGCCAATCTTAAATGAATTCATGAACCTCTATTATAGGAATTTCCCCTGAAAGAGTCAATGAAAATTAAAAATAAAAAATGGGCAGACGGACCTCCTCCCTGCCGCGGAGAATTGGCCAGGTCTCAAAAAGATCGGCGGAAGGGTTTATGCAATGCGTTGTAGAGCGTTGTCCGGGAGACGTTGAGGATTTTCGCCGTCAGGCTGATGTTGTGAAAGGTGACCTCGAGGAGATAACGAACGTATTCCCTCCTCAAGTCTTCCAGCGTGGGGAACACGTTCTCGTTTTGGGCCGGCGAATTTTTCCTCGACTCGAGGTAAGACTGAAGATATTCGGTCCTGTTCATCCCGTTTTACACCTGTTGATGATTCGGTAATTGTTGGAGACGATATAAGAGCAGGCGAGGTTGGCGGCGATGGAAAGGGCCCAAGCCAGAGGCCGGCTCTTCTTGTATAGCGTTTTCAGGCTGTAACAGGCCAAGGCTGTAAACCCGATCTTAACAGCAGCAAAGGCATAGGGGTCCTTGACCACAGACTTTAGCATGGGGTTCTTTTCTTCCACACCAGGAGAGTTGAGCGCCTCTAGAGTGGAGAAATAATCGGCGGCGTTGAGGGCGACAAATGAGATCAGGGAAGCGTTGTAGAGAGAGTCGCCGAGATCGGAGGCCTTTATACTCGGCAAGACGAATTTTTGGCCGAAATTGGCGGGGCTCGCGGTGCAGACAATGACGGGGAAGGAGCGGTCCTGAATTGCCGGCGCCGGCACCGGGATGAGGTCAAGGCTTTGGAGAGGTGATGCTGGAGCTGCAGGCAGAGGCGTTTCGAGAAGGACAACAATTAAATCGGATTCGGCGCGAGCAGCGGAACTGAGGGCGATAAAGACAACAAAGACCAGCCATGCTTTTTTCACGATCCTGGCTCCTTTTCGGCACATTGCATATTTATGAAAAGCAAGAAAGGTGCCAATAGTCGGAGAATCTTTTAATTTATTTAATATGTTGTATTTATAGAAATTCAAGTAAAATCATTAAACCCTAAATAATGTTTAATAAATGGACATAATTTCAATATATAAGCATTTAAGTATATTATTATAAATTAATTAGAACGATTTATGAAATACTGTTCATTATTAGGTCATTCTATCGATATGGCAAATTTGAATTATTGAAAATCAAAGGTTCTTTTCAGGCAACCGAATGACATAACGATCGCCGCCGGGGAAAGGTCGTCCCAAGTTCCCTGTTTTGTGATCGCCATGAAATAGAGGCGATACAGATAAAAAAAATGCAACATCATAGAGCCGCGGAAGGCGAAATGAGACCCAAAATTGCTGATAGAGGCTAATCATCAGCTAAAAGCTCAGAGCATTCCATTAAGCAGAATGGTAGCGAAGATATCCGGCGGGTGGCGTGGTTCGGGGGCCCCCCAGACACTCTTGGAGGAGGACCCTTTCACAGGGTCCCCCTCCAACGGGCGGCGGGAATACCCGCCGGCCCTGCCACCCCTCCAAGGAGCATCCTCCCATGAATTCATCGCCAAATGCTCCTTGGAAAGGAGGCAGAGAGCGAAGCGATCGTTGGAGGGAAACCCGGAATAAGGGTTTCCCTCCAAGAGTATCCGACAGGACGCGTCGAGCGTTTCTATAGGCAATTTTGGGATGAGAATTACCTTGCCCCCTCCCAGTTTGATATAACGTAGTTTTATTACAGGATTTATCGGGGGGTTTTAATCCAGAAAAACAGGAAGGGGCGACTTGACTTTACATGTTTCTTACAGTATAATTACTGTTAGATAGGAGGCCCACGATGACTCAACGTCAACTGCTTCGGTCCAAGGCCCGGGGCCTACGCTCCCGAATGCGCAAAATCGGGTCGATGATGCAGGGCTCGGTCGTTTATCGGCGGATGACCT
>CAZIDN010000085.1:0-14207 GCA_964537875.1 uncultured Eubacteriales bacterium
GGCGCCGCTCAAGCGGAGCAGGCTTCTGCCGACGGCATCGGCCAGTTGGGTTTGGAACATCAGCTCGCCGAGCGTGATTCCGCCCCCGAATAAGAGGAGCGTTCCCCAATCGATCCTCACCGCCTGCCTCCAGGAAATGGTGAATTCCCTTTGCCGCCAATTGACGGGCAGGACAAAGAGCAAGAGGGCGGCGACGAGAGCGGCCACCGCTTCCGGAAAGCGGGAATTGTAGTATTTTGTCGGCGCCGACTGGGCTCCCCAGATCAGGGCGAGGAATCCCGGCGTGATCCACAGGACGACGGCCACGCTAAAAGCCAGCAGGGCGTTTTTCTGGCCCCGGGTCCATTTTCCCAACTTTTCCAGCTCATTCTTGACGAATTCCGCGCTTCCCTTGATTTCCCGGACTTCGGGCTTATGGAGGCCATACAATATGAAATAAAGAATGAGATACATGGCGATGAGCAGAGGAACCGAGAAGAGCATCCATTGAAAAAACGGGATTTTGACGTTGGTGAACTTTTCGATCAGGGCAATTCCGATAAGATTGGGGGGTGTCCCGACGGGAGTGCCGATCCCTCCGGCCGAGGCCGAGTAGGCGGCCATCAACATCATGGCCGTGCCGAAGCGGAGCTTTTTGGGATCCGCCGGCCGGCCCGTCTTTTGAGCGCAGATGTCGGCCATCGTGCAGACGATACCCAGGCCTATGGGAAACATCATGGCCGTCGTGGCCGTGTTGCTGATCCACATGGAAATAAAAGCGCAGATAAAGCCAAAGGCGAACAGGATGCGGCCGGCGCGATTGCCGACCCATCGGATGGACATGATGCGGTAGGCGAAACGCTTGTCCAGGCGGTGGTGGGCCATGGCTTCGGCCAATATGAAACTTCCTAAAAAGAGAAAGATCATCGGGTCGGCAAAGGCGGCAAAAGCCCCTTTGACATTCGTCACCCCGAACAGGACGCACAGGACGGCGCCCAGCACGGCCGTCATGGACAAAGGAATAGGCTCTGTGATCCACCAGACGACGACCCACCCGATGACGGCTGCCAAATGATGCGCCGGCCGGCTGAGAGACGTCATGGGCAGGAGAAAGAGAATGACGGCAGTGCACGGGCCCAAAATCAGCCCGACCGATCTTCTCCAGCGCTCGAACCGCTCTTCCTGAGGAGTCAGGATTTCCTTGGCCTCGGTCGCAGTCGCTTGACTCCCGTCTCTTTCAGGAGCTGTTTGTCGTTCGTTTGTATCCATTTTGCTGTTTTAATGAAATGTCATCGCGAGGAGCGAAGCGACGTGGCGATCTCAAGGATTCCCGGGAGGATATTTCCACAGCCTTTCAGGATTCGCAATGACAATGTTCTTCGTTTTCACCCCTTCTTCGCCCAAACCATGATGGCGTAGCCCCGTTGGAAAAAGAGGAGCCTGTCCAGCCGGCTGATGAGCCAGATCAAAGGAAAGACGAGCTTGTAAAGCTTGAAGGCCCCCGTCTGTGCCGTAAATTCATCCGCGGTCGAAGGCCGGATATGTCCGTCCCTGAGCTTTGCCTGGGGCTTTTTCGACAGCATATGGACATAAGCGGCGTTCAGAATGAGCTCGAGGAATTCGGTGAAGAAGCGCGAATACGTCTTATGCCCTTCGAGGCGAAGGCCGGCTTTTCCGAGCTTTGCCTCGAGTTCGGGCAGGCTGTAGCCTTCGCGCTTATGGCCATAGAATTCGAGCTTGAGGCCGACGGCCGGGCGGATTTTCTGCAGAATAAAAAATTTCCCCGAGTGGGGCGTGATCAAGACAAGCTTGCCATCGGGCTTGAGGACCCGGCTGATCTCCCGGAGAGTGAGGTCATCGTTATCGACATGCTCCAAATAATCGAGGCAGACGACCTGGTTGAAAGAGCCGTTCGAGAACGGCAGGGCGTTCTCGCCCATCTGGACAAAGTTCTTTCCGAGAAGGGCCTGACTGGATCTGAGATTCGTGAAATCCAGGTCGGTGCTGACCCAGAAGCCCCCCTTTTCGCGGAGAAAATAGCTGAGAATGCCCTGGGCGCAGCCGAGGTCGAGAAGGACGTCTTTTGGCGCAACCCGGACGTGTTTCTGGATCAGGTGGAGCTTTTCTTTTTTCTTGAGGGACCGTTTGACGATTTGAAGCTGCCAGGGCGGGCCATTCATCGGCCCGATTATATACGTTTCCCCGGCCAAAAAACAAGAAAAGAAGGGAGTTGACTAGGATGGTTGAACCAATTATGATAACTTCAGGAAGAGAGATGAAATACCGGGAGATCGTCGTCGGCGCCCTGGAGACCAACTGCTACCTGGTCTATTGCGAAGAAATGAAAGAATGCGCTGTCATCGACCCGGGCGCCGAGCCGGAGCGGATTTTCCCTGAGATTGCCGAGGAAGAGCTGAAACCGGTCGTCCTCATCAACACTCACGGCCACATCGACCACACCGGCGCCAACCGGGACATCAAGGAGAGGTTCGGCATCCCGATTTACATTCATGCCGGCGACAACTCGATGCTGGGAAAGACCCAGCAGCTCGAGCTGAGCCTCTTTTTGGGGGCCACGGATTCGCCGCCCGCCGAACATTTCATGAATGACGGCGACGAGATCAAGATCGGCAATTCCGTGCTCCGCGTTCTCCATACGCCAGGCCATTCACCCGGCAGCGTCAGCTTGCTGGGAGAAGGATTCCTCCTTTCGGGAGACACGCTGTTCATGGAAGGGGTAGGACGGACCGACCTTCCCGGGGGATCTCAGAAGCAGCTCGAAAAATCGATCATGGAAAAGATCATGACGCTGCCCGATGAGACGATCGTCCTTCCCGGCCACGGTCCCCTGACGACGGTGGGTCAGGAGAGAATCAACAACCCCTTCCTCACATGACCCCTCCTCAGCCTCCGTCCGAGGATATCCTCACTCTTTTTCTGGAATTTCTGTCGGTCGAGAAAGGGCTTTCGGCCAATACGATCCAGTCTTATGCTCGGGATATGGCGAAATTTTTCCTGTTCTTGAAGAAGGAAAAAATTTCCTGGCCAGACGCCCGCGAGTCGGATCTCGTTCGTTTCATCCACCACCAGAGCCTGTCGGGCTTGTCGGCGCGCTCGCTGGCCCGGCTGATCTCCGCCCTCAAATCGTTCTATAGATTCTTGATCCTGGACGGGCGGCTCCCGATAAACCCGACCGTTCACCTCACGTCTCCCAAGGCCTGGATCTCGCTGCCGAAATTCCTGACGGTCGCCGAAGTGGAGTCGCTCCTCAAGCAGCCCGACACCACGGACGTTCGCGGCATCCGGGACCGGGCAATGCTCGAGGTTATGTACGCCGCGGGCCTGAGGGTTTCCGAGCTCATCACGCTGAGGATGGCGGACATCCATCTCAAGGACAGCTTCCTTCTTTGCCGCGGCAAAGGAGGCAAGGAACGCATCGTCCCCATGGGAAAGTCGGCGGTCGAGGCCGTCAAGAAATACTTGGATGATGCCAGGCCGAAGCTCATGGAGGAGCCGGTGAATGTGCTTTTCTTGACGCGGCGGGGGGACCGTTTCACCCGTCAAGGCTTCTGGAAATTGTTCCGCCAATATGCCCGTCAGGCCGGGCTGTCCCCGAAGATCAGCCCGCATGTCTTGCGCCATTCGTTCGCCACCCACCTACTGGAACGAGGGGCGGACCTGCGCTCCGTCCAACTCATGTTGGGACACAGCCAGATCACAACGACCCAGATTTACACGCACGTCAGCCGGGAGCGGCTCCGCCGCATCTATGACAGGTTTCATCCGCGGGCCTGATCGGCATGGGGCGGAAAAAGACCTCAGGATCTTACCCGGCCGGACTATTTGCGGGGCTCAATGAATACCTTGACCTGGACCTTGTGGCTGTTGGACTGGAAGATGGATCTATCCATCTGCTGAACCCATGCCTGGTATTTCCAGGTCCAGGCAAAATTTTTTTCCAGTGAGGCCTTTTCGAATTGTTTCTCTTCCAGAAAGACCTTGTTCGATCCGGTCTGGACATGAGGATTGTAGCTGCCTCCCGCAGGGCCCAATGCATTCTCTTCGGACGCCGGCAGCTGGACAGAAAAATGCTCCGGGGCCGGGCTGAGAGGCGCATCAAAGCCCTTGATGAAAAAATCAAAATACAGGCCGCCGTCTTTTTTTATAACATAGTTGACCTTGAGCTCAGGCTTGTCCGGAAAATCCTGCGTGGTGAGGGTTCTAATCTCCTGGGGATAAGCGGCCCGCTCCTCGGCCTGCCAGCGCGCCAGCTCGTAGCTGTTGTGGTATAGGATAAAATCATCGGGGTCCTTTTCCATGGCGCCCGTCCAGACGATGGTGAAGGCATAGGTCCCGGAATGCATAACCTCCCTGGCATCCTGTCTGTATTCGCCTTGGACAGTGATGGTCATTTTGACCTCCCACCAAGGCGGTTTTATTTGATCCTGGGCGCGGAGAAGGCCGGGAAATGACAAGCATAGTCCCGTCAGAAAGACGAACGAGATTCGTTGAAAACCAGCACTCCTTTTCATCCAAATTTATTGTACATGTTTTCTGTAAGTATTTCCAATTTTCTTAGCGGGACGAGGGACCATGTGCGACTTTAATAAAAGGGTGTGGTGCAGACCAAGGCGGCCATACGCTTTTGCCGTTAGCAGGGCGAGGGGTGAGTCCCGTAGAAAGCCGTCCGCAGCGGAGCGAACATGGCTCCTCGACGGAACGGAGAGGAGAGCGAAGCGAGGACGCGGAGCGGATTTTCCTCGCCTGGGAAAATCCGCGTCTTTCCGAGGGACTCACCCCGAGCCCTTCCCTCTTGACAAGCCCCGCCTCCCCTTGCTAATCTATTCAAGTATACTATGTAGTTTAACGACTAAACTATTAGGTATAACACTTGGACTTGGAAGTTTAACCATGAAAAAAATGGATCTGCGGGATGCCCGGGAGCGGCAGCGGCGGCAGGAAAACAGGGAGGTGATCCTCCATGCCGCCGAGGCTGTGATTTTGCGGAAAGGTTTCAGCGCGGCATCGATGGACGATGTGGCCAAAGAAGCCCAGTTTTCCAAAGCCACGCTGTATCACTATTTCCGGAGCAAGGCCGAGCTAATTTTCGAGATCTTGATCCATTTTTTCGAGGACCTGGACGGCGGGCTGGTGGCTATCCAGGCCAGTGATAAGCCCGCCAAACAAAAATTATTGGAGTCGATTCGGCTGGCCTTCCGGTTCTATGAGGGAAAAGAGAATATCTCCAGGGTGTTCATTATGGACAGGTCGTTTATGAAGTTGATGCAGGCGTTTGTCACGCCGGGCAACAAATGGACGTCCGAAGCCGAACGGCGATTTATCCAAAAAATTAAGGCCAAACGCAGGCTCATCAACGATCGTGTCAAGACTATCCTCCAGGAAGGAATCGTCTCGGGCAAGTTCCGCAAAATAGACGTCGACGCGGCCGTGACCTTTTTAGGGGCGATCATCCAGGGATACTTTCAAGAGAAACTCTGGAATGAGTCCAAGCCCGACATCGAAAAGGACATCGATCACTTAGAAAAATTCATTCTGTATGGGATTGAAAGCAAAGAAGGCGCGACGAAAGGAGAATCCAAATGAAGAAAGCGAGAAAGGCTATTGTCATCCTGGCCTTGATCCTGGCCTGGCCATGGGTCTCGTACGGCCAGGAGAGGATCACCTTGACGCTGGACGAGTGCATCCGCCTGGCGCTCCGGCAGAACCCCTTCTACTTGGCCGAGAAAGCCAAGGAAGAGGAAGCGGGCTATCGGGTGAAAGAGGCAGTCTCCAGTTTTTTTCCCAGCCTCAATGCCCAAGGCACGGATGTCCTGGATAAGAAGGTCTTTACCCTGGAATTTCCGTCGTTAATTCCCGGAGAGCCCCCGCAGAGAATCAAGATCGATTTTACCCGAAACTATCAACTCTCCCTTGCTCTTTCCGTGCCGCTCTTCACCGGCGGACGGCTCATCTCCGGGTTTAAACAGGCCAACCTCAACCTCGCGGCCACGCAAGAGACCATCCGCCAGTCCCGGCAGGAAACTGTGTTCAATGTCAAAAAAGCCTTCTACGGCTATCTCCTGGCCAGGGAATTCGTAGCAGTCTCCGAGGAAGCCGTCACCCTGGCGGACAAGCATTTCAAGAAGGTTAAAAATCTTTATGATGTCGGCATGGCCTCCAAGTTTGACCTTTTGAGGTCGGAGGTCCAGGTGGCCAACCTGAAACCTCAATCGATCCGGGCAAAGAACGGCTTGAGCATAGCCGAGCTGGGCCTCAAAACTCTCTTGGGCTTGGATTTGAACCAGCCCGTGGAGATCAAGGGGGCATTGAGCTACCAGGAGTTCGAGGCCATGCTGGATGCCGACGTGGCCCAGGCCCTGGCCAGCCGTCCGGAGCTCATCCAGCTCAAGTACCAGAAGCAAATGGCGGCGGAAATGCTGAAAATGGCGCGGGCGGCCTACGTTCCTACGCTGGCCGTCGGTGGCGCCTTTAATTATTGGGCCGACGCATTCAATTTTAGAAAAAACAACTGGGAAAGCTTTTATTCCATCAGTCTCGTGCTGTCCATCCCAATTTTTAACGGGTTTTCCAACTCGGCCAAAGTCGGCGAGACGAAGGCCATCATGAAACAGCTCGACTACAGCCAGAAGGGCCTCATGGAGATGGTCAAATTCGAAGTCCAACTGGCCATTCTGAACTTGCAGCAGGCCAAGGAATCACTCCTGTCCCAGGAGAAAAACGTGGAACAGGCTCAGGAGGCCGTCCGGATCGCCGAACTGAATTATGCGGAGGGTTTGGCCACGAACCTGGACGTGAGCTCGGTCCAAGTGGCCTTGACCCAGGCCAAAACGAATTATTCCCAAGCCCTTTACGACTACGCCACGGCCCTGGCCCAGCTCGAGAAAGCCATCGGATCCGGCTGGGATAAGGACGAAGCGAAATAACGGAGGAATGTGATGAAAAAATCGATCGTTGTCAAAGCTCTTGTCGCCAGCACGGTTTTAAGCGCGCTATTCGCCTGCCAAAGAGCTAAAAAAGAGGAAGCAGCGAAGACGGAGGCTTATGGAGCCACACCCGTCAAAGTCGTCCAAGTGGTTCGACAGAAAATATCCGAGAAACTGACCTATACGGGCACCCTCGAGGCCTGGCAGAAGATCACGATCACTCCGGACATCGGAGGCAAAGTGGCCAAGATCTATGTCGAAGAAGGCCAGCGCGTCGAGCGTGGGCAGCTCCTGGCCGAGATGGACGTCGAATCCATCCAGCTCCAGCTCAAGCAGGTCGAAGCGGCCCAGGCCGTGGCCGAGGCCAATTTCAAGAACGCCTCCCGCAACAAAGAGCGCATGGACAGGCTTTTCCAGGAGAAAGCGGTCTCCGACCAGCAATACGAACAGGTGAAGCTGGCCTATGATGCCGCCAAGGCGCAGCTCGAGCAGGCCCAAGCCGCCGCGAACATGGCCCGCCACACTCTCGATGTGTCGATCATGAAGGCCCCCTTCGGCGGCATCATCGCCTCCAAGAATGCCCAAGTGGGAGATGTGATCAATCCCATGATGGGAAATTTCTCTCCGGGGAGCGGCGGTGGGGTGCTCACTCTCGTGGATTATTCGCGGATTAAGATTGTCGTCGAAGTTTCTCAGGGCGATATTCTCCGCATCTATAAAGGCCAGCCCGCCGCCGTCAGGGTGTCCGACGGCCAAGCGAAAGAATACTCGGGCACGGTCACGGTCGTCAACACGACGGCGGACCCTCTGGCCAAAAAATTCCGCGTGGAGGTTATGGTCAGCAATCCGGACCTGGCCCTGCGTCCGGGCACGTTCGGTAGCTGTGTGTTTGAAGCCAGCACTCACGACAATGCCCTCGTCGTCCCGCAAAAGGCCATCCTGGACAATAAATATGTGTTCCTGGTCTTGGGCAACAAAGCCGTCAAGAAGGAAGTTGTGCTCGGCCTGAGAAATACCGAATTGATCGAGATCAAAGAAGGCCTTAAAGAGGGCGACCGGGTGATCGTCGAGGGCAATTACGGACTCATCGACGGCACGGAAATCGAAATCAAGAGGTAAGCCATGAAGCTCCCTGAATTTTCCGTCAATCGAAAAGTCACGACGGCCATGATCGCCATGATCCTGGTCGTCGTCGGCTTTATTTCGTTTTCCAGGCTGGGCCTGGACTATTTTCCGGAGCTGGATTTTCCCACGGTTTCCGTGATCACCACGTACCGGGGTGCGTCTCCGGAAGATATTGAAAACACCATCACCAAAACGCTGGAGCAGGTCGTCAGCTCCGTCAACCGGGTGAAAAAGGTCTCCTCGGCGACCGCGGAAGGGACGTCCGTGATCACTGTCGAATTCGAATGGGGGACCAACCTGGATTTTGCCGCCCAGGACCTGCGCGACCAAATCGGACTCTATAAGAGTTTTCTTCCTCAAGGCGCCAGCGAGCCGCTCGTGGTGAAATTCAACCTGTCCCAGATCCCGATCATCTTTTGGGGCGTCACCGCCAACAGGCCGACGATGGAGCTCAAAAAACTCATCGAGGACGAAGTGGCGCGCCGGCTGGAGCGGATCGACGGCGTGGCCGCAGCCCAGGTGTTTTCGATGGAAACGCGCGAGATCCTAGTTGCGATCGACAAGCATGCCCTCCAATCCCTGAATCTTTCCCTGGACCAGGTTTTGGGCGCCCTGGCCATGGAAAACCTGAACCTGCCGGCCGGCCATTTGGTGGAACGGCACTCCGATTTTTTGGTCCGCACGCTGGGCGAATACGAAAGCCTGGACGATGTCCGGAACACCGTGATCGGAGCGACGGCCAAAGGAAACCCGATCTATTTGAAAGACCTGGCGGAGGTCAAGGATACGCTCAAGGAATCCCGATACATCGGCCGGATCCAAGGCCAGAAAGGCATTTTCCTCTTCGTCAGCAAGCGCTCGGGCGCCAACACTGCCGTCACCGGCGATGCCGTGAACAAAGAAATGGAGAATCTTCGGAAAACGCTGCCGGCGGACGTCGAATTCAACATGGTCATGGATCAGTCCGAGATGATCAAGGTCGTGACGAAGAACACCGCAGATAACGCCTGGCAGGGCGGCCTCCTGGCCATCATTTTGATCTTCCTTTTCCTGCTCAACTGGCGGCCGACGCTCATCATCGGCCTGGCCATCCCTCTCTCCATCATCACGACGTTCATCGCCTTCTATTTCGCCGGCTACACGCTGAACCTGCTCACGCTGGGAGGGCTGGCCCTCGGCGTCGGAATGCTGGTGGACAATGCCATCGTCGTCATCGAGAACATGTTTCGTCATATCCAGGAGGGCAAGACGAGCGATGAGGCGGCCAAGGTGGGCGCCTCGGAGGTCGGCATGGCCATTACGGCCTCGACGCTGACGACCATCGTCGTCTTCCTGCCGATGGTCTTCGCCTCGGGGATCACCGGGAAGCTGACGCGCGGGATGGCCCTGTCCATCACATTTTCGCTGGTATCCTCTCTTTTCGTAGCCCTGACCGTCGTGCCCATGCTGGCGTCCGTCCTTTTCAAACGAAAAAAGAAAGCGGCCCTGGCTATGAAAAAGCAGATCGGCGCGGATTTCACGGGGGCCAAGAATTATTACCGGAAGATCTTGGAGAAGGCGCTTCGGCACAGGGGCCGGGTCCTGGCCGGCGTTTTTATCCTGTTCGCAATCTCGGTGGCTATGATCCCTATTTTGGGAACCGAATTCATGCCCTCAATGGATATGGACATGGCCCTGATGAAAGTGAAGATGCCGGTCGGGACCTCGCTGGAGGAGACGGACCGGGTCACCGCGATCGTCGAGAAAATCATCCGGGACATGCCGGAAGCCAAGATTGTTTCCGCCTCGGTCGGCTCACAGGCCGAGGACAATCCCCAGGATACGGGGATGGGGACAAACCCCACCGGCCCTCACGAGGCGCTGATCTGGGTCGGCCTGGTTCCGATGAGCGAGCGAAAGATTTCAGACAGGCAGGTTTTGGAAAAAATCCGGAGCAAGCTGCCCAAGCTCGAGAACGTCAAGTTTGAAGGCCTGGACATGACCCAGTCGATGATGGGCGGAACGACGGTGCCGGTCGAGATCAAGATTTTCGGAAAGGAATTGGCCAAGATACGGTCCATTGCCGATGACATCGTCCAGAGGATCAAGGATGTCCCCGGCCTGAGAGATGTCACCCATACCCTGGCCCAGGCCAAGCCGGAATATCACATCCGGATCGACAGGGACAGAGCCGCCCGGTTCGGCCTCATGGTCAGCCAAGTGGCCACGACGGTCCAGACCGCGACGCTGGGACGGGTCGGCACCCGCTATCGCGAAGAGGGCGATGAGTTCGATATTCGGGTCCGCTTCAAGGATGAATTCCGGAACAACATCGATGAGATCCGGAATATCCCAATCCTGACGCCCCTCAACAAAACGGTCTATCTAGGCCAGGTGGCGGACATTAAGCGGGGGGAAGGTCCCATTCAGATCACGCATGAAAACCAGTCCAGACAGGTCACCGTGACGGGGAATATCGTGGGCAGGGATCTGGGCAGCGTAGTCAAGGATGTCAAGGCCAGAATCGAGGGCGTGGACAAGACTTTGCCCCCTGCCTATTTCCTCGAGTTCGGCGGATCTTACCAGCAAATGAACGAAGCATTTGCCATCCTCGCCGGCGTTTTCGCCTTGGCCTTGCTGCTCGTGTACATGGTCATGGCCTCCCAGTTCGAGTCGTTTGTCCATCCGTTCATCATCATGTTCACAATTCCCCTGTGCTTGATCGGCATAGTGGCCGGCCTGCTGATCAGCGGGCGGCCGCTTAACCTGCCCGTCTGGATCGGCCTCATCGTGCTGGCGGGCGTCGCCGTCAACAACGCCATCGTTATGATCGACTACATGAACCAGCTGCGGAAAAGGGGCTTGGAGAAGAGGGAGGCCATCCTTCAAGGGGCCGTCACCCGATTGCGCCCGGTGCTGCTCACGGCGCTGACCACGATTCTAGGAACGTTCCCCATGGCCATCAGCAGAACCGCGGGCTACGAGATGAGAAACCCGCTGGCCATCACGCTTCTCGGCGGCCTGACCACGACGACCTTCCTGACGCTGTTCATCATCCCCATTATCTACAGTTTGATCGAGAAGGTGTCGTTTAAAAAAGCTAAAGTCGCCAATTGACATTATGAGATAAAAGACTGGCACTGGGGACGGTTCTAAAGCCGTCCCCTTTCTTTGGAGATTTTTTTAGACCTTATAGCGCAGGAAGGCGCCGATCTTTCCATAGCGGTCGAGCTTGGACGGCGGCGTGATATGCCGGACCTCGGCGTGCTTTTTCAAGGCGGCTTCGATGGCCTCATCGACGATGTCTACCACGGCCTCGGTTTTCACCTGGCAGTTCGGGCAGAGCTGTTCCTCGAGATAAAGGAATTTACAGCGCGGACAGATCTTTCCTTCGGCCGAGAAGTTATGGGTCACGACGAGGTTTTGGACTTCGACCTGATTCAGCCGGCGTAAGGTCTCTTTGATGCCGGAGACCGCCAGGCCGCCGCTTTCCAGCTCGGCCACCAGCCTGCGGACGAGTTCGGCTTCCTCGGCTTTGTTAAGCCGGTTTTCCAATTCGACAGACTCCCTGAGAATTTTGTCGTAGGAATCGGTCGGCTTGGCTTTGAGCCGGCCTTTTAGGCGTTCTCTCAAATAGGCGTGGAGGAACGTCTCAAAATCGGAAAAATATTTGTCTTCGCAGCCCAAAAAGATCCAGTCGAAGTGGTTCTTCTTGAACAGGTCAAAGGTCGTCTGGGCAGCCTTCTTGAAATAATCATGGAGGTGCGCTTCGATATGCCGTTCGATCCGCTTGGCTTGGGTGCCTTCAAAGCCCCCTTCCTTGACCTTGCTGGGGACATCGCTTGTCAGGCTTTCCAGAGGCTTGATTTCCTCCATGAAAACCTCATACCATCTGGCTTCCCGGCGGTCAAAGAGAAAAGCGATGATGTGACGGTATTTGCCGAGGATCGCCGATAGGGGACGCATATAGGGATTCCGGTCGAAGAGGATCCTGTTCCGCGGCGGATGGGGGAGATGGATATCCTGCCAAAAACGTTCTCCCTGGCAGGAAAATAAGGCCAGGCCTTGAGAATTGGAGGAAGATAAATTCTGGGAACAATACTCATTGATCTTGTCCAGGTCCTGGCAGAGCGAAGCTCTGTTCTCCTTGCTGAGATCCAGGCTGTCCAGCCTGGTCCGGCCGATCGTCAGCAGGTTTTTGACCGCGACCTGGATTTCCTTTTTGTTTTTTTGGCTTTTGTCCGAATCCAGGAAAAATGAGGTGGTGAGATACTTCTCGCTCCTGAAGCGCGAGAGGACATCGATCTGATCCCTGGTCAAAAGTTTCATCGAACCTCCTTGAATGGACTTTGAATGCCTTCAAAAAATTGTCTGATCGATTCTGGGAAAAAAGCGGATGAATGATCGATATTTTTAATCGTCTGGATGATTAGTCATCTCCCTTTGGAATGTCCCAAGACTGACGCAATCTCGCCCTATCGAGATGGCCATGTAACTCTAAAATAAGAGCAGAAGGGCCGTTTGTCAAGTGGAAAGACAAAGGCTTTGGGGGCTTTACTCTCATGAGCGCCATAGATATAATAATTGTCCAAGAGCCTGTGCGGAAGTGGCGGAATTGGCAGACGCGTAAGCCTCAGGAGTTTATGGCCGATAAGGCTGTGTGGGTTCAAGTCCCACCTTCCGCACCATGATAACGATAGGGCCGTTTCCGGCAGTGTCCGGAAACGGCTCTTTTTTTAAATGAAAAAAAATATTCTTCTGATCAACCCGTGGATCTATGACTTCACGGCGTATGACTTCTGGCTCAAGCCCCTGGGATTGCTCTATATCGCTTCGATCCTCAGGCGCCAAACAAACTGCCAGCTCCATTTTATCGATTGCCTAGACCGCTTTCATCCGCTCTTGGAGAAAAAGCCGAAATCCAAGGCCGACGGGCGGGGACCTTTTCCCAAGGAGGAAGTCCCAAAGCCCGAGGTTTTGAAGAATGTCCCGCGGAGATATTCACGCTATGGGATCCCTCTCCAGCTTTTTCTCCATGAGCTCGACCAGGCGCCCGTTCCCGACTTGGTCCTGATCACGTGCACGATGACCTACTGGTATCCGGGCGTCCAGGCCGTGGTGGAGCTCGTCCGGGAAAAATTCGGCTCAGTCCCTATCATCCTGGGCGGCATCTATGCCACGCTGGCCACAGATCATGCCCTCAGGTTCTCGGGCGCCGATGTGGTCCTTCCCGGGCCTTCGGAAAATAAGATATTACCGGTGGTGAAACAGATCCTGGGCGACGCGCATATCCGGGAGGCCGAATTCCGGACATTCAAAGACCTGCCCCGCCCGGCCTACGATTTGCTGCCCGCCAAAGGCTGGTTGCCCCTCCTGACGTCCCGCGGCTGCCCGTTCCGCTGCACGTTCTGCGCCGGGCCGCTGCTTTATGACCGGTTTGAGCAGGGCCGTCCTTATGAGGTCGCTGCGAACATCGGCCGGCTTATTCAACAATTCGGGACGCGGCATTTTTCTTTTTACGATGATGCGCTTCTTCTCAACAAGGGGGCCCATATCATCCCGATTTTCGAGGAAGTCGTCCGCCGGGGATGGCCGGTTTCCTTTCACACTCCCAACGGGCTCCACATCCGGGAAATCGACCAGGACCTGGCCTTCCTCATGAAAAAAGCCGGTGTCCGGTCGCTCTATCTCAGCCAGGAGTCGGTGGATGCAGCCGTGATCCGCGAGGCATGTCCCAAGGTCGCCGAAGGAGATTTGGAGAAGGCCATCGTCTGTCTCGAAAAAGCCGGCTACAAGCGCGACGACATCAACGTCTATTTGATCGCCGGCCTTCCCAACCAGGAAGTCGCCGGCATCAAGGAAAGCATCCTCCATGTCCGGCGCCTCGGCGCGAACGTACGCATGGCCTGCTTCTCCCCACTGCCGGGAACGCCGGTCTGGCAGGATCTCGTCGATAAAGGGGTTTTGAAGAAAGATGCGGACCCGCTCCTTTACAATAAGCTCGCATTCCCCTATCTTTGGGGAGATTTTTCCGCCGGGGATTTCGAGTCGCTTCGAAAGATACTAATATCAACGCAGTAATTAAAGTGACATCCCCGTTGGGGCGGCGCTTAGGCCGCCCGTAGCCCCCGGGCCCCGGGGAACCAGTCCCGTCGGACACTCTTGGAAGGAAACCCTTTC
>CAZIDN010000086.1:0-13439 GCA_964537875.1 uncultured Eubacteriales bacterium
ATTAGGAGATCGCCTGCCATGAAAGAGCCTCTGGAACTATTCATCCCGGGACGCGTCTGCCTCTTCGGAGAGCATTCCGACTGGGCCGGCGAATATCGACGCCAGAATGCGGATATCGAAAAGGGTCACACCATCCTGACCGGAACAAACCAGGGCATTTATGCCCGGGTCAAAAAGCACACGGACGCCCTGGTCATCCGCTCGACGATGCCCGACGGGCGCATCCTCGGCCCGCACACCATTCCGATGGACCTCAGCGCCTTGATCGAAGAGGCGGAAAATGGAGGCTTTTTCAGCTATGCCGCCGGCGTCGCCTATCAGATCCTCACTCATTATCACGTCCGGGGGCTCGAGATCGACAACTACGCCACGAACCTTCCCATCAAAAAAGGGCTGTCATCCTCGGCCGCCATCTGCGTCCTGGTGGCCAGGGCTTTCAACAAACTCTACGACATAAAAATGACCGTCCGCGGCGAAATGGAAGTCGCCTACCAGGGCGAGATCCGGACGCCGTCGCGATGCGGCCGGATGGACCAGGGATGCGCCTTCGGCAGCCGACCCGTCCTCATCACCTACGACCGGGAGCTCCTCAGCATCCGGGAGCTGCGCGTCAAAAAAGACATCCATTTCGTCATCGCCGACCTGAAAGGCGAAAAGGACACCATGGAAATCCTGCGCAGCCTCAACCGCTGCTACCCCTATCCCGAAACAGATGTCGAAAAGGGCGTCCAGCACTATCTCGGCCCGGTCAACAAGGAAATCAATATGGACGCCATCGAAGCCCTCAGCGATGGAGACGGGGAACGGCTGGGCGGATTGATGGCGAAAGCCCAGCGGCTGTTCGATAAATATATGATCCCGGCCTGCCCTTCGCAGCTCACCGCCCCGCTGCTTCATCGAGCGCTCGCCTACCCCGCGCTCCAGCCCTATATTTTTGGCGGAAAGGGCGTCGGATCCCAGGGCGATGGATGCGTCCAGTTCGTCGTCAAAGACAAGGACTCCCAGAAGAAAGTGATGGAAATCCTGGAAAAAGAGCTCGGCTGCGAAAGCTTCACCCTGGATATCATGGCCGCCCGGGGCGTTCGGAAAGCCGTCATCCCAGCGGCCGGCTTCGGCACCCGCCTCTTCCCCGCCACGAAGATCATCAAGAAAGAGCTGTTTCCGGTCGTCGACGAGAACGGGATCGCCAAGCCCATCATCCTGGCCATCGTCGAAGAAGCGCTCAGCGCCGGGATCGAAAAAGTCTGCCTCATCGTCCAAAAGGGCGATGAGGGGCTGTTCGAGGACCTTTTCAACGGTCAGCTCTCCGTCGAGCACTACAACAAGCTGCCCCAGCGGTTCAAGGAATACCACGACGAGCTCCTCGAGATCGGCAAGCGCGTCAGCATCATCACCCAGGACCGACAGGAGGGCTTCGGCCACGCCGTCTGGTGCGCCAAGGACTGGGTCGGCGATGAGCCGTTCTTCCTGATGCTCGGCGACCATTTGTATAAGTCTTCGGAAAGCGGAGTCCCCTGCGCCCGGCAGCTGATGGACATGTACGAAAAATACCAGACCAACATCGTGGCCGCCCAGCTCACCCCGGAATCCCTGATCAGCAATTTCGGCACGCTGGCGGCGGCCTGGCGCGACAAGGACGACTGGATCCTCGGCGTCACGGAGTTCTGTGAAAAGCCGACCGTGGATTATGCGCGAAACAACTTGAGAGTGGAGGGGCTGCCGGAGGACCAGTATCTCTGTATTTTCGGGCAGTACATCCTTAAACCGGAGCTCTTCAGGATCCTGGAAGACAACATTGAAAACAATGCCCGGGAGAGGGGTGAATTCCAGCTGACATCGGCTTTGGAGACGCTCCGGCAGGCCGATGAATTCCTGGCCTATATCACGCGCGGGCGGCGGTTCGACACCGGCCTCCCGAACGCTTATCTTGAAACGATCACGAAATTCGGGAGCTAGAAATGAGAAGAAAATTATCCTTTGCCCTCATCCTGACCGCCATCGCCATCGTTCTTCCCGCCTGTCTTCCCCCGATGCGCCTGGCCGAGGGGCCGAAGGAAGCCGTCGAGATCAGCATTATTCCCAAGCCCCTGCAGATGGAAAAGCTGACCGGCAATTTTGCCATCGCGCCGACCACCCAAATCCTGATCCCCGCCAACGACAGAGGAGCTGAGGAGGCGGCTCAATACCTGGCAGACCGGCTGAGAAAAGCCACGGAATTCGACCTCCCCATCCAGAGCAGCACCGGATCGATGCCCCTCCAGTCCATCCAGCTCAAAAGCATTTATAATCCCGCCTTGAGCCCCGAAAGCTATCAGCTGACGGTCAACACCGACCTCATCACGATCGAAGCGACCGGGGCCCAGGGTCTTTTCTATGGCGTTCAAACGCTCATCCAATTGCTGCCCGTGCAAGTCTATTCGGGCCGGAAAGTCCCCGCCATCACCCTGCTCGTGCCCTGCATCAAGGTCAGCGACACGCCGCGATTCGGCTGGCGCGGCATGATGCTGGACGTTTCCCGCCACTTCTTCACCAAGGAATTCGTCAAGGAATACATCGACTACCTGGCCATGCACAAAATGAACATCTTCCACTGGCACCTCACCGACGACCAGGGCTGGCGCATCGAAATCAAGAAATATCCCAAGCTGACCGAAGTCGGCGCCTGGCGGGTCGACCGCGAGGACAAGCCTTGGAACAACAGGGAACCTCAGAAAGCGGGAGAGGCGGCCACGAACGGCGGATTCTACACCCAGGATGACATCAAGGAGATCGTCGAGTATGCCAGGAGCCGGTTCATCACGGTCATCCCCGAGATTGAAATGCCGGGCCACTGCCTGGCCGCCATCACCTCCTATCCCCAATATTCCTGCACCGGCGGACCGTTCACCGTGCCGCCCGGCGGCGTCTGGCCGATCAAAGACGTCTACTGCCCGGGCAATGAAGAGACATTTCAGTTTTTGCAGGATGTCCTGGCTGAGGTTATCAAGCTCTTCCCAGCCGAATATATCCATATCGGAGGCGACGAAGTGGATAAGTCCACGTGGAAACAGTGCCCGAAATGCCAAGCCCGGATCGAGGCCGAGAGCCTCAAAAACGAGGAGGAGCTGCAAAGCTATTTCGTCCGCCGGATCGAAAAATTTTTGAACGCGAACGGCAAAAGGCTCATCGGTTGGGATGAGATCCTGGAAGGCGGCCTGGCGCCGAATGCGACCGTCATGTCGTGGCGGGGCATGGAAGGCGGCATCGCCGCCGCGAAGTCGGGGCATGATTGCGTGATGACGCCGACATCTCACTGCTACTTTGATTATTATCAAGGAGATCCGGGCCTGGAGCCGCCGGCCATCGGCGGGTATCTTCCGCTTGGCAAAGTGTATTCCTTCGAGCCGGTTCCTTCGGACCTGTCGGTTGAAGAGGCCAAGCACATTCGGGGAGGGCAGGCTAACTTGTGGACAGAACATGTTTCGACGCCGTCGCATGCCCAATATATGACGGTGCCGCGGATCGCGGCCATGGCTGAAGTGACCTGGTCGGCCAAAGAGCTCCGCAACTGGGAAGATTTTCTGGGAAGGCTAAAAAGGCAGCTCGACCGGTATGCCCAGGCTAAAATCAACTTTGCCCGAAGCCTCTATGCCGTGCGTCTCAAGCCTGCATTCAAGGCGGCTCGGGAAGAGGTCCTGATCAAGCTGGAGGCGGAAATTCTCAAGCCGGAGATCCGCTACAGTCTGGACGGGCGCGATCTGACGGCTAATTCGGCACGTTACTCCCAGCCCATCCGTATCAAAAAGACAGGGACGCTGAAGGCCGCCACGTTTGCCAATGGAAAGCCAATGGGTCCTGTCACGGAGATCCATTATCTTGCCCACAAGGCATTGGGCAAGCCCATCAGCCTGACCTTCCCCTATAGCGAAAGATACAACGGCAGCTGGAAGCTGGCGCTTCTTGACGGTTTGCGGGGGTCGAAAAGTCATACCGACGGCCGCTGGCAGGGCTTCGAGGGGGACGACCTCATCGCCGTGATCGATTTCGGGAAAAAACAAAAATTCAGTCGAGTCACCCTCGGCTGTCTGCAGAACAGCGGCTCTTGGATTTTTCTCCCGACCGAGGTCGAATTCGCCGTTTCGGACGATGGCAAAGATTACAAGGTCGTAGCATCCCAAAAAAATGATGTTTCCTCCGCTCTGGCCGAAGCGATCATCAAAGATTTTTCGGCGAATTTTCCGATCACCAAAGCCCGGTACCTCCGGATCCGGGCCAAAAACATCGGCACCTGCCCGGAAGGGCATCCCGGCGCCGGCAAGAAAGCCTGGCTCTTCGCCGACGAGATCATCGTCAACTGAATATGATCGATCCTGTCGAAGGAAGTAACGATTGAACCTCACCGTCCTTGACTGGGGCATCGTCGTCATCGTCTTCGCCTTCATCATCTCGATCGTCATCGCCTCCAAGAAGCTCATGCGGAGCGTCTCCGACTTCCTGGCCGCCGGCCGCACCGGCGGGCGCTACCTCATCAGCCTGTCCCAGGGCACGGCGGCCATGGGCGCCATCACCATCGTCGGCATGCTGGAGATGAACTACATCGCCGGGTTCTGCCTGCGTTGGTGGGAGATGATCATGGCTGTTGTCCTGGTCGCCATCAGCGTCTCCGGCTGGGTCCTCTACCGTTTCCGTCAAACGCGCGCTCTGACCATGGCTCAGTTTTTCGAGATCCGCTACAGCCGCAATTTCCGGATCTTCGCCGGGCTGCTGGCTTTCTTTTCCGGCATCATCAACTTCGGTATTTTCCCGGCCGTCAGCGCCCGCTTCTTTATCTATTTCTGCGGCCTGCCCCAGACCATCGACATCTTCGGCGTTTCCGTCTCGACCTTTGCTCTGATCATGATCGTCATCCTCTGGATTCCCCTCTATTTTGTCTTTTCCGGCGGCCAGATCGCCGTGATGATCACCGATTTTCTCCAAGGCATCTTCGTCAATGCCGTTTTCATCGTGATCATCATCGTCCTGATGCTCAAGGTCAACTGGGCACAGGTCTTTCAGGCCGTTTCCCAGGCGCCGGCCGATGCCTCACTCATCAATCCGTTCAAAACCGGGAGCACCAAGGACTACAATTTCTGGTATTTTTTCATCGGCATGATCGGCGTCATTTACGGCAAGCTCTCCTGGCAGGGCACGCAAGCCTATAACGCCTCGGCGAAAAGCGCCCACGAGGCGAAAATGGGCGATGTCCTGGCGAATTGGCGCGGCATCCCCCAATGGGGGCTGTTTCTGGTTTTTGTCCCCATCATCGCCTACACATTTTTTCATCATCAAGCCTTCGCGGGCCAGGCGGCCGCCATCCAGCCGATCCTGAACGGGTTGAGTTCGGATGCGCTGAGAAGCCAATTGACGGTGCCGCTGGCCTTGACCAAGCTTCTGCCCGTGGGGCTGATGGGCGCCTTTGCCGCCGTGATGCTGGCCGCTTCGATCGCCTGCCACGAGACTTATTTGCATTCGTGGGGAAGCATTTTAATCCAGGACGTGGTCATGCCGATCCGGAAAAAGCCCTTTGCGCCGGAGCAGCACATTAAATATTTGAAGCTGGCCATATTGGGAGTGGCCGTATTCATCTATTTCTTCAGCCTGCTCTTCCAGCAGAGTGAGTACATTTTTCTCTTTTTCGCGATTACAGGAGCGATTTTTGCCGGCGGCAGCGGCGCCGTCATCATCGGAGGTCTCTACTGGAAGCGCGGGACGGCGGCCGCGGCATGGGCGGCGATGATCACGGGCTCGGTGATTGCCGTCGGCGGCATCGTCATTCATCAAATCCAGCCCCGGTTCTTCATCAATGGGCAGATGTTTTGGGGGCTGGCCATGGCGGCGTCATCGATCATCTATATTCTCGTCTCTCTGCTCGGCAAGCGACAAGCGTTCGACATGGACCGCATGCTTCACCGAGGCCGATACGACATCAAGAAAGAAACCCAGGTCGTCGAGGAGCAGCCGCTCAAGGGCTGGAAAGTGCTCGGCATGGGGAAGGAATTCACCCGGGGCGATAAATTCATCTACGTGATGACGTACGCGTGGACCTTTACCTGGGTCATGGTATTCATCATCGGCACGATCATCAACTTAACCCGGGATGTGGGCAATGGGTCCTGGATGAACTTCTGGAAGATCTATGTCTGGGCTTATTTGATAGCATCGGTGATCGTCGTCCTCTGGTTCTCTGCGGGCGGGATCATCAACCTCAAGGATATGATCAAGCAGCTGAAGACCATGAAGCGCGATCATCGGGATTCAGGGTTTGTGATCGACGGAAAGAATCTGGACGAGGTCGATCAGATATAATGAACTACGGGCATTTTTCGGAGGACGGCAAAGAATACATCATCACCAACGTGGCCACGCCCAGTCCCTGGATTAACTACATCTACAACGGGCGGTACTTTGCCACGATCTCCAACAACGGCGGAGGCATCAGCTATTACAAGACTCCTCTCCACGGCCGCATCACGCGCTACAGGATCAATGATGTTCCGCACGACAGGCCGGGAAAATATATTTATGTCAAGGACAGGGACTCCGGAGAAACCTGGAGCCTGACCTGGCAGCCTGTGGGAAAGCATGTGGAAGCCTACCAGGTTGCCCATGGATTCGGCTACACCCGCGTCGAGGCCGAAGTCGAGAAAATCGCCTCCTCGGTCCTTTACTTTGTCCCGCTCGAAGATGACCTGGAAATCTGGAAGGCCGTTCTGACAAACAAATCGCGCAGGACACGCCGCCTCTCTGTCTTCGGCTATGTGGAGTTTGCCCTCGGCCATGCCCTCGTCGACCTCATCAATCAATGCGACGACCAGCACTTCAACCGGGTCCATTTCGACAAGGACCTCAACGCCCTGTTCGCGACAAAGACCTATTGGGTCACGGAGACACGGGGGACGCAGCACCAGGAGAACAAGGAATGGGACCAGTGGGCGTTTTTTACGGTCAACCTACCCGTCGCCGGCTATGAAACGCTGCGGGAACGTTTCATCGGCCTCTACCGCAACGAGAACAACCCGCTGTCAATAGAAGCCGGCGAGCTGAGCTCGCGGGACACGGATTACGGCAACGCCGTCGGCGCCCTTCAGGTCGATATCGAAATGAAGCCCGAAGAGTCCAAGAAGATCATTTTTTCGCTCGGCGTCATTCCCAAGGCTGACTTCGGGCAAAAAAAACAGGGGGCCAGAAAATACCACGACCTGCGCGCCGTCGAAGCCGCCTATCTCAACGTCAAGAAAAAATGGGACGACCTTTTCGCCTATGCCAAAGTGGATTCTCCCGACAAGGACGTCAACATTTTCATGAACTCCTGGATTCCCTACCAGGCCAGGGTGGCGTTCGATGTCGGGCGCGTGGCGAGTTTTTATTACTGGGGCATTGGTCGCGGCTTCGGCTACCGCGATACGGCCCAGGACACGATCGCCATCACCATCTCGGACCAGGCCAAGGCGCGGGAGCGGATCCTGCTGCTCGCCCGCCAGATGCAGACCGACGGAAAAGTCTATCATCATTTCTACGGCGACGGACAGGGCGAATTCACCGAGCACTGCGACGACCCGCTCTGGTTCATCCTGGCCGTCACGGAATACATCAAAGAGACGGGCGATGTCGCCATCCTGGATAGTCCCGAGCCGTTCCTGGACAACAAGGATGGCACGATTTTCGAGCATCTGCTGGCCGTCCTCAAGTTCGCCAAAAATCATCTCGGCCCGCAGGGCCTTCCGATTTTCGGACGGGGCGACTGGAACGACACGCTCGATTACATCGGCGGCAAGGAGGGCGGAGAGAGCGTCTGGGGCGGAATGTTTTATGTGGCCATGCTCAATCGCTTCGTCGAGCTGCTGAAGTACCTAAAGGCCGAAGAGGCGGCCAAAGATATCCTGGAACTTCGTGACAACTTAAGCCAGGCCATCGAAAAATCTTGCTGGGACGGGGAATGGTACATCCGCGCTTTCGGCGAGGGCCAGAAGAAAATCGGCTCAAAAGACAATACGTACGGCAAGATTTTTATCAACACCCAGAGCTGGGCGGTCATCGCCGGGCTGCCGGACAAAAAGCGTCTGGTCCAGGCCGTGTTCAGCGCGAAAAAAATGCTGGACACGAAATGCGGGCCGAAGATCTGCGCTCCGGCCTTTCGAGAGATCGATCCGAAGATCGGACTGATCACCCGATGTGTCTGGGGCAAGAAAGAAAATGCGGCGGTTTTCTGCCATCCCGCGGCCTGGCTCATCCAAGCGGAGTGTATGCTCGGCCGGGGCAACGCGGCCTTTGACTATTATAAAAAGCTGCTCCCGAATAGGATCGACTCCGATATTTTCGTGGCCGAGCCATACGTCTACCCTCAATACATCACGAGCAACGAGCATGAAACAGCCGGCCGGGCCAGCCATTCCTGGCAGACCGGGAGCGCGGCCTGGATGTATCGAGTCAGCTTCGATTACATTCTGGGAATAAGGCCGACCTATCAGGGGCTGGTGGTCGACCCAGTGATTCCTTCGGACTGGAAAGGATTCAAGGCTGAGCGGGTTTTCCGGGGCACGCGCTACAAGATAGAGGTCAAGAATCCCGGAGGCGTGGAATCCGGCGTCAAGGCCCTCATCGTCGACGGCCAGCCTATTTCGGGCAAAATCCTGCCTATATCAGACAGGCCCGTCAGCAATGTTCTGGTCCGAATGGGAAAATAGAAGGCGACGAGATCTAATATTAACATAATAATTAAAATGATATCCCCTTTCGGGCGGCGCTTAGGCCGCCCGCAGCCCCCGGACCCCGGGGAACCAGTCCCGTCGGTTCCCCCCGTCGCAAAAACTGACGGGCCCCCCCTCCGCTACGGGGGCTTGAGGGCGGCCTAAGCGCCGCCCATGCATTGTTAATTTATTTATTGCGTTTGAGGCGATCCCGAAGGAGTTATTAGCCCCGCTCAACTTGACGCAACCTGAGATATCCCCTATATTAGCATTTTCCATAATCGATTTAGGGGAATGCTATGAATGAAACCCTTCTTCGCAAGCTTCCGGCCGTCGAGGCTTTGATCCAAAAAGCCCAGGAAAAGCAATTCATAGAAAAATTCGGCCGGGAAGAAGTCCTGAAATCGGCCCAGCGGGTCCTTGAGGATATCAGGCGCGCGATTCTCGATGAAAAGGCCCCCTCCTTGGCCGAAGCTGATCTCGTGCCCGGGCGTCTCCTCGATGAAATGGAGCGTCGCCTCGCCCACAAGTTCTCCCCTTCCCTCCGCAATGCCATAAACGCCACCGGGGTTATCATGCACTCCGGACTGGGCCGGGCCGTCCTGTCGCGAGCCGCCCAAGAAGCGATCCTCGAGGCCGCCCGGGGCTACTGCACCCTTGCCTTGGACCTCGAAACCGGACGCCGCAGCCAGCGGGACACCCATGTCAGCCGAATCCTCTGCGAACTGACGGGAGCGGAGGCGGCCACGATCGTCAACAATAACGCCGCGGCAACCGTCGTCATCCTCAACACTCTGGCCAGGGGCAAAGAAGTGATCGTCTCACGCGGCCAGCTCGTCGAAATCGGGGGCTCGTTCCGCATGCCGGAGGTGATGGAGACAAGCGGCGCCATCCTGCGCGAAGTCGGGGCGACCAATAAAACGCACCTCCGCGACTATGAGAATGCCATCGGGCCGAACACGGGGGCGATTCTGCGGGTCCACCATTCTAACTACCGGATTATCGGTTTTGCCGAGGAAACGGGAATCGAAGAACTCGTCAAGCTGGGCCGGGCGCGAAACATCCCGGTCATCGACGACCTCGGTAGCGGCGCTCTCGTCGATTTGAAAGAATTCGGGCTCGAGAGCGAGCCCCTCGTCCAGCACAGTGTGGCGGCCGGAGTGGACGTGGCCTGCTTCAGCGGAGACAAGCTCATCGGAGGCCCCCAATCGGGAATCATCGTCGGAAAGGCCGACTCGATCCAGAAGATCAAAAAGAATCCTCTGGTGAGAGCCTTCCGCTGCGGCAAACTTACGCTCGCCGCCATGGAAGCCACGCTCAAGCTTTTTCTAAACCAGAAAAAATTGCGGGAAGAGCATCCCATCTATAGGATGTTCGCAGTCGACCTCATGGAGCTCATGGTTCGAGCCGAGCGGCTAAAAAATGAGCTTGAGGACAGCATGCCGCGGAGCACCGAAGTCTTCATCGAAGACGGCGGGTCGTTCGTCGGAAGCGGGTCTGTTCCCACTGAAACGCTGCCGACAAAATTCCTGGCCGTTAAGCCGCGATCGCTTATCGCCGACGACTTCGCCCGAAAGCTCCGCTTCCATCTGCCTCCCATTTTCACCCGGATCCAGAGCGACTGCGTGATGTTCGACCTGCGCACGATCCAGCCGGACGAGGATGAGAAGGTCCGCGACGCCATCCTTAAGATCCTGAAAGAATAGCCGGAGGAATCCTTCTGAAGTAAACCGATGTCTGAAAAAGAGCACGTCATTATCGGAACCGGCGGCCATATCGACCACGGCAAGTCTTCCCTAGTCAAAGCGCTGACGGGAATCGATCCAGACACTCTCCCTGAAGAAAAAGAACGCGGCATGACCATCGAGCTGGGCTTTGTCTTCATGGACATCCCGGGCTATGAAAAGCAGATCGTTTTTATTGATGTGCCGGGCCACGAACGGTTCGTCAAGACCATGGTAGCCGGAGCGGCCAGCGTGGATGCGGCCCTTTTCGTAATCGCGGCCGACGAGGGGATCTCGGTCCAAACGCGTGAACATTTCGATATCCTCCAGCTCCTGGGCATTCCACTCGGGATGATCGCCTTGACCAAAGCCGACCTGGTCGATCAGGCGCGAATTGGGGAATTGACGTCCCAAATCGCCCATTTCGTCAAGGGAACTTTCCTCGAAGGGGCGGCGATTATTCCTGTTTCCGCCGTGACCAAAGCCGGCATCCCCGAAGTCAAATCTACGCTCATGGAAATCGGCCGCCGCGTCGAGAAGCGCCAGGACAGCGGCTTTTTCCGGATGCCGGTCGATCGCGTCTTCACCATCCATGGATTCGGAACGGTTATCGCCGGGACCGTCCTCTCCGGCGAGGTCCGCGTGGGCGACCGCATCGAAATCTATCCGGAGAAAATCGCGGCGAAAGTCAGAGGGATCCAAGTCCACAAAGCGCAGCGGGAAAAGTCCGAGATTGGCAAGCGGACGGCCCTCAACCTCCAGGATGTCGATAAAGAAGCGCTCCGCCGAGGCCAATGCGCGGCCATGGAAGGCTCTCTCATACCGACCCAAAGAGTGGACGCCCGCCTGCGCCTCCTCCTAGACAGCTCCGTCGAGCTGAAAAACCGGGAACGCATCAGGCTTCATATCGGGACCGATGAAATCATCGCCCGGGTCGTCTTGCTCGAGAAGCCCAAACTCCTGCCGGGCGAATCGTCCTTTGTCCAATTCGTCCTCGAATCGCCGACGGTTTGCCTGCTCAAGGATCGCTTCATCATCCGCACTTTTTCTCCTTTGATGACGATCGGCGGAGGAGAAATCCTGGATGCGACGCCGGCCCGGCATAAGCTGCAGGATGGACAAGTCATCGAAAGCCTAAGGCGGTGGCTGGGGACGACAGAAGATATTGGCGAGCAGGCCCTGACGAAATCGACTTTCAAGCCACTGGGTCAAAAAGAAATCGCGATTTCCTTGGGAAAATCGGCAGCAGAAATTCACGCCGCTCTACTCGGCCTCCTTAGCCACGGCAGAGTCGTTAAACTCGTCTCAGAGAAAGAGGAAAAATACATTTTGGCGGAATCATATGACTTTCTGCGAGAGAAGCTGTTCGAGTCTATCAAAAAATATTTAGAGGACCATCCGACGTTCCTGTACATCCCCCATTCCGACCTCAGGTCTCATTTTTTGAAAATGTCCGATGAACCGACGTTTAAGATTCTTCTCGATGATCTCGTGAATCGCAAATTGATATACAAGAAAGATTCCCAGATCGGACTGGTCGGCCATGAGATGAAGCTCAAGCCGAAGGACCAGGAGCTCATCGACCGAATCGAGCAGGAATTCAAAAGGGCGCGGTTCGAGACGCCCTTGGAAGATGAAGTCTGCCAGAAGCTGAGGCTAGAGCAGGCCGTCTTCAAAAGGTTAATGAACAGCCTGTTCCAACAGGGAAAGCTTGTCCGGCTCAATCGCAAAGTCGTTTATCATAAGGATGCCTTCCAAGCCGCGAAAGAGGTCCTGACCGGCCAACTCCAAAAGTCTAAGAGCATCACCATCGCCGAGCTGCGGGACAAGCTCAGGATGTCGCGCAAATATTCCCATGCCATTCTCGAATATTTCGATACCATCGGCCTGACCAAACGTGTTGAAGACCGGCACGTCTTAAGGTAATATTGGGCGGCCCTAGCCGGGAGGGTCTAGGTTCCGGTGGGCCTTCTGGACTTCAAATCCAGTATGGGGCCTGACGAAGGTCCCGGATGGGTTCGACTCCCATACCCTCCCGCCAAGCCTTTTCCCCTGATATTTGAGAATTTTTGTATGTTTGCCTGATTTTTGGTTTTAAGCCCGAGTAAGCAAAACTGAGCCGTTTTTAGCGATTTTGTCCCCGCCCTGTCCCCACGGGTTAGGAAGAGGTCTACCCTAAAGGATACAAGGGACCTAAAATCCCTGTGTCGCTGGTTCGAGTCCGGCCAGGCGCTAAGCTCTCCTAGTTAGAAATCGACGGTTTTTCACTATCCTGGTGACTGTATGGTGACTGAGAGGGAGGGGTCTATTTTTACTCATATTGACATTAAATTTAGGCAGTGCTAAAAAGGAGCTATTAGAACCACGGAATAGCTATTGTTGTATGACCCTCGAACATAATGATGGAAAAACTTAGGTGCCCTAATGCCAAGAAGTTATTATGAATGAAGGAATTTTTCGAAAGTTTCTTGCCGTATGGGCTGAAACTGTAGAGATGGTTCATTTATTGACGGAAGAAACCTTAAGGATTACTCATTTAATAGACAAAGAAATTGAAAGACTAAAAAATAAAAGTGAGGAAGAAATTTTAAATGAATTGAAGCCCTGGTTTAGAATTGTTATTCGCTCTTCGATAACAACAATAGAGGCTATCTGTTATAGATTAAAACAAAACGCGATTTTAATTTGTAGCCAAAGAGAAAAATCGTTAAGTCTCCCTGAACTGGAAAAACTAAAAGAGAAAAAAAGGGACCGAGATGGGAGGCTACGAAACTTTTATCTCGAAACGAAAGAAAATATAATTTTTACACTAAGAATAAATTATTATGCAGTTGATTCGCCCTTTGAAATAAAAGACCATGAGGGGTGGACCAAATTGTGTGAGACTATCGAGGTCAGAAACAGATTGACTCATCCAAAGAAAAAAGATGATCTGGACGTTTCTCCACAACAGTTTAACCCGAGTTTGACACGCATAGGCACTTTTTAGGCTCACATTAAATCCTAAGTG
>CAZIDN010000087.1:0-13044 GCA_964537875.1 uncultured Eubacteriales bacterium
GAAATGTATCTCATCCCCGCTTTGGAGAGGAAGATGGGTTCACCGGACGCTTACCATCAGGGGACCCTCGAAACCCGGACATTGTCCATTAAAACGGATCCCGTCCCCAGCTTTTTCCCGGATATTTCCGTAGATGCGGCCTCGCCCGGCCTGATCGAGCCGGGGATGAACCTCTGCACGCTGTCCGTGGCGATCGGAAACGACCGGCCGACGTATCCGGTGATTTTCGACCAAAATGGAGACGTCCGCTGGTATCTGGATCTATCCAAATACAACGGAGCCTGCCTGCCGTTTGAAAGAATCAAAAACGGGGATTTCGTTTTTGCCATCGGGGATTCCGTCTATGAATACAGCCTGCTCGGAAAAATGGAGCGCCAAATCACCGTCCCCGGATACAATTTCCATCACGACGTCATCGAATTGCCCACCGGCAATTTCTTGGCGGCCGTCGACAAAGAAGGCACATGGATCGTCAACAGCAATGGTTTCATCCCAAGCCAAGGAGATCAAATGATCGAAATCGACCGCGGGACGGGAACGGTCGTGACGGAGTGGGATCTGCGCAAGGTCTTGGATGTCGCCCGCAACGAGCAAATGAATTCCAACGGAGACTGGTTTCACATGAACTCCTTTTGGTACAGCCCGAACGACGATTGCTTTATCGTCTCGGGAAGACACCAAGGCATGCTCAAAGTCACCCGGGACAACCGGCTGAAATGGATCTTGGCGGGGCATCTGGGATGGGGGAATTCCGGCTATGACGGATCGGGCTTTGAACTATCTCCCTTTTTGCTGACGGCCGTGGACTCCAACGGCGTCCCCTATGATTCGGCCATTCAAGACGGCTATGTCGCTGGAGATGATTTCGACTGGGCCTGGGGGCCGCATTATCCCGTCATTCTTCCCAACGGCAACATCTTCATATTTGATAACGGAGCGAGAAGGAATTTCCATCCCGGCCGCCCTCACTACTCGAGAGGCGTTGAGTACCGCGTCCATGAAGACACGATGACCGTGGAGCAGGTTTGGCAGTATGGCCAGGAACGGGGTGAAGAGACGTTCTCCTTGATCATCAGCAACGTCGAATATTTGCCCCTTACACGAAACCGCTTGATCGTGCCCGGAATCGTCGAGAACCCGCCCGACTATTATGCGAAAATTATCGAGGTCACCTATCCTGATAAAATGGTCGTCTTCGAGGCCACCGTTCATTTCAAGAATCTCCTGGCCGGCGAGCTCAGCGAAAGCCCCTATGACACGATCTACCGCGCCCACCGCATCTCAATCTATCCCTGAGAAACCTATAGACGGTCTTTGAATTTCATCGTGCTAGTTTTCTCATGCGCCAAGGAATCTTTTCGCTAAATTTTATGTTATAATAGAAGCACGGGCGCCCAAGAAATGTGGCTCTTGGCATTTCGGCCATTTTTCTTGCCCCTTTCTTTTGGCTTGTTTTTCACTCCAAAAGCAAGGCGCCCGTTTTTTTTCTTCGCGGGCGGGACAAGGACCATCTAAGACATCCTCTATTTTTTTCTCCCGGATCCTTCGTTCCGCGGCTTCGAGAGATCTCCTTTTCATCGGCCGGAGAGAAGCGATTTACTGCTTGATCTTCGACAGCACCGTCACTTTGATCCGGGCCGGGACGTCTTTGACCTGGATCTTGGGGGCCTTGAGCGTAAAGCCGTTGGTCGTGAACTCGGCGTCGCAATAAATATCTTCGCCCTCTTTCCGGCTGTAACTTAAACTAAACCCTTTCTCATTCGCCTTAGCCTCGGTGTCGATCCATTTCACGTAATAGAGTTGATCATGGATGATGGGCGTCTTCCGGCCCTCGAAGAGAACGTCCTGAATCTTGATTTTATCTATACCATCCGGATAGATGTTGATGAGGCCGATCCTGAAGGCCTCGCCCGACGATTTGGGGAGGACATATTCCTGAGTTGGCTTGAAATTCAAGATATAGACGCGGCCCTTGCGCTCTTGAATCATCTTGAGGGCGTCATCCCTTTTTTGGATCAGCTTTGTATGCTTGTCCGTGATTTCTCCGACGGGGTATCGATCTTTAAGCCCTTCGGCGATTTTCTCTTTTTCCTCTTTGCTGAGGCCGAGGGACTCGCTGATCGCCTGGTCCAACAATTTATTCTTTTGGAAGAAATCGGTCTGCCAGCCGGGAAAATAGCGCGTCAGGAGAAGCGCCTGGAAGCAGCCGAAGGCATAGCATTTCATCCTGGCGTCCATGCTTTCCGCCCGGCTGCTCTTCAGTGAAGCCAACTTCTCTTTGAGGTAATGATCGATGTTCTTGAAACCAAGAAAATAAAGATCCTCACTTTGGGTCAACTGCGGTTTGTATCCATTTTTCATCAGCTCAAGGGCCATGGCCTCGGCATAGACGGCCGTTCCCTCCATGAGGTCGTCCTCGGACTCCTGGTTCTGCTCCGCCTCAGTCAGGCTCTTGCGCTTGAGCATCCGCGCCGCCAGAAAATCCTTGAGATACTCTTTGGCTTTATCCGCGGCTGATTCCAAGTAGGCTTTTTCCAGGGCCATCCCCTCAATCTCGGCATAGATGGCGCAGTTGGCGTCGGTGTTGGCCCGGAGGTTCCCATAGCGATAGCGATAGACCTCCCTCTGGAAGCAGTGAAAAAGCTCATGGATATCGATGAGAATTTGTTTTTCGGAGGCCGTTCTCAACTCTTTCGGCACAGGCTCAGTGGCCTCCGCCTTGGCTTCTTTCTTCGGTTCCTCCATGGAAATCGGCCCGATGCGCAGGTCGACGATCTGGACCTGCTTGTCCTTGCCAAAGGGGAGAATGCCGCCGCCGCCGCTCAGAGGCTGCTTCAGCTCCAGGGGAATTTCCTTGCGGCGGTCCACGTAGATCTTCTTCCCCCTCGGTTCCACCCCGGGCACGAGCTCAAACCCATCGGTGGGGCTGGGATGTCCGACGAGCAATTGGATGCCGTTGGGATAGCTGATGCGGAAAGGGACATTCGCGTAGTTTTTCCATCCCGGCCAGATTTTTTCTGCAAACTGGTCCAGGATGTTCCAGGTCTCCTCGATCCGCTTCATGTCGATCTTCATGTAATCGGGCAGGGTGTATTGGGCAAAAAGCGGCAAGGAGGTCGCCATGAAGAAGCTTAAAAGAACGAGTCCAATCCGTTTGGTTATTTTTTGGTTCATGGCCTTCTCCTCAGCGGACATAAAGCTCTTCTCTCGTCTTGACCTTTTGCATCCCTTCCGGGACCTCATAGATGTTCGGCGGGGGCGGCGCGATTTCCGCTTTCACTAGTTTGGTAACCATGACGATCGTAGGGGCAATCGGAAGCTCGGAGGTATAGACACTTTTAACGACAAGGCCGCTTTTCAACTCCGGTGTCCCCTCGTAAATCTTCAGCCACTTGGCATCCAGGTTGGGCTTGGTCACTAAGTCATAGTAGCGTTTGAAGTTGATGGGTACGTCCTCTGACACCCACATCTCACGGACTTCTTCGGCATAATCGGCGTCCCCTTGAGCGACGATTTTCCGGCATTTCCTGCCGTCTATAGTCTCCGTCTCAGCGGCTTTCTTAAGCGTCCAGCCGTAGGAGGGCTCGTAGTTGAAGCCATATTCCTGGATCCTGAAGGGCTTTTCCTCTTGGGGCTTTGGCCCGGAAGGCGTACCCAAATCTTCCTCGAGATACTTTTTCTGGGGGACGATGACGGTCCATCGTTTTTTCAAATCGTACCGGATAATGATGATGACAACGCCATCCTTGATACAGACTTTATCTTCCCCCATCCATACTTCTGATGTCCGTGGCGGCGTGGTTCGACCCATGTAAGTCCTGCTGGATTCCTGGACGATATGGTCATCAGCCAGAGCCATCGCCGCGGGAAGGCAGGCAAGGAGTAAGGCATAAAACCCGATAACCTGGCGAGCTTTCATATTGCCCTCCTTCTCAAATGTTCTTGAATAATATCATATCCTTCCTTACCGAACTTTCGGGAAAATAGGACCGTCCCCTTTTTTGGCTACCGGTGTCTGTTGATCGATAAATCTCCGACCCAGATATCGCTCTCGTATTTCGCTAAGGTGAAGTAAAAGCGTTCTCCATCGGTCGCGAACTCGGGGCGGCTGGAATGTCGAGCCGGGTCGTCGAACCGGACGATAAGCTTCGGTTTTCCCCCGGAGACCGGAACGGACCAGAAGCTGGCGCGATTATCAGCATTATAAGCCATATAATATAGTGTCTGGCCATCCTTCGACCATGCGGGATACAGCGGCGTTGGCAGGATCGCCGAATTCCCGCCTTCAACGAGTGAGCGCGGTTCACCTCCCTTCGCCGGGATGATCCAAAGGCCTTGGCTGTTCGTATAAGCGATCAGCCCGCCATCGGGAGCCCACTTACAGGGTTGGGAGGCTCCATTCGAAGTTAGTTGACGAGGCGCTCCCCATTTCGCATTCTTATTTTCTCGGGAAATCAAAAAGAGCTCACCGCGACCGGTTTTTGCAGATGTAAATACAAGGTGCATGCCGTCCGGAGACCAATCAGGGTAGGATTCAGAGGCAGGATCGTCGGTCAACTGCTGAAACCGGCTCCCATCGGCCATCATCAAGGCAAGATCCCGATTCCCTTTTCTCCATGAATAGAAAGCAATTTCCTTGCCGTCGGGCGACCAGGCGGGCAGGAATTCGTCGCTCGGGTCATTCGTGAGCTGCTCGGCTTCTCCTCCGCCAACCGGCATTTTGTAAATATCCTGATTTCCATTCAAGTTCGAGTCGTAGGCCAGCCACTTGCCGTCCCGAGAAATGCCGATGCTCTCAATGGTCTGATTGCCCGTTGTCACCGGCTGCGCTTCCGAAACCGAGATCGGCCCGTCTTCTGGAATTCTGATCGACCAGATGTTCGCCGTATGGGTAAATTGGGAATAGGCTAATCTGTCACCGGCTGAGGAAAGGGTTATCGTATGGGCATTGAGGCCGGTCGTCAGCCGAACGGAAGGCCTCAGTGGCTTTCCCGAAGAGTCAAGTGAGGCAAGAAACACATCGCGCCCTCCCTTTTCATTGGAAACATAAAGGAGATGCCTCCCGTCGGGCATCCAGGCCGGACTGACGTTCAGAGATTTGTCATCGGTCACTCGGACCGGATCCCCGCCTTTCGCGGAAACCACGCAGATCGAAGATGGTGCGATATTGCCGATATGAGGTACGCCAAATAAGAAACTCGGATTTCCTAGCACATATGCGATTTTCGATCCATCCGGTGACCAGCACAATGAATATGGCCATGGATACGGATAAGCTGTTTCGGCTATTTTTCTCGGTTCGCCTCCATCCAATGAAAAGAGGAAAATGCTTTTATCGAGATTATAAGCGATTTGCTTGCCGTCTGGAGACCAGGCAGAGCAATAAACCGTTTGCCCCGGCGATACCTCGACCAATTTTTTAGGGATGCCGCCAAGAGCGGGGACAACATAGATCGAGCTTTGAGATCGAAATGAGATCTGAGTTCCGTCAGGTGACCATTGCGGCCAGCGGGAGTCATTGGGGATGCGTTCGGTGAGGGAAATCGGCCGCCCTCCCGCTATCTGTCGAACATAGAGCGACATTTTGCCGGATGGACGTGCGACGTAGGCGATCATTTTTCCATCGGGCGAGATGGCCGGGTCGATTTCCAGGCCGGGATCATGGGTGATCTGCTGCATCCTGCCGATTTTAACCTCGAATATCTCAGGGCCGGCGCGAAAGAGAAAGTAGGCCGCGATCGCCAGGAGAATAATAAGAACCGACGCCGGAAGGACAAGCTTCTTCAAGCTAAACTTAACCGTTATCTCCTTTGAGGTCATCGGCTTTCGTTTAAGAATGGCCCGCTCGGCGATGGGGATACCTTTCTCGATAGTTTCGAGGTCGGCACGGAGCTCGTCGGCCGACTGATACCTTTCTTCTCTGACTTTCTCCAGACATTTTAGGACGAGCCGGCTCAGGCCCTCGGGAATTTGAGGATTGATCTCTCTCGGATCCCCGGGAATTTCGCCTTTATGCTTCATTCCCACGGCAAAGGGCGTATCCCCCTCGAACGGCACCCGGCCGGTCAGCATCTCATAGAGGATAATGCCCAGGGAATATATATCAGAGCGCAAGTCGACGTCCTTGCCCTCCACCTGCTCGGGAGACATATATTCGGGGGTTCCGATGATTGTTCCCGCGCCGGTCATGCCCTTCGTTTCGATCGAACGGGCGATCCCGAAATCCATGATCCGGACATTGCCGTCGCGGTCGATCATGATGTTCGACGGTTTGAGGTCGCGGTGGACAGTTCCGTGCCGGTGAGCCTCGGCGAGGCCGTCGCAGATCTGCTCGGCGATGATGATCGCCGTCCCCACGCCCAGCTGATGCGACATCCGGATCATGTTCCTCAGGTCTTCACCCGGGACATATTCCATCGTGAAGTAGTAGAGGCCCGCATCCCTGCCCAGGTCGTACATCCGGCAGATATTCTTGTGGGAGATATCGCGGGCCACCTTCAGTTCGTTCCTGAACCGCTCGATAGAGTTTTTGTCCGGCGCGATCTCGGGCTTGAGTAGCTTCAGGGCGACCTTGGCGTTTATCTCTTTGTCAAAAACTTTATAGACCCTGCCCATGCCCCCTTTGCCCAGTTCTTCGATGACCTGGAAGCGGCCGGCGAAGGTTGAGCCGGGGGTGAGTTCTTCCTTGGGAATCTGCAGGGTTTCAGTAGCGTAGATATGGATATCTTTGGTTTTTGGGAGCTCTGTCCCGCATTCGGCGCAAAAGCGGGACGTATCGGGATTGTCAATCCGGCACTTCGGGCACTTGACGGCCATTGCTGACCCCTTCTCTCTGGGATGGCTAAAGATTAGCAAGGAATGGCGGCAGAGTCAACTGGGCTGAAATCCGAACCCCGACAATACGAATCTGGAACAAAGACCCCTCCCCGTGTCACGCCGGCCGTCTTTATTTCGCCGGTTCGAGCAATTTTTTGAACGCCTCGTCGTCCGTCTTGAAATCACGCGCGGCCTGGCCCACCCGGATGATCCGGATGCTCCTGATCGCGTCTCCCTTTTTCACCATCGGCAGCAGATCAAGCCCGGCGATCGTTTTGCCGATCGCGGTGGACTTTTTGTCGAGCCCCGAGTTTTTCCGAAGCGTAAGGTAGAACGCATTCGGGCCCGAGACGCCCAGAATGCCCACGGCATCGTGTTTGAGCGCCGCGTTGACAGCCATCGGCAGGCTGGGCTGCGCCACCGATTTCTGGACTTCGGAAGCGATAAGACCTTTGATCTGCTTGTCCCTCACGTCGACCGCACCGATCGGCGGGATCTCCGGCCGTGCTCCCGGCCCGCCCGGACCTCGCATCCCGCGACCGCCTCCGGCCGGACCGGAAGGGCCGGGGCCTGCACCCCGTTGGCCCGAACTTTTCCCCTCGACGATGCGGATGAAGTTCGCCGTCTGCAGGGGGGCGTTCACATAGTCAAGAGTCGTCATGAAGTGGCTCGGCGCATCGGCGGTCCCGATGGCGATATCGGCGTACAGGCCGTCGGCCAGGTAGACGCCTTCGCGCGGGAGCGGCTTGTCAAGGTTCGCCGCGCCGTAGACGACGACAGCGGTGACCAGCGCGGAATGCTGTTGGTGTTCGGTGTACGGCACGAGCTCACTGTACAAATCGAAGAGCGTGTGCCAGGCGTGGTTGTAAACGTAGTCTGTCTGCGACCTGAAGCCCAGCGTCGGCACGCTCTGCATTTCGAATGAAGAAGAATCCGTGCCGCCCGGGCTCGTCGCATGCGCCCTCGGCACGCCTCGTTCGAGCTTGAACGGCCACTTCGCACTCAATTTGGCCAGGGGAGCGGTGATCTTCTGGAAATCCGCATACCAGGTTTCGGGGACGGACGCTCCGGTGATGGCGCTCGGGCTGCCGTCCCGGTTGATCATCATCATGATCTTGGGATGGATTTCGGGGCGGTTCTTCAGCCACGCCTGCGAGCCGACCAGACCGATCTCTTCGGCCGCGAAGAGGATGACGATGATGGAGCGCTTCGGCTGCCCGTCAGCGGCTTTGATGAGTCGAATCGCTTCCATACCGGGCGCAAAACCCGACCCATCGTCGACGGCGCCGGTCGCGGCACTGAAGCAGTCGAAATGGCCGCCGATGACGATGCACTCGTCGGGAAATGTCGTCCCGCGGAGCGTCGCGACGACGTTATGGTATTTGATCGGGCCCATCTTGAACCAGTTCCGGATGTCGAACTCGAGCTCGACCGGCTCGCCTTTTTCGACCAGAGCCTTGATTTCGTTGTACTGGTTCTCAGCCAGCTTGATGTCGGGCAGGACGGGCAGCTTGTCCCAGGACTCGACATAACCGTCCAGGATCCGGAACGGCTCCGTTTTTGACAGCTGAATAGTGCCGAGTGCGCCGGCATCGACGAGCAACGCGGTGAGCGGAGGGATCAGTTTCGCGTCGGCGTACTCCGGAGTGCCTCGGCGACCATCGCGGGCAAAACCGGTGCTCTCACCCGGGATCAGGACCCAGGCACCCTTGAAGGCGCTCTTGTTCGAATTGACCTCCGCGATCGCCGCCTCGACGGCGGCGCGCTTTTTCTCGACATTCTCCGGAGTGGCATTGCGTCCCGGGATAGAGAAGGGATCTGACTTCAGGATGACGACCGGTCCCCGCTGGACGCCCTTCGTTCCCGCCGTGTAGCTGGACGTCCCGAAAAAGAGCGCTTTTTCGGTCGGCTTGATCATCTTGCCGAACCACGGGCCGCGGTTGAAGCCGACCGGCACTTCTCCGGCCTCGTCGAGCTCGGCGTCGAGCCCCCACTGCTTGAATTGCCAGACCGCCCAGGCGGCAGCGTCGTTGTAAGCGTTTGTGCCCGTCTCCCGACCGCCGAATCGATTGCTGGCATAGTCGTTCCAAAGCATGACCTGATTATCATTCGTGCCGAGTTCGATGATCTTTTTGACGACCGGGTCGTCCTGCGTCCGGGCCGGCGCCTGGAAGCTGACGACGGTCGCCGCCAGCACAATCAAGCCGACAAGGAACAAAAGTGCGCGTTTTCTCATCTGTCCTCCGATTCCGTGAAGAGTTGGAGAGCGGAATGATATTCCCAGCCGCGAATCCTTGTCAAGAAAGCGACGGAAAAAACCTGGACGCAATCCGGGACTTCGTCGCGGGATAAGCTTATTGATAAAAAATAGATGCCGAGGGCCGGACTCGAACCGGCACGCTTCTTACGAAGCGAGGGATTTTAAGTCCCTTGCGTCTGCCAATTCCGCCACCCCGGCGGGAAATAACGGGCTATACCCAAATATTTTTCGATTCAAACTCTATTTTATATTTTTTGAAGAATTTCTCTAAAAGATTTCTTTTCCGGAAAGGAATAATGATACACCCGGAAGCCAATTTTTCGCCGCCCAAGTTCTGCAAAAGACCCTGGTACGCGTATTTTTTTTTCGTCCGAGAATAAAACTCTCTATTAAATTTTGCCTTCTTCTTTTGGCTTAATAAATTAATCCGAAACGAGTAAATGATAAATGGCCTCTGTTTCAAGAGTTCCACAGCCGAGATTTCATAAAAATTGCGGAGGAACAGAAGCTTCCCTTCCCTTAGCAGGTTCTGCAATAGTCCAGAATCCGCTTTCTTGAACTCCTCCTCTGTTCTAATAGTCGGCTGGATGCTCTTCCCTATTTTTTCTTCAATTCTAATAATGGCATTCTGAATATTCTCCAGGACGTCGTTTATTGATACCAAAATGAATAAATCGATATCCGATTTTGGGCCAAAATCTCCTCTCGCATAGCTCCCATACAATATAATAAGCTTAACTTCGCTAAATATGGAAAGCTCTTGGGCGATCTTATTAAATATTTTCTTCAATTCTCTCACCAAACCTTTTCCCATAATATTCTAAAATTATATGAAGCTTATCCATAACGGCCTTGGCCCTTTTGCCATTGACGCCATCATAACCGAGATCGCCATAAGCAAACCATACTTTCCTCATCGCCTCATTAATTTCTTTTGGAAATCTAGCGTTAGAATAAGCGTGCCTATCTAAGTGGCTTCCGAAATGTTTCCCCTCTCTGGCAGCATCGGCCTCGACAAGCTGTTCGCAGACTTTGGTCGCAAGGTCTCCTACGACGGTGAACTTTTTCCTATCAAAAGCGTCCTTGAGCGCGGACAGTTTTTCTCTGGCTATCCCGAGATGCTTCTTGAACTCTCCCATATCTTTGCTTTCTGTGATTTCGTTATTATAACGAAATCGACTCTATATGCTCAGTTTTTCGTTATAGTAACGAAGGCCCTAGGGGATTATATCTCAAGGACAGGTCCAGTTCAATATCTCGACGCCGATTAACCTCTTCCTTTGTCAAATTCAACTCCTTATCTGAAAGCTTTCGCTATCTCTGGATTTCTCCGGAGTGAATAATTTGTGAACATACATGAGAAACTTTAGGGTACTTATCGGAACTTATAGGAACCGAAACAAATCTATAAATAATTGATAAAAAAGAGAATTTGCTGATTTTAAAGAAAATAGCTAAATCCTCCATTTCGGATTTTAAGTCCCTTGCGTCTCCCAATTCCGCCACCCCGGCATCTTCTCTCTGAAAACGACCGTAAAAAAATCAACTCAAAAATTCTTTCGCGATCTCCTTGACTGCCGCCTCTAGCGATCCTAAATCTTCTTGAACGGTATGCCAGATAATATCGACATCAGCGCCGAAATATTCATGGATGAGCTTATTTCGCATCGCTACAATATCTTCCCAGGGGATCTGCTTATAATGCTTCTTGACGTTTGATGGGATTTGTTTGCCAACTTCTCCGATGACTTCAAGACATCGGATCACGGCGTAAACGGTCTTCTTATCCTTTTAAATTCTTCAAATGTCAGACTCTTTGTAAACTCTCCAATATCGGTAATCATCTCAAGGATGTCGTTGAGGTAATCTCTGAGTTCAATAACCCTTCGTCTTTTAGACATAGATGACTTCTGCAAGGATACGCTGTCCGATATGCGGCTTAAGAGCATTCTTAGTAACCAGATCCACCTTGGCTCCCAACAATTCGGACAGATAGCGCTCTAGCCTGATAAATTTGAAGAATCCCATCGGTTTCTCAAGTTCAACAAGAATATCGATATCGCTATTTTTTCTGCGCTCGTTTCTTACATATGAGCCGAATATTCCAATTTCCCTGACTCCATATGTATCCGATAAATCCTGCTTATGTGACAGCAAGATCCTTTTTATCTTTTGAATCGACTTCGTTGTTTTAGCTTTCATTCTCGACCTCTTTTACTAATTTTATCACTGCGTCAATTGATTCTTCAAGGCCATTTTCCTCATTGGCCTGCCGCCCACATCCATAACAAGCCTATTCAGTTTCGTACCCTAACGCCCGATATCCCTGTAATCGCCGCTTATACATCCGTTCAAGCATGGGCACTTGACGGTCGACATAATCATATATCCGAACCTCCTTTTTGCTGTAATACAATCGGTGGAGTCGTCCTGCATATTGAGCCAGTGTTCCTTTCCAGGATATCGGAAGGGTCAAAAAGAGAGTATCCAAACGCGCATCATCGAAACCTTCTCCAAGATATCTTCCCGTCGCGATCAATAAACGCTCATCGCATTCGTCAATCCTATTAAGATGGTCGCTTATTTCTTGTCTTTGTTTTCGATCCATGCCTCCCTTGAATACGACGATATTTCTCACGAAGGGCTGGAAACGCTTCGCGAACATATCCAGATGTTCCCGTCTTTCTGTAATCAGAATCGGCGAACGCTTTTCCGCCGATATACACCTCATGACATCCTCGAAAATCATTTCATTGCGCGTTTTATCAGTCGTCAAGGCATCATAAATCTCGTGAATGGAGAGCTTTTTATCCACGCTAACGCGACAAACGAATTTCGTGGGGCGGAAGACAACACGGTGCCGGAATGGATGCAATTGAGTCGCTTGCTTAGCCCCGACGTGGAATCTCACAGGTCCACATTGCATAAATATAATCGGATGATGTCCGTCTTTTCGAGTCACGGTCGCTGATAGCCCTAGCACATATCTAGCTTTACACTTGCGCGCGACTTGTTCGAAGCTTGCTGCCGGGATGTGATGGCATTCATCGACGATCAAATGACCGTATTCTCCCACGATATCGTCAACGATTCCCTTCCGAGACAGGCTTTGAATGATAGCAACATCAATAAGTCTGCTCGGCTGATGCTTCCCTGATCCGATAGAGCCCAGGGCCTCAGGTCTTAAGCCGAGAAACTCCCTGAGCTGTGCAATCCATTGATCAAGGAGTTGACGCCGGTGAACAATGACGAGCGTATTTACTCCCCTCTCCGCGATCATTTTAGCCGAAACAACAGTTTTACCGAATGCCGCGGCAGCAGCCAGAACCCCAGTGTCAAACCCGAGCATCTCCCTAACTGCATCTTCTTGATCGGGGCGCAGCGTTCCCTGAAATCTGCATTCGATTGGAATACCGACATAACGTTCATCGATGACGTTGACCTTGATTTTCAGCGATTCAAACATTTCAACCCCTTCCTCAAGGCAGCCGCGGGGAAGGCCGATATGCTTCATGAAATCCTCGGCACAAGAGATCGCACGAGGCTTTCCATAAGTCGAAAGGCGCATGGCTTGAGCTTTATAAAATTCGGGATTCTGAAAGGCGGCAAGTCGAATCAGCCGACTCCGCAGGACTGACGGAAGATGCTCCTTTTCGATATAGATCAAATCTCCCAGAACAATCCTCACTCTATCCGGCAACGGTCCAGAAATCTCTAAATCTTTTTTTCTTCGGGATGGCAAAGCCTGCCATGGCTCTTCATCTCCCCTCTCGGTCATAGGCAGACGAATGCCAATAATCTTACCTTTTCGGCTTGCCTCCTCGACAATATGCTCGACTTCTGCTTTTCCCATTTTCCGCACGGACCCGAGAAAACGCCATTGGTCAGAATAAGGGACAAAATTTTCATCAATAAAGACGCTATTCCCCTGCTCTGCTGCTTGATATTGAAGCGGGAGGGCGATAAGA
>CAZIDN010000088.1:0-12951 GCA_964537875.1 uncultured Eubacteriales bacterium
TGCCAGAGATTGGCCAGGGTGAAGAACTCTTCCTTGAGAGATTTGAAGATGTCCAGGACCACGAAAATATCGGCCTCTTTGACATAGGTGACCACCCGGTCCCATGAATACCCCCAGTTGTCATCGATCAGTCGGGTGCGGCTGTAATCAAAGTCCGGCAGGGTCAGGAAATCCACCTTCTGGGTTCGCACTTTTCGGTACGAGCCCGCGTTTCGCAAGAAATCCAGGACGTTCTGTCCGGGAACGGCGTCCCGCACGCTGTAGCGGTATTCGCCGGCTTTCTGGCCCATCCAGATCTTCTCCGGCCGGACGCAGAGGCGGTTGTGAAAATAGTCCTGCCTGTAGTTGCCGAAAGGCCCGCTCGGCATGTAATCCCTGTAGCCGCCGTCATGGAGGAGGACCGAGCCGCCGGACATGAGAAGGACGAGGCTGTTCTCATCGGCATGGCCGTGGGTCATTTTTTCCTCTTCCACGGGGATGGTGTCCCTCAGATAATCGCGGAAGTTGAGCCCGCCGTCTCCCTCGTCCCTGTAATTGAGGAGGAGGTACGTGGATTGGGGACTCCAGCCGTTGCGATAGACGATCTTTTTGCCCTGGACGTCTTCCATGATTTCCTCGGACAAAAACTGAGGCGGAACCGGCGCGACCGCGTCGCTTCCCCAGCGGCAGCAGTCGAGCAGCATGAAGCCAAGGCCGACGCTTTCCGGTTTCTTGAAGTCGATGTATTTGCGGGCGATGGCGGCCGCGGCCCATTTCATGTTGGGGTCTTTATAAAAAGCGGCGGCGGCTTCGAAAAAGACGAGAAAGTGCGTCCACTGCGATTCCCAGTGGGCGTCACCGAAGTCCGGGACCATGCCCCAGGGGCTGGTGAGATGAAGGTAGTACTGGGCGTAATAATACATCTCCGGTGTTTTAAAAAGCGCGTCCATTCTCTGCAGGGCATCGGCATAGCCCAGCATGGAATAGAGCCAAACGCCGTTATAGATCGTGGCATCCTCGATTTGCCAATTGCCCCAATTGTCATCGCCTAAGGCCTTTTTCTGCATTTCCCAGACCTTGGCGTTTTTGTGCCCGGGGAGGGCCCGGACCGCCCAGGCCAGGCCTTCGGCGCGGAGGATAGCCCTGTTCATCGGGCCCCATTCCTGGGTCCTGAGCATATAGGCCATGCTCTCGGCGATGACGGTTTCCGCTTTTGCGTTTTCGTCGGGCGTGAGCTGTTTGAGGCGGCGGAGCGTGTCGTAGGAGCGGATAAAGCGCATGACCGTGAAAAAATCGGGAAGCGCCGGCACGCCGTCTTCGTAGTCCAGCCGTATCTTCCGAGCCCAGTCGGGGAATTCAGAGCGAAAGTCGCCGTAGGTGAGCAGGATTTTCTTGGCTTTCTGGGCATATTCTGGCTTTCGCTCTTTCTCATAGAGATAGGAATAGATGGCGGCCGTTTCAAGAAGCCCTCCGGGGGGCCGGTATCCGAAGACGTTTTTAGGGTCAAACGTCTGTTTCCATTTGCCGATGATTTCATCGTAGTGCTGCCAGGTCCAGTCCGCAGAAGCCCGGGCATAGGTCAAGTATTGAGCGGCGGGGACGGCTTCGACGCCGAAAATATTGCCGGAAAGCATCGTCAAGAAGAGAGCGGCAAAAATGAGACAACAAACAAGCCTAAGAGATTTTTTTATCATGCTTTGTTCCCTCCGGAGGATTGGAAATTCACACGCTCATCATATGAAAAAGAAAAGCGCGTTTCAACTCGCGACGCATAAAAAATGACGTTTTTCTATTTCGCGGGAATAAATTCTGGAGTCCGTGACGCTGGCTGCGACCGTCATGGATGCTCGGATTTATCCAAGCGAAACGGAAAAAGGTCCAATAAAATGCGTATTCTGTATATAATAAAGATACCCTTATTTAATAAGGAGAAGAAACATGGCCAAAAGAAAGATCATTGAGATAGACCGCGACAAATGCGACGGCTGCGGGCTGTGCACGACGGCCTGCATGGAAGGCGCGCTCGAGCTGGACGACGAGAACAAGGCCGTCCTGGTGAAAGAGATCTACTGCGACGGCATGGGCGCCTGCCTCGATGTCTGCCCGACTGATGCGCTGAAGGTCGTCGAAATGGACAGTGCGGAATATGACGCTCAAGCCGCCTACGCCCATGTCCTTAAAACACGCGGAAAAGAGGCCGCTCAGCATGTCCATGGTGCGCGACCGGCCGAGAGAAAACCGGCCCCTCATTTTCACGGGGGATGCCCGGGCAGCATGGCCAGGGAAATTTCCCATGATCCCCAGCCGCAAACAGACCGGTCTGTTTCAAGCCGCTCGGAGCTAAGCCAATGGCCCATCCAGCTCCATCTGGTTTCGCCCTTCGCACCGTATTTTCAGGGGGCTGACCTTTTAATCGCCGCCGACTGCACGGCCTTTTCCATCGGCGGCTTTCATCAGGACCTGCTGAAAGGGAAGAAGCTGGTCATTGCCTGCCCGAAACTGGACGACACGACAGGATATATCGAGAAACTGGCGGAGCTCCTCAAGCGGAACGACATCAAGTCGTTGACCGTAGCCATCATGACCGTTCCATGCTGCTCAGGCCTGTATCACATGGTTGAGGAGGCCGTGGCTCTCTCGGGGACCCGGATCAAGCCCAAAAAAGTTGTGGTCGGGGTCGACGGAAGAATCGCCGCCTGATTTTTTGTGGTCATTTCTCGGGGTCAATTTTCGGGGTCAAAGCTACTTTTTACGCAAATGTGTAAAAAGTAGCTTTGACCCCAATCCTTTTGCGATTTTCCTGCCTGTTTTTGCGTAATGAGTAGGTTTGACCCCAATCCTTAATTCAAATTGACTAATTCCGCTCCGCCGTAGTAAATGCCGTTGAACAGGAATTTAAAGGTGCCGTGCGGCTGGCCGCGGAAGGTGATCTCGGGGCAGAACATGAAAAGCTTTCCTTTGCCGACCGGCGCCGAGACGGCTTCAACACCGCGCCGTAAATACTGATCGCCCCAGACCCAGCCGCTTCGGAGAGGATTCGCGTTCTCGAACCAGGCTACGGCCTGGGCGCCTTTCAACGCGGCCTCGGGCGTCAGGTCGAGGACCGGGCTGTTGTCGAAAAATATATCCAGAAGTTCGGGCATACCATAAGCCAGGGGATTGGAATTGTCCACGCGGACTTGGAGCACCGAGCCCGGCACATAGAATTTTTGCGAGCCCAGCGGCGTTTCTCTTGCATCCGGCGTTTTTTCGACAAGGTGGTTTGCCATGGGCAGACCGAGATGATAGCCGAGGTTGGCCGAGCCGCCGATGGTCAAGACGGCGCCGCCGTCTTCCAAAAATTTCTTAAGCTGCGGGATCGTTTTATCAGCCGTGATCCGGCCGAGCATGTGTCGATATTCCTGGGGAATCGCGTCGGGGTTGAGCTGGCCGAATCCGCCGCGTCCCATGCCTCCGAACTGGCCGGTTTGGACAAGCGCCGGGATGGCGCCGTCGACAAAGATTAGGACATCGAACTTGGCTCCGAGATTTCCCTCATCCAGGGCCGACGCAAAGACAAGCTCGAACGGAAATTCGAATTGCTCGAGAATCCAACGGACCCAGCCCGAGTCCATCGAACCGCCGTAATTGTCCCAGAGCCCGATCCGCAGCGGCTTGAGGCGATAGGCTTCACCCGCAGGCCTGAGGTCTGCGATGTCGATATTCAGGCCGAGTTCTTTAGCCGCTTTATCTAAAACCGGCACGACCGACGGCTTGGCGGGAACAAAGATCGTCCCGGCGGGATAATCCTTGCTGCCCGCCCGGAACGGCTCTTTAATCCAGTAGACGTCTTCCTTGTTATTGAGAAGCCTGTTTGCGGCGATGAAGGAATCATTCACCTGATGGCTGAGGAAAAAGCCGGCCGCCCGGTCGGCGTTTTGAGCGGCGAAAGCCCCGGCCGGCGGCTTGATCAAATCGCCGATGGCTTGGAAGGGACCGTCGAAAGCGTCGAGAATTCGATCAAAAACGATGCCCATCTGAAAGGCCACTGTCCAGCCCGCGCTGTCATACGGGGCCCGAGGCGGCCCGCCGGGATAGGTGAAATCGTTGGGGTGGTCCTGGGGCTCGAACATGGACATGATGTGAGCGCGGAACGCCTGAGCGCATTTTACGATAAAGGAGCCCTGGGGATAATTTATGCCGGCCACGGCAAAGTCTTTGGTTGCCCGGTGGACGGTCACACCGCTTTTGATGAGCGTGTTGACGAATTTGACGGCCGTAGGGAAGTCGGGCTGGTTCGAGGGAATGATGAAGCCCCGCGGGTCGCGCTTGGCCGGGTCGCGGAGCATGTCGTAGTACTTGAGCGGGGTGGCGGCTCCGCCCCTCATCCCGGCCGGGCGCTCTCCCGCGGCCGGCTGTTGTGTGCCCGCCGCGGCTCGCTCTTTTTCGACTTGCGCCTGGAGGGCGGCAATCTGCCGGGGCTCAAACGTCCAGGTGTCGCGGCTGCCTTTTTCGATGGCGTTCTTCCCCATGATATAGCGATTATACAGGATCTCCTCGCGGCGTCGCGTGGCGAAGTCGAGGATGGCCTTGTCGGCCGTGATCGAGTAATCGATGGACTGGCGCATATGCCACTTCTGGGGCATGATGGGGAAGGGGTAATCGCCCTTGGGCAGGACCCGGTCGGGAATGAAGGGAATGTCCTGGGGCGTGGGGTTGCCGATGATCTCGGTCAGGATGCCGATGATGTTGTGGAAGTAGCCCGTGCTGCGAAGGCCGCCGTTCCACCATGTGGAGTAGCCCGCGCCCGACCGCATGATGGCGCCCGGCTTTCCCTCGGCCGCAAACCGCTCGTGCATGGCCAGACCGAGCAGGTCGGTGCCGACCGGGACGAGCGGGTCAAAATAATAGTTGAAGGGATCGCGGAAGGGCGGGCAGAACAGGACTGTCCCTGCCGGGCCTGACTGGTGGTGGTTGTAGAGAAACTGGGGATGCCACTCGCGATAGAGTTGCCGGCTGACGGCCTCGGTCTCCGGCTGGGTGACCATGTAGAAATCGCGGTTGTTGTCGTGGCCGACGTATTTTTGGTAGAGACGCGGCAGGCCGCTCATGGCTCGCTTCTGCGGGTCTTTTTCCCTCATATACCAATTGGCCACTAGCTCCAGGCCGTCGGGATTGACCGGCACGGCCAGCAGGATCACTTCGTCCAGGACGCGGAGCGTTTCGGCATCGCGGCCGCTCACCATTTGATAGACAAGCTCCACGAGCTGCTGGGAGCCCACGATTTCGGTGGCGTGGAGGCCGCCGTCGATCCAGACAACAGCCTTCCCCTCGGCCGCCAGTTTCTTGGATTCGACGTCGGTCAGCCCCTGTGCCAGGGCCAGCCGCCTGGAAATCTGTTTGTAGCGGTCGAGATTCTTCATGTTTTTGGGAGAAGTGATGATGGCCATGATCATCGTCCGGCCTTCGGCGGTCTTGCCGATGTCCTTGAGGATCATCCGGTCGGATTCTTTGTCCAACTTTTGCCAGAAAGCGACGAGTTGGGTGTAGTTGGCGAGCTGATAATCGTCGCCGATGTTGAACCCGAACTGCTCCTTAGGACTCGTGATTTTTCCCTGGGCCGAGGCCAGAGAAAAGGCCAGAAGAAGGCAGACAGAGAGACAAAAGATTTTTTTGGCGGGATTCATGCGCACCTCGCTTTTTTTCTTACAGAAACATTTTCTTGAACAGCTCGACCAAGCCCAGGGCATAGTCTACCTGGATTAGAGGCGCCTTGGTCTTTTGCGCGATCTTGGTGAAGCGGTCGTCCTTGTTGCTGTCCTTGGTGACAAAGAGGCAGTCGGCGAACGGCGCGACGGCATCGATCATCCGCTCGTTATCGCTTCCGGCCGGACCCCGCGTAGCCTCGCCCCCGACATGAACGCCGATGATGAACATCTTGGTCTTTTTGAAGTAATCGACAAGCTTCTTCAAGCGCGCTTCTTCCGCATCGACGGTCAATCCCGAAGCGCCCATGCCTTTGAGGCTGGCGCCGATGGCGATGATGACCGTCTTATAGGGCGTTCCCTTGGGATATTTGGCGGTATCGGTATACACTTCGACGTGGAAGCCCTCCCCCGATTGCTTGCCGGCGAGTCCCACGCCCGCCTGGATCATTTCGATCGTGGGAACGTCACAGTAGTCATACTTGATGCCGGCCTCTTCCATGACGGCATTGACCGTGTTGACATCGTTGCTCTGCCCGGCCGATGTGGTCAGGACGGGCAGCTGGGCCTTGGGCGGCGCCTGAGATATGCCTGTTTGGCATAAAAAAGCAAACATTCCAATCGTCAAAAACACCATCGCTTTTGTTTTCATATCTCTTCGTCCTCCTTGACTTAGGGTTTCTTGCGAGCCTCTTTTTCAAGAGTAAGGCAATGCTTCCATCCCTGACATCCTCATCCTTCGGGGACATGCTCCCAGGGCACATCTCCCCTCAAATATTTTTATCTCTGGGGCTCCGGCTCCGTCAGGATGTCGATCATGCGAACGGCTTTCTGCCATGTCTGAGAATAGGGCTTGCCGCGTCCTCGGCTCCGTTTTGCGCCGTCATAGAAGCCGAAATGATTATATTTCACGAGCAGCTTGTCCCCGAGCTCCCACCATGCGTTCACGACCTTGTTGGCGTTCTCCAGGCAGTATTTGGTCAAGAGTTCCCGGGCCTTGGCCGGGCTCTTGGCATAGAGGTCCTGGGCTTGTTTGTCGATCTCGGCGGTCTTTTGGACGGCGCCGGCTTCATATTCAAGCTGGGCTTTTTTCACGTCTTCGATGGCTTCGGAATAGACGACCTGGGTGTGGAAATCGACATAATCGAAGGCCCAGCGCGCCGAGCCGCGGTTGAACTCGAAGTGGTCGCCGATGCTGAAGGACTTGGGAAGGTCGTTGATCCCGGCGTAGAGCGGCACGTAGCAGGACGTGTCCTGAGGGCCGAAAGCCAGCCACTCGATCCCTCCGATCGGGTCGGGCAGCCAGCTTCGGCACTGGACAAGGCTTGTGTATTCGACGTTGGAAACCCCGATCAGCCGCGTGTTCCGCCAGTAGTTGGGATTCTGGTAGGGGCCGCCGCGGATGCCCTTGACCGGATCGAAGATCGTCCCGTAGCTCTTGTCGCGGGTCATGTTCATGACGTCCTGGACGGAGATCTTCTTATCGGGCTTGACCGAGAAAGGCAGGTCCATGTTCTGGGTTTCGGGGCTAATTTTCAGCGAGGGGGCGACGATGTCGAAGAACCGCCACAGACGCGACCTCCGGCCCTGGCTGCTCATGGCGCTTCCTTCGGCCGGGGAGTAGGCCCGCTTGAAGCTGAAAGGCTTGCCGCCGGCCGGGTCATAGAGCTTCTGCTCGACGGCCAAGGATATGACATTCGGCGAGGCCATGTAGAAATCTTTGTTGTTGAGATCGATCTCGCCGATCCGGGATTCGTTCGGGCAGACGCTCACGTTTTCATCTGGAATGCGCTGGGCGCACCAGACGGCGCCCGGCTTTCCAGTCTCGGGCGTCCACAGCGGACCCACGGGCATGATCTCGAAAATCCAGACCTCGTTCGGGTCGGAGACGGCCAGCATCTCTCCGCCGTCGTTGAATCCATAGCCGTATTTCTCGGCCGCCTCTCCCATGACCTTGATCGCCTCGCGGGCGGTCTTCGATCGCTCCATGGCGATGAGTGTCAGCATGGTGATGTCGAACTTCGCCGAGGGTGTGTTATTTTCCAGCTTACGGGCTACACCGATCGTCGACTCGGAGATTGCCGCCTGGTTTTCGTTCATGTAGCCGAACATTCCGCGATGGTAGGCGAAGGTATGGAGGATTTCCGGGATCTCGAGGCCCGCGAAGTCCTTTTTGTAAAGCTCCCACTTCAAGCCTTCTTTGGGCGGCCAGGTTTTGTACTGGTTGATGTGATAAATTTTTCGAGTGGAGCCGGGCTTGTGATCCGCCGCGGGGATGTGACCCCAGGTCCAGTCGCAGGTTCCGCAATCGCAGGTGTGCGTCGTCATCGTCGATCCGTCGACGGATGCGCCTTTCGCGACCATGATGACCGTGCAGGCATCATGGCGAAGATCCAGGATAAGATCGTCCTCTGCGTTGGCGGCTTTGTGGGAGCCGACCAGGGCGAGAACTCCGACGAGTAGAAGTACCGTCAGCAGGCCGACGAACGGCCATCGCTTTTTTAATAACATTTCATGCCTCCTTATTTATTGCCGGGGTTGCCGGGGTCAAACCTACTCATTACGCACGTTCCCCGAGAGAATTATGCGTAACGAGTAGGTTTGACCCCATTTTATTTCTCGGCTTCCGTGTAGACATCCATCATCCGCACGGCTTTTTGCCAAATCTGGGGAGCAGCCTTGCCCCGGGCCCTACTCCTTTTCTCAGGATCGTAGAAACCGAAATGATTGTATTTGACGAGCAGCCTGTCGCCGAGCTCCCACCAGGCCGCTACAACTTTATTGGCGTTGTCCAGGCAATAGTTGGTCAAAAATTCAACGGCTTTGGCCGGACTTTTAGCATAAAGCTCCTGAGCTTTCTGATCGATCTCCGGGACTCTTGTCACCGCGCCGGCTTCCCATTCCAGCTGGGCTTTTTTGATATCCTCGAGCGTTTCTGAATAGGCGACCTGGGCATGAAAATCGGTGTAATCGAATGCCCAGCGGGCGGAGCCGCGGTTGAGCTCCCAGTGGTCGCCGATATTAAATGATTTCGGCACAGCCGTGGCCCCGGCATAAAACGGCATATAACACGATGTGTCCTGAGAGCCCCAGGCGAGCCAGACGATCCCGCCGATGGGGGTAGGCAGCCAGCCTCGGCATTGGGTCACCGTGGTGTATTCCGCCCCTCGCGTCCCGATCGTCCGCGTGCCGGCGTAGTAGTTCGGGTTGGCATACGGACCTCCCCGGATACCCCTGACGGGATCGAGCGGAGTTCCCCGGCATATATCGCGTGTCATCGTCATGACGTCCTGGACGGATATCTTCTTGTCCGGTTTCACAGAGAAGGGCAGGTCCATGTTGGGCGTTTCGGGCGTGAATTTCTGGGACGGCGCGACGAGGTCTAAGAAGCGCCAGAGCCGAGACCTGCCTCCGCTGGTGGCCGCGCTTCCCTGGGATGGAGAATAGGCCCTTTTCCAGCTGAAGGGCTTGCCGCTCGCTGGGTCATACAGGCCATTTTCCACGGCACAGGAGACGACATTCGAGGAGGCCAGGAATAGATCGGAGTTGTTGACGTCGACCTCCCCGATCCTCGACTCGTTCGGGCAGACGCTGACCTGGTCGTCGGGGATCCTTGCGGCGCACCAGACGGCGCCCGGCTTGCCGCTTTCCGGCGTCCACAGCGGGCCGACCGGCATGATCTCGAAGATCCAGACTTCTTTGGCGTCGGCCACGGCCAGCATCTCGCCGCCGTCGACAAAACCATAACCGTATTTCTCGGCCAACGAGCCCATGAGCTGGACGGCCTCCCGCGCCGTCTTGCACCTCTCCATAGCCAGGAGCGTCAGCATGGTGAGGTCCATTTTCGGAGTCGATGTCGTATTGCCGATTTTACGCTGGTTGCCGATGGTCGATTCGCCCATGGCCAGCTGCTGGTCGTTCATGTAGCCGAAGACGCCGTGGACATAGCCGTAGGTGTGGGGCGGCTGAGGGATTTCCAAGCCGATAAAATCCTTTTTGATCATGTCCCACTTCAGCCCTTCTTTGGGCGGCCATGTCCGCATCTGGGAAATATGGTAGATCTTGCGCATCTCGCCCGGCTTATGATCGGCCGCTGGCACATGGCGCCAAGTCCAGTCGCAGATGCCGCAATCCGCCGTGTGTGTGGCCATGACCGATCCCTCGGTCGAGGCATCCTTCCCGACCATGATGACCGTGCAATTGTCGGAGGGAATTATTACGTCGAAAGATTCATCGGCTATGTTTTTTAGCGAATAATGGGTGCTTAATGAGCTTATGAAGAGGATCGAAACGGCGAATAAGAGAAAAATTGGTGTTTTCTTTATTGACATGTCTCAACTCCATGATCTAGGAAAAATGGACCGGGAATATGCCATGACAGGACCCGCCCCACGGCCCGTCCGAGAATAAAATGTTCGATTTCTCACTCGTGATAAACGCTTTTCGGATCAGCCTTCCCCGGGTCGTGGAAATAGTGCCCCACGCCGTTTTTGACGACTTCCGCGTACCGGGGGATGCCCTGAATCCGGATGGCCTTGTCCGGGTTCTTCTTGGAGTATTGACGGATGATCTCGAGGGACACGGAGCAGTGCTGCCCGACGCGCTTCTCCATCGGCCATCCGTTCTCGTCGTAGGGGACGAATAACTTTTTCTTTTTGGAAAGGCTCAACAAAAACGGGTCTTTGCCGTCGAGAAGAAGCTTGACCGTTTTGGGCCCGGTCGGCTGGTCGAGGAAGGGGATGGGCGCTTCGAGCAGGAAGGGCAGCGTATCGGAAAAATCGCCGATCTCCCTGTGGGACAAACCGCGGAATCCGGACGGTGAAGGCTCGACATGGTTGTCGAACCCTTCCATGGCCTTGACGTTCATCGCCGTCAAGGTCGCGATCTTCGCCGATTTTTGGGGGGCGACGATGCAGTTAGTGACGGGAAACATGGTCTCCGCGCCGTGCATGTCGATGGCGATATCCACTTTGTCCTGCCTCATCATCTGCATGGCCGCGTAGGTCACGCGCTCCATGACGGCCCCGTCGGGCCGTCCCGGCCAGGTCCGGTTGGTGTTCCGGACATCGAGATAGGAAAGGAGCTGTTTATCGGGATAGTGGATGTAGACGTCGGGGTCGGGCCACTGGTCGAGAGGCGATGCGTCGCGGTTTCCCATCCGGAACCGCTTCCGGCCCCATTCGGTGGGGATGTCGTAATACAGCGGATAGCCGTCGCCGGGTTTGGTGTTGAGGCTGCCGCTGTTGTTGAATTCGGGAATGATGATGAGGGTTCCTTTTTCGACGACCGCGTTTTCGATCATGATGATTGTCGCCAGCAGGCCGGCCGGCTCGTTGGCATGGGTGTTGGCCATGACCAGGACTTTTCCACCCGGTTCCTTGCCTTCGAGAATGAACACATCGGCGTCGGCCATCGTCCCTTTCAGGCTGGGCACAAACTCGCTCAGCTTGATGACCTTGGTCACGCCGGGACCGGCCACGACCGGTGTGCGATAATGACGATGTCGATAGAGAGGGACGCCCCCGAGAATGCTCAGGGCGAGGAGGATCACGATCAGCGCCGACTTGATTCGCCATTCGCGGGACATCTTTGTTTTTCCTTATTATTTATTTTATGCGCAGGATGCGGAGCAGCAGCGGTATCAAGATCAGCAGATACAGGATCATATCATTAGCGTTCTTTTTTTCGTGGAGGAAGTTCCAGATGACCATGGCCGCGATGTAGGCGCTGATGATGTAATAAAAGATCATGATCAATGACATCGCATCGCTCCTCTACATGCTCCAGCGGACCAAGAAGGCCAACTTCGCGCTGTAGACCACCATCAGGATGCCCACGATCGTGATCACCAGCCAGGGCAGCCAGGCGGTCCTGATGAATGACCAATACGAGCCTTTGTATTCGGAGACCATGACGCTCAACCGCCCGATCAGGGCCGTCGGCGGCAGGCCGTCGCCGAGCGGCCAGAGCAGGCTCAGCCCGGCGATGGCGACGGTCGCGTGCAGGCCGATCGAATCGAAAAACCAGACCAGCGGAATGCCGAGGATGGCCGCCGCTCCGTAGGTGAGAACGCCCTCGGAAAAGGGGATGATGACGGCAAGCAGGACATAGAGCAGGATGAGCGGCGTGCTGATGACAACGAACGAGAGCAGCCCGCGCACGCCGGTCGCCGTCATGATCTGCTGGAGCATCCCGACGACAATCATGGTGGCGAGCAGCGGCAGCAGCCGTTTCATCGTTTCGCGGGACAGCGTCAAGATCTTGATCTTATGAGGGCTGACGAGAAGCGCCACAACGGCCGCTATGACAAATTGCAGAGGCAAACCGAAAATGGGCAGGGCAAAGGGCCAGATTCTCGAGGCGACGATGAGCCCGAAAAAGACGAGGAACGGAAGAAGCACCCGCCACCAGGTCATTCCCTTGGGGGCTTCGGGCATATGCCGGAGCGCCGTCTGGACGTCCGCAGCGGCTTCTTTTTTCCAGCCCAGGACAAACAGAGTGAAGGTGCCGAGAAGCAGCACGGGGATCCCCAGGGTGAACTCAAAGCCGACATACGGAATGGCCGTCCCCGCGCAGAGGATCATCGCCCAGATGTTGACCGGAGGGGCGGCCGCGCTGAGCCCGGCCCAGATGAACATCATGGCGGCCACTCTTTTTTGGGAGATGCCGAGAAGCTTGAGGGCCATGGCCACCGGCGCGCCGACGACCAACAATGAGACGCTGCCGGCGCCGGTCAGCGCCCCCGGGATGAGGACGATGATCATCAAGATGAACAGGGCGATCAGGCGTTTGTTGTGAAAGAGCCGGATCGTGCCGCGGACGACATAGTTCACCCCGCCGGATTCGCTGATGATGGCCATGAAGATGGTGGCCGTCGAAAACAGGAGCATGACATCGAGATAGGGAAAGCTGCCCTCGATGAGCTGACGCGGAAGATCGGCGATCGGCGGCGTTTTGACGAATGCCCCGGCGATCCCTCCCGCAAGGGCCGCGGCAAGAATGCTGAGTTCGACGGATAATTTTTTTGCCTTAGCCGCCGCATAGGCGGCAACCATGACCAGCAGGATGATCCCGACTTGAAGAGTCATGCCTTAAGCCTAGCAGCCATTTTATATTTTGCTTTTCCCATTAGTCAAGCACCGGTGTATGGCTCTCAGTTTGTGTGATTTTAAGGAGGCAGGGGCATCGCCCCCTCGCCCCCTGGGGAACCAGTCCCGTCGGACACTCTTGGAGGGAAACCCTTGCCTAGGGTTTCCTTCCATGTATGAAAGCGCGGCACCTGTCAAGG
>CAZIDN010000089.1:0-12748 GCA_964537875.1 uncultured Eubacteriales bacterium
CTGATCTCGCCGGTCAGGTAGGCCCGCGTCCGGGGGTTCTGGGGATTGGCAAAAACCTCGGCGGCCGGGCCGTGCTCGATAAGCTCCCCGAGATAAAGGAAGGCCAAATAATCGGCGATTCGCCGCGCCTGACGGAGGATGTGGGTCACGACGACCACCGTGTATTCCGATTTGAGTTCGATCAGCCGGCGCTCGACATTCTGGCTCGACTGCGGGTCCAGGGCCGAGGTGGGCTCATCGCCCAGGATGATCTCGGGCTCGACCGCCAGGCCCCGCGCCAGGCAGAGCCTCTGCTGCTGGCCCACGGACAGCCTGGAAGCCGGTTCATGAAGGCGGTCTTTGACCTCATTCCAGAGCCCGGCCACCTTGAGATGGTCCTCGACGATCCGGCTCAATTTTTTCTTGTCCGGGCTGTTATGGAGCCGAGGGCCGTAGGCGACGTTGTCGAAGATGGACATCGGCAGCACCTGGGGTTTCTGGGACAACAAGCCCATCTTTTTCCGGATGTGCGTCACCTCGATCTTGGGATCATAGATATCCTCGCCGTCGACAAAAATCTGGCCTTCGACCTTGACGCCGTCGACGGAATCGAGCAGCCTGTTCAGCGATTTGAGGAGCGTCGTCTTGCCGCACCCCGACGGTCCGATGATGACCGTGATCTTCCTATCCGGGATATCCAGAGTGACATTCTTGAGAGCCTGCTGCGATCCGTAAGCAACACTGAGGTTTCGAATGCTGATGTGTGTTTGGAAATCCATGGCACTCACCTATTGTCTTGTCGTCGCGAGCGCAGGGCGGGTGGCGCCGACCGCGGCACCCCAACGCCCGGAACTGACGAAAATTTGGGGATACATCTCGAATTAAGAGACCGTATTGAAGGTCCCCCAAATTTTTCAGTGAGGACGGTGGGGTTGGTCGGCGACAGGTCCCGCTCTGCGCAGCGACGACAAAACATTTTATTCATCATTTATTTTATCATATGCTTGGCGAACCGCTTGATCAAAAACCGCGACCCCAAGCTGATGACAAGGATGATCAGCGTCAACACCGCTGCCGAGGCGTAGGCCCTCTGCTGGACCTCGGGGTAGGGAGTGCCCAGCTGGAAGAAGATGGCCAGGGGCAGCGTGGCCGCCGGCTGCAGAAGAGATGTCGGGATGTTGTCCGTAAAGCCGGCCGTGAAAAGGACCGAGGCGGCGTCCCCGATCCCGCGTCCGAAGGCGATCAGGACGGCCGTGACGATCCCAGGGAGGGACTGCCGGACGATCACCTTGAGCGCCGTTTCGAGCCGCGTCGCCCCGAGCGAATAGGAAGCGTCCTTCAGGGCTTCGGGGACCAGGCGGATGACCTCATCCATGGCCCGAGTCATGATCGGGATCTCCAGCAGGGCGACGGTGATGATCCCGGCCAGGAGCGAGGTCCGCAGCCCGAAAAACATCATGACGATAAAGCCAAAAGCCCCATAGACGATCGAGGGAATGCCCCACAGGACATCCAGGGAGAACCGGGTGAACATGGCCAAGGCCGAGGATTTCTTGGTGTAGATGTTCAAGAAAATGACGATCGGCAGGCTGACCAAAACCGCAAGCAGCGTGGCCCCCGAAGCCAGGTACAGTGACCCGACGATGGCGTTGAGAATCCCGCCTTCCTTGCCCAGGTAGTATCCCCCTTTCGGCGTCTGGGTGATCATCGAGAGCTTCATGGCCGGAAGGCTTTTGACGACGACAGTCCCGACGATGAGGAGCAGGCTTCCGATGACGACGACGGTCGAGCCCATCATGAACAGCTTGAAGACGCGTTCCTCGATTTTTCGCCTTCGCAGTTTTTTCATTCGGACTTCCGTTCGGCTTTGACCAGGATGAACCTGGCCGCGAGATTAAAGACCAGGACGACCAGCAGAAGCACGAGCGCCGCCAGCATCAGGGCGGAATCATAGAGGGGAACGGACATCATCTCTCCGTAATTGTTGGCGATGAGGGCGGGCAGGGGATAGGCGCTGTCGAAAACGGAATGGGGGAGCTTGGGGACATTCCCCACGACCATCAGGACCGCCATCGTCTCCCCGAACGCCCGGGATAGACCGAGGACGATCGCCGCGATGATCCCCTGAAGACCTTTTCTCAAGACGACATGCTTGACCGTCTCCCACTGGGTGGCTCCCAACGAAAGCGAAGTCTCCCGCAGGGCGTTGGGAACGGAGGAAAAGACTTCCAGGGAGACGTGGATGATCGTCGGAAAGATCATGATGGCCAGGACCACGCCGCCGGAAAGCACGCAATACCCCGAAGAATAGGTGCCGAAAAGAGGGGCCAGCGTCTTCCCGACGAAGGGGACGACCAGGAGCACGCCCCAAACGCCATACACGACGGAAGGGATCCCGGCCAGCAGGTCGACCATGGGCTTGGCCAATTCTCGGACGAATTTCGGGGCATACTCGGACAGATAGACCGCCGTCAGGAGCGAAATGGGAACGGCGATGACCATGGCCGCGAGCGTCACCCACAAGGTCCCCATCAAGAATGGGAAAAGCCCGAATTCTCCCTTGATCGGATGCCAGGACGAGCTGAACAGCAGTTGAGAAAAGGATTTAAGGGCCAGGATCGCTCGGGACTTCTGGAGAAGGCCGAACAGCATCAAAAAGACCAGGAACCCGGGCACGGTCGTCAACAGCAGCATGAACTTGCGGGCGATAAGATCTTTCAGCAGCCTCAAGAATTAGCTCCTACTTTATTTTATTTAGTCCTTCGGCAAGCTTTTCCTTGCTCAGGGGAATATATCCCGTCTCGGGGACATATTTCTGCCCATCATTCAAAATCCAACGGAGAAATTCGACCGCCGCCCTGTTCTTGGGTTTGCCTTTGGCGACCAGGTAAAGGTCCCGGGCCGGCGGCGAGGGATAGATATTCTTGGCGATGGCCTGGGTGATGTCGTCCCTCGTCGCATACACGCTTTCCCGGGCATCGATTTTTCCGCTGCCGTCGAGATCGATGGGGACGATCGCGATACCGCTCACAGGTCTCAGGCTCTTGGCATCATAGGCGAAGTTGATGTTGTTATAGCCGATCCCAAGAGTATCTCGGCGTATGGCCTCGGCCAGGCCGGGATCGCCGTAGACCCCGACGCCGTCAAGGTCCTCCTGTCTTTTTCCAAGGTAGGCTGCCCAGGTTTCCGCCGCGCCGCAGGCATCCGAGCGCGTAAAGACATGGACAGCGGCCTTGTCCTGTGTTCCCAGGACCTGGCCCCAGGTCATGATCTTTCCGGTGATCCAGATATCGAGAAAATGGGATTTTGTCAGGCCCTTCTTCAGGATGTCATTCAAGAAAGGATTTTTTTCGCTGATTGTGGCCACGACGCCGTCCTTTGTCACGGCGATCGGCAGCGCCCCTTTCTCCACTTCTTGGGGATGGACATCTCGGGAAACCATGCCGAAATCGACCATCCCGGCCAGGACGTCGACAATGCCTTTGCCGGCGCCGCCGGCCTGGACATCGATTTTGACCCCTGGATTGGCCTTCTGGAATTCCTCGGCCCATTTGAGAGCCATGGGATAGAGCGCCCAGGCGCCCGAAATACTGATCTTGCCCGTCAGCGGCTTTTGATCGGTCCGGCCGAAGGAGAAGCCAAAAAGAATAAAAGACCCGATGATTAAGATCCCTACGACCCTTCTTATTTCCATTTTTTCTCCTTAAAATCCGGCCTGGAACTGGGCCAGGAGGGCTGAGTTCGTGGTCTTGCCGGACTCGTCTTTATAAAGCTCAAAATTCACCATGATCCTGGTTTTTTCGGTCAAATACCAATTCATGCCCAGGGTGAAGAGATGGCTTCGGTCCCCCGCGACATTTTTGTCCTTATCATAGGAATCGTATTTGACGATGGCCTGGAGCGTCTTGGCAAGGACGAAATACCCTCCCTGGAGATACCATCCTTGCTTGGATGTCGTATCGTCCTTGGCCAGGATGAATTCCCCTTTCAGGGAAAACGCGTTATGGACGACAGCCGTTTCGAAGCCCGTCCGCTTTCTCGCTACAGCCGGAGCATCGGCTTTCTCGCTGTAATGGCCGTCATAAAAAGAAGCCGCGATCGAGAGAAAGCCGGCCGGGCGGAGCAAGAACCTGACCGCGAGATCTTTTTGCTCATTGGTGTCCGTCTTGTTTATGCCCGCCCCGTTGAAAAAACCGGCCGTGTATTCGACGATGGAATACTTCCCAAAGAACGTCGCGCCGATGTCGCGGCCCGACGATCCGATGTCCTGTCCGGGACTGAGCTTGGTGACGGGCTGCGAACGGTTGATGGTGTCGATCTCAGCCGCCGAGAGCAGGCTTTCCTGGCTGAACGGGACCTTGAACTGGCCGACGCGAAATGAGGCGGTTGGGCTGATAACGAAGTCCAGTTGGGCGTCGACGAGGACCGGGCTTTTGACGGCATCGATCTGCAGCTTGAAGCGCACATTTTTTAAGAACTCGCCGGCAAAGGAAAGGCGGGCCCGTTTGACCGAAAAGCTGTCGAGACCTTCATCCTGGCTGACATAGAGTATGTGGGTATATCCGCTGAGCTTGAAGGCCTTGCTCGCGGTTACGGCGGGAGCTTCCTTTTTTTCCTGCGGCCAAAGATTGGAGGCCGCCAGAAGGCAAAGAAAGGCAAGAATCCAGGGTACGTTTTTTTTGCCGATGCGATGGCATTTCATGAGATTCTTACTGCTCCTTAGGTATATGTTTATTTAGTCGATTGTCTTTATCGACTACTTTCCAACATCTATGTAAAATCCGGTTCTTGTTCATGATAATTAGTCCGTCCGGCGATCCCCTGCCGTCTCGCTGATGTTCATTTTCTGGGCTGCCCTAGTTCTTTCTGCGAGGTCTTCAAACGTCGTCCTTTCCAGGATCCGGGCGATGGCGTCCCTTGTTTCTTTCCACAGTCCTTTTAGCCCGCAGAACGCCTCCCGGGGGCATACCTCGTGTGCAGTCACGCTGACGCAGTCGATTGGAGCCAGCGGCCCATCCATGACTCGGATGACTTCGGCGACGGAAATCCTCGAGGGCGCCTTGGCCAGGTAATAGCCGCCGTGTGGCCCTTTCCTGCTCCGGAGGTAGCCGGTCCTTTTGAGGAGGAGCAAGATCTGTTCAAGGAAACGTTCCGGAATGTCCTGGGCCGCAGAAATGTCGCGGATGTGCATGGGGCCGTCCGCATAGTGGAGCGAGAGCTCCAGCATGGCCCGGCTCGCATATTCACCCTTTGTTGATAGCCGCATCTTTGTTCGTGCTTATTAGTCTACTAAATCAATAGACAATATCATTTAACAAACTAGATGGCGCCTTGTCAAGTGTTTTTTTCAGGATGAGAGATGGACCTAAAAAGCATCTCGAAATATGTGACTTCAAAGAGGTGTTGGAATCGTCCCCGAAGCCCCCATAGCGGAGGGGGGCCCCGGACCTCTTGTCTACTAGATAAGCCCCTCGAAATACGCTAATATATAGGACTCATGCCGCCAAGAACGTACCTCAAAAGATTCCTCGACCTGCCTCTGCGCTTCAAGCTCACCTTGAGCTTCCTGGCCGTCATCAGCTTTGGCGGGATCGTGACTTTGTTCATGGGCACCCGTCTGGAACACCGGACGATCTTCGACCTGGCCCAGGCCAAGGTCCGCCACGACCTGGCCTCGGCCTGGATGGTCTATAACGAGAGGCTGAATGATATTCGCGACATCGTCCGCCTGAACTCAAGCCGGGAGTCCATTCAGCAGGCGCTCGTTCTCGGCCAGAAGGATATCCTCCAAAAGGACTTGGAGTTTGTCCGTAAAGACTTCCAGCTGGACATCCTGACGCTCACCGATGCCCAAGGAAAGGTCGTGTTTCGCGCCAGGCGGCCGGAGATCGGGGGCGATGACCAGTCCCAGGACTCGCTGGTTGGCCGCGCCCTAAAAAAAGAGGTCGTCGTCGGCACCCAGATCGTTTCCCATGCCGAGCTCCTCAAAGAAGGAGCCGACCTCGCCGAAAAGTCATATCTCGCATTCGTCCCGACGGAGAAGGCGGCCTTCCGTCCCGAGGGCCACGAAGAGAACGGAATGATGCTCAAAGCCGCCGCTCCTCTCATCAACGACAAAGGCGTTCTCCTCGGAGTGCTCTACGGCGGGATCCTTCTGAATCAGAATTACGACATCGTGGACCGGGTCAAAGACATCGTCTTCAAGGGGGAAAAGTACAAAGGCAAGGAAATCGGGACCGTGACCGTCTTCCAAAATGACATGAGGATTTCGACCAACGTCACCGACGATCAAGGCAACCGGGCCATCGGCACGCGCGTATCCGAGGAAGTCAACCAGGCCGTGCTGCGCGAGGGCAAATCCTGGATCGGCCCCGCCTTTGTCGTCACCCACTGGTACATCACGGCCTACGAGCCCATCAAAAATATCGGCGGCGAGATCATCGGCATGCTGTACGTCGGCATGCTGGAAAAGCCCTATATCGATATCCGCAACAGCGTGATGCTCAAGTTCGCCAGCCTGGCCGCCCTCTGCGCCGTCATCCTCCTGGTCATCCTGTTCATCATCACCTCGACGATCATCAATCCACTCCGGGGCATGGTCGTCGCCACGAACAAGATCGCCGAGGGTGACCTGAACCACCGCGTCGAGATCGATTTCCGGGATGAGATCGGCCAGCTGGCCCATTCTTTCAATCAGATGACGGAAAACCTGAAAATCGCCAACGCCAACCTGCTCCAATGGGGAAAGACGCTCGAAAAGCGGGTCGAGGAGCGGACCAAGGAACTCCGGGAGATGCAGGATTATCTCATTCGCTCCGAAAAGCTCGCCTCCCTTGGCAAGATGGCGGCCGGCATCGCCCACGAGATCAACAATCCCCTGACCTCGATCCTCATCAACACCCATCTCATGCTCGAGAAATGCGAGAAAAAGGACCCGGACTACGAGAACCTGACCCTCATCGCGGACGAGACATCCCGCTGCGCCCAGATCGTCAAAGGCCTGCTTGAGTTCGCCCGCCAGAATCCACCGGAGAAGACCAAGTCCGACATCAACGAGCTCATCGACCGGACAACCCAGCTCTTGGAAAACCAGGCCTCCTTCCAGAATGTCAAGATCATCAAGAACCTGGAGGCGGGCCTTCCCCAGATTCCGCTCGACAAGACCAAGATCCAGCAGGTCTTCTGGAACCTGATGCTCAACGCCTGCGCAGCCATGCCCAAGGGCGGGAACCTGACCATCATCAGCCGGCTTGACGACGATCGGAAATATGTCGAGATCGTCTTCATCGACACGGGCGTGGGGATCCCCCGGGAGAACATCAACAAGTTGTTCGACCCGTTTTTCACGACCAAGAGCTCTGGCACGGGCCTGGGCCTGGCCGTCAGCTACGGCATCGTCCAGCAGCATGACGGCAGGATCGAAGTGAAAAGCGAGGTTGGCCAAGGATCGGTATTTACGGTAAAATTACCTGTCTAAGAAGAAATCATAGATCATCATGCGCATCTGAAGGAGGTTATTATGACGGACAAAAACAAGAGAAGGATTCTCGTGGTGGACGACGAAATCACCGTCTGTAAAAGCATCCGTCAAGCCATCGTCAGTGACGAGTACGAGATCGACCTCTCCCTGAGCGGGGAGGAAGCCCTCAAGAAAGAAGAGGAAAAGAAATATGACCTGATCATCACCGACCTGATGATGCCGGGCATCAGCGGGCTGGACCTCTTGAAGAACCTCAAAGACAAAAAGTCCAACGCCAAAGTCATTATGGTCACCGGCTATCCGACGATCAAGACGGCCGTCCAATCGGTCAAGATGGGCGCCTTCGATTATCTACCCAAGCCCTTCACACCGGCCGACCTGCGGAGCCTTGTCGCCCGCGCCTTTAAGGCTGCGGACAGCGAAGAAAAGGGAGAAAACTGGGTCGAAGAAGTAAAAATGCCCGCCGGGCTGCATTACATGCTCGGCCATGCCTGGATCAAGAAGGAAGACAGCGGATTGGCCACGGTCGGCATCCTCTATGATTTTCTCAAGTCCGTGGGGATCATCACCCAGGTGGACCTTCCCAAGGTCGGCGACGCGGTCAGCCAAGGAGAGGTCTGCGGGAAAGTCATGGACGCCGAAAAATTCGTCCACCGCATCTGGTCGCCGGCCACGGGCAGGGTCGTCGAAGTGAACACGAAGCTTCGAGACGACCATTCCCTGCTCCGGAAAAATCCCTACCAGGAAGGCTGGCTGTTCCGGATCGAGACGACCAATCTCGAGGAGGATCTCAAAGGGCTGATCCTTTCGAAATAATACATGTCATTGCTCACGCTTCCTGCTCCGGGACTTAAGGACCTGGAGGAAGCCGCAAAAAACATTCTTCGGGGATTCGACGGCCGGCGCTTTGTCTATTTGAGCCCAAGCGGAGAATGGAAGGAAAACCCCAAGGCTCTCCGCGACAGGTCCTCTCATGAGCTGCTCTTCGAGCTGGCCAACCGTCAAGGCGATGGGCTGAGGTCGGCCATCGCAAACATCTTCCTCCCTCTGGCAGGAGATAAGGCCTGGCTCTTATGCCTGAAGTTCCGGCCGGCGCTGATCAAAAGCGGCAACGGCGATCCCGGCCGGCGCCCGGGTCCTCCTGGTGAGGAGAATGGGAAGCCCGCCTTTCTTGCTCTTTTCGAAGTCCTTGTCTGGCAGATCGGTGTCGAAGCGCTGAGGCTGAACAGCGAATGCTTCGTCCCCGCCTGGGACAACGACGCCAATCGCCGGAAGCTCGGCTGCCTGCGCCGACTCAAGGCACAGGCACGATGCCTCGATCGGGCTTTCACGGTGGCTGAAAGAGCTGCCTTCATGGCCGCGCTTGAGGGCATCCGAAAATCATCTCCTCCGATCATCGATACGATCTCCCGGTTTTTAGCCGAGGAAGAAAAATTCAACCAGGCCATCGGCGATCTTCTCCGGAAAGCCAGGCTGGCGGGGCTGGGCGATGAAGCGCTGCCGCTCATTGCCGAAAAGATCCAGCCTCCCGAGGGCATCGTCACCAACACGTCGCCGGCGCTTGTCCGACCCTGCCTCCGCCTCCTGCTTGAGGAGGACCTCGATATTCTGAGCGGAGTTCCCTACTATGCGTCGATGATCCTCAGCATCCTCAAAGATCCCCGCTCTGCTACGGGATTGCTCAAAGCCCTCAATGCCTATCCCGTGACGAGCACGAAGATCCGGGAAAATATCATTTACGCGCTGGGCCACCTGCGGGAGGATCGGGCCGTGGACGAAATCGCCTCCGTCCTGGAAAAACCCGACGAGATCCTCGAATCGTCGGGGGGCGGGGAAAAATCCTATCATCCGCTGATGGAACAGAAAGAAGAGGCTATCTGGGCCTTGGGCAGGATCGGCTTCGCTTCGGTCAAAAAGCTGCCGCCGCTCGCACGGTACGCCGACCACGCCTCTTTGAAGCTGAGGACGTATCTCGCCTGGACTCTGGGAGAGATCGGAAAGGCCCAGAAAGAAAAGCTGGGCGGCGTGAGCGCCGATGTCGTCATCGCCCTGCTCAAGCTTTTAAAAACGAAAAACAAGCAGGTTTTCGAAGAGAGCGTGAGCGCCCTGAAAAAGATCGGAATGCCGGAATTTATTCATTCTCTCTACCTTTACCACGCCGGCGCCATCAGCATCCTTGGGCTAAAGCCGGCCCAGCGCGGCCTGTATGAGCTTTCGGAAACTCTGCATTACCTCATTCAATCGAAGAAACGAACGATCATGGCCGTCAACGGGGACTCTGGCACGGGCAAGACCTATTTCTGCCACGCCATCATGGGCGGGTTCGGCGACGTGAAGCCGGATGAGGTCCTTTACCTGATGCGCGACAGGAAGCGGGGGCAGAAGGTCTTCAACCGCCTCCTGGGAATCCGATGGCTGAAAAAATACATCGACCCGGCCTATTACGACGACTACCCCATCGCCGAGGAACAAGACAATCCCGATGAGTACTTCCGGCAGTTCCTCGCCGAAAACGCCGACAAAAAATTGATCATCCTCGACGGCGCTCGCGATTCGCTCTATTTCCAAAAAGTCATCGATTACTTCTATTTCAAGGGCGAGCTCGATGTCGAGGTGAATTTCCGGGCCAACTTTTCGACCCGAAGGCTCAACCTGGAAGAGCGGGAAATGGCCCTGGAAAGCGTCAAGACCCACCTGGCCTTTCTCGAAGAGCCGACGCTCGAGGACACGCTGTTCTACCAGGAAGGCGTCGTCGTCCTCTACGACCTCGACAACTCCGTCGGCTCGCGGCTCAACGCCCAGGAAACCAAGGAGCTGTTCGAAACGCGGAGAATCGATTCCTGGGGGGACCTGATCCGTCTTGGCGACTTCAAGCAGGAGCCGCGGGCGCTCAAGGCCGGCCGGACGGCGGTCGCCTGCCGCGACAAAGATTTTACTTTCAAGCGCAGGGCTTGGAAGCCCGGGCCGCCGCGTCCATTTGTCCCCGATGAGCGGAATTTCAAGGCCGTTGCCAATGAAAATCCCAAGGTCGCGCCCAACCTCCTTCTCCAGATCGACCTGGGGGATTTGCGGGCAGAACAGATCCGATTCTATGCCCAGGACCAGATAGCGGGGATCGGGGAGAAAGGAGAGGCGTTCATCCTCACCTTCCTGGACAACCGGATTTTCGAGACCGCCTTGGGTCACCTGTCCGGCATCGCCCTGCTGGGCAGGGACCTATATGTCGTGAACGACGGACGCGAGCTCGTCCAGGTCTCTTTTGAAAGGAACGAGATCACGCCGATCGCCCAAACAGGTTCGCCGATCCTCAAGATCGCCTCACTCCCGAGGCATACGATTGTCACCGGCCATGCCAACGGAAGCATCCGCGTCTGGGATGTGTCCGCACAGGAAGTCCTGACGATCGAAGGGGACGGAATGCCGGTCCGCGCATTGGCCGTGGATTATGACGGCCGCGTTTATTCCTCGGATAAGAACGGAGGCCTGAGGCGGTGGAGCCTCGAAACGAAGTCGGTCAAGGTCGCCGACGCCCATCCCATCGGGAACGTATCTCACATCAAGCTTTATCCCTTCGGCAAAATCCTCTGCTTGGGGACATCTCAGGGACATGCCGCGAAGTCGCCATCGTTCAATATCGTCGATCTCAATAAAAAAGAGCTGCATTACATTTCGACGGACTTCACGGGAGAAGTGACCGCTCTCAACGTCTATTTCGACGGCCGCATCATCGCCGGGCTTTCGTCTCCGGAGGATGCCGGAGACAAGCGGGGTGAGAACCTCGTCATCATCTCCGACATTTACGAAGACGCGTCCTGCGCCGCGCCGACGGCAACACCTGTTTATAGATTTTTGGGCGGCCATGCCCTCGAGACAAAGGATTGCCTGACCATGGGGCCCAAAATCGTCAGCTGCGGCTCCGAAGCCCCGGGGCGGCATTCGCTCCGCATTTGGGGGACGGAATTTTTCGTCCGGATGGAATTGGGAAAGCTCGCCATCCAAAAAGGCTCGGGCTGATTAGCTCAAAATAGAATGAAAAAACGGGGTAAGAGGACCGCCGTGCAATCTAAGAAGAATATTGTTGTCCTGGCCACTACGAATCCCGGCAAGGCGAGAGAAATTCGCACATCGCTTGGAAGCCAGCCCCTAAGAATCCTTACGCTTGCCGAACTCGGCATCCGGACGTCCTATCCTGAAAAGGGGACTACGTTCGAGCAAAATGCCCGTGGAAAAAGCCTTTTCTACAGCAAAAAATCTGAATTTTTAACTCTTGCCGAAGACTCGGGGCTGGCCGTCGAAGGCCTGGGCGGGGCGCCCGGGATTTACTCGGCGCGGTTTTCCGGCCCTCGGGCGACTGATGGAAAGAACATCCAAAAGGTTTTGCGCCTGATGAAAAATGCGCCTCAACAAGAACGGCGCGCCCGGTTTATCTGCTGCTTGGTCCTGTCTCGGCGCGGCCGCGTGATTAAAAAGGTCACGGGCCGGGTCCGGGGCACAATCGCCTTTGCAAAAAAAGGCAGTCGCGGCTTCGGGTATGACCCGATTTTTTATTATCATCCTTTCCGAAAAACTTTTGGGGAGCTCACGCCCGGGGAAAAAAACCGGGTCAGCCATCGCGGCCGGGCCTTGGGCAAAATGAAAAGATTCCTCAGGGCTTATCTCAAGAATCGGCCAGCCTGAAAGACAATTTGGAGGGGAAGACCCCTTCCAACGGGCATCGAACTTCGTCCAACGCCCTGCCTCCCCTTCTCGGGCGGGGCATGAAACCCCGCCCTGCGACCAAGGGGGCGACTCCCCCTTGGAACCCTCTCGAGCGGCTCCCCGTGGCAAGCCACGGGGAGCCGCTCGTCAAGGAAGGCCTTTTCGTTTATTTTTAAGAGAATCAATGCGGCGCTAATTCAGAAAAAGAGAAGACCCTGCCCCCCGGGAGAGGGGGCAGGGCAAAGGGTGGAGGGCATCCCTTTTTTTGAAATCAGGGAGTCGGTGTCGAAACCGTGATCATGTCCTTCAGCCGGGCATACACTTTTTCTCCAATGCCCTTGACTTTCATGAGCTCTTCGATCTTTTTGAAATTCCCATTCTGCTTCCGGTAGTCAAGGATCCGCTGGGCGACTTTAGGGCCGATGCGCGGAAGCTTCTGCAGGTCTTCGAGCGAGGCCGTGTTGATATTGACCTTTTCATTGACGGCTTTGGTCTGCCCCTGCAGAGCAAGAAGCGGAGACAAGAAAAGGCTGAGGGCGACACTCAGAACCAGGCTTTTGAGAATGAATTTTTTCATGAACAACCTCCTTC
>CAZIDN010000090.1:0-12564 GCA_964537875.1 uncultured Eubacteriales bacterium
ATCATGCCAAAGTCTGGCCGGAAGTTCTTCATATGATCCGGCAATGCCATATCCATAACTATTCGATCTTCCACAAGGACGGCTATCTCTTCGCCTATTTCGAGTATTACGGCACAGACTTTGAGGCCGACATGGCCAAGATGGCCGCCGATCCCAAGACCCAAGAGTGGTGGGACATCATGATGCCGATGCAGATTCCGCTGCCGAACCGCCCCGCGGGCGCGTGGTGGGCCGACATGGAGGAAGTCTTTCACACGGAGTGAGACAGGACGGCCATGGAACGCACGGCGAACGGCCTGGCCAAGCTGGACCGGATGAACAAAACGCTTCGCCACGAGGAAGCGGACCGCGTCCCCATCAGCGATTTCTTCTGGGGAAGCTTTCTGGAGCGTTGGCGCAAGGACCTGGGCTTGCCGGCCGGCACCGATATCTACAAATACTACGACCTCGACTGGATCGTCACGGTCCCCAACATGGACCCACATATCAAGCCGTTCGAGATCCTTGAGGAAACCGGCGAGCACGTCATCGTCCGCACCGGCTTTGAAGCGGTGATCAAGAAGCAATTCGCCGACCCGATGCCCGCTTTTTTGAAATTCGAGACCGATTCCTTGGAAAAGCTGTCCGCCCTGAGGTTCGATGATCCCTGGGATGACCGGCGCTACTTCAGCCCGGGCGACAACCAGATTGCGGGCGTCGGCGACGGCTTCGCCCGGAACTCGCCGGCCTGGTTCGAGACCGTCAAGGCGCTCCATCCCGATTTTCCCGTCTACGGCAGCGTTTGCGAAGGACAGGAGATGTTGTGGCGCATCATCGGCTCGGAAAACGTCATGCTCTGGATCGGTCTCTATCCGGATGAGATCGGCCAATTCGTCGAACGCCTCGGCGAGTTTGCCCTCGGCCTCGCCAAGGCTCAGATCAAGGCCGCCGGCGGGCTGTTGGACGGTATGGTCATTTGGGGTGACGTGGCCTATCGCAAAGACCTCTTCTTTTCGCCCGATTATTGGCGCAGACATTTTAAGCCCATCGTCAAAGCGATTGCGGATGAATGCCACGCGCACCGTCTGCCCGTCATCTATCACGGCTGCGGGAACGTCCGGCGTATTTTTGCCGATTTCATCGAGATCGGCGTAGATGCCTACAACCCGCTTGAGGCCAAGGCTGGGCTGGACGTGATCGAACTTCGGCGGCAGTACGGCCATAAAATCGGCTTCTGCGGCAACATGGACGTGATCATCTGGGCCGGCGGCACGGAGGATGAGATCAAGAAGATGGCGCTGACGAAGCTGAACGCGGCCAAAGGCGGCGGCTATATCGTCCAGTCCGACCATTCGGTGCCGAGCAATGTCTCGGGCCGGAATTATGATTACCTGGTCCATCTTGTCCGCGAGCACGGCCGGTATCCGCTCCGGCTCGGCGAGTACGACATCCCGGACATCCGCTGAGTCCGATGAAAATGCTCCTTGGAAGGAAGGTAGGGAGCGAAGCGGGCGTTGGAAGGAAACCATTTTCCAGGATTTCCTTCCAAGAGTGTCCGGCCGAGTCTTCCCGGCGCCCTTTGGAAGGGGTCTTCCCCTCCAAATTGACTCTTCCCTTTGTAAGTGCTATTCTTTCGCCAAGCGGCTGAACAGGGAGAAGAGGCCATGAAATGTCCCAAATGCCATTTGGAAAACACGTCGGATTCCCGGTTCTGTAAGAGTTGCGCGGCGCCGCTTCCGCCTTCCGACGAAGTCTCGGCCTTTCAAACCGAAACCTTGAAGAGCCCGGTCAAAGAGCTCGCCACAGGCTTGACCTTTGCCGGCCGCTACCAGGTCATCGAAGAGCTGGGCAAGGGCGGAATGGGCAAGGTCTATAAGGTCTTCGATACCGAGATCAAAGAGAAGGTGGCCCTCAAGCTTCTCAAGCCTGATATCGCCGCCGACAAGGAAACGATCGAGCGCTTCAGGAACGAGCTGAAATTCGCCCGAAAGATCCGCCACAAAAACGTCTGCCAGATGTTCGACCTGGCCAAAGATGAGGGCAGCTATTACATCACTATGGAATATGTCCATGGCGAGGACTTGAAGCGGCTGATCCGGAAAATGGGGCAGTTGAGCGCAGGGCAGGCGCTATTGATTGCCAAGCAGGTGGGCGAAGGGCTGGCCGAGGCCCACCATTTGGGCGTCGTCCATCGTGACTTGAAGCCCCAGAACATCATGGTCGATGAGGAAGGGAATGCCCGGATCATGGATTTCGGCATTGCCCGCTCTATCAAAGCCAAAGGAATCACGGATGCGGGCGTGATGATCGGCACGCCCGAGTATATGTCGCCGGAACAGGCGGAAGCGGGCGATATCGACAAACGTTCGGATATTTATTCGCTGGGAGTCATCCTTTACGAGATGGTCACCGGGCGTGTGCCTTTTGAAGGAGATACGCCCTTAAGCATCGCCATGAAACATAAGGGCGAAAAGCCTAAAGACCCAAGAGAGCTTAACGCTCAGGTGCTTCCGGACCTTAGCCGCGTCATCCTGAAATGCATGGAAAAAGACAAGGCGTCAAGATATCAGACTGCGGAAGAGCTGCTGTCCGACATGTCCAAGATCGAAAAAGGCATGCCCACGACTCAGAGAATTGTTCCCGAGAGAATTCCCCTGACTTCAAGGGAAATCACGGTCAAGTTCAAATTGAAAAAGCTCTTCGCCCCGGTCCTGGGGATCGTTGCTCTTGCCGTCGTCGCGATCGTCGTTTTACGCTTTCTCCCCAAAAAATCCGTTGCTCCTCCGCCTCTTCTCTCCGGGAAGCCTTCTCTCGCCGTGCTCTATTTTGAAAATATTTCCGGCGATAAAAGCTTGGACGCCTGGAAAACCGGCCTCACGGAATTGCTCATTACGAAACTCGGCCAGTCAAAATTCATCAATGTCCTGAGCAGCGATAGAATTTTCGGAATCTTGAAAAAACTGAATTTGGATGAAGCCAAAAAATATTCGACGGACGACCTGGTCAAAGTGGCGAATGAAGGAGGAGCGAGCCATACCCTGAGCGGGAGCTTCATGAAAGCCGGGGAAAATATCATCATCACCTTGACGCTTCAGCAACCACACACGGGAAAGGTCATCAGTTCGATGACGGTCCCCTGCAAAGGCGAAGCCGAAATATTTCCTAAGCTCGATGAGTTTGCAAAAGAGATTAAGTCGGGCCTGAACCTTTCTTCCGAGCAGATCGCCGGCGACTTTGATAAAGAGGTCGGCAAGATTACGACAAGCTCTCCCGAGGCCTATAAGTATTACAGCGAAGCGCGAAAGTTTCATCTCAAACAGGACAATCGTGAAGCGATCCAGCTCTATGAAAAAGCGGTCGCGATTGATCCGGAGTTTGCCATGGCCTACAGGGGGATGTCGGCGGCCTATGGCAATATGGGATATGTTTCTAAAAAGAAAGAATATATCCAAAAAGCTTTCAATCTAAGTGGCCGAATCTCGGACAGGGAGCGCTATCTCATCCAGGGACAGCTTTATTATCTGAAAGAAAATACTTATGGCCAAGCCGTCGAGGCGTTCAATAAATTGTTAGAGCTTTATCCGGACGACCCAATCGCAAATAGCTACCTGGGGAATATTTACCATGATCTCGAGGAGTGGGATAAGGCCATAGAGAAGCTTGAGCTGAGGTTAAGAATACAAAAGGACGTCTTGCATATTGGGAATCTAGGCGGCCTTTACGCAGCAAGGGGGCTTTATGATAAAGCCGGGCAAATTTACGAGGATTATCTTAAAAATACTGCGGATGACGCCCGGGTCCATTCGTATCTAGGCTGGAACTATTTGTGTCAAGGCAAATATGATCTTGCTTTTTACGAGGCAGATAAGGCTTTTCTGCTTGACCCAAAGTCCGTAAATAATTTTTATCTGAAGGGGGATATTTTCCATCTCAGCGGGAAATTCGAGGAAGCCGAAAAAGAATATCTCAAAATCCTCGAAACAGGGGACAAATCCGATCATCTGAGCTCCAGATGGAGTCTGGCGGCTTTATACCTAACTCAAGGAAAATTCGATAAAGCAAGGGACGAGCTAAAACTTGTTATGGAGCTGGCGGATGAGTTTAAAGAAAAGTCGATGAAATTGAGTGCCGAGTTTGTTATGGCGTATATGGATCTTAGATTGGGGAAATTCGAAAAAGCTTTGGAAGAGACAGAGGACTCAATAAAAGGATGGATAGAATTAGAGAATTTGCCGGCTCAAAGAATGGCTTTGCCCTGGAAAGGCGTCCTCTATCTTGAGATGGGAAAAGTTGGAGAAGCCCAGAAAACGGCCGTTGAACTCAAAGACCTGATTCAAAAAGGGATGAACAAAAAAGCCATGAGGTATTCGTATTGGCTGGAGGGCATGATTGACCTTAAAAAAGCGAATTTTCGAAGAGCCATAGAGAACCTTAATAAGGCCATATCGTTATTGCCCAGCCAGGTTACCACGAATGACGAGCATGCGCTTTTTTATGGTCCTTTGGCATCGGCGTATCATAAAGCGGGGGATTTAGAGAAAGCCAAAGCGGAATATGAAAAGATAATGGCCCTTACCACGGGCAGGGTTTTTTTCGGAGATATTTACGTCAAGAGCTTTTATATGGTGGGGAAGATCGCCGAGCAGCAAGGGCAGAAGGCCCGCGCCGTCGAGCATTACCAAAAGTTCCTCGACCTTTGGAAAGACGCCGACCCGGGCTTTCCTGAAATCGACGATGCCCGCAAGCGCCTCGCCGCGCTAAAATAACTTAAGGGGACACACACTGTGTGTGTCCCCGTTTTATCGATCTTCCTCTAGTAATTCCCGCCGGTCTTGGGCTTATATTTTTTGGTCGCCTCGTCGATCTGGGGCTTGTATTTTCTAATAAGGTTCAGGTCGTCTTCATTCAGGCTGGAATCTTGAGGCTTGCTGAGGTCCTCAGTTGATTTCTTGGCGCTGGCGACTTGATCCTCGTAGATTTTCTTCATTTCCGGGCTGAGATTGGGATCCTTAAGAGATTTTTCGGCGTCGGCAGCCATCTTTTCCATAGATTCTTTCAACCCTTTCGTCATCTCCTCAGCGCCAATGGCCATCTCGCCGACCGTAATCCGCCCCCAGACGGCCGTGTAATCCTCATAGCCCTTAAAACCGTATTTGCGGGCGAAGGTATTGAATTTCTCGACCTCATCTTTCATAGCGGAAAAACTCCTTGTCTGGCCGCCCTTGAAGACGACGTCAAAAGGATTCATTTCCTCTTTAAGGGATTCGATGAACTTCTCTATCTTTTCATCCGTGAGATAGGCTACCTTGTAATCCCGGATCGGATCGTTCGAGGTGGCCGTTTCCGTGGCCCGTGCCGCCGTCTCCGAGGCGGTCTGGGTCGAGGTTGTCGTGCCCTGTTTTTTTCCGCAGGCAACGACGACCAAAAGCGCGATTAGCGCGCAGACGATCCATCCTGCCATCCGCCACTTGGTTTTGAGTAGCATGAAGTACCTCCTTTTTAAGTCATACGCGGCGCAGAGCGACGCGCAAAAAGAAAATTTTATATCACGGCTTCGAAAGCCGTGTCAATCTCTTTCCGGCAAGGTTAGAATCGTTGACAGATATTCGAGGGGGGTGCTATATTTCGCTAGATTACGTTGTATCGCATTCGATGCCTAACAGAGAAAATGTCTTGGGCGTGAAAAACATTCAATTCTTAAGATAGGAGTCACTATGCGGAAAACGATGCTTATCTTGAGTATGGCTCTCCTCGCCCTCGTCGGCGGTTGGCGCGGTCAACAAGACTCGGAGCAGACACGCCTGGGCCAGATCTTTCTGAGCGTCCGCTCGGTGTTGACGTTCAGCGCCCAGAGGAAGGGCACCTACGTCGAACCAACCTTCGGTCTTATTCGCGAAGAAAACGAGACTAATGACCGGATTACCTATACATACACCATGACCCAACGGCTGAACGTTACGCAGATCGAGGATCGGTTGTTGATGTTCGGATCTACGCCGGACGCGGACACGATGCACTCCTCCCTGACCATCGAGGGCGGAGGCCAGGAGTCCGGTGTGCGGACGGCCGATGGAGATCTCGTTTTCCGAGTCAAGGGGTTCTGGACTTATGGGACTCCGCCCGAGAACACCGATGAGCATTCTTATGTTCATGAGATAATCCTGGGCGGGCCTTTTAAGGTCATTCATCCCCATCCGCTTCCCCAGTCTCCGGAGGTCACGTGCGGGGGGACGACCGTAAGTCCCGAGTACGGGTCGCATCCGTATAAAACACTCGGCCTTGCCAGCAGTCTTGCCCCTAGGGTGATGAATCGCGCCCTGAAAGATCCGGGCTTTATTAAGCAGTTCGAAGGCACGGCTCCGGATAATGAATCCGGGTTTCAGGTTAGCCGGCAAGCCCAATTCTCGGCCAGCGGTATAGATGAAGACGACAACCGGCCGGGAATCAATATCAATTGGACGGGCCGATGGGAAGTCCACTACACGCTGGGGTACGCCCCGGAAACAAAGCTCGAGGCCGTCATCGTTCCCCCCGAGAATTACGAAGGCTGGATGGCGACAGGGGATAAAGACGAAGACACCCCGTCGCTCGCCCCGCTCGTCGTCACCGCGAAGTTGCGCCTCAAGGACAAGCCGGGAAAGGAGCCCTCGGAAAGAGCCAAGTTCAAATTTGAGCTCATCGAAACGTCCAAGGAGCCCGGGCTGTGCCTGAACGCTCCTAAAAAAGACAAAGCCAAGAAGTCTTTCGACCTGAAAATCAGGCAGAAGGAGAATCCGGAGCTCGAAATATCAGACAACGGACAGACCGCGACCTCCAAGGAATTCTTAAGTTCCGATATCGTCGTCATCAGATCCTACGACTGGGGAGCCTACGCGAAAATGAAGGTTACGGCGACCCTGGACAACGGGCAGGAGCTGGCCGCGCGCCTGGAAGGCAACCCTCAGAAGGAGGAGATGGTCATCCCCCTCGATGAAAACAACAACCGCGTCGCCGACGGCTGGGAGAAGGAGAAGAACGTCTACGGCAAGAACCTTCCGGCTGACTGGGACGGCGCGGAAGAACCTCAAGGGCAGAAAGCTCGGGGCGACGGGATTTCTCTCTACGAAAAATTTCGCGGCTTCGAGTTTGAGGGCATCCACGAGCGGCTGGACCCGAACCACAAGTACCTGTTCGTCCACGACCCGGACGAAATCGTACGCCTCGTTGCTAAAGATAAGAGGGTCCAGGCAATGAACTTTAAAGCTGTCTCGAAGTTGCGCTTGAGGTTCATCGATGATGATCACTGGACTGGTCCAGGTTCATCAAGAGAGAAAAAGAGGATAGTGAACTTTAACACGGGATGGAAGGACGGCCACGCGGTGGACCAGCATGCGCTCGACCTGAAGGTTGAGGAGGGCGGGGGTGTTTTCCCCAAGGACTACCTCAATGCATTTAAACGCCAAAAGGTCAGCCTAAAGGGGGAGGCACCTTCTAACGAAGGTTTCTGTTTCCCCGATACCTACAGGGGATATGGGGCGCCGAGGCGCACCTATCAAATAATGATCTTCTCTGCTCTGATACGAAAGAACATAGTTGGCCTTTCTGCCTATATGCTAAGGGATCTGGGCGTTTTTTCGGATGATCAGGATAAAGAAAGCCTCAATTTTATCGAGGAATATATACGGACTCATCCCGGCGAATACAGGGAGGTTCTTATTCGACAAATTACATTGGTCCTTTCGCACGAAATGTCGCACGGGGTGGGGGTTGAGCATCATGAAGAGTTTTTTTCCAGGCCCTCCGAGGATTGCGTGATGTCTGGTAGTTATTTTTTTGGGAAAGGTGGACTGGCTGATCCACTCATGCTTAACACGTACAACGTAATACCGGATAAGCTCTGCCTCAAGTATTGCTGGCCCAGCGTGATTGTGTCTGACCTGGCCGATGAGAAGGCTGGAAAATAGAAGGAGACTTGCCGTGAGAAGAAAATCTCTCCTTTGGTTTTTTGTATTGCTTTTCTTTTTTTGGGGCGCCTTGGCCTGTAAGAAAAAGTCAGCTCCGCCCTCGGCTCAGGTTGCCGGTGGTCAGGAAAAGGCGACCGCGGCGGTTTTAGCGATTGGGGCGGAGATGCGGTGGCAGCCTGTCTATGCCGGCGACCCGCTGGCGGTCGTGGTCCGCATTTGGAGTCCAAGGGAAAGGCAGGAGCTTTACAAGCAGACCCTGAAGGCCGAGCAGGGCCAGGCGCCGACGACATCGGATTTTGTGCCTCCGAAGATCGCCAATGACTGGGCATCATCGGTCGCACTCGGCTTATTCAAGATCGACCAGGCGCGCAAGCGCGTTTCTGTACTGCCGGCGGGCGCCTGGGAGCCCTATCGAGTCAAGCCGGAGACCGGATTGTTGTCGCTTGCCGATTTGGGGCTGGCAAGCCCTTCGGCGGCATGGGTCGTCTCTCCCGATGCCGTGAAACTCACTGAAGGGCAATATTTATTGACTGTATCCTGGCAAGGCAGTGTCACCGGCGCCGGCTCGAGGCCTGGAGGCAGCGAACTCAAGGGCCAAGAGCTTTTTTTTGAAGTCAAGCCTGTGACGAGTGACTCCGAGAGGGCAGACCATCTGGGAAGACTGGCTTATTTCGAATACAGAATGGGAAACTGCGAGCAGGCGCGCCGGGACGGCAAAGAAGCGGTCGCTTTTGACCCGGAAAACTTGTTTCCCGAACGCATCGAAACGTGGTTCATCATTGCCAACGCCTCGATTGGGCTCAAGGATTTCAGGTCCGCAAAAGAGATCCTTACAGCCCTACTGGCGAAATTGCCGCCGCCTGAGACAAGCGATATCGCCCTCGCTGCGAAACAATTGCTGGATTTCCTTCGCGAGACTGAGAAACTGCCTTAAAGTGGCTGTAAAAAAAGGCCGATACGTCGGCATAATTGTAGAGCGTCTTGGCGAAGAGCCACTGGATGTGAAAACGCCGGATCCCCATCATTTTCCGGACGGCCTTCTCGCCGTTTGCATAGCCGGAGTTGTAGGCCGTGGCATAGAAGCGAAGCTTCTCAAGCGGCGCCGGACGCTAAATCGCTCTCTGGTAGACGACAATATCCTTATTGTTTTCTAGGGCGACCCACTTGATCATCGTCTGCCCGCCCTCCTGGAACGTGATGATGCTCAACGGAAAAGGATATTTCTTGCCGTCGCTGAAGACGAGGTTCTCAAGGGTGAAGAGCGCGTACTTCTTGCCGTCGGCGCTCGGATAGAAGTCGCAGGGGCTGAACGGCTCTATCTTGAGAGTGATAGTCGGGTTCCCGTTCATGTAGAATTGGTTGCCGTCGAGGAAAAAGAAATTGTTGTTGCCGACGGAGAACCAGAAATCCTTGAAGTCCATGCCGTAAGGGCCAAATTTCTTGCCGTCGATCGTATAGACATATTTCTTATTCATTTCGGCGTTATACTTTTCAGGCTGGGTAGCGACTAGTTTTACCGCTTCGGACGGTGCGAGGGAGCCTGTACAGGCGACGATGGCGTTTTTGCCGTCCGGACTGATCTTGATGGTATCGGGAGCGCTGGCGATGAAGACCTTCCGCCCGTCGGAACAAATGAGCCACACCTTGTCCTTGTCGTTGACCGCGAAATAGGCTCGGGATCCATCAGGGGTGGCCTTAACGTCGAATACGGAGAGATAGGGGCCGAAGGTTTTGCCCTTGAAAACGATTGTCTGGCCGCTGCTCTCGTCGCCTTCGGTCGAGGGGATCGCGTCCGGCGGCAATAGCCCCTGGTCAGGAGTATAGTCAGCGCAGTCCCGGAAGATGCCGGCCGAGTCGTCTTGCGACGGGTAGGCCGTCGCCATGGCCTCTTTCAGCTTGGCGAACGGGCCCTTCTTTTTCCCGTTCTGGAAGACAAAGAACGGGCCTTTGCCCCCTTTTCCCTTGGAAAGGACAAGGGTCAGGCTTTCCTTGGTGGCCGAAATGAAGATGGCGCTTTCAGGCTGCATGATCTCTTCGCCCGGCTCTAGGGAATAAATCAACTTGCGGCCGGGTTGTGGCCCCTGACTGAAAGCCGGCAGGCAGACTAAGACTAACAGCGTGATAAGCGTGAGAGTTAGGCTTCGTTTCATAGACCAACCTCCATTCAACTCATTGACGGCCCGGATTATATATTCTTCGACCTCGGATTTTCAAGAATAATCCGGGGTCAAACCTACTCATTACGCACAATTTTCCAGGGGAAGATGCGTAACGAGTAGGTTTGACCCCAATTCTGACCCAACGAACCTTTTCTTTCGAAATTTCGTATCTATAGGGTGGAGATCAATATTTTGAGGAGAGGAATGCCATGAAAGCCAAATCTGCCCTGATCTTTGCCTTTCTGTTTTTGGCCGGGACGTGTTTTTGTCTGGCCACGGTTAACAAAAGCATCCACATAGCCGATAACCAGACGATTCACGGCGGCTTGAGCTCAGTCAATGGGTCCATCCATATTGGGAACAGCTGCACCGTGGGCGGCAGCAGCCACACGGTGAATGGCCGGATCGAAGTCGGCGACGGCAGCCGCGTCGATGACCTGAGAACGGTCAACGGCAGCATCCGCATCGGCAGACGTGTGATCGTTAACGGTCTTGTCAAAACTACCAACGGCTCCCTCGCCTGCGATATGGGCAGCGAAATCGTGAGAGAGCTCCGCACGACGAACGGTTCGATTAAGCTTACGGGCACGAAAGTCGGAGGCCGCCTCACGACCGTCAACGGTGACGTTGCCGTCCTTGACCAAAGTCGCGTCAGGAGCGATATCGTGATTCGAGGAAGACAAGGATCTTGGTTTTTCGGATTTTTTAGAAGCCACCGCCGTCACCCCACAACGATCCGGATCGAGGGCGGGTCGGTCGTCGAAGGCGGAATTATCGTTGAAGACCACCACCGGAACGTCGAAGTCATTGTCTCCAAAGACAGCAAAATCCAGGGAAAAGTCGTCAACGCGAAAATCGTCGAGCGATAACATTCAGGGGGACACAGAAGGTGTGTGTCCCCGTTTCTTCAATAGAATATTCAGTCCGATCAGGGCGATGAACGCCACACATATTCCTATCCACATAGCGCCCTCGCTCAGCCAATAAAACAAATCCTTGCTGACTGGACTGGTGTAAGCGGCGTTTTTGTCGATCAGGGGCTCTATGGCTGCCGCCTTCTCACGCTCCCATTGATATCCCGACGACCGAAGTGTGCTCGCAAAATATTTTTCCAGGATCATATTTTCTTTAAAGGCGATGAAAAACGCCTCTTTTTTGCGTCTCTCGCTACCGGCTTTCTGCCCTTCCTCATACTTCCGATCGCGCCGGAAGATATGAACGCGCAACTCGTAGAGGAAGGGGTTGTTGAGGGGATTAAAAGTCTGGAGGAATTCGTTGTAGTCCTTGCCCTTCCATTCTCTCAAGATCCGGCCGTACTCCACAGACTTCTCGAAATCCGCCACCTTGAGGCGCTCGACCGTCATCCGTGAATAAAAGCTCCCGATCTCCGGGTCCTTGTGTTTCATCTTGAACTCGCGCATGGGCTCTTCTTTTTCAAGATAGGCCAGGGCGGGAAAGCGGCCGGCCAGGGCGCTGGTGCGGTCTGGAGTGTTGGACATGCACAGGCCGAGGAGAAGAAGATTTGCAGCGAACAGGACGGAGACTGTTCGGACAGATTTGGCGGCGATTCGGGGCGAGGCGAGCTTCGGCCGGACTCCCTGCCAAAGCGCGACCTGAAAGAGGCCGAGCGCGAGCGTATTCAGCCCGACATCGCGGATGTCCCAATACCGGCCCGGCATGATCCATTGAAAGATCTCATCGAACGTACCGATGAGCGTGCCGGACAAGAAGGAGGCGAGATACACGGCATTGTCGGGGACGGTCAAGCGCCAGGCGCGGAAGAGAAAAAATCCCAGCAGCCCGTACTCCAGGAAATGAACCGCTTCTTCAGGATTCCGCCAGAGCTTGAGGGTGAAATAGATGTAAAGGGCGGCGCAGGCCGCAAGCCAAATATAGTTTGACGCGGCGCGGATTTTCAGCCGGACGATGAGTAAATAGAGGATCCCCAGAAAGACCGCGGTCACAACAACGACGACGAGGTACCCGAAGAACGACCGTCCCCAGTGCTCGCCGACGAATTTCTGGATGGCCCGGGCCGTCGGGACGACGAAAAAGATGGCCGCGGCGCAGAGCGCCACCCACAGCCAGGCCAGAAGCTTTTTCATGGCCACGATTATATCAAAGATAGTAACTATTAGGGGACACACACAGCGTGTGTCCCCGATTATTTCTTTTGTGTGATTTTCTATCGGCGTCGGAATCACCCCCGGCCCCCTGGGGAACCAGTCCCGTCGGTTCCCCCCGTCGAAAAGCCGACGGGGCCCCCCTCCGCTATGGGGGCTTCAGGGGCGATTCCGACGCCTCTTTGAAATCACATATTTGTAGATGATTCATTAACTATAGGGGACGTATACTGTGAGTGACTCCATTTCTTGCATTGGGGGAATAATCGCGCCCGCGGATTGTATTTATAATGGAATTCGTGATAACTAATATCAACGTAATAATTAAAATGACATCCCCGTTCGGGCGGCGCTTAGGCC
>CAZIDN010000091.1:0-12160 GCA_964537875.1 uncultured Eubacteriales bacterium
ACGGCCAGAGCCAGGCCGTGCGCCTGCCCAAGGAATTCCGGTTCGAGGATGACTATGTCTTTATCAAGAAATCCGGAAACGCCGTCATCTTGATTCCGGCAAAGAACTCATGGGATTCTCTTCTCGGAAGCCTCGACATGTTCTCCGCGGACTTCATGACCGAACGCCGGCAGCCGACGGCCCAGAAGCGAGAGCCTCTCTGATGAAATACATGCTTGACACGAATATCTGCATTGCCTTGATCAAGCGCAAACCGCCGAAGATTCTAAGGCGTTTTCATTCGCTGGCCGTGGGGGATATCGGCATCTCCACGATCACCCTCGGCGAGCTCCGCTACGGGACGGCCAAAAGCCAATCCGTGGATAAGAACCTCCAGGCTCTCGAAGAATTCCTATTGCCCTTGGAGATCGCCGACTTCGATGAAAATGCGGCCTCCGCTTATGGACCGGTCCGAGCCGATCTGGAAAAGGCCGGGACACCAATCGGCCCTCTGGATACACAGATCGGCGCGCATGCGCTGAGCCTCGATATCGTCCTCGTGACCAATAACACGAAAGAGTTCCGTCGGATCAAAGGACTCAGAGCCGAGAATTGGCTGGGCTAGAGCAGATTTTTCGCCGGGCTCCCGGAGAAGGTGCATCACATCATCATGTTATGCTTCTTGACAGCGCCGCTTGGCCGACGATACAATATCGGCATGCCGAGGAGTGGGATTAAACACTCTGCGGGGAAAAGTATATCTTCTCCTTCAGAGAAGAATGTCGATCGGCTCATCAGGGCGGTCAGTCCGCTTTACCCATCGCTCCAGATCGAAAGCCCGCCTCCGCGGGCGGAATGCGGGCTCTCAGCTCCGGGTGAGCGATGACCCCTTATTTAACGATCACCATCGGCGGCGCCGTTATCACGGTGGTTCTGACCATCGTGTCCCTGCGTCGCCGGGCCGCGGTCGGGGGGATTTGGCCCAGCCTCCTCATGGCCGTCCTCTTAGTCTGGTCCGCAACCGCGGCCCTGGAAATTTCGGCGAATGGGCTGGCCGCCAAGATCTTCTGGTCCAAACTCCAGTATTTGGGAATCGCCGGGACGCCCCCCATTTTTCTTCTGACTGTCTTCAGCCTAACTCGGATGAAGGCTTGGCTCCGCTTCCGCCGAGTTGCCTGGTTCTTCGTCCCCGCCGCCTTCATTTTCTTGCTTGCCCTGACGAATAACGTCCACCGGCTCCTCTGGATCGACGTCACGCTCGATCCGCGGAGCGGGCTCGCGATTTACCATCACGGCCCGGCCGTTGCGGCCTGGCTCGGCATCGCCTACCTATACGTTTTCGTCGCTTGTCTGCTTCTCGTCAAGGCCGCGCTCAGCGACAAGCGCCTCGCCAGGGTCCAGGCCGAGGCTTTCTTGCTCGCCGTGCCCTGGCCTTGGATCGCCAATTTCCTATATTTTTTCCGCCTGACCCCCCCGGGCCAAGACTACACGGCCCCCGCCTTTGCCGTGACTGGGCTGTTCCTTCTCTGGGGCATCTACCGCCACCGCCTCTTCCATCTCATCCCGGTGGCCTACGAGGCCGTCATCTCGAGCATGGAGGACGGACTGATCGTCCTCGACGGCGACCGCCGGGTCATCAGCCTTAACCCGGCGGCGATCAAGCTGCTGAAGACAATCGTATCGCCAGCCGCGTCCTTGGTCGAAGACGAGTACGTCGGATTAAAGGGAGAGGACGTCTTTGTCCAATGGCCCGAATTGTCCGGCCGCTTCGCCGCTCCGGTGCCGGGCGAGATCGAAATCGCACTCGGCTCGGGACCGGGTAATCGCGTTTTCGACCTCCGCCTCTCGCCCCTCCTCGAGCGGAGCGGGCGTATGACCGGTTGGTTGGTCATCCTTCACGACATCACCCGCTTGAAAAGGACGGAGGAGAACCTCCGGCAGCGCGACCGGCTGCTCGGCGGCATCGCCCGCGTCGCAAACGAGCTGGTCGCCCAGACCGAGCTCGACCAAGCCCTGGTCGTCGTCCTCGGGATCCTCGGAGAGGCAACGGAGGCGGACCGAGTTTACATCTTCCGGAATTCCCGCGACCCGAGGACGAACCGCTCGCTCATGAGCCATATCTACGAGTGGACCCGGCCCGGCGTATCCAAACAAATCGATAACATCGAGCTCCAGAATTTGTCCTACGATGATGCCCCCGGCGTCTTCGAGCCGCTGAGCCAAGGCCGGCCGTTTTCAGCAATCGTCGAGCAGCTGGCCTCCCCGTTGCGAAGCATCCTGGAGGCCAAGGCCATCCAGTCGATCGTTTTCGTCCCGATCTTCGCGGCCCGCGAATTCTGGGGCTTCATCGGCTTCGACAATTGCCGGACGAAGCAGGCTTGGCCCGAGATGGAGATTGCGCTCCTCCAGACCGGGGCGAGCTCGATCGGCGGGGCGCTCGAGAGGCGGCGGATCGATTCCGCCCTGGTCGAGACCCACGCCCTCCTTTCGGCGCTCCTCGATTCCATCCCGGACATCGTCTTCTTCAAGGACGTCCGCGGGGCGTACCTCGGGTGCAACCCGGAAATGGCCCGCCTGGCGGGACTCCCCAGGGACAAGATCGTCGGCCGCACGGACGACGACCTGTTTCCAAAAGACGTAGCCGAAGAGTTCAAGGAGAACGATCGACTCGTCCTGGACGAAAGCGCTCCCCGGCGCAACGAAAAATCCCTGATCTACCCGGACGGGACCCGGGTGATTGTGGACACGTTCAAGGCTCCCCTCCGGGACAAAACGGGGAAAACCATAGGTCTCCTCGGCGTCAGCCGGAACATCACAGAACGCAAAAGGCTTGAGATCGCCAAGGACGATTTTGTCAACATGGTTTCCCATGAATTGCGGACTCCCCTGACTGCGATCAAGGAGTCGATCGCCCTGGTGACTGAGGGGGCGGCCGGCCCGATCAACGACGAGCAGCTCGAATTCCTTGCCGCGGCCAAGCGGAACGTCGACCGACTGGCCCGGCTCATCAACGACGTCCTGGACCTCCAGAAGCTTCAATCCGGAAGGATCGAGTTCCGCATGGCGCCGGGCGATCTCAACGAGGTCCTCCGGGAGGTCTACGCCCTGATGCTCCCGGCGGCCCGGGACAAAGACGTCGGCCTCGTCCTCGAGCTGGACCCGGCGGTCCCCGAGGCCGTCTTCGACAAAGACAAGCTCATCCAGGTCGTGACGAACCTCGTCAATAACGCCCTCAAGTTCACCGACGCCGGGACGGTGACCTTGGCCTCGGCGCGGGAGGGGGATGGCGCTGTCAGGGTCACCATCTCCGACACTGGGATCGGAATCCCCGAGCAGGAGATCGAAAAGATGTTCAAAGCGTTCAGCCAGGTTTCGACCGCTGCCAGGGGAAAAAGCGGCAGCACCGGCTTGGGCCTGGCGATCTCGAAGCAAATCATCGCTGCCCACGGCGGGCGGATTTGGGTCGAATCGCGTCCCGGACACGGGAGCCAGTTCCATTTTCTCATTCCCGAGCCGCCGCGAAAGGAGGACCTATGGCCACGAAAAGAATTTTGATCATCGACGACGAGCCCGATGTTCTGTTGATCCTTGGCAAAAGACTGGCGACAGCGGGTTACGGCGTCATCAAGGCGGCAAGCGGGCGGGAAGGGCTGATCAGGGCGAAAGCCGATCGCCCTGACCTCATCATCCTGGACATGATGATGCCCGAGATGAGCGGCGAGGAAGTCGCCCAGGAGCTCAAGGCCGGTAGCGAGACCCGCTCGATCCCGGTCCTTTTCTTGACCGCTCTGTTCACCAAGCGGGAAGAAACGGCCAAGGGACACGCCGTAGGCGGGCAGACGTTCTTCGCCAAGCCATACGATCCCGAAGAACTCCTGGCCGAGGTGAAACGTCGGCTGGCTTGAGAGACACGCGGCCCTCGGGAGGCGCGGTCCCCCCATCGCCGGAGGGCGGCGGAGCCCTCAATCAAGAAGGCCAGATAGTACCCTCATCGGGCTTTCGTTTTTGTTTATGCAGATATTTTAGAGATTATTGGTGGGCGATCCAGGACTTGAACCTGTGACTTCTACCGTGTGCAGGAAGCAGCAGCAAAAGTTAAGCTGTAGAAAATAAAGGATATCCTCTGTAAAAAGTCCGATTTTGAGGGCCTCTGGATTTCGATGGACTTCTAGAGTTGAAAGGAGGTCCGCTTCTATGGTAAGAACTATCGTTGTTTGCGACTCAAAGTATGGCAGCCCCGAGCTTGCTGCGAAATAAATTGCCGAGGAAATGAGAGGGTTCGCCATGAAGGTCGAATATTTTCATGCCTCGAAGTATGGAAATGGAGCCATGGTCGCAGAGGAGTTCAAGAAGCAGATGGCCGCCAAGGGGGTCACTGTCAACGTCCATCACATCCGGGATGCGAGGCCAAAGGAGATGCCGCCGGCCGACCTGTACCTGTTCAGCTCACCGGGGCGCATGGGCAAGCCCATCGGAGGCATGCGCCGTTTCCTGAAGAAGGCCAAGTTGCCATCGGGAACGAAATACGCCATCCTGACCACTGAGGGCGCACCTCAGCCAGACAAGAAGACCGGACGGATGCCTACGGAAGAGGAGCTGGCCAAGTGGCAGCGCATCATCCCTATCATGAACGAAATACTGCAAGAAAAGAGCCTGGTCAAGGTCGCCGAGGGCAAGATTCTGGTGACCGGCCTCAAGGGGCCGCTGGAAGAGGGCTGGCAGAAGAAAGTGGAAGCCTTTGCATCCCAGATCCCCATCCTGCCCAAATGCCCCTGATCTACGGAAATAGGCCTGTTCCCGGGTTACCTAGGTGAACATTTAACTGCCACGAAAAATATTATGAATTGGAAAGCAATAAAATAATTTATGAAAAAATACGACATACACGATCAGAGATTGCTTGCAATCTGGGGCGCGGACTGCGCCGAACGAGTACTCCCAATTTTTGAGAAGACATACCTGAAGGACGACCGACCCCGCAAAGCCATAGAAGCATGCCGAACATGGGTTCGCACAGGCGTGTTTAAGATGGCCGATATACGCAAGGCTTCGCTCGCAGCTCACGCGGCCGCCCGCGAAGCGAAAGAAAATAACGCGGCTTGTTTTGCTGCGCATGCAGCAGGCCAAGCGGTGGCAACTGCGCATGTTCCCCAACACGCCTTCGGCGCCGCTTACTATGCTCTTAAAGCCGTTGCGGCAGCTAATTCCGCCAAGGCCGTGGTTAAAATTGCCAAGGAACTTAACTGGCAATCACGACGTCTGCCAAAAAATCTAAGGCAAGGATGGCAAGATTGGCAGTCACAGCGTCTCCCAAAAAATCTAAGGCAAGGATGGCAAGGTTTTTTAAATATTATTAGCCAACGCCCTTGATCACTTGCCTTCGGCGAACAACCTGAGCGGATCCCGCAACAATTTCGGCGTTTCGGGCCGGGAGGAAGCGACGACGACGGCCCTTTCACCGGCCGCAAGTGTTACCGTGACCCAGGAAACGGGCCGGCCGGAATCCTGACGGAGGACCTAGCCCGAGCTCAAAGGGCTTATTCCTGTCACAGACGAGGACGCCGCGGTCAAGTTCAAGTCTCGCCACTTGAAGCGAGGAGCGGTGTTTTCCGGGTTCAGTATGGTCCTTGGGGCCGAAAGGATGGGTGAAATAGAAGATGTACGCCTTGCCGCCCTGAACGACGACCTCGCCATGGCGGCCGATATCGGCGTCGTCCGGCCGTGTGCCGGGTACGTCGAGGATCGGCGCCGGCTGCTCAGTCCAGCGCGAGAGATCATCCGAGCGAAGAACGGCCATCCCTTTCCAGCGGTCGACGAGCATCCAGTAGGAGCCCTTCCACCAGAAGACGGCGGTCCCTTCTTGGGCTGCGCCCGTGACGACGGGACCGGCGACCCGCCACCGGGAAAGGTCCTCGCTGTCCGCAGCGTAGATGTGCGAGCCATGGGCCTCGTCCTTGTACCACATCCGCCAGCCCCCGTCCCGCTTAGCCATGATGAACGCATCGATCACCCGGTCGGAGCTCAGTGGGACAACGGCTTCGAATTTCCAGTGGACGAGGTCCCGGCTCGTGTAGTGGACGATGTGCCTTTCGCCGCTCCAGTCCGCCGGGACGCCCCGGACATAGGCAAGGAACATATGGAAGGTCCGGCCGTGCTCGACGAGACAGGGGGCCCAGAAAGTGTTCCGCCCCGGTTCGAACTCGAGTCCCTGGGCCGTCCCCCGGTAAGTCCAAGTCAGGCCGCCGTCGGCCGAGGAGGCGATGCCGATGTCCGTGCCGTGGCACCAGCGCACGCCGTCCTGGGCGTCGGGCGCGTTGGCCCGGCGGTTGGTGTAAAGGATCCACCAGGCCCGTTCCTGGTCGTTCCAGATCAAGGACGGATCGGCCGCCCCGTCGAAAACGGGATCGCGATAGAGCGGCGCCGGAGGCTTGCCCGCTTTCCGCTTCCAATCCCCGCGGCCCGAAACCATCAAACCGCAGCAGACTAGGACGGCGACCAAGAGCCAAGCCGATATTTTTCTCATCTCCCGGGACCGGGGATAACATTATAACCCGGTTTGGATGATGTCAAGGACGGGAAGGGAGGGGAAAATCCCTAAAAAGCTGAGGCGCATAATATAAGGGACTTCCGTTGTAAATCCGAAAACGCCTTTATCCATCAAAAAGTCTTCGTTTTCTCCGGCCTCCCGCAGGATGAACACCGGTCCGAGCCGATCTGGAAAAGGCCGGGACACCGATCGGCCCTCTGGATACACAGATCGGCGCGCATGCGCTGAGCCTCGATGTCGTCCTCGTGACAAATAAAACGAAAGAGTTCCGTCGGATCAAACGACTCAGAGTCGAGAATTGGCTGGGCTAGAGCAGATTTTTCTAATTTACGCTTAGATAATAATATTATCCCTTGAGACCCACCAGCAACAATTTATTCATATTTTATATGACAGACCACCAATTCTCTAAACCCATTGGCTTTTTCTCTATAATAATAAAGCTTGTTATTTTTGATCACCGTATACTTTGGACTATTGATGATACCCGCCCAAACCTTATTGATTATTATATCGCCTATGTATAACCCATCCGCATTAAAAACATTATGGATGAAGCCAACACCTGTGTCGCTTTTTTCATACGTCATGACAAAAAACCTTTCCTCGTCATCGCAAAAAATGGAATTCATCGGCGCCAGATAGCGCATTTTCTTTCCCTGATATAAATGGTCCACCTGATAATTTGGCCCGGCGATTTCTTTTTCCAATTCTTCCGATAACCTTACTGGGTGGTATTCTTTTTTTATTTTTTTTAATAATTTTCCATCATGATCAAACTTTTGTATCTCATACCCTCTTTTTTCGTTGACGATAAAGATACCCTGGTTTGACACTCTCCACATAAAATAAGGCGGCAGCAATCCAATCTCCTCCTGGGGCGGGGATTCATAAACATCCAATTCTTTCATCATTTTCCATTGATCATCATATATATTCAAACAACTAAAATATATTTCTTTGCCAAGAGTACTATTTTTTGATTCATAAACGAGAAATTTGTTATTGGGAAGACATTCGACGATTAGCATGGGCGTTTTAAAAAGAATTTCCCGCGCACATCTCCCACTCTGTGCATCGTAACAAATCAATTTCTTAAACATATCGGTGATAACTAGAAAATGTCCATCATATATTGTGGGACGGATTGGCGTATTAATCTCGCCCGGGCCTTCACCTCTTCGTCCAAATGATAAAATCAGATTGCCCGTCTTATCTATTTTGTTAATATAGTATTCTTTATTCTTCCATCCAACAATATAGATATTCCCATCCGAATCAACGTCAAACTCCCCCGCTGATCCCATCCCTTTTTCAAGAAACTCTGGATTTTCTAAATCAATAACGTTTATTTCTTCCAAAGAAATATGAATACGTTTTTTGTTTATTTTATTGGGCTCTGCGTTGTTGGAAACCACTTCAATCCCGTTCTCGTAACTTATGTCCGCAGGACTTTTACAGCTCGAAATCGTCAACAAAAACAGCAACGACAAAAATGACATTAAAACACGACTGCTTGATGCTTTAATCAAGAAAATGGTTTCTGATATTTTCCGGACCTTCAATCCTTTTCTCTCTACTCTATTGATGAAACAACCAAGCTATCAATCTTGTCGTCTTAAACCGTGTCATAGATGATAGGCGCTTGCTTTCTCCCTACGCTTGAGATCGATCCCCTCTAGGCCCCATGATTATACTCCCGCGCCCATAAAAATGTTATGGCCAAGATCGCCCAGGAACTTGCGCTTGAGCTTGAAGAAGACCCGCAGCATCCTGGGGATGACGAAGACGACCTGACGGTGGGGACATCGAGAAGAAGCGTCTCACGGACCCACTCTCCCCACTCCTCCAGCCGCTTGGCATGGCAGGAGGAACAGAAGCCCCTAGCTTTGCTAGAGGACGTCAATAAACGTTCTGTCTGGCAGCCCAGACACCGGATCCGGGCAGCGTTCCATGCGATTGCTTAATCTCATCATTTCTTGGGCCACGAGTACGTTGCCTTGATTACTTTCCGGTAATTGTCGTCCAAGGATGTTTGCATGGCAATTAGAGTCGCCAGGCGGCGAGCGATTTCCGTGATATAACGGACTTCGTCCGGTGTCAGGCCACGGCCAAGGAGTGGCTTCTCTCGGTACGACAGCCACTTTTTGATCACCTGGTAGCCACCGATAGTGTAGTCCCACACCGCCTCGGGTACGTTCCGCCAGCAAGCGTTTTCGTTGAGGAAGATGTCGTATGCTCCGTCATCCCGTCGGATGAGTTTCCCTTTACCCGGCATAGTGATGCCACCCTTGCCTCCGTGGCCCCATCCGGCGGTCAGGTCAAGATCCCCGGATTCTGGTTTTGCCGGTTTCCCGTCCACGCGTTGAAAGACCGCGATGCTCTTTAGGTCGTCCCGAATCTTTCCTGCTGTTACGCCGGGAACCGGCGCTTCCGTATCCAGCAAGGCCGCCACCTGCCGCCCAAGGGCGGCGGAGGCGAGTAGCGAATCCTTTGCTTTCGGCAGAGGAATCCGCGGCCAGTCCTGCCGGATGCCATCGGCGTTTTTGGAGAGATACGCGGGCGAGTAGCCGATTGCCAAGGCGTGATACCAGATCAATTCGGCGATCTTCTGATGGGCGTCCAGGTTGGATAGTCCGAGCGATGCTAGATAGGCGCGGGCGGAGGGAGAGAGGTTGGCAACGATCTTTTCCGATTCAGTTTTCGTGCCGGGCAGGACTTCGATGTGGCTGGCCCGGCGATCCGGCTCTACCTTCAGGCGAGTAGGAAAGTAGTAGGCGTGCCCTCTCATGGAGTCTTGCTCACCAAGAAGGCTCGTTGCGAAGAAGGGAACACCTTCAGGACTGGCGGCACCGGCAGGACGGGTGAGCAGGCAGAAAGGACATTGCTTGAGGTGGTTACGTAGTTCAGGCCGTGATCGGTTCCACAAAAGACTCACGTCGGAAATGTAGGCCCAGCCGGTGTCAAATGGGCGGCGCATGTAACGCTGAATTCGATCTTCAGAGAAAAGCTCAGTCGTTTGCGCCTTCTTCCGAACCGCCGTTGGATCGAAACCGGCAGCCCTTTTCTCCAGCCCACACTTCAGGGACGAGAAGGCGTCCCAATCAACCGTCGGGTCGAGATACCTGCGCATGCGACCCGCAAGTTCGTCCCTGCCTGTGTCTTGCAGTGAGCCACCACGATTTTCATTCAACCCCAACATCGGTTTCACGGAGCATAACTGCACAACGCGGGGCCAGGTCCTGTACTCAAGCGTGACGTTCTCTGGTCGGAGACTCCAGCGGTTTTCCTTCTGAGGTTTAGACATTTCGTATTGCGCGTCGAAGTCCTTGGCGTCAAGACTGGTGAGGAGATGCGCCCGACGATCGCCAGCTTTGGCGTCGTCGATGTCATCGCGGAAACGGACAACCGGATCACCTTTGCGTTTGGGGTGTTTGACCCATAGCGAGATAGTAACGCCTTGTTGGATGCCGCTCGAGAAGCCGTAGGTAGCGAAAACAGTTTCACTGGTCCGGCCATCCGGAGCATATTCTGAAATCTTCCGGTTGCCGTGCATGTTTTCGATCCAAAAACGATCGAAGGAGTCGAGTAGATGCCGCCGAAGAACCACGAAGGACGGATCGCTGACCCATGAGTGGTTCGAGATGAACGATACCACGCCCCGCCCGCCATGTTCGGCGATGCGTTTTTCGGCGAGGCGGAAGAACCGAACGTAGAGGTCATCAAGGTAGTTCTTCGTAATACCCCATTCTCCCAAGCCCTGTTTATAGGGTTCGACCAATCCGTCCTCCTCCTCCGGGCTGACGCCGGCGAAGGCGTTATAGGGCGGGTTGCCGAGGATGACGAGGATGGGCTTTTCCTGCTTCACCTTGCCGGCAGCGTCGCGTTCGTCGTCGAAACCGGGGAAGACAATCTTTTTCTGCTTTTCCTTGGGAGGTTCCCAGCCGGTGAGAGCGTTGGTCAGATAGACCCCGGCGCGTTCGGGCGGATCGCTGCGGTCGCTCAACGGCGCGCCGAGGGTTTCGAGTTGCAGACCGAGTTGGAGATGCGCAATGACGAATGGCGCGGGCAAAATCTCGAAGCCGAAGACGCGCTCCATGACGGCTTTCTTGAGATCGTTCGCGACAAGGGCGTCGCCGCCCTTGTCATGCAGGGTGGCGGCGATGCGGCGGAGGACGGCCCGCAGGTAGGCGCCGGTGCCGCAACAGGGATCGAGGACGACCACTTTCGGGTCGGCGAGTCCGTCGGCGAGACCGAGTTCGGAACGAAGGACGGCGTCCACGCGTTCGACTTGGTAGCGGACGATCTCCTCGGGGGTATACCAGACTCCGAGTTCCTTGCGCAATTCGGGGTCGAACGCGTGCAGGAAGGGCTCATAGAAGTACTGGACGGCGTGCCCCTCGTCGAAGGACTTAAAGAACTCGGCGCGGTCCACGCGATTCAGGGTGGCGGCGGTCCAATCGAGAACTTCGATCAGGCCCAACGCACCGAGACGGGCGGGGTCGGCGACCTGAACGAAAAGAGCGCGGAGCATGGGCACGCGTAATAGATAGTGGGCGGAACGCCATTCGAAGCCGCCGGCAACCGCGTACGGCGCCGCAGACTCGCGGAGGGCATCGGCGAATCCGGTTTTTTTGTTGGGTTTGGCATCGCGCCGTCGCGCCCACAAAACCCAAGCCGAGAACACGCCATAGAAGAGAGTTTGGATGAGCGTCGAGCGAAAGAAATGCTCGCCCTTATCGCCCTCGAAGTGCAGGCCTAGGGCCTCTTCGAGTGCCTGCCGAAGGCTGGTCAGCGCCGGGAGATCAGCCTTTTCGATGCGAAGTCGTGCGTCGTGGGCGTACGAGGCGAGAATGCCCGCCACGTCTTGCGGAGCGGCCAGCGGGGCATTAAGGAGCAGCACACGTTTCAGATACTCCAGCATGCGTTCGCCATGTTCCGCCGCGGCAAGGCGAGGATGGGCGGTCAGGCGCCAGAATTCGCTCTCGGACTCGGCCAGAGCGAAGGATTCCAGTTCGCACGGCTGTCCACTCGGGCCTTTGCCAATAATGGCGAAACCGCGGAAGTTGGTTACGAGCACCATCCCGTATCGTTTCCAATAGCGTTCCACCTGTTCGGTCTTGGCCACAAGGCGGACATCTTCAGCCGGAGGCTTGGCTTCGATCACGCCGCGCGACGGGTTCTGATCCAGGAAGGGATTCTCCCTGGCGTCCTCGTCTCGTGTCTTGCGGCGAAACTGATCGGCAGAGAATAAGCCACCGTCGGGCAGCCCGGCACCTCGGTTGGCAAGATTGATGATGCAGCGGACCTTGGGGGAAAGGTTCTTCCCGACGTCTGAGAGCAGGCGCTCCAATGCCGGATAGAACGAGGTCTCCGGCACATTCGACCTTGTGCCCCGGACTTCCCCCATGTCGGTCAAGTAACGCTCTATCAGGTTCTCGGACATTTTCGTCTATTCCATCCGGTGCTTGAGTGGCGATCTCATCTTGGCAAACAAGCAAATTCACTTGCCGGTATGAAGCTTAGCGAAACACCGGTCAGGTGGAATGAAAGGTTATCCGTCCCCATTTGAGAATCAAACATTTGCCTCTACACGCTTTAACCTACTAATATCAACCGATTGTTCTGTTTTCC
>CAZIDN010000092.1:0-11734 GCA_964537875.1 uncultured Eubacteriales bacterium
TCCTCCTCCAAGAGTGTCCGGGGCCCCCCTCCGCTATGGGGGCTTCAGGGGCGATACCGACACCTCTTTGGAATTACATGTTTGAAGATGATTCCAATGGGAGGTCTTGGCATAAGAGCCTGTTTTCGTTATACTTTAAAACTAATCCCAGACAAGGGAAATATCGGTGGCTAGGCTTTACGAGTATCAGGGCAAAAAACTCCTCAGGGAAGGCGGCATCCGCGTCCCTGAAGGCTCGGTCGCATTTTCGCCTGAGGAAGCCCGGGCGATCGCCGAAAGGATCGGCAAGCCCATCGTTCTCAAAATCCAGGTCTGGCTGACGGGCCGGGCGGGAATGGGTGGCATCCAGTTCGCGGACAATCCCGGACAGGCCGAGGACAAAGCGCGCCAGATGCTCGGGATGAAAGTCAAAAACTATGTCGTCGACCGAATCCTCGTCGAGGAAAGGCTTAACATCAAATCCGAATATTTCGTGGGCTTAGTCATGGATGACACCAGGAAATGCCCCTTGCTCATTTTCAGCTCGGTCGGAGGCATGGGGATCGAGGAGATCGCCCGTCGGAACCCCGAAAAAATCTCCCGTTTGGCCGTGGATGTCGGCGAGGGCGTGGCCGAGTTCGAGGCTCGCAACCTGGTCCGAAAAGCGGGGCTCGCGGGCAGCGTGATGCTCCAACTGGCCGATCTCTTGACCAAACTCTATAAAGTGGCGCGGGCCTACGATGCCCGCTCGGCCGAGATCAACCCGCTCGTGCTCACGGCTGAGGAGAGCGTCTATGCCGCGGACTGCCATCTTGTCATCGATGACTATGCCGTCTTCCGCCATCCCGAGCTGGGGATCGAGGTGGCCAGGGAATTCGATCGGCCGCCGACCGAGCTCGAGAAGATCGCCTACAAGGTTGAAGAAAAGGATTATCGCGGAACATTTTACTTCTTCCAGATGACCGACAGGGTTCCGGAAGGTGATAAATACATCGGGTTCCACGGCGCGGGCGGGGGCGGCTCGATGATGTCCATGGATGCCGTTCTTAACAAGGGATTCAAGCTGGCCAACTACTGCGACACCAGCGGAAATCCCCCTGCCAGCAAGGTTTATCGGGCGGCCAAGATCATCCTCTCCCAACCCGGGATCCGCGGCTATTTTGCTTCGGGCTCGGGTGTCGCCAGCCAAGAGCAGTATCATTCGGCGCGGGGCATGGTCAAGGCCTTTCGCGAAGAAAATCTCAGGATTCCGGCGGTCATCCGATTGGGCGGGAATTTTGAAGAGGAGGCGATCCGCATCCTCGGTGCGTATCTCAAGGACCTGTCGGCAAGAGTCGAGGGCTACGGCCGGGAGGATTCTCCGGAATTTTGCGCGAAAAGGCTGGAAGAGCTCATCGCCGAAAACAAAGAGGCCTTACACATTGTCCAGCCGATTGCGGATCCGCAAATTCCGAAAGACGCCTATGCTTTTAGCACGCTGACGGGGCGGCTTTCGATTGACCACCGGAAATGCGCGGCCTGTCAGACAAAAGGCTGCGTCGGGGCCTGCGCCCCGAAGATCCTCAAACTGGAAGCGGAGAAGCCCGTGTTGGCGATCCCGGTCGAGGACGCCAGGAAGGGCAAGTGCACGGAATGCCTGGCCTGCGAGATTTTCTGCACCTACCACGAGCAGAAGGCGATCTTCATTCATCTGCCGATCCCGGGCTTGAAAGAATACCGCGAGAAAATTTTAATAGGATAAAGAATGGGGTCATATAGAATGGGATCAATCATAAGAATGGGGTCAAAGCTACTTTTTACGCGAATGCGTAAAAAGTAGCTTTGACCCCGATGAGAGATTGACCCCGATGAGAGAATACTATGGCGATCCTGGTCGATGAAAAATCAAGGGTGATCATCCAGGGCATCACCGGCCGCGAAGGCATGGCCCGGGCCCAGCTGATGAAGGATTACGGGACAAACGTCGTCGCCGGCGTAACGCCGGGCCGCGGCGGCCAGGATGTCTATGGGATTCCTGTCTATGATTCGGTCGAGGAAAGTTGGGAAAAGCAGGGCCGCATCGATATCAGCGTGATCTTCATCCCGGCCGCCCTTGTCAAAAACGCGGCCCTGGAAGCTATGGCGGCCGGCGTCAAGCTCCTGGTCATCGTCCCCGACCGGGTTCCGATCTACGATGTCCTGGAGATTGCCCGTGTCGCCAAAGCGAAGGGCGCCCGTTTTGTCGGGCCCAACACGCTCGGCCTCCTTTCCCCGGGGAAAGCCGTCCTCGGCATGATCGGCGGCCGGGCCCAGCGGGCCCGGGAATGGTTCAAGCCGGGCGCCATCGGCGTTAGCTCCAGGAGCGGCGGTATGACCTCCGCCATTTCCTATTATCTGACGCAGGCGGGGCTGGGGCAGAGCTCAATCATCCACGTCGGTGGCGATGCGATCGTCGGGCTCTCGCATCCTGAGATCATGGAGCTTTATGAGCAGGATGAACAGACCAAGGTCGTGGCCATGTTCGGGGAGATCGGGACGACCCAAGAGGAGCGGGTGGCGGACCTGATCGAAGCCCATCGCTTCACCAAGCCGCTCATCGCCTTCATCGGCGGCAAGGCGGCCAAGTCTGGGACGCGCTTTTCCCATGCCGGAGCGATCGTCGAAGGAACGCGTGGATCCTATGAGACAAAAGTAAAGAGGCTGCGCGACGTCGGTGCCCATGTCGTGGATTCGATCTTCGATATCCCCAAAAAAGCAAAGGAACTATTAAAATAGAATAGATAGAATGGGGTCAAACCTACTCGTTACGCACTTTCTCGGGGAGATTTTTACGGAGTGCGTAATGAGTAGGTTTGACCCCGAAGAATAAGGCGCCTCGCAACGAGAGAGTAAGGAGTGTCTCAATGGCCGAAGAAAAATGGAAGACGGCGATCACCGATGTCAAGCCCAACAGGATCGTCATGCGCGGATATCCCGCGGACGAGCTGATGGGAAAGATTTCTTTCGCCCAGGCCATCTACTTGATCCTTAAAGGAGAGTTGCCATCGTCCCAGGTCGGCAGGCTCATCGACGCCATTTTTGTCTCGTCCGTCGATCACGGTGCCAGCCCGCCCTCAGTCCTTGCCGCCCGCACCGTGGCCTCGACAGGGGCCGAACTCAACTCCGCCATCGCCGCCGGCGTCCTGGCCATCTCCAGGTTTCATGGCGGCGCCATCGAGGAAGGCATGCGGCTCTTTTTGGAGATCGGCAAGAAAGTCGATGGCCAAGGGGGCAGCGAAGAAAAGGCGATTCAGGAAGCGCTTGACGAGATGAAAGCCAAGGGAAAGCGGGTCTCCGGATTCGGCCACCGCCTGCATACCAAGGACCCGAGGACGGCTAAGCTCTTCGCCTTGGCCGAGGAGTTGGGCCTCGCCGGAAAGCATGTCCGGATCGCCCGCGGCGTGGAAAAGGCTTTGGCCGGACAGATGGGCAAGCTTCTCCCCATAAACGTGGACGGCGCCATCGCGGCGCTCCTCTGCGACCTGGGCATTCCGCCCGAGATCGGAAACGCCTTTTTCATCATCTCCCGCGTTCCGGGGCTTGTCGCCCACATTCATGAAGAAAAAACTCGGATGAAGCCGATGCGAAAGATCGACCCGGAAAACTATGAATACGACGGGCCGTCTGAAAGGAAGATCCAATGATAAAAGATATGGTCAAGCTCATTCCGGAGATCGGACTCATCAAGGAGGCCAATCTCAGGGACCTGACCCGGAAAGTCTGGGAGGAGGCCATGGAACGGGGAGGTTGGACGCCCGAAGATCTGGAGAAGATGCCGTTCACCCTTCTCATCAAAAAGACCGAGGTCAATATTATCGAGCATACCCGAGCGGTGACGCTCGCGGCCCTGAAGATTGCCGAAGTCTTGATCCAGGAATATCAAGAGAGGATCGCCATCAACATGGATTATCTGTTGTCAGGCGCCATACTCCATGATGTCGGGAAGCTGTTCGAGTACAAGCGGGAAAAAGGGATTTTTGTCAAAAGCCGCGAGGGCGACCTGCTCCGCCATCCGATCTCCGGGGCCGCGTTCGCTTTCAAGCACGGGCTTCCGGAGGATGTCCTTCACATCATCGCCGCCCATTCCAAGGAGGGCGACGGCTCGCGCCGGACGATCGAGGCCATCATCGTCAACCACGCCGATTTCGTCAACTTCGATGTCTTTAAAGAATCATGATCGGGGTCAAACCTCAACATTTAACATATAATAAGGTCATGAGAATTGCTTGGGAGTAACGAGTGGGCCAGACATTTTCAGAAAAAATATTGGGTAAGAAAGCCGGGAAAAAGGTCAAGGCCGGAGAGGTAATCACGGTCTCTCCAGATTATTACCTCTCTCATGACAACGCCTCGGCCATCATCGGCGAATTCAAGAAACTCGGCGTTCGAGCCGTCAAAGCCCCTAGTAAGATCGTCATCATCCTGGACCATATCGTCCCGGCCGCGGCCGAGAAATACGCCCAGAACCACAAGATCATCCGTGAGTTCGTGGCCGAGCAGCACATCCTGAACTTTTTTGATATCCAGCACGGCGTCTGCCACCAAGTTCTCTCGGAGGCGAGCTTCGCCCTTCCGGGCAAAGTGATCATGGGCAGCGATTCCCACACGACGACCTACGGCGCGTTCGGCGCCTTCTCCGCCGGCGTCGGCCGGACCGAGGTCGCCAGCATCTGGGCGACCGATGAGATCTGGCTCAGGGTGCCGGAGACGCTGAAGATCGAGCTTTCCGGAAAGCTCGGCCGCGGCATCTCCGCCAAGGATGTCATTTTGAAGGTCATCGGCGACCACGGCGCCGACCGGGCCAATTACATGGCGGTCGAATTCACGGGCAGCGCCTCCCGGGATTTCAGCCTGGCCTCTCGGATGGTCCTGGCCAACATGGCCGCCGAAATGGGCGCCAAGAACGGCTATTTCGAGCCGGACGAAAAAACGCTGGGCTGGCTCGAGAAAAGAGCCAGGGCGGATTACGACATCGTGACCTCCGATGCGGATGCCGTCTATGAAGCTGTTTTGAGCTATGACGTTTCGGGGATCGAGCCCCAGGTGGCCTGCCCTCATACCGTTGACAACGTGAAGCCGGTCACCGCCGTCGAGGGCAAAAAATTCCAACAAGCCCTGATCGGCACTTGCACGAACGGCCGCTTGGAGGACCTGGAGGTCGCCGCTAAAATCCTGAAAGGAAAGAAGATCCATCCTCATGTCCGGGCGCTTGTTCTTCCCGCCTCACGAGAGGTCTACCTCGAAGCCCTCAAAAAAGGCATCCTGGAAGTCTTATCCGAGGCCGGCTGCGTCATCCTCAACCCGGGCTGCGGCCCCTGCCTCGGCGCCCACGAGGGCATCCTGGCCCCCGGCGAGGTCGTCCTCAGCACGTCCAACCGCAATTTCAAAGGCCGGATGGGAAGCAGGGATTCGGAGATCTTTCTGGCCTCGCCGGCCACGGTCGCCGCGTCCGCGCTTGAAGGACAAATCACGGACCCGAGGAAGTACCCATGAAAAAAGGAAAGGTCTGGAAATACGGGGACGACGTCAACACCGACGTCATCTTTCCCGGGAAATACACGTACACGCTCATGGAGCCGCCGGAGATGGCCAGGCACGCCCTCGAAGACCTGGATCCTGAGTTCGCCCTGAAGGTCAAGCCCGGCGATGTGATTGTCGCCGGGAAAAATTTCGGCTGCGGGAGCTCCAGAGAGCAGGCCGCCGCCTGCCTGAAAGCGGCCGGTGTCCAGGCCGTGATCGCCAAGTCGTTCGCCCGGATCTATTTCCGGAACGCCATCAACCTCGGCCTGCCCGTGCTTCAGTCTGAAGAGGCGTCGGACAATCTCAGGGCGGGAGACGAGGTCGAGATTGATTTTGCAGGGGGAACGATCATGGCCGGCGAGAAAACCTATAAATTCCCGCCTCTCCCGGATTCGGTCATCGGCATTTTGGAAGCTGGCGGCCTGATCGAATACACAAAGAAAAAACTGCAAAACCAAGCGAAAACCTGATCCGCAATAAAAAAGGAGTCGCATATGCCGAAATACAGGATCGCGGTCCTTCCCGGTGACGGCGTAGGCCGGGACGTCATGGACGCCGCCATGGTCGTCCTCAACAAGTTGAATGTGGATGCCGAATATGTTTACGGCGACATCGGTTGGGAGTTCTGGTGCAAGGAGGGCAACGCGCTGCCCGACCGCACGATCAGGATGCTGAAGGAGACGGACGTTTGCCTGTTCGGGGCCATCACCTCCAAGCCCAAAGAAGACGCCGCCGCCGAGCTCGACCCGTCGCTGCGGGGCAAAGGCCTCTCGTACTTCAGCCCGATCGTCCGGCTGCGCCAGGAATTCGACCTCTACACCAACCTCCGGCCGTGCAAGGCCTATCCCGGCAATCCTCTCAATTACCGGGACAATATCGACTTGGTCATCTTCCGGGAGAACACCGAGGGCATGTACGCCGGCGTCGAGTTCTTTCCGCTGCCCCAGGCCGTCCGGGACGCGCTGCTTGTCCATCCTAAAATGAAAGTCTTCAAGGATACGCCGCTCGACGAGATCGCCCTCTCGACGCGCATCATGACAAAGAAAGGCTGTTCCCGTATCGTCAAGGCGGCTTGCGAGTACGCTCGAAAGAACAAAAGGCGCTCGGTGACCATCGTCGAGAAGCCCAATGTTCTCCGCGAGACCGGCGGCCTGATGCTGAGCGTTGCCCGGAGCATCGCCAAAAAGTATCCGGATGTGCCGTTCAAGGAAGCCAATGTCGACGCCATGTGCATGTGGCTCGTCAAAAATCCCCAGGATTACGATGTCCTGGTCGCCGAAAACCTCTTCGGCGATATCATTTCGGATTTGGCGGCGCAGCTCGTCGGCGGGCTCGGCTTTGCCTGCAGCGGCAACATCGGCGACAAGTATGCCGTCTTCGAGCCGACCCACGGCTCGGCGCCGAAGTATGCCGGCCAGTATAAAGTCAACCCGACGGCCATGCTGCTGGCGGCGAAGATGATGCTCGAATGGCTGGGCGAAACGCTCAAGGCCATGCACCTCGAAGGGGCCATCGCCGAGGTGATCAAGGAGGGGTTGGTCCGGACCTACGACATGGGCGGGAAGTCCACGACACTGGACCTGGCCAACGAAGTGGCCAGAAAGATCTGAGAAGGGGGTTCCTTTGGGAAAAACGATCATCGAAAAAATCATCCAAGCCCATTCCCGGGACGAAGCGGCGCCGGGGAAAATCGTCTGGATGGACCTCGACATCCGCTCGGCCCGGGATTTCGGCGGCCCGAACGTGGTCAAACACTACGAGCAGGAATATGGCGATACCCCTCTTGCCGATAAAAGCAAGACGTTTTTCACCTTTGACCTTTGTGCACCCGCCTGCACTCTCAAATACGCGGACAATCAGCAGGCCTGCCGCGATTTTGCCCGCAAGACCGGTGTCGAAGTCTTCGATGTGGACAGGGGAATCGGCTCTCACGTCCTGCTGGAGGAAGGCCTGGCCCGGCCCGGCGGGACCGTCGTCGGCACGGACAGCCATCTGAACATCCTCGGCGCCGTCGGCTGCCTCGGGCAGGGGATGGGCGACGTCGATATCACCTTCGCCTTCAAAACCGGCAAGACATGGTTCGAGGTTCCGGAAACCGTAAAGGTGGTCCTCAGGGGCATGCACTCTCCTTACGCAGACCCGAAAGACCTGACCTTGCATCTTTGTAGAGAGCTGGGGACGAGAAGCATTGCCCTCCGAGCGGCTGAGTTTTACGGCCCGGCCGCAACCAGCCTGGATTTCGCCGGCCGCATCACCCTCTGCAGCATGATCACGGAGATGGCCGGCATCATCGGATTCGTTTCCGCCGAGGAGGTTCCCCCTGTCCTGATGCCGGCGGAATTGTCGGATGAAAAATTTTCTTTGTTTCAGGCGGACCCGGACGCGTCCTACGCGGATGTCATCGAAATCAATGTCGAAGGGCTTCCGCCTCAGGTGGCCGTCCCCTTTTCGCCGAACAACGTCCGGCCGGTCGCCGAGGTGCGGGGAACCAGGATCGATTCCGGGTTCATCGGCTCCTGCACCAACGGCCGGACCGAAGATTTCGTCCGCGCCGCGGACGTCCTCAACGGAAAGAAAGTGAAAAAGGGGGTCATGCTCAAGTGCGTGCCCGCCACCCGCCGTGTCTATCAGGAGCTCCTGGAACGGGGAATCCTGGAAATTCTGTTTCGAAGCGGCGCGATCGTCCTGAACCCGGGCTGCGGCGGCTGCGCCGAGGGCCACGCCGGGCTGACCGGAAAAGGCGAAGTCCAAATCAGCACGGGAAACAGGAATTTTTCCGGAAAGCAGGGAAAGGGAAAGACCTATCTCGCCTCGCCGGCCGTGGTCGCGGCGTCGTGCATCAGAGGCGAAATCGTCGCCCCCGAGGAATTCTAGAATGCGGGAAACAACTCTTCGAGGAAAAATCTGGATCCTGTTGGACAAAACGGGGAAACTGATCGAGGACATTGATACCGACCAGATCTTCCACAACGCCCATCTCCATATCACGGACATCTCCGAGATGGGCCCCTATGCTTTCGGGAATCTGGAAGGCTGGAAGGATTTCTCGAAAAAATGCGGGGAAGGGGACATCGTCGTGGCCGGCCGGAATTTCGGGGCCGGCTCTTCTCGGCAGCAGGCGGTCGACTGCCTGATTGCCCTCAAGGTCGGGGCCGTGATCGCCCCTTCGTTTTCGGCGATCTATTTCCGGAACGCAGTCAATTCAGGGTTCCCCGTCCTTCGGATTCCGAGTCTCAAGGCCATGGTTGCATCGGGCAAATTGAAGACCGGCGACCTGGTCGAGGTGGATGTGAAGTCGGGCGAAGGCATGAATCTCGCCCAGAAGTCGCCTTTGCGCGTCGAGCCCATGAGCGCCGTCCAGGTCGAGATCTATATGGCGGGCAACCTGTTTGAATATGGAAAGATTTTGGATGAGAAGAAATAGGTATCATCGCGATGAGCAGAGCGACGCGGCGATCTCGATCACCCGTCATGGCGAGGCGCTAGGCGCCGTGGCAATCTCATGGGATTGCCACGCTCCCTTCGCTGTTTCGCAACGGCTGTGTCGTATTGCTTCGTCGCAATGCTCCTGGCAATGACAATTATGAGATAAAATCATGTTGATCTTAGCCGTTGACACGACGACACCGAGCGGATCGGTGGCGATCCTGGATGGGATAAGGCTTGTCGCCGAGATTGCCGTCGAATCGGCCTCAACTCATTCCTCCCGGCTGCTGGCGTCCATAAACCTTCTCCTGGGCGCCCTCCATCTTGGGATTACGGATATCGAGGGGTTTGCCGTCGCGCCCGGCCCGGGGTCATTCACGGGCATCCGGATCGGACTCAGCACAGTCAAGTCATTCGCCTTTGCTTCTGGAAAACCGGTGGCCCCGGTTTCATCGCTCCAGGCGCTGGCCTGGAAGCTCAGGAATTCCCAGGCCCGGCTTGTCTGCCCGATGCTGGATGCGAAGAAGGGCGAAATCTACGCCGCTCTTTTTGAGGTTGAGGGCGGCCGCATGAAAGAATGCGTCGCTCAGGGAGCTTATTCACCCGGCGACTTTTTATCCAGGCTTCTCAAACACCGCAATATCCTTTTCATCGGCAACGGGGCTGAGCTCTACAGGGCTAAGATCCAGGATCATCTAAAAGACAACGCCAAGTTTTCCTCCCGGTCAGGTTTCATCGCCTATGAAGTGGGGTGGCTGGGCGGCGAGCTGCTCACGGCGAAAAAAGGCGTTTCATCGTCCCGGCTCGAGCCGCTCTATTTCCGAATATCCCAGGCGGAGGAAAAACATTAAAGAGCCCCTCTCCGAAGAGCGATTCTTTGACTTGAGGAGGATGGAAACCCGAGACCTGCCCGACGTCCTGGCGATTGAAAACACTTCCTTTCCCAACCCCTGGCATGAAACCACCTTCAGAGGAGAAATCCAGAACGATGACTTGTCCTATCCTTTGGTCGTCATCCACAGGAATCTCGACAAGGTCATCGGATATATCGTCTATTGGAAGATCAGGGAAGAGGTTCAGATCAATAACATCGCCGTCCATCCGGACTTCAAGAGAATGGGGATCGGGGAAGCCATCCTCCGGGACGTCATCCAAGAAGCCCGTGGGGAAGGCGCGCATTATGTTTCTCTCGAGGTCCGGCCTTCGAACACGGCCGCCCGCAGGCTTTATGCCAAGCTGGGGTTCGAACTCATCGGCATCCGGCGACACTATTATTCCAACCCGGACGAAGACGCGATCGTCCTCGGCCTGAGCTTGTCTTAGCCAAAATATTTCACAAAATTCAATAAAAGACTTTCATCAGACACAGCCCCTTGGCCGGGGCTGTGGGGCTGGACAGCGTCCGCTGTTTTTCCCGGAAAATCTCTTCGATACGGTCCAGAGAGACTCTGCCCCTGCCTACTTCGAGGATGGTTCCTACGATTGTCCTGACCATGTAGCGCAAAAAACCTGAGGCCTCGATCGTGAAGATGATCTCATCGCCCTTCTTTTTAATCTCCGAGCGGGTCACTTTCCGGACTGGATAAAGAAGACGGTTCGAAGAGAACCCGGAAAAGTCACCCTGTCTCTGGAAGAGCCGGGCGGCTTTCCTCATGTGCGCCAAGTTGAGGGGATAAGGCCAGTGAAGAACATAGCGGAAGACAAAGGGATTTTTCTCCGGACCGTGAAAGATACGGTACTGATAGACCTTGGCTTTGGCATCCCGCCGGGCGTGAAAATCCATAGCAGCCTTTTTGAGCTCGACCACTCGAATGTCGTCAGGAAGGAGGGCGTTGAGCGCTTTTTTGAGCTCCTCCTCGCTCAGCCGGAGCGCGGCCTTGAAATTGGCGGCCTGGCCTAAGGCATGGACCCCGGCATCCGTTCGCCCGGCCCCGATGACGGTCACCTTTTTTTGGGCGATCCTGGCCAGGGCATCTTCCAGGGTTCCTTGAATCGTCCTTTTCTTGGGCTGCCGCTGCCAGCCGTGGTAGTCCGTCCCGTCGTAGCTCAATACGATCAGATAGTTTTGCATAACGGCTCTATCGGAAAGCCAGGTCGACGGCCTCTTCCGGGCTTGCCGCGGGGACGACTCCTTCGATGTCCCATGTCCCGAGGCCGATGACTTTTTTGCCGTAAATCCGGCCGTAGGCGATCTCGCTCAGTGTGCCGAATTCGCCGTCGATGGCTATCAAGACATCGGCATTCATGGCCACCAGAGAATTCCTGGTGTAGCCTAGCCCCGTTGCGATGGGGATATCGATATAAGGATTGGCATCACCGGGATTGTTGCCCGGAAGAATGCCGATGGTCAGGCCGCCGGCCTGCTTGGCACCTCGGGCGGCTTCCTCCATGACGCCGCCCAGGCCGCCGCAGACGAGAATCGCGCCGCGCCCGGCGATGAACTTGCCGATCTCGAGAGCAGAATGAAGAAATTCCTTTTGGGGCCGGCTCCCCCCGATGACCCCGATCCTGATTTTTTTTCTGGTGTCCATGGACTCCATCCTTTCCTGGATCAATCTGCCCTTTTAAGAGGAGCGAACTCTTCCTCTTTAAAATTACATAGATTTAAATAACACAGAGCACCGTCCTTTTCAAATTCTTCGGGATGGCCGAAAGCGTCCTATCGGTGCCGGAATCGCCCCCTGGCCCCTGGGGAACCAGTCCCGTCGGACACTCTTGGAGGGAAACCCTTATTCAGGGTTTCCCTCCAACGATCGCTTCGCTCTCTGCCTCCTTTCCAAGGAGCATTTGG
>CAZIDN010000093.1:0-11634 GCA_964537875.1 uncultured Eubacteriales bacterium
TCTTCAGTCCTTTCTTTTTTTCAAGCCCGGCTTGAACCTCTTATTATAGTCGAAGCGGGAGCTGTTCTCCACTAGATAACCGTACCCGTAAGCACAGTCCGTGTGATTTCAAAGAGGAGTCGGAATTGCCCCCGGCCCCTGGGGAACCAGTCCCGTCGGTTCCCCCCGTCGAAAAGTCGCCTGGGTCCCCCTCCGCTATGGGGCCTGAGGGGCAATCCCAACTCCTTTTTGAAATCATATATTTGGAAATGCTTCCACCGTTACCTTGTCAATCTGATAAAAACAAAAAAGGTCAAAGGCGAGAAGTCCCGCCCAAAAAAGAGCCCTCCAAAGGGGTTTTCGCCGGATGCCTTGATAGAAAGAATCCAGGAACGCAAAAGCGGCAAAGACTTCGAGACCGAAGGGGATGAAGCCGCCGTAGCCCAAGGCCGGCATTTGAAAGAGCTTCCAGAAGTTGAAGTGGGGGATAGCATACTCCCAGTGCGACCCCGCCCAAAAATTCAACAACTCCCAGACGAGGCCCGCCGCGAGCCCTGCCAGGGCCCAACTAGCGAGCCGGCTTGCCCGGCAATTTTCCAGGTCCGCCAGAAAGGAAGGCCAATGGCGGCGGTAGTTGATCGGCTCGAGAAGAAAAATGAACCCGAGCCAGACGAAGGGGAAAAAAAGGCGCGGCCAGGCCAAGCTCAAGGCCAAAGAGACAACTCCGATCATAAAGCTGAACCGGAGCAGAAAAGGACCGACCGCAAGTCGGAAGCGGACTTCTTTCGTGTCCTTCAAAAAGCCTTGAAAAAAAACGGCCAATTCCCAAACGGCCGGGATCACCGTCGCAAAAGCGATGAAAAAACCAAGCCACCTTTCGGGGAGGATCCGGGGTAGCTTGTGGTAGGACCAATTTTTGAGCCTGAGGTTAAAAAGCTCGAAAACCAGCCAGACCGGAACCGAGAGAAAGGCCGCCAAAAGAAACCGGGAGCCGGACTCACCGAGAGGAGACGCGCCTCGTCTTCGGACATTCAGGCTGTCCATGATGAGAAGGAACGACCACCAGGCGAAGCAGTAGAACCAGGCTTTCATAAAAGGAAGGCCGGCGGCCAGCAGCGTCCCTGCCGCCGCCAATCCGATTAGCCCGACATATATGTTTAGATAGAGGATTCTATTTTTCATCCGTTGCGGTCCGGCCTTGAAAACGCCTTCTATTGTATTGGATTGCCGCCCCGGACTCAAATCCAGGTTTGCCGTAAGCGTTTCCGTTTGCATGATTTCAAAGAGGAGTCGGAGTTGCCCCTGAGGCCCCCGCCGCACGAAGCTATCAAAAATCCTGCTTTCCCATCAAGAAGAACCCTCTAATTGGTTCATGGTCAAATGCTCCTTGGAAAGTAGGCAGAGAGCGGAGCGAGCGTTGGAGGGAAACTCGGAGCAAGGGTTTCCCTCCAAGAGTATCCGACGGGACTGGTTCCCCAGGGGGCCGGGGGCGATTCCGACTCCTTTTTGAAATCATATATTTGATTCCAGATTGCATATTTCCGGCTCATCCGGTATCATAATTTCAAAGGAGAACCTCGATGAAGAACAGGCAAAAATGGCCCCTCGGAATCGTTGTCTTTATGGTCTTGTCCCCCCTGATGCTCTTCGTGATGGGCTGCAAGGCGCCCTCCGATGAGGAAATTAAAAGCGCGATCGAAGTCATGAATATCGAAACAAAATGGGTCATGAAGGAATACCGGCAATGGCCGAACCCGATCCTGAAGATCGTTCCCCTCATTTCCTTCAATGTCAAGAACAACTCCCCGAATCCCCTGCAATATGTCAACTTCAACGCCCTTTTCAAGGAAAAGTTTGCCACGGACCAGGGTGATTGTTTCCTGGCCGCCATCGGCCGTGAGCCCATTCAGCCCGGCAGCTTGAGCCCGACCATCATGATGAAAAGCAATTTTGGAGTTTATGCCTCAACTCTGCAGGCCATCAAGGTCAGTCCCGGATGGGGGAGACCCTGGACCGTCAAGCTCTTTGTTCAGTGGAAAGGGTCACACCCGGTCTTGCTCGGCGAATGGCCTGTGTCCCTGACAATCGACTTTAAAGAGCCGGAACCGGTCCATATGGGCGTGGAGAAGAAAAAGCCCGAACCCAAGAAATAGACCAAAGACACATTCGGTTTGAGATCTTCCTCAAATTCCTTTTCTTGGCAAGCGCCCAAGAGAACGTCACATCTTAGCTCCCAAAACACTGGGATATCGCTGGCCGGCGGCCCTAGACGGAAAGGGGATCCCAGCCGCCGAAGTAGCTTTCCATAAACGCTTGCCATTCTTGGAGGGTTTTGATGCGGACGCAGGCCATCCGGATTTGGCTCGGCTGGGGATGCATCCGGGCGTAGCGGATGCCGAAATTGCGCATGATTTTCAGCCCCCGCTTCGGTCCGTACATCTCACAGGCCATTTGGAAGTGGCGCGTGATCAGCTGGCGCTGATCCTCCAGGCTTGGTTCGAAGGGTTCCCGGCCGGCGGCGATATCACGGGCCTGCCGGAACAGCCACGGGTTGCCGATGGCTCCCCGGGCGGCAATGACGCCGTCGACGCCCGTTTGCTCAATCATCGACAAGGCATCGGCGGCGGTGTGGATGTCGCCTGAGCCCAGGATTGTCTTGTCCGGAAACTCGCGCTTTACACGCGATATGAAATCCCAGTCGGCCTTGCCCGTGTACTTTTGGTCGACGCTGCGGGCATGAACGCAGATGGCCGCCGCCCCGGCCTGGAAAGCCCCGCGGGCGATTTCCCAGAAAGCTTCGTGGGCCGTATCTGTCTCGCGGAAAGCCCGGCGGAGTTTGAGCGTCACGGGCCGGTCGGGCACCGCTTCGAGGACGGCTCGGACGATCTCGAGAGCGAGGTCGGGCTGGTCCATCAGGTACCCGCCGCGCTTCTTGGCCACGACCCGGCGGACCGGGCAGGCGAAATTCAGGTCGATCACGTCGAATCCTTTCTCGCGGAGCACAACCGCCGCCTTGGCCATGACGGCCGGGTCGCTGCCTATAATCTGTCCCGCTACAGGGTGGTCGGCATCGTCAAGCTCGACCAGCCTGCGACGAAGCTTGCTTTCCTCGAGGATTTGGTGGTCGAGCATGGCTTCGGTCGCGCAATAGGGCGCCGAACACGAGCGACAGACCAGGCGGTAAGGCATGTCGCTGTATCCGGCAAGGGCTCCGAGCACCACCGGAAAATCGATGGCGATCCCGCCAATCTCGAGCGGCCTCAGCATCTTGCTCATGGCTGGTTGTCAGACGGGCCTGTCCGCGCGCGTAAAGTCCTTGAAAAGCTTAGCGAGTAAACACACCGGCAGGCCGACGACGTTGTCATAATCTCCTTCCAGGCTTCAAATGAAGGTATCGTGGGAGCGATGATGACATCGGGGAACGAGTCGAGAATCCCGGCTTTTTTTCGAGAAGCGCTTGGCCTGTATGGGTATCTGCTCATTTTCTTTGTCATGCCATTCAGAATTATAATGTTCGGCTAATCCGGGGTCAAACCTACCCGTTATGGACGAATTTATAGCGGAGTGAATCCATTGTCATATGCTCCTTGGAAGAAGGGCAGGGAGCGAAGCGACTGTTGGAAGGAAATCTTAGTTAGGGCTTTCCTTCCAAGAGTATCGCGACTGAAAATACATGGGTTTATGCTCCTTGGAAGGATAGCAGGGAGCGAAGCGACCGTTGGAAGGAAACCCTAGGAATGGGTTTCCTTCCAAGAGTATCCGTAATGAGTAGGTTTGACCCCGGTCTTGACGCCACCGCAGTTCTTGATACAATGAAGATCATGTTCGAGCGATCATCAAGCCGCGCCGGCGGACTGGGCCCCGTGTTTCTCTGGGGTTCGCTCTGGGGAATCTGGGAAGCCACCGCAGGGCATGTCATTCATCTGACGCGTGTCCCCGGCCTGCCAGGATTCATCATGGTTCCCGCCGCGTTCTATTTCATGAGCCGGGCGTTTGTCCGGAGCGGACGATATCATTCTATCTTCTTAACCGCCTGCGTGGCGGCCGGCCTCAAGCTGTTCGACGTCTTCATCCCCGGGCAGAACATCCAAGCCGTCATCAACCCCGCCCAGGCCATCCTGCTGGAATCCCTGGCTGTAACCGGTTTTTATTACGTTCTCGAACGCTTCGACGCCAGCGTCCTCATTTTCAACGGAAGGAAACGGACACCGCGCGGATAGCATGATCAGTGATACCGGCCCCATCAAGAAAAAACTCGACGCGGCCAAGATGAAGCGGCGGAGTTTCCTCGGCTGGAGCACGTTCTTCGGAAGTTCGGCCCTGGCCTCGACAAAGCTCGGAAAAAAGTTCAAGCCGGCCGCCGGAAACACGCCCGGCCCTGTCTTCCAGGAATCCGCGGCCGAAGTCAAAATGGTTCGCACGGGGTGCCCGTCTCACAACTGCGGCGGGCGGTGCCTTCTCAAGGTCTATGTTTGGGAAGGCCGCATCGTCCGGATCGAAGGAGACGACCGGCCCGGCGACTCCGTCGAAGACCCCCAGCTCCGGCCCTGCATCCGCGGCCTGTCCTATCGCCGCAGACAATATCATCCCGACCGCCTCCAATACCCGATGATACGGGCCGGCAAGCGCGGTGAGGGAAAGTTTGTCCGCATCTCCTGGGACGAGGCCCTGGACAAAATCGCCGCCGAAATGCAGCGCATCAAGCAGGCTTACGGCAACACCGCAATGTACGTCCCCTACGGCACCGGGAGCTACAACCAGATCAACGGCCGCCAGACCGCGCAGCGCCTGATGAACCTCTTCGGCGGCTCGCTGGGCTTCTATAACAGCTATTCATGGGCGGCCATCTCCTACGCCACCCCCTATGTCTACGGCACGAACGTGACCGGGAACCAGCGCCAGGACTGGCTGAATTCCAAGTACATCCTGATGTGGAGCTGGAACCCGTCTGAGATGCGCGACGGGACGAACTCCGAATATATCCTCAAGAAGGCTAAGGAGAAGGGCGCAAAGCTCGTCTGCATCGACCCGCGCATGACGCTCAGCGCCGTCGCCCTTGCCGACGAGTGGGTTCCCATCCGGCCGGGGACCGACACGGCCATGATGTCGGCCATGGCCTACATCATGATCACTGAGAAGCTCTATGACGCCGGCTTTGTGAAGACTCATTGCCTCGGCTTCGATGAGACCCAGATGCCGCCGGGGGCTGAGGGCGCGGAAAACTATAAAGACTATATCCTGGGAGCGCGCGACGGCATCGCCAAGACGCCCGAATGGGCCGAAGCTATCTGCGGCGTGCCCAGGGCCACGATCATCCGCCTCGCCCGCGAATACGCCACAACCAAACCGGCCGTTCTGTACCAGGGTTACGGGATGCAGCGGAGGGCCTACGGCGAGCAGGCCGTAAGGGGCGGCTGCGTCCTGGCGGCCATCACTGGAAACGTCGGAATCCCCGGAGGATGGGCCGGAGGGATCGCCCTGCAGGCTCCCGACGGCGGGCCGGTCTGGATCGTCTTCCCGACCGGGCCAAATCCGGTCAAGGCCCAAATCCCTTCGTTTTTGTGGTCGGAGGCGGTCCTCCGCGGAAAGGACATGGGACCTGCCGACGGTGTCGTCGGCGCGGACAAGCTCGGGACGAACATCAAAATGATATACGCCGTGGCCTGCAATGCGCTCATCAACCAGCATAGCAACATCAACCGGACGGCCAAGATCCTCCAGGACGAGAAGCTTGTGGAATTCCTCGTCGTCCAGGACAACTTCCTGACGGCGACCGGTCGCTTCGCCGATATCCTGCTTCCCGCCTGCACCCAATTCGAGACCTGGGGCCTCGCCGACGGCTGGAAGTACGGCGATGAGGTCATCCTCATGCCCAAGATCGTGGAGCCGCCGTTCGAGACGAAGAGCGATTACCAGATCTGCGCCGAGATCGCCAAGCGGCTCGGGCTTTATGACGCCTACACCGAGGGCCGGAGCGAGCGCGACTGGGTCGCCTGGGGCATCGAAACATACCGCAAGACGAGGTTCCCGAACATCCCGAAGCTGGACGAGTTCGAAAGATCGAACATCGGCGTCTATTCGGTCCCCGTCACCAAGCCCGCCGTGGCCTTCACCGAATTCCGCAAAGACCCCGAAAAGAACCCTCTGCCCACGCCCTCCGGCAAGATCGAGATCTTTTCCAAGCGGCTTCACGACATGAACAAGCCCGACGTCATCCCGGCCGTGCCGAAATACATCAGGGAATGGGAGAGCCCGTTCGGCCCCGAAGCCAAAAAATACCCGCTTCAGGTCATCGGCCACCACTACCTCGCCACGGTCCATTCGACCCTGGACAACGTCGATTGGCTCCGCGAAGCGTGGCCCCAACGCGTCTTTATCAATCCCCTCGACGCCGAGCCGCGCGGCATCAGCAACGGCGACGAGGTCAAGGTCTTCAACGACCGCGGGGCGACGCTGGTTCGCTGCCGGGTGACGAAGCGGATCATGCCGGGCGTCATCGCCATCCCCCAGGGCGCCTGGTGGAGCCCCGACGAAAAAGGCGTCGACCGCCGCGGCTCGGTCAATGTCCTGACCTCCGAGCGATGGACGCCACTGGCCTTCGGCAATGCCCAGCACACGATCATGGCCCAAGTGGAGAAAGGCTGATGCATCAAGCCGGAGGGAGTCAATCGTCTTGGGTCCGGCAGTACGCTTTCTACTTCGACTCGAGCGCCTGCTCGGGCTGCAAGGCCTGCCAGGCGGCCTGCAAGGACAAGCACGACCTCCCGGTCAACATTCTCTGGCGCCGGGTCTATGAAGTCGCCGGCGGCAACTGGACCAAATCCGGAAACGTCTGGATTCCCGGCGTCTTCTCTTATTTTGTCTCCATGGCCTGCCATCAATGCGCAAAGCCGATCTGCGGAGACGGCTGCCCGACCAAGGCCATCTACAAGCGCCAGGACGGCATCGTCCTTCTCGATACGGAGGCCTGCATCGGCTGCCGGTTGTGCGAGTGGGCCTGCCCCTATGGCGCGCTGCAGTTCGATGAGGCCACCCGGTTGATGACGAAATGCCATTTCTGCTTCGATTACATCGACTTGGGCAAGCCGCCGGCCTGTGTGGCCGCCTGCCCGATGCGGGCGCTGGATTTCGGAGAACTGGCGGACCTGAGGAAGAAATATGGGGAGGTGAGCCAGGTATTCCCGCTACCGGAAGCCGCGCTCACCGAGCCATCCCTCGTGATCAAGCCGCACAGGGACGCAACGCGCGCGACAAAGGACACAGCCGAAGTCGCGAACTGGGAAGAGATCTGAGGTGACCGGGCTCGCCTGGAAAGAGTGGCCTCTCGTCGTATTTACCCTGCTGTCCCAGGCCGCCGTCGGCGCTTTCTGGATGGTTGCCGGCACTTCCTTTTGCACGGAGAGCGCCAGTGGATGGAACAGCCGGTACCTGACTTTTCCTTTTCTCTCCGCCGTCGTCGTCGTGCTCGGCCTGGCCGCCGCTATCTCCTTGTTTCACCTCGGACGGCCGTGGCGGGCCGTCTTCGTCCTGAACAATCTCAAACGCTCTTGGCTGAGCCGCGAGATTCTCTTCGAGCTCGTTTTCATGGCCCTGGCCGCATCACTCACGCTTCTCGTCCTGAAGAAAGCCTATCGTCCGACCCTTGTCAGGGTTCTCGTGGCACTGGCCTTCGCGGCCAGCCTCCTTTTCATCATCAGCATGGCCAAGCTTTACATGATGCGCACCGTCCCGGCCTGGCGCGGCCTCTACACGCCGCTGTCTTTTTTCGGGACGGCCCTGCTGCTTGGGCCTTTGGGTGCAGCATTCTCATACGATACGCTCCTCGACTTGGGAAGAAAAGCGCGCCTATTTTTGGATGCGGCGGCCATCGTCGCCCTGGCGGCGGTCGTCCTGATTATTTTAACGATCTTCCTGTTCACCCCGGGTCTGGGCCTCTTCGGCCCGAAAAAAGCCACCCTTCTCGAACTGCCCGCGACAAAGATGTACCCCTATCTTTTGTTCAGACTTCTTTTTTTGTCGGGGACCGTCCTCTGTTCTTTTCTCTATTGCCGGAATTCGAGCGCCCCACTTTTGACGATTGCGTTTTTGAGCGCCTTGGCGGCCGAGGCGGCCGGCCGTCTGCTTTTTTACGCGGTTTACAGCCGTCTCGGTGTCTGAAATCCGGCTCGGGGTCAAAGCTACTTTTTACGCATCAATCAGGTATTCCGACCGGGGTCAAACCTACTCATTACGCAAAAATCAGGTATAAAATCTGCGTAACGAGTAGGTTTGACCCCAAATTGCCTGTCCCCGAATTTATTTCTTTCGTCCCAGCGCCTGGAGATATTCCCTGTAATCTTCGGGCGTGTTCAGGTTTCTCAACCACGAGGAATCGTCCATCTTCAGGACCCTCGTCTTGCAGAGATCAAAAAGCGCAAGGACCTGGCGGTTAGATGAGGCCAGGAGTCTTTCGATCTTGGGAATGATCGATTTCTTGTAAACAGCCAAGAGGGGTTCGAACGTCCCTTCCGCCAAAGAAGGGACGACAATCTCGCAGTCCTTGGATGCTTCGAGCATCCGGGCGACAAAAGCCATGTCGATATCCGGGATATCGCAGGCCGCCACGACGCAGACGTCATGGACCGCCGCTCTCAGCCCGCTCAGGATTCCAGCCAGCGGGCCTTGGCTTTCGACCTCGTCTTCGACTTGTGGGCAGGATACGAAATCGAGACGCTGGCCTTTTGAAACGCTGAGAAGTACCTCGTCAAAATATCCTTCGACCTGCTTCAGGATTTTCTGGATCAACGGTTCGGTACCGACAACAAGGCGGGCTTTGTCCTGTTTCATTCTCCGGCTTGTCCCGCCGGCGAGCACGATCAGGGTGACGGGGCAGGCCTTGCCTTTGGATGGCGCTCTCATATCCGTATCATAATCGAAATATCCGGAAACGGCAAAAAGGGATCGGACCGTGAAAGTCTTTCCATCCCCGCGATTGAAATTGTATTAGAAGATCTTCAATTGAGCTTCTCCCTTCAGCCATCAAGGGGGGAAGAAACGCAGGAGTGAAGAATAGAGATTTAAACTTTATCAACCTCCCTACCCGGTCTGTCCGGGAATTAGCGGGGAAGATAAAAGAGACATGAAAGAAGATTTTCAGTTAACACTATTAATCCCCCCTGCCCCCCTTAGGCAATTAAGGGGGGATGTCAAACATGTCGCCCCTCCCCCCTAGAGAATTAGGCGGGATTACACAGGTCGAACCCCTGCTTGACTTCGATTTGAGGCCCAAAGGATAATGAGGGCGCTGCCCGGGAAGCATGAAAAAGCAAAAAAAATCGAACTTCGTCGGAGCCGTCGAAGCCCGCTATCCCGGCCTGGTCGAGAAGATTAAGGGCATCATCGAAGAATCCGAAAAGAAGTTTACGCGAGATCCCGAGCGCATAGGCAGCTATCTCTGGGAGCACACGACCCATGTCGCTTCGCTCAGCGATGAGCTGGCCCGGGCCGCGAACATGGACCCCGTGATCCCGGCCGTCGCCGCGCTCTTTCATGACGCGGGAAAATTCGCCGGCGGCAAATTTCATGCCGACGAAAGAGCGGAGGAAGAAGAGGCCGCTTCGATCGCAGACCGGACGGGCCGCGAAGCCGGGATGAAGGCCAAGGATATCCGGCGCCTGACGTTCGGACTCCGGGCCCTCTACAGCAAGGCCGCTCGAAAGAATCTCATTGCCGATATCGTCCACGACGCCGATTTTCTGTCAAAATTCGGGGCGCTCGGTGTCGCCAACTTTTTCATTAAATCGACGCTCCGCGGCAAGACCCTGCAGGGCGCTCTCATGAGTTCTCTGAGCAAAGAACTCACCTACGCAGCCTGCCTGCCGTTCAACATGCGCACCCGGGCGGGGAGACACTGGGCCGAGCGAAAATCCCGGGACACTTTAAAATTCTTTCGCTCGCTCCTTCGAGAGCTGAAAGAAACGCAGATCGCGGATTTTACGATCCAGCGGATCCGCGTCTATCCCGAGTCCGGCCCTCGGCGCCCGGTGGATGTCCGGCTCGCCGTCCCCCGTTCCTGCGAGACATGCGGCGGCCGATGGAGAACGGCCTTTCGAACGGAACGCGGGATCAAATGCGAGAAGCTCGAGGCCGAAATCCGGTGCGCCGGATGCGGAAGCACGTCGAGTTTCTCTTTCTGTCTTCCGGAAATTCCCGGGAAGGCAAGCGGTTTTGGGCGATGAGCGCTCTATTCAAGAGTCTTTAGCCTATTCCTAGCGAATTTAATCGCGCTAAAAATTGTCATCGAGAGGTGCGGAGTTGCGTGGCGATCCGACGCAGTCGTTGCGAGGCACGCAGTGCCGTGGCAATCTCCTCTCAGGTCTCTCGCGAAAGAAGCGGAGATTCCTCGCTTCGCTCGGAATGACCCTCGGGCACGCAGTGCCGCGCTCCCTGGATCAAGCTTGCCTTAAAAGCCAGCGCAGGGCATTTTTCTGAAGCTTCACGTACTCCGGGTTCCAGAAGCTGGGAATCGTGTGTCCTGGCGCCATGAAGCAGACCCGGCCCTTGCCGTAATCGTAAGCCCAGCAGGCTTCGCAGGAAGCTCCTTGGTTTCCATACTTGGCGGTCTTATATTCCTGCCCTTCCTCGTTCACGCTCCGGACCAACACAGTCTTGGGGTCTTTGTCGTAGAGCAGGTAGTGTTGCTCCTCGGTCACCACGAAATCGTTCACGCCGCGGGTGATGGGGTGATCCCGGTTCACGATTTTCATCTTGTAGGGACGGAAGGGCGTATGCCCGGTGAACAAGGCCCCTTCCACGTGACGGAAGTCCGCGTTGGCGCCCGAGATGTAGCTGGCATTGTGGAAAAACCAGCCCGAGCCGCCCGTTTCCACGTACTGGCGGATGGCCTTTCCTTGTTCCGGGGTGATCCACATATCAGACGTCTCTTTGAATTCGGGCAGAGGCGGGTCGCTGGCGATCTTCATCTTTTCCGGATCATAGAAAGGATAAGGAGTCGTGTATCCGCCGGGAAACGCCAACCCGTCGCAGAGCATGATGAGCAACTTGTGGGCCGCCAGGGTCTCGCGGGTCAGCAGAGTATTGTCCGGCGTGAAGGTGACGGTGGCGCCCGATTCCCTGACCAGCGTCCTGGTCAGGGCCGTCCGGATGTAATCAAAGTTGTGCCAGCGATCGCCGACCAGGGCGAATACGTCGGCCTTGCCGACGGCGGCTGAAGCGCGGGACGAAGAAAAGGCCGCCCCCAGGGCGGAGGCCGCTCCGATCGAGCCTATCCTCCGGATCGCGGAACGCCGGGATAAACGTTTGAGTTCCTCCATTGTGCACACTCCGATGAAAAAGATGGATATTGAGATGAATTTATCCCAAGCGGGGAATCCAGTCAACAGCTGTAGGCATCTCCGCTTGAGTGATTTTTTAGCGGTGTTTGAATCGCCCCTGAAGTCCCCATAGCGGAGGGGGGCCCCGGACACTCTTGGAGGAGGACCCTTATGCAGGTTCCCCCTCCAACGGGCGGCGGGAATACCCGCCGGCCCTGCCACCCCTCCAAGGAGCATCCTCCCATGAATTCATCGCCAAATGCTCCTTGGAAGGATGGCAGCGAGCATAGCGAGCGTTGATTATATGAAAGCGCGGCCGATAATCCGCTAGAATGTGGATGAA
>CAZIDN010000094.1:0-5623 GCA_964537875.1 uncultured Eubacteriales bacterium
TCCGGATCGTTTTCATTTTCGCCCCACATAAAATAAAGGAGGAACAAGTTATTAATTACTCATGGACCGAAAGGCCAACTGCGAACGATGAAAACAGATATGTCGCCATGGGCCATTTTCCAGGTAATCCCGCTCCCCCCTTGGGCAATCAAGGGGGCGCGTCAAACATATCGCCCCTCCCCCCCTAGAGAATTAAGGGGAGGATTAAAGGTCGGCGGCATGTTCCGAGGCTTTTAAAAGTCGAAGCCGATCCAGAATTTCGTTATAAAACTGCCGTAGGCGCTGAAATTGAAGGGCTTGGAGATGCTCGGCCACTCGAGGCGCTTGGCGAATTCGATATGGATCGGCAGGCCCCAGAGGAAGAACTCGAAGCCGTAGCCATAGGAGCCGATCGCGTCGAATTCATCGTAAGCGGCGAAGAGCTCGCTGCTGCTGTCGGGATTGTATCGATAGAATTTGGCCGGATAATCGGCGAGCTTGCTCCGGGTGATATCGAAGAACAGGACGCCCCGGAAGGGGCCCAGGTTGCCGATGAGAGTAGACACGGAATTGGCCAGGGGAAAGCGCAGCTCGGCGTTGGCAAACCAGCCTTCTGTGGCGATAAGGTTATAGAAATAGGAAGAGCGGACCTGGTTGTTCCCTCCATAATAAAAAACAAAGAGATTGCGGCCCCGGCACAGGAACCCCTGGAACCTGAAGGCAAGGAGGCTGTCCATGCCGAGATACAGGTACTGGCGGACGTCGGCATCGATCGACGTGTTCCGCAGGAATTCCGGAGTGGCCGGGATTGCCTGGCTCAGGGAAAGCCGGAAGGTGTTTCCCGCGGCCGGCCCGTACTGTTTGAAGTGGGTCGTTTCTCCCGTGAGAGAGATCGAGGCGGACAGGATATTCCCGTTTATGAAATAGCCATAACCCCCCATGGAGTACATGCCGACATAAGAAGGATCCAGGTTGTCTTCTTCATAGTGGTAGAAGCCCAGCCCGGCTTCGAAACGAAAGTAGCGGCTGAAAGGATAATATCCCGCGAAGCTCAGCCCCGAGATCCTCCGGACGGCGATCGCATCACGGTAGGTCAGATTTTGCCAGAGGAGATCCGAGGGATTGTAGTAGTAAAAATCCGGATAATAGTAGATCGAATATTGAAAGGCGTTGAACATATACTGGAATCTGCGTTGTTGGTTGAGGTAGGTGAAAAAGTAGGACCGGAAATCCCGGACCTGGTAGGCCAGGACGGAGAAGGTGCGATCGCCGAGGATGTCCGAAAAGGCGACGGCCGATCCCCCGTAGAAGGACCCGTCCGTCGAGACGATGGCATCGACCGGCGGCCGCGAGGTCACGTACAGCTTGCCCATGCCTTTATGGGCCTGGATCTTATCTTTTTGAATTTCCAGGGTGACGATGGGCTCGAACTTTTTGAAGACCTCCTCGGGCCCCAAGTCGGCAAAGTTCAGGGTTTGTTCGAGGACCCCCTCCATTTCGCTCTTGAACAGCTGGAAGGCGCCTTTATTGAACGAGGAGAAGACGATCTTTTTGGGGTCGTTGGGCAAAGCGGCCGGGAAGAAATTGCCGGTCCGGACATCGCTGTAGCGGCGCAGCTCGCCCGAGTCCAGGTTGAGAGAGTACATATTGAAAGCCCCCCTTGCATCTCCCGAGAAGAGGACTGTCTTGGAATCCGGGCCGAACTGGGGACAGACCGTGTTCCCGGCCCCGAAGGTGAGCTGTTTTTTTCTTTTGAAATCGTCGATGGGAGAGAGGAACAGCTTATCGTAGGTGCCCAGCCGGATCGAGTAGGCGACGAGCTTTCCGTCCGGAGAGATAGCGGGAGCTTTTTCAAAAACGTCGTCATTGGTCAGGTTGGTAATTTTTTCCGAGGCCAGGTCAAGGGCAAAGAGATCGTGAACGCCCTTATCGAAGCCTGCGAACATAAGCCTTTGTCCGTCGGGATAAAAGGAGGGACAGGTCGGCTGGTCGATGGGGGTCTTGATTTTCCGGAGGGTCGCCCCGCCGAGGGCATCGACGATGAACAGGGAATATTTTTCGCCGTCCCGCGCAAAAAAGGCGAGGCGGTCGCCGTCCGGCGACCAGGCCAGGTTCTTGCCCAGCGAGGGATCGATGTCGTATCGGATGTATTCGTATTTCGAGGTGTATCCCTTGGTGATATTTTTGAGAACGGAGCCGTCTTTCGTCGATAAAAGGACGATGTCGATGTCATAGTCTCTGACGTTGAAAGTGATCGTGGCCACGATGTCGCCCGAAGGAGAGACGGCGTGAGTGATGGCCAGGTAGTAGGGATTCATCGGAAATTCCGGGCCCAGGGGAATGCTGTAATCCTCGGGATTTTCCTTCAGATAGTAATCCTTGAACCGGTTCCGGAGATATTTTTTGAATTCGAAGCCGAACTCCCGGCTTTTCAAGTTGAAGCTCTTTTTCAACAGGTCTCTTTTTCCGATGAGGGGAGACCCTTTCAAGGACTGCCAAAATTCGCGGATCGAGTTCCTGCCGAACTTGGATTCCATGAATTCGTAGATGGCATGGCCGAAGTCATAGGCGGGATCCCTCGGCAGCGGGTACTGGGCGAGGATGTCCCCAGATTCCGTGAATTCGGGGATCCGGTCGTTGAGAACGGCGTCGCGGACGATCAGGGTCGACCAGGACGACCACTCGCCCGTTAAATACTCGGACAGGCCTTCGAACGTCCAGAGGGGGGGCTGGCTGATGGCATAGAGCGCGCCGCCCTGACTGCCCCACAGGATGTCGAACTCAAAGATATGGCTCAACTCATGGAGGATGAGGTTCTGGAGATCGTCGAGCGGCATATCGCCGTGGACGCCGATCCTGTGGAGGACAGGCTCCGAAACGCCCAAGACCCCTTCGGAGATTTCGAAGAGGTTGGTCTGTTCGAAATCGGTGTATGTCGTGTAATAGATCAGCGGGACCGGCTCGGCGATCTGGTATTTGAGCTCTGTGCTGATCTTTTTATAGGCGCTTTCGGCGGTTTCGGCGAGGCCTTTGAGGAGCTGCTCATTCTCGACATAAAAATAGATCTGGAAGTGTTCGGTGGAATAGGTCTTCCAGTTGAATTTTGAATAGAGGACCTTGTTTTTGCCGTAATACGGGATGGACATAAAGCCCTGAGCCAGACCGAGAGAGGCCGTCGTTATCATCAGGAAAAAAACGAGAGAAATTTCCTTCAAGGATTTCATAAGAGCTCCTTTTATTTCGACAGGAGGTACCGTTCCTGGACCCTGTCCGTTCCGAAAAGGGCTCGGAACAACTTCGGCTTGATCCTCTGGATGAGGTCGAAGAAGGCGAACTCCGCGCTCTGTTTGATGTTGGCGTAGTTCATTTGTTCCTGGTACTCTCTTTGGAAAAGGACCTCTCCGGTGTCCGATTGGATTAAAAAGATCTCGAGCTTGAGCGAATAATTCCGGCGTTCCGCCCAGGCCCTCTCTTTGGCAAAGGGGCCGTCATCGACGGCTCGTTTTTCGTTGGCCAGGAGCGCTTTGCGCAATTCCTGACCAAACTGGACCTTGCCGGTCAGGAAAAGCGTGTTCTTGGCATCTCCGGCCGCCTGTTTCCAGAAGTCCTTATTTTTCGGGAGGTCGGCGTTGTCCCAGGAAATAGTCTTCGTGGAGAGCTTTCCTTTGAAGGGCCGTTTCAACTCATCCTGGAAATATTGGACCAGATTCTGGTTCAGGCCGAAATCCTGGATCTCCTTGTCCTGCCAGAAATTGGTCACGATGATCTCCTGGCTCCGGTCCAGGCGGACTTCCGGGACGCTGGGCATTTCGATCTTCACCTTCCGGGTTGTTTCGAGAGAGCACGCCGCGAGCAGCGAGACGAGGAAGATCAGCAGCCCGCTATTTTTTTTCATTTTTGTCTTTCTTGTCTTCTTTTTCTTTCTTGGGCGGTTGGATATTTTCTTTACAGTTTTGATAATTAGATTTTACATAAGAATTATCGGGCTCGAGCTTCAGGGCGGCCTCGTATTCCTTGAGGGCTTCATCGACCAGGCCCTTTTTTTCAAAGGCGACGGCCAGGTTGTTGTGGGCGGCGACGGAATTGGGATTGGCCAGGAGGGCTTTTTTCCACCGGAAAACGGCTTCATCCCAAAGGTTTTTTTCCGAGGCCCAGACGCCGAACTTGACCTGGTCGCTGACGGACGTGGAGGAACAAGCCGACAGAAAGAACGCCAGGAACGCGATCAGAAGGTGGAAAGAAACGAATTTTTTATTCATCCCGCCGTCCATCCATAAAATTAACTCTTTTTGTCCCGTTCGTCAAGCCGAGCACCGGGCGCTTTATGAACAGCAATATTCATACCAATCATCAGCCTGGTCGAACTTGTCTAAATGCCGTGACGCCTGTATAATAACCCCGGATTTTGAGAGGAGGACGTCATGGGCACCTGGCTCGAGGGCAAAACCCTGGCTGAGAAGATCAAGGAAGAAGTCCGCGAGGAAGTCGCTTTTCTTAAAAAAACCAAGGACGCCGTGCCCGGCTTGGTCGGGATCCTTGTCGGGGACAACCGCTCCTCCCAAGTCTATTTGAAGTCCAAAGAAAAGGCCTGCCAGAATCTTGGACTCTGGTCTCAAATCCTGACCTTCCCCGCCGGTGTGCCCGCCTCCGAGCTGCGGGCCAAGATTGATGAGCTGAACGAAAATGATCGGGTGGATGGAATTTTGGTCCAACTCCCCCTTCCCCCGGGGCTGAATTCCCACGAGGTCATCTCCTGGATCCGTCCGGAAAAAGACGTCGACGGGATTCATCCGTACAGCCTGGGGCTGCTGCTTGAGAACCGGCCGGGGCTTCGGACCTGCACTCCGCAGGGAGTCATCGAGCTTCTTAAGTTCAACCAGATCACCATCGCCGGAAAGGATGTCGTGGTCATCGGCCGAAGCTTGATCGTCGGAAAGCCGCTGGCCGCCATGTTGACCAATGAAAACGGCACGGTCACCGTCTGTCACAGTAAAACCAAGGATCTGCCGCAGGTCGCGGCCAGGGCGGACATTCTCGTGGCGGCCATGGGCAAAACCGCCTTCGTCGGGCCGGAATTCGTCAAGCCCGGGGCCGCCGTCGTTGACGTCGGGATCAATTCGGTCTCGGACAGAGCCCGGGTCGAAGAATTGTTCGGTCAGGACCCGAAGCGGCAGAAAGACCTCCTGGAAAAAGGCTATACCCTTGTCGGGGACGTCGACCCCCGCGTCATCGACAAAGCGGGCTATCTAACCCCCGTCCCGGGCGGCGTCGGGCTCTTGACGATCGCCATGCTGATGAAGAACACGCTGGAGGCGTTCAAGCACCGAAGAAAAATCTAAAAATGTTGCGCAGGGTAGGCTTTTATGGTATAAAAGAGCCCCTTAAAGAGAACGACCATGCCGAAGCAATGTGATATCTGCGGGAAAGGCCCGATCTTCGGGCACAGCGTCAGCCATTCGCACAAGGCCTCTCCGAAAAAGTGGAAGCCGAACCTCCAGCACGTGAAAGCCCAGACGCCCGCCGGCGTCAAGCAGATCTGGGTTTGCACGAGATGCCTTCGCTCAGGAAAAGTCCAGAAGTCGATCTAGCCCCCCCTAAATTCTTTCCACAGAAAAGATTTCCTTGATTTTCGAGATGTCCTTCA
>CAZIDN010000094.1:5723-11563 GCA_964537875.1 uncultured Eubacteriales bacterium
CCCCCCTAAATTCTTTCCACAGAAAAGATTTCCTTGATTTTCGAGATGTCCTTCATGATCGCATCCAGATGTTTGATGTCCCGGATGACCAGGCTGAGCTTGATCTGCGCTTTCTGATCGGCAAAGGTCTTGACCTCGGCCTTGGTGATATTCCCCTCGAGCTCGGAGATGGAACCGGCCACCTTGGCCAGCAGCCCCGGCGAATCCGCGGCCTTGACCAGCAGCCCGACTTTAGAGCTTCCTTGGGCGACGTTCCCCCAGGACACATCGACCAGCCGCTCGGGGTCTAGAATCTCGTTGGCGATCAGGGGGCAGCGCAGGGAATGGGCCGTGATGCCCTTCCCGGACGTGATATACCCGATGATCGGTTCGCCCTTGATGGGGGAGCAGCACTTGGCGAGGCGGACGAGCTCTCCGTTGCTGTCCCGGACCTGAATTTCGGCGGCGGCCTTTTTGGAGACCTTGGACATGACCTTGTGGAAGAGGGCCTCTTTTTTCCGGGTTTCCAGGCCGGCCGGGGAGATCTTTTCCAGGAATTTTCTGTTGACGACGATTTTTCCCAGCCCGACGAGCGCGTAGAAGTCTTCCAGGTTTTTCATCCGGAAGGTGACCGCCTGGGCGATCTGCGAAAGCAGCGCTCCTTCTTTCGGGAAGCCGGAGGGCAGGTCGTATTTGCGGACCTCTTTGTCCCACAATTTTTGGCCCAGGGAGACGCTTTTGATCTTGGCCTGCTGGTTCAGCCAGCGCTTGATCTGGTGTCTGGCGCTCGAAGTGAAGGTCATGTTCAGGTGGCTCCGCGTCGGGGACTTGTCGGGCGAAGTCATGATCTCGACAATATCCCCCGTCTTGAGCAGCGTCTTGAGCGGGGACGGTTTACCGTTGATCTTGGCGCCTGCGGCGTGCACGCCGATCTCGGTATGGATGCGGAAGGCGAAGTCCAGGGCCGAAGCCCCCGTCGGCAGAGAGACGACGTGACCCTTGGGCGTAAAAACGTAGACTTCCTCGGGGATGAGGTTGATCTTGAGGTTCTTGAGGAATTCTTTCGGGTTGCGCTGCTCTCTAAAGAGCTCGACCATCTCCCTCAGCCACTGCAGCCGCTGGTCCTCTTTCATCAGGCTCTGGGGCTCGTCATCTTTGTACTTCCAGTGCGCGGCGATCCCGTTTTCAGCCAGGTTGTGCATCTCCCGGGTCCGGATCTGGATCTCGAAGCTTTGCTTGTCCTCCGTGATAATGGTCGTATGGAGGGCCTGGTAGAGGTTGGGCTTGGGCATGGCGATGAAATCGCGGAACCGTTGCGGGATGGGCGGCCATTTCTGATGGATGATGCCGAGGGCCGAATAGCAGTTCTTGACGGTATCCGTGATGATGCGGAGGGCCAGGAAGTCATAGACCTGGCTGAAGTCGATATGCTGCACTTCCATTTTGCAGTGGATGCTGTAGGGCCTCTTGATGCGGTAGTAGATTTCGGCAGGGACGTGGTTGTCCTTCATCAACTTTTCGAGGGTGGACCTGAACCTCTTCAGCTCGACCTCGGCCCGCTTCCGGCGGGGCTCGACGAGCGAGGCGACGCGGAAATATTCCTCGGGGGATACGTAGCGGAAAGCGAGGTCCTCCAGCTCCGCCTTGACGCGTCCCATCCCCAGGCGGTTGGCGATCGGCGCGTAGATTTCGAGCGTCTCGGAGGCGATCTGTTTCTGTTTGTCCTCGGACAGGAATTTCAGTGTTTGCAGATTGTGGAGCCGGTCGGCCAGCTTGATGAAGATCACCCGGAGGTCATCGGTCATGGCCAGGATGATTTTCCGGATGGTTTCCGCCCTTCTCGTCTCCGGAGAGGAATCCTGGAAGCGGCTGATCTTGGTCACTCCTTCGACCAGGGCGGCCACGTCTTTCCCGAAGACTTCCTTGAGCTCGGCCGCCGTGACCTCGGTATCTTCGAGGACATCGTGGAGAAGACCGGCGACGAGCGTCGTGCTGTCCAGGCTCATATCGGCCAAGAGGCTGGTGACTTCCAGCGGATGGCTGAGGTAGGGCTCTCCCGACCTGCGGACCTGTCCCTTGTGGGCGCGGGCGCTGAAGACATAGGCCTTCTGGAGGAGGGCGATATCTTTTTCGCCGTAGCCGGAGGAGATTTTTTCCAGGATATCATCAAACCGGATCATTTTTTTATGGATGTTCTTGGCCCAGAATCCAGTCTACGGCGGCTAGCAGATCGGGTGCGATATGGGCCGGTCGGATGTTCATCTCCTCAAGCTTTTTTTCCGACTCGGCGCCGAAACCCGTGAGGACGAGCACGGGACGGGCGCCGATGTTCAGCCCGAATAGGACGTCCTCGGCCTTGTCTCCGATGAAATAGGAGCCGGCCAGGTCGATGCCGAGGTCCTTCGCCGCCCGCCGGGCCAGCCCGGGATTGGGTTTGCGGCAGGCACAGTCCTTCCTGTATCGAGGGTTCGCGGAGAGTTCGTAGTGAGGGCAGAAGTAGACGCCGTCGACATGGACGCCGCGTCCGGCAAAATCAGCCTTCATTTTTTGGTGGATCTCCTCGAGGTCGGCTTCGGTGAGATAGCCCCGGCCGATCCCGGACTGGTTGGTAATGATCACGGCCAGGAATCCCGAGGCGTTGATCTTCGCCAGGGCTGCAAAGCTCGAAGGATAGATTTTGATCTGGCCGGAATTGTCCGGATAGCCGACATCCTCGTTGATGGTGCCGTCTCTGTCCAGGAAGATCGCTCTCTTTTTCATCCCAGGAATGCCGCGCAGGCTTGGAAGACTTCCTCCGGGCTGATGTGGGTCATGCATCTGTGATCGTAGGGACAGCTCCTGTACAGGCAAGGCCAGCAAGGGACGTCTTTCTTGAGGACCGTCGAGGGCTGGTGGAAAGGCCCCGTGATCTTTGGATCGGTGGGGCCGAAGATGGCGACGACCGGCACTCTCAGGGCATTGGCCATGTGCATCGGCCCGGAATCATTCGTGACGAAAAGCGCGGACTGGCTGATGACGCCCAAGAGCCGCCGGAGGCTGGTTTTCCCGGCCAGGCTTTTGGGCCTTGCTGGAAGAGCCGCGGCGATGGATTCGGCAAGCGCCGTTTCTGCCGGCGAGCCCGTGATCAGGATCTCCACGTTTTTCCGGCCTTGAAGCATTCCCGCCAGTTCGGCAAACCTTGCCGAGGGCCATCTTTTCGCCGGCCCGTAAACGGCCCCGGGATTGAGGATGACCAGCGGCTTTTCGAGGTCGATGTCCAAGGCGGCCAGCTCTTTCCGGGCCTGGTCTGTCTCTTCCGCCGTCAGGCTGAGGCGGATCTCCGGCGAAACCGTTTGCAGGCCGAGGGATTCGAGCAGGCCGAGATAATAATGGACGTGGTGGGAGGCCACCAACGGTTCCTTCCAAAGGACGCCTTTGGATAAAAGAAGGCCGCGGCCGTCGCGGCGGTAGCCCCAGCGCTGGGGGATCCCGGCCAGATAGAACAGCAGGGCCGAGGCGAACGAATTCGTCATGAGGAGCCCGATGTCGAACCCGGATTCCTTGATCTTTTCGGCGGTCGTCCGCAGAATTTTCAAATGATTGAGGCGGCCGAGGGGGATGATATTGGGCGGAGCTCCCTCCGAAACAAAGAGGTCTCTGACCCAGTCATTGGCCGCCAGCCAGATTTCCGCCTGAGGAAAATTTTTCTTCAGGCTTTCGATGGCCGGAAGGGCCAGGATGACATCCCCGATCCAGTTCGGGGCGCGGACGACGATCTTCATGGAATTCTCTTCATCGCCGATCAGTCGGATGAAGGCTTGGTGCCGGGCTTGGCCGGACCGGACTTTTCGGCGGCCGGCTTCTCTTTGGGCTTGTCTTCTTTCTCGGGGCTGCTTTTCCTGGTATAGTCGGTGATGTAAAATCCGGAGCCTTTGAATTGAAAGGCGGGAGCGGAGATCAATTTATTCAGCAGGCCGCCGCATTTCGGGCATTTTTTCTTGGGCGGATCATTGACTTTTTGTATCTCCTCGCTCCTGGCTTTACACTTGGTGCACTGGTACTCGTAAATCGGCATTTTTCAATCCTTTAAAGCTCTATTATATCAGAGGGCCGCCTTAATGAAAAGGATGGGGACGGGCTTTTAATGAAAGACGATGGCCTCGAAGACGGAAATCTCGGCGCCCTTTTTCCAGGCGTCCGCTTCGAGCCCGGCTTTAAGGCAGCATTGGGCGAGGAACTCTTCACGGCTCCAAGCGTTCTCGACGGCGACCTGCGGCAGGAGAAGCCCTCTCTGATTTCCCCTGGCGATCACCAGCCCATGTTTTCCCACCTGGACGAGTCGAGGGTTGTCGATTTTCGTGATCGGCGTCAACACCGAGATTTCATAAGACAAATCCTTCAACTCCTCCGCGGTGACAGGATTGAACCGGGTGTCCTCGGTGGCGGCATAGATCGCGGCGCGGAGCACGGTTAGATGAAGCGGGTACACCGGTTCGATGAAGCCGATGCAGCCCCGCAGCCGGCCTCCTTTGGTCAGGGTGACAAACGCTCCCCGCTCGGCCAGGAGATTCGAGTTGGTCGTTTCAAAATCGACGACCTTTCTCTCCCGGACGAACTTTTCAACGGCCTGCCGGGCCAGCTCGAGAAGCCCCTTTTTCTCCTCCGGAGAAAGCCTGAACTCCGGCAGGGGCTGCCCAGAATAGGCCGCGGCCGCCATGTATCCGACGACGCCGGAGGCGTCCCCGGTCGTTTGACCGGAATCGGCATACTTCAAGATCTCGACTTTCACGTCGCCCAATTTTTGGGCATAGAAAATGGCGGAGAGCACCGGCCCTCCCCCGCAGAGAACATTTTCGTTCCGCCCCACTTTTCTCATGATCGAATTGGTCTTGAGATTCTGGATGAGCTCCATCGTCTCGGCATCCAGCGCGTTCGCTTTTCCTTTTTCCAGATAATGGGACATGTCCGTCGAGGCGATCACGAGCGCTTTCTTGTCCTTGAGGACTTTGGCCAGAGCCCCGGCCATGACCCGGATCGTCTGTTCATCGGGATAGCCCATGACGATGGGGACGATCTTGGCCTTGGGAAAGACCTTCTGAACAAAAGGGACCTGAACTTCCACGGAATGTTCTTCCTTGTGGGCGTCGGGATCGAAGGAGAAGCCCGAAGCCTTGATCAGGGCTTGAGCGATGGAGTTGTCGACTTCGGCGACTCCCAGCGGAGTCTCAAACCCGCCCTCGGGATAGATGGAACAGCCTTCGAACCCGTAGCGGTGAGTGGGCCCGATGATGACAACGGTCTCGAAATCGCCTCCCTGGACAAGCTTATAGGCAAAAGCGGCGACTGGTCCGGAATAGACATAACCGGCGTGGGGAACGATCAGGGCCCGCACCCGGCCGGCCGGGGATTTCTTAGGCGTGGCGGCCGCCAGGAATCCATCGATCTGGGCGGAAAGTCGGGCTGCGGTTCCTTCGTAAAATTGCCCGGCGACGGCAGCCTTTCTGATCCCCTGGGCCCAGGTGATCGATGCGACCAAGCACAGGGCCAGCAGAAGCACGGATGTTTTTTTCATGGCGTCCTCGATGATCGTCAGCGCGATCCTTTATTCAATATAAAAGGAAGCGCCCAAAAAATCAACTTTCCGATGCCGTCCGGTTCCAAAAGGCACTCATCTCTCTCGACTAAAATAGAGGAAAGGAAGATCCTGAGATCTCAGGAAGGATCTCCAAATATGTGATTTTTGATCGGTGCCGGGGTCGCCCCCGCGCCCCTGGGGAACCAGTCCCGTCGGATACTCTTGGAGGGAAACCCTTCTTCAGGGTTTCCCTCCATGTATGAAAGCGCGGCACCTGTCAAGGTTTTTTTGATTTTCTTTTGTGCTT
>CAZIDN010000095.1:0-11400 GCA_964537875.1 uncultured Eubacteriales bacterium
GCCCTGCGACCAAGGGGGCGGCTCCCCCTTGGAACCCTCTACGAGCGGCTCCCCGCGGCAAGCCACGGGGAGCCGCTCGTCAAATTTCAAAATTAAACAGGAGTTTTAAATCAAAAGTAATGGTTCTCTTCTATTTCGTGAGGGCAGAAAAGGGAAACGATCCGGAGACGGCTGAAGCGACCATGGAGGGTTTAGCCTTCCCGAGCCCTCATTCGAGGGCAGCCGGCTCGGAAGAAGCCGGCCGGCGAAGTTGTCTGAGCTTCCCGGCGAACGTCCGTAAAATCGAGGCCGGGAAGCGAGTTCTTCGCCGCCGAGAAGGAGGGCTCGGGAACGGCGTGAAAAACCCGGATGGGGAGCGAGGCTGTTTCCGGATCGTTTCCCAGACAATTTTCCCCACATGAAATGGAAGAGAACCAAGGTAATTCTGTCGAATGTTGAGGTTTGACCCCGATCACTTTTGTTTGAGTTTACGGAACAGCGAGGTGGGATGGATGCCGAGGATTTTGGCCGCCTGGGTTTTATTGTTGCCCGTCGCGGCCAGGATTTTTTCGATGTATTTTTGCTCGATCTCTTCGAGCGTCGGAAAGGGTCCCTCGAAGGTCAGCTCGTCGAGGACGGGGCTTCCTTGGCTCTTTTTGTAATCCCGGATCTCCAGGGGCAGATGGGAAAGCGAAATTTCTTCGTCCGCGGACAAGGCCATGATCCTCTCGATGATGTTCCGGAGCTCACGGACATTTCCCGGCCAAGGGTACTCGAGCATGGCGGCCGCGGCTTCCTGAGAAATGGCTTTATAGGCGCGTTTGAGCTCGTGGTTGAATTCATCCATGAAGGACAGCGCCAGGGGCACGATATCTTCTTTCCGCTCGCGCAAGGGGGGGACGAAAATAGGCACGACGTTCAACCTGTAATACAGGTCGGAGCGGAACTCCCCCTTTTCCACGGCGCCGGCCAGGTCCTGGTTCGTGGCGGCGATGACCCGGATGTTCACCCGGATCTGCTTCTCTCCGCCGAGCCTGGTAAAAGTCCCCTCTTCCAGGACCCGCAGCAGTTTCGCCTGGAGGTTCAAGGACATGTCCCCGATCTCGTCGAAAAAGACCGTGCCCTCGTCTCCCTTTTCCAGAAATCCGATCTTTCTCTTCTTGGCATCCGTGAAGGCTCCGGCCTCGTAGCCGAACAGCTCGCTCTCCAAGAGATTCTCCGGGATGGCGGCGCAGTTGATCTCGACGATCGGCTTTTCGGCGCGGGGGCTGTGATAGTGGATGGCCTTGGCCAGCAGCTCTTTGCCAGTCCCGCTCTCACCTTGAAGCAGCACGGTCGTTTTGTCCGAGGCGGCCACCCTCTTGGCCATCTGTAAAAGGTCTTTCATGGTCCGGCTCTCGGCGGCGATTCTTCCGAAGTAATACCGGCCTTTTTCCGTGTTGAGGTGGTCCTGGACCATGATCCTGAGCGAGAGAGTCTCGAGGGCGCGTCGGATGGTGTTCTTCAGCTCATTCGTCTTAAATGGTTTGAGAAGATAATCATAAGCCCCGAGTTTCATGGCTTCGACAGCTTTCTCCAGGATCTCGTAGGCCGTCATCATGATGACGATTGTCTCCCGCTCCATGTCCTTGACCCGCTTGAGGACTTCGATGCCCGAAATGCCCGGGAGCATGAGGTCGAGGAGGACGAGGTGGGGCTTGTATCGTTCAATGATGTCCAGGGCCGTTTCTCCCGTGTCGGCCACGTGGACCTCGTAATCTTCCTTTTCCAGGATTTTTTTGAGGTTGCTGAGAGTCAGGATTTCATCGTCGACGATGAGAATCGAATAGGTGCTCACGAAATGACCTCCTCATCCTTGACGAGAATCCTTCCCTTTTGGCGAATCGGCAGGATGATCGAGAATGTTGTGCCTTGGCCGGGCTGACTCCGGCAGAAGATATCGCCGCTGTGGTTTTTGATATAGCTCAGGCTGATGCTGAGGCCGAGGCCCGTGCCCTGGCTTTTTTTGGTCGTGAAGAAGGGGTCGAAGATTTTCTTGAGGTTTTCCGGCGGAATGCCGACGCCGGTGTCCCGGATATCGACCTGGATCTCCTCTTTAAACTTCACTTTTGTTGTCTCGACGGTCAGGTCTCCTCCATTGGGCATGGACTGGGCGGCGTTGATGAGCATATTGGTCAGGACTTGGCGGATCTGGTTCAAATCGGCCGTGATCTGGGGCAGGGAGGGTGAGAGGATCTTCTGGATCTTGGCTTTGCGGAAAATCGGCTGGTGGCTCAGGAAGGACAGAGTGTCTTCGATAAGCTGGTTGAAGTTGACCTTGGTGAATTGGGGGGGCGTCGGGCGGGCGAAGTTGAGGAGGCCGCGGATCGTTTCGGATATCCTGTAGACGTTTTCGAGGACAACTTCGATCTCTTCCTTGTTTTTAGGGTCCGTGGCTTCATCCCGGAGAATTTCCAGGTAAGAAGAGATGCCGAGCAGGGGGTTGTTGATCTCATGGGCGGCGCCGAGCGCCAGCTGGCTCAGCGCCGAAAGCTTTTCATATTCCGCCAGCTGCTTACGCAGGCGCTCCCGCTCGGTGACGTTTTCAATCGTGACCGTCACGCCGAGGATATTCCCGGCTCCGTTTTCAAGCGGGAAAAAGGACAGGTTGAAATACTCATCGCCCCTGCCGCGGTCGATTTTTTTCTCTTCGAGCTGGTGGCGTTTGGCTTGAATCACGGTGTTCTCGAAGGTGATTTCCACCTCGCGGTCGCTAAGCCAGGGGAGGACTTTGAAGATGTCCTGCCCTTTTTCAAGTTTTGGCAGGTTGAAGAGCTCCTTGACCTCCTTGTTGTAATGGGCGATTTTGCCGGAGGTGTCCAAGGCGATGACCCCCAGGGAGAGGCTGTCGATCAGGTTATAGATGTATTCCTCGGAGAGGCGGAGCTCCTGGGCGAGCTGCTCGCTTTCTTTCACTTTGTTCTCGAGTTCAACGTTGATCTGGTCCACCTCTTTCTTCTTCGACCGCGCCTCCTCCAGGGCGATCTGGAGGTTGCGGGTCAGCTTCTGCAAAAGCGAGGTGGTCCGGCGCGAATAAAGGGCGGAGAGAAGCGCGAGCAGCAGGAAGAATGGGATGAACAAGGTGAGGATGATTCGGTTGACTTCCCTCAAGGGGATAAGCGCCTCGTCCAGGTCGATTTCCGAAACGAGATAAAAATTGGCCTGGGCATACCTTTTATAGGCGCACAGGACCTTTTGGCCGCGGTAGTCGATATGGGCGATGACGCCCCGGCTTCCGGTGTGAGGATTCTTCTCCTTCTTGTCGAAACCCCAGGTCACGAACGGCTCGCCGCCAAGCTTGGTCGGGGACAGCAGCAGGCCCTCCGGGTTGACGATGAACAATTCGCTGGTGGATCCGATCCTCAGGTCGAAGAGGAGGCTGTAGAAGTTATTCAGGTTCAAAGAGGCCGCCGCGACCCCGATGATCTCGTTTTTCCGGTTGTAGATCGGATGAGAGAGGATCATGACTTGCTGATTCAGAATATCGGAATGGAAGATGCCGGCGTTGAAGGATTTTCCTTGTTTGGAGATCTTGAAATATTCCCTCTCGGCGATATTGCCCTCGATTTTTCTGTTGATGGACAGGACGATGTTTCCCTCGCGATCGGCGATGGCCAGGAAGTCGAACCATTTCTTTTCGCGGATCGGGGACTCGAGAAACGGCTGGAACTTGGCAATCTCGGCGATGCTGTCGACATCCAGCTTGGAATAGGCTTTCAGGTCCATTTCCCGGTCCTGGAGGAAGGTGGTGATCGTTTTGGAATTTTCCTCGACGGTGTCCGCCAAGCGGTTGTAGATCTGGTTCTTGATCAGAGAGGACATTTCGTGATTCACGGCCAGGTAGAGGAGGAGAAAAGGGCTGATGAAGAGAAGCAGGGTCAGGAGCGTGTTGCGCGTCGTCAACTTTTTATAGGACTGTTCGGCGGAGGACGGCTGGGGGGCGGCGGTTGTCGGCATCATGAAGAAATTATTGTATCAGAAAATGGAAAATTTGAAACCCTTTGCCATTTCCTTTATAATTCGGCCGAGTTGTTGAAAGGTTGGATTTGACGATCCGCGACCTCCTCCAATCGCTGCGGCCGACGCAGTGGACCAAGAACCTGTTCATCTTTGCCCCGCTTGTCTTTGCCATGGATTTTTTCAAGCCCGACCGCTGGCTCAGGACAGGGGCCGGGTTCGCTATTTTTTGCCTTTTTTCGGGCTCGATCTACCTGGCCAATGATGTCTTTGACCTGGAGGAGGACAAACGCCATCCCAAAAAGTCGCAGCGGCCCCTGGCCTCGGGAAGGATGGCCAAGTCCGAGGCCGTCTTGGCGGCCGCGGTCCTGGCTGTTCTCAGCCTGGCCCTGGCCTTCGTGCTGAACCGAAATTTCTTCATCGTCTGCCTCGTCTACGGAATTCTCCAGCTGGCCTATTCCTTGAAGCTCAAGCACGTCGTGATCCTGGACGTCTTTCTGATCGCGGCCGGTTTCGTCCTCCGCGTCGTGGCCGGCGGGCTGGTGATCGATGTGCCCCTCTCCTCTTGGCTGCTGATCTGCACGATGCTCCTGGCGCTTTTTCTGGCCATGAGCAAGCGGCGCCATGAGCTCGTCCTTCTTGAGGGAAACGCCTCCAGCCATCGGCCGATCCTCAAGGAATACAGCGCCTACCTCCTGGACCAGATGATCGGGGTCGTGACCGCCTCGACGGTCATCGCCTACTGTCTTTACACGGTCTCCGAGGAAACGGCGGCCAAGTTCGGCACTAACAACCTCATTTTCACGACACCTTTTGTCCTCTACGGCATTTTCCGCTACCTGTACCTTGTCCACCAGAAAGGGAAGGGGGGAAGCCCGGAGGAACTGGTCATCATGGATAAGCCGCTTCTCGTCGATATCGTCCTGTGGATCGCGGCCGTCATCGTTATTTTGTATGCCAAGTGATCGAGGCATGGCCAAGTCGAAAGTCGCTGTCCTTAAAACATCGCCCCGGACGGTCCTCGACGACTATAAAAAGTTGATGCATCTGGCGGATTACCAATCCGTCCTTGCCAAAGACCGCGAGACGGCCCTCAAAGTCAATATCTCCTGGCACTATTTTTATCCGGCCTGCTCGACGACGCCCTGGCAGCTCGAGGGGGTGATCAAGACCTTGCTCGAGGACGGCTACAAGAAAGAGCGGATCCATGCCTGTCACAACCGGACGGTCGTCGTCTCGGCCAGGAAAGGCGAGCGGGAGAACAAGCACCTGCCGGTCGTCCAAAAATACGGGCTGCGCAACATCCATCTCTACGAGAACGAACCGTGGGTCCGCTATGAGCCCAAAGGGAAGATCCGTGTCCTGGACAGGATTTTCCCCAAGGGTATCGAGATCCCCAAACGGATGATCGGCGAGAATATCATCCACCTGCCGACGATGAAGACGCACGTCTTCACGACCATGACCGGGGCCATGAAAAACGCCTTCGGCGGCCTGCTCCACGAGAGGCGGCATTGGACGCACTCGGTGATCCATGAGACGCTGGTCGACCTGCTGACGATCCAGAAGGAGATCCATTCGGGGATCTTCGCCGTGATGGACGGGACGATCGTCGGCGACGGGCCGGGCCCGCGCTGCATGGTCCCTTCTATCAAGAATTTCATCCTGGCCGGCGCCGACCAGGTGGCCATCGACGCCGTGGCGGCAAAGATGATGGGCTTCGAGCCGATGGACCTGGACTTCATCCGGATCGCCCATGAGGCGGGGCTCGGGACCGGCGAGGTTAAAGAGATTGACGTGGTCGGGGAGGATATCTCCGGCGTGAATTTTCATTTCCAGAAAGGCAAGAACACGTTCGCCAGCCGGGGCCAGAAGATGATCTACTGGGGGCCGCTCAAGCCGCTGGAGACGTTTTTGCTGCGGACGGTGCTGGCGCCGTGGTCGTACATCGCTTCCGTCATCTTCCACGACTGGATCTGGCATCCCGCCATCGGCAAGCAGCGCACCCGTCAAATTCTCAAAACCGAGTGGGGAAAGCTTTTCGAACGATACTGAGTCGAGAGCGAGCGCGAACTTCCCGATGTTCTGCCAATCGCGAGATCAAACCTGCTTATTTCTCAATGATCCCCTCAGCATAGAAAATAGATTTCTTCCATTTCTCGTGGGTGGAAGAAGAGTCCATGTCGGTCGCGGGCGGGCGATAAAAAAGCTTGATGTTTCAGGACGGCTGACTTATAGTCATCCAGAAGGCGAAGAGGATTCTCGCGGAAAGGAAAAAATCCTCAACGCTATCCTTCGATTCTAATCTTTGATATACCGCAGGCTCCTGGGTTCCTTTTCCATGTGATAGACGATCATGGCCTGGAGGCTTTTTTGGATGCCCTTGAGTTCCTCGGGCGAGAAAGGGGGTTGGCCGGTTTTTGGGGGCGGGTTTTTCCTCGCCCAGCTCAAAAACGATCCCAGCTCCCGTTGGACTTCCTCTTTTTTCGAGGGGGCGCAGTCGTCGCAATAGATACCGTCTTTTTTTTGGGCCAGCCATCCGCCCGCATCCGGCGCTTTGCCGCATCTCTTGCAACGGCGGACATCCGGCAGAAATCCATTGATCTGGAGAAACCAGGCCTCGAAATACCGCGTCAGCAAGCTGAGGTCGCCCCGCTCTTTCATGGCCTGGAGGACGGACAGCAGGAGGCGGAAGACGAGGTCCTCCCGTGCCCGCGCCGGGAAGAATTCTTCGATGAGCTCGGCAAAGTAAGAGACGGTGAACGACGCTTTGAGGTCCTTCTGGATGTCGAAGAACGATTCGATGAGGTCGCAATCGCTGACCGTGACGAGGTCCCTTCGTTCTTTTTCGTAATAGAACATCTTGACCAAGGACATGGGCTCGAGCGTGCTGCCGAACCTGTTCCCGAATTTCCGGGCTCCTTTGGCTACGCCGCGGACGAGCCCCTTGTCGCGCGCGAGAAAGATGACGACCTTGTCCTGGTCGCCGACGTTATAAGCTCTCAGGACGATGGCTTCGGCTTGGTCGAGGGGCATAAAAGCTTGGCTCAGTCGAACAGCGTGATGTTAAAGGCCTTGATCTTTTCTTTCAAGGCCTCCGTATTCAGGTCCAGCTCGGCGGACGTCTTGGCCAGGTCCCAGCGGTTTTTGGTCAGCGCCCTGTGGATGAATTTTTTCTCAAAGAGAAGGGCGGCCTGGCCGAGCGTCAGATGGTTATGGAGGCCGGGCATCGATTCCAGCTCCCGGGCTTCCACGAAAAGGTTGAGGTGGGATACGCCGATCTCGTCGTCCTCGACCATGATCACGAAGCGCTCGATGACGTTCATCAGTTCGCTGACATTGCCGGGCCAGGTATAGTTCAGGAAGGCTTTCATCGCTTCCCGGCCCATGGTCTTGGGTTTTTTCCCGTACTCCGCCGAGAAATATCTAAGAAAATAATGGATAAGAAGAGGGATGTCTTCTGTCCGCTCCCGGAGAGGCGGGATCGTCATGGGGATGACGTTCAGCTTGAAAAATAGGTCTTCTTTGAATTTCCCCTTCAGGATCAAATCCTTGAGATTTTTACTCGTTGCGGCGATCACTCGCGTATCGAAGGCGACCGTCTCCGGCGATCCCAGGGGCTCGAACTTCTGGGTGACGATGGCCTTGACCAGCTTGGCCTGCGTCTTCAGGCTCATGTCGCCGATCTCGTCCAGGAACAGCGTCCCCCCGTCCGCCTGCAACAGTTTCCCCTTTTTGTCTTTATGGGCATGGGGCGCGGAGCCTTTGAGATAGCCGAACAGCTCACTTTCGATCAGGTCGTCCGGGATGGCGGCGCAGTTGAGCTCGACGAACCGTTTGTCTTTTCTCTGACTTTGCTGGTGGATGAGCCGGGCGGCGAGCTCCTTGCCCGAGCCGTTCTCCCCGCCGATCAGGACGCGGCCGCTGGTGGGCGCGGCCTTCTTGATTTCCTTGCGCAATTTTTGGATGGCGGCGCTTTTCCCGACCAGGTAATAGCGCGGCTTGATCTTTTCGCGGAGCTGGATGTTTTCCTCTTCCAGCTTGTGTTGACGCAGGGCGTTGTTGACGGTCAAGACGACTTTTTCCAGGGAGAGCGGCTTCTCCAGAAAATCGAAGGCGCCGAGTTTTGTGGCTTTGACCGCCATCTCCACGTTGCCGTGGCCGGAGATGACGACGATCTGGGGATGCTCCTCCATGCTTTTGACCTGCACCAGGACATCCATCCCGCTCATCTCGGGGAGCCAGATGTCCAGGAGGATCAGCCCGAAATTTTGTCTCTTGAGCAGATCGAGGCCTTTCTCGCCCGTTTCGACGGTCTTCACATCGTAGCCTTCGTCCTCCAAAATGCCCTGCAGGGATGAGCGGATGCTGGCTTCATCATCAATGACGAGGATGCGGTCTTTGATCATGCGGGGATCTGCACCGTGAATTTCGCCCCGTTGGGCCGGTTGTTCTGGACCTCGATCGAACCGTTATGCTCTTTGACGATCTGGCTGACGATGGCCAAGCCGAGGCCGGTGCCTTTCTTTTTGGTGGAAAAATGGGGAAGGAAGAGCTTCTCCTTATCTTCCACCGGAACGCCCGGTCCTGTGTCGGACACTTCGATCTTCACCTGTTGCGGCTCGCGGTCAAAGATGGTCTGGATGAAGATTTTACCTTTTTTGTTCATGGCGTCAATGGCGTTGTCGATCAGGTTGATGAACACCCGCTTCATCTGCTCGGGATCGATCTGGATCGATGGGGGCACGTCCGGGGACAGCGTCACTTCGAACTCGATGTCGGCAAAGATGCCCCGGAAGAGGGCGATGACTTGCTCGATGATCTCATGGATGTTGGCCGACTGGAGGTTAATCTTGGGCAGGCGGGCAAAATCCGAGAATTCATCGACGAGGGTGCTGATCGTCTGAGCCTCTTGGATGATGACCTTGGCTCCCTCCATGACGATGGCGCCCGTCGAGGCGTCGGTTTTCTTCAGGTTCTTGATGATCCGTTCCGCGTTCAGCTGGATGGGCGTGAGAGGGTTTTTGATCTCGTGGGCGACCCGCTGGGCCACTTCCTTCCAGGCCGCGATCTTCTGGGCCCTGATCAGCTGGGTCAGGTCATCGAGGATGACGATCAGGCCGGAGAATTCCTTGCCCGGCTGTTTGAGGGGGGAGAGGGTCAGGGCGATCGTCGTCTGCTGTCCGTTGAGGAGGAGTTGGATTTCTTTGTCGGTCAGCCGGTACCTGGCCTTCATCCCCCAGTCGATGTTTTTGAGAAATTCCGAGTACCGGTCGTGGCTCAAAACCTCTTTGTAGTGTTTGCCCGTCAGGTTTTTTTCGGCGAGGGCCAGGATCTCGCGGGCGGAGGGGTTGATCGTGGTGATGACGCCTTGAGCATCCAAAGCGACGACCCCCGTGGTGATGGCGTTCAGGATGGTCTCGATGTACTGCTTTCGGGCCCCGAGTTCGGCCGTCTTTTGGGCTATGTTCTGCTGTCCTTCCCGAAGGTCGGAGATCATCTGGTTGAAGGAATCGATGAGAATGCCGATCTCATCCGAGGCCGGGTCCTCGACCCGGACGGAGAGATTTCCCTTGGAGACATCCTTGGTGGCTTGAGCCAGCTTCTCGATCGGGACGGTGATGCTCTTGGCGATGTGAAACCCGATCCAGGTCGCGGCAAAAACGATGAGCAGGGTGACGAAGATGAGCGTCAGGAGGTAAAACGTCTTGGCCAGGTCCTTCTGGATCTTCCGCTGCTGGTAGCGTTGACCATAGGTCGTGATCGTGTTGATTTTCTGGGCGTAGTTTTGGGGAAGGAATTTCCCGGTCGTCACCAGGACGTTCCCGATGTTGGAGATGCGGAACGAAACACCGCGCCGGATGAGCTCGCCCGTGCCCATCGGCTTGATGTCGCTGAAGAGCTCGCCCAGGTGGGCTCGTTTGACGATCTCCATCTTCAGGTCCTGATAATCCTGCAGGGGCAGGTTGGGGTTCAAGTAGGAAAAAAGCTCTTCTTCTTCCAGAAAAATGCCGATCTCATCCAGCTTGTACTCTGTCAGCTTGGCCTTGATGAACTCCTCGAGCCGGGACCGGTTTTCCGGCCGGAAGAGATTCTGGCGGCTGATCTCTTTGGCCAGCTGCTGGGCAAAGTGGAGCGTTGTTTCCGAGGTGCTGACCTCGAAGCCGTCGGCCAGGCTCTTGGCGTCTTCAAGGATTCTGTTCGGGTCCATCTTGAACCATTGTTCGATGTTGCGGCTGATCAGGTCGCTCGTGAACAGGAAGAGCAGCAGGGTGGGGATGAAGGACAGCGCGGTGAAGAAGAGGACGAGCTTCGTCTTGAAATGCGACCCGACGACCTTGCCTTTGCGCTCGAGATAGAGTTTGATGAGGTTCCTGCCGAGGACGAAGAACAGGATGAGGGCTAGGAGAAGGACGATGATCTGCAAAGAAACCAGGAGAATGTTGGTGACCCGCGTCGGCGAGAATTCCGTGCCTTTCCGGATGAAAAAATCGATGGTGACGAAAAGAATGATCAGGACGACGATGATGGCGCCGATGATCCGCGATCCTTTTGTCTTGAGGTTGTCGGGCGTCTTAGGATTTTCCATGTCGGTCTTTCTATCCGGCCGCGGCCTGCTTGTCTTTTTCGGCCAGGCGTAGGAATTGGCCGTAGTTCTCTGTCGTGATCTTGATGTCGGTCAGGACGATGCCCGGGCCTCCCAGGGGCTTTCCGGGCTGGCCGTTGATCGTTAAAGCAAAACCGCCGGCATTTCCGGTATGGAAGACGAACTCTTTTTGGGCCAGGCAAGCGGCCTTCTCTCCCGCCTGCTTGAGGCCGTCGATCTTGAGCTCTCCGTCGGCATAGACCTGAATCCATGTTTCGGCCAGAAAGGAAAGCTCGAGCTTCAGCGGTATTTTTTGGGCCTGAAGGACCGGTTCCAGGACGCGCGGAGGAGGCGTCGCGACTGTCTGGATCTGCTCGCTTGCAGGCTGGGGCTGGGCGGACGCAGCCCGCCCCCTCTTATGAGGCGTCAGAAACAAAAAGGACAAGAGGATGGCCAGGGCCAGCCCGGATATGACGATGATCGCGTAAAGACGGGAACGGCTCTTGACGGGCAGGCCTCGGTCGAAGATTTTTCGGTCTCGATCCACGGCATACGTTTGGAGAAGCGCGTCGGCATGGTATTTATTCAAAAAATAGTCTTCATCCGCTCCGATGGCCTTGGCAAACGCTCGAATCACGCCCTTGACAAAAAACGGCCCCGGCAGGATGTCCAGGCGGTCCTCTTCGAGTGCCTGAAGATACTTCAAACTGATCTTGGTGAGATTGGCGATCTCTTTGAGGGTAATGGCCCGGAGTTCTCTTTCCCGCCTGAGTTCTTGACCAAGGGATGCCATTTCTAAAAGATTGTAGGACAATTAGTTAGGAGAGTCAAATGGAAGC
>CAZIDN010000096.1:0-11371 GCA_964537875.1 uncultured Eubacteriales bacterium
TTAATAACTTGTTCCTCCTTTATTTTATGTGGGGCGAAAATGAAAACGATCCGGATACGGCTGAAGCGACCATGGAGGCTTTGGCCTTGCCGAGCCCTCATTTATTATTTTTTATCATAAAAACTCTTGAAATCGCCGGTTGAGAGTGCTATGATGAGGCAGCCTTTTTCCCCGGATTCAGCAGGTAAGGCAAACTTTTCCACAGCTGTGGAAATTTCTGTGGAAAAATAATTCATCGGGGCGCAAATGGAAGAAAAGACAAACCCTTGGGTTCAAATCATCCAGGACCTTCAAAAGAAAGTCGACCAAAACAGCTACGAGACCTGGTTTGAGCCCACGACGTACATCGGCCAGGAGAAAGGCTGCCTTTATATCAAGGTCCCGAATTCTTATTTCAAGGACTGGCTTTCCTTTCATTATTCTGCCTTGATCAGCGAGAGCGCTCAAAAGTTGTTCGGCAAGGTCTACGATGTCAAATATATTTTTGACGACGCCTCTTTTTCCTTCATGCGGAAGTCTCCCGAGGAGCGCCGCTCGAAGTACGGAATGCTCCTCAATCCCAACCTAAACCCCAATTACACGTTCGAGAATTTCGTCGTCGGGTCCTGCAATCAATTCGCCCATGCCGCCTCGATGGCCGTGGCCAAAAGCCCGGCCAAATCCTACAACCCCCTCTATATCTTCGGCGGGTCGGGCCTCGGCAAGACCCATCTCATGAATGCCATCGGCCATTTCAGCCTTCATAACGACGCCCGGCTGAAGATCCTCTACGTCACGACGGAAAAATTCATGAACGATCTCATCAATCATCTCCAGTACGGCAAAATCCTGGATTTCCGTCAAAAATACAGGAGTATCGACGTCCTCCTCATGGACGACATCCACAACCTCTCCGGAAAAGACCGGACCAAGGAAGAATTTTTCCACACCTTCAACCATCTTTATGACAACCAGAAGCAGATCGTCATTTCAAGCGACTGCCAGCCCAAGGAGATCCTCGGGCTGGAAGAACGGTTCCGGTCGCGCTTTGAATGGGGGCTGATCGCCGACCTCAAAGCGCCGGACATCGAAACCCGCATCGCCATCTTGAAAAAGAAGGCTGAACTCGAGGGCGTCGACCTGCCCGAAGGCGTTGCCCTTTTTATCGCCGACAAGGTCCATTCCAACATCCGGGAGCTCGAAGGATACCTCCGCCGCGTTGTCGCCTTCTCTTCCCTGAAGGGCGAAAAAATCGATTTGGAGTTGGCTAAAGAATCGTTAAAAGACCTTTTAGACGCGACGACTAACATCGTGACTGTGGAAAAAATCCAGAAACTCGTCTGCCATAAATACAAAATCAAGCCGTCTCAATTGAAATTAAAGAATAATTCTCCCAAATTCGCCTTTCCCCGCCAGATCGCCATGTATTTGTCCAAGGAATTGACGAAATCCTCACTTCCGGAAATCGGTAAGAAATTCGGTGGAAAACACCACACTACGGTCATCCACAGCATCCGGAAAATCGAGAAATTGCGCGGTGAAAATTCCGAATTCAACAAAGAAATAAACAGCCTGATCAGCTTTATTCAGTAATGGAATCAGCCCTTTGAAAGAGATATTCACATTTTATTTGCTTTTATTTCTCTTATTTATTAATCTTATTTCTTTAAGAATAGGATAAGAGAAGAATAAGAATAGAGCGTTCTTTCAGGAAGGTGAAAAGATGAAATTCGCAATCCAAAAAGAGAACATACTGGAAGAGCTCCAGCTTCTTCAGGGCATCGTTGAAAAAAGAAATACCATGCCCATCCTGGCCAACATCCTCATCCATGCCTCAAAGAACAAAATCGAACTGACCGGGACGGACCTTGAAGTCGGGCTGAAAACACATTTTGAGGGACAGGTCGAGGAAGCCGGCGCCGTCACGGTTTCAGGGAAAAAAATCTTCGAGATTGTCAAATCCCTGCCGGATGGAAAAATGATCACTTTCAATGAGCAAAAGGACCTGATGATGGAGGTGACGTCCGGGGAAAGCGAATTCAAGGTCCTCTGCCTGCCCAAAGAGGATTATCCCCAGGTCCCGGAGCCGAAATTCGAAAAAAACATCGTTTTTCCCGTCGATGTCTTCAAAGAAATGATCGAACGGGTCTATTTTGCCATCGCCCAGGAACAAAGATACTATCTCAACGGCGCCTTGATGTTGATCAAGAATAAATCTTTGGAGCTGGTCAGCACCGATGGCCACCGCTTGTCGTATACGGCCAAAGGCCTGGAGGGGCTGAGCTTGGCCGAAGAAATCCGGGTCATTGTCGCTAAAAAAACGCTGGGCGAGGTGAGAAAGTTCGCCGACGGCGATGTTGAATTCGACCTGGACGAGAACAACCTTTTCTTCAAGGTCGGCAACCGCATCCTGATCAGCCGGATCATCGAGAGCAAATTCCCCAATTTTGAGGCCGTCATCCCGAAGGATAACCCCAATGCCGTCGGCCTGCCGCGCCAAGAATTCACGGACGCCATCCGCAGGGTCTCGCTTCTTTCGGCCGAGCGCTCGCGAGGAATCAAATTCTATCTGGAGAAAGGAAAGCTCCGGCTCTTCTCCTCAAACCCGGAAATCGGAGAAGCCAGGGACAGGCTGGATATCGATTACATAGGCCCGGATATCGAGATCGGGTTCAATTCCCAGTATATTATCGATTACCTGACGACCGTCGGGTCGGAAAAGATCCGGCTTGAGCTGAAGGACGAGAACAGCGCCGCCCTAATGCGGCCGGAGACAGACGAAAACATCCAGAGCCTGTATGTACTCATGCCGATGAAGATTTAGCCGCCCTCCGGCTAGAGAATGTACAGAATCACGAAATAGATCGCCATCATCACCAATCCCAGGGGAAGGCCGATCACGGCCCATTCTTTCATGCTGATTTTGAGCCTCCCGGCAGCGACAATGTTGGGTATGTTTCCGGGAATGAGCATCCCCCCGGCAATGGACAGGCCCATGATGATCCCGGTAATCTGGGGAAGAGACATGGCCGGACCGATCTCAATCGCCGTCAGGGTGGCATTATCGAGAATGGCCGAGATCGTGTTGAACCAGTAAAGAATCCCGGGTGAAATTTTGGCAAAATACCAGACGATCAACGGCCGAAAGCCGTCCCCAAGCAGGACCAGGGCTGCTACGAAGGTAAAAACCTTGACGGCCCTGAGGATGACGGTCTTGATTGTTTCATTGTATTCCGTGACCACCGCCCCGGTTTTCAAGGAGATCTTCGGGCCAAGCCAGAGGGCCGCGAAAAGCGCTGTGGCTATGACGCCGGGGATCATATAGAGACCGAAGACTTTCAGGGGGAAGAAAAAACCGGCAAAATAAGGGGGCCCGGTGAGTTTGGCAACGAGGATTGTGGACAGCGGCTCCCCCAGCGGCGTCAGCACGGCGCCCAGGGCGACGCCGAAACAGGACACGACGACCAATTTTATCTTATCCTTTCTGGCAAAGGGGAGGGCGGCGGTGATTTCGGCCAAAAGGCAGGCCGTCAGGATGACAGAGACAACGCTGGATAAAAGGCCGAATACCGTGATCAGCAGAAAAATGAACAAGCCCGGGCCGAGCTTCTTGGCCAGGCTCAGGATCGCGTTGCAGAAAGGCACGTTAAAAAAATGGATGAGAAGGCCGACGACGAGGACAACCTGGAAAATCCCGATCGGAAGCGACCCGATCATGACGGGAGCCTTCAGCGCCTCCACGACGAGCTTCCAGCTCCAGAGCCCGGAAATCGTCACGACCGCAGCGCCCATGACCAGGAAGAACGGCTCGAGGTTTTCTTCGATCTTTTTCACCTTAAAAGGAAGGATCAGGACCATCAGGGCTGCCGCCGACAAGCCAAAAACGATGGTGAGAACGGGCTCTGGCGGGATAGGAGACATGCGTTTTACCTCCAAGAATCAGGTTTCTTCAGACTCATCATGGTTTTCCGGCGATCCAGCGTAGCCAAGCCTCCGGCGTTCTTGGTTGTATATATCACGACTCCCATGAGGGGTCAAATAGCCCGATGGTCAATTTGGAGAGGAAAACCCCTTCCACCGGACGCAAAATTTCTTATTGATTTTTAATCCTCGTTGTAGGATATATGGAGTGCACGAACGACACGAGAAGGGACATTGTCTATGGCCATTGAAATCAAGCAAGTCAAAACCCGCAAGGACATAAAGGCGTTCATTTTCCTCCCCGAAAAAATCCACGCCGGCCGGGCCAACTGGGTTCCTCCGATCTACATGGATGAACGGAAGTACTTCGACCCGAAGAAGAACAAGGCCTTCGGCTATTGCGAGACCGTCCTGCTGCTCGCTTTCCGGGGAAATGACCTTGTCGGCCGCGTCATGGGAATTATCAACAACCGTTTCAATGAGTACCGCAAGGTCAGGATCGCCCGGTTCGGCGACTTAGAGGCCAGGGAAGACCCGGAAGTGGTCCATTCCCTCCTCGATCGGGTCGAGGAATGGGCCCGGGGGAAAGGAATGAATCGGGTTATCGGGCCCTACGGATTTTCCGACCAGGACCCGGAAGGCTTTATCATCCAAGGGTTTGAAAACCGGGCGACCATCGCGACCTATTACAATTATGAATGGATGCCGCGGCTGGTGGAGAACGAAGGATATTCCAAGGATATCGACTACTTTGTCTACAGGCTGGCAGTCCCCAAAGAGATCCCGGAGTTCTATAAAAAGATCTACGAACGAATTCAGCGCAAGGGCGGGTATACCCTCCACGAATTCAAGAAGAGAAAAGAGCTGAAGCCCTGGATTCGGCCTATCCTCAGCCTCATGAATGAATGCTACACGAACACCAACATCTACGGGTTTGCACCCCTCGATGAGAAGGAGCAGGACGACCTGGCCAAGCGCTACCTTCCCGTCGTCGACCCGAGGTTTGTCAAGGCCGTGACGAAGGACGGCGAGGCCGTCGCTTTTATCATCGGCATCCCGGATATGACCGAAGGAATCCAGAAGGCCCGCGGCCGGCTGCTGCCGTTTGGCTTTATCAAAGTCCTCCGGGCCGCCAAAAAGACCAAGCAGCTCGACCTCCTCCTCGGCGGCATCAAGGAAAAATACCGGGGGCTCGGCCTAGACGTCATGATGGGCTTCAAGATGATTCAGGCGGCCCAGGAGGCCGGGTTTGAGATCATGGATACCCACCACGAGATGGAGGCCAACGTCAAGGTTCGGGCGGAGATGGAACGGATGGGCGGGGTCGTCTACAAGAAATTTCGCGTCTACCAGAAGAATCTATAAGATACGAGACGCCCTCGGGAGAAAAGAGAGATTACAGCCTGACCAGGCTTCCCAGGTAGACGAGGCTGAGGCCGACCAGCAGGAGGACCGTCATCCAGGAGATGACATTATAGATCCGCCCGTTCGTGTATTCGCCCATTAATTTCTTGTTGTTGATCAGGAGCAGCATGAAGACCAGGATGACGGGCAGGACGATGCCGTTAATGACTTGGGAGATATACATGACCGGGAAGAGGGGAATTCCCGGAAGCAGGATGATCCCTGCCCCGAGAAAGATGAGCATCGAATAGAGCCCGTAAAACTGCGGCGCTTCGGAAAACTTTTTATTGACCCCGGCCTCCCATCCCATGCCTTCGCAGACGACGAAGGCCGTGGACAGGGGAAGGATGGAAGCGGCAAACAGAGAGGCGTTGAGGAGGCCGAAGGCGAAGAGGGCCGAGCAGTATCTCCCGGCCAGGGGGGCCAGGGCCAGGGCGGCGTCGGCGCCGGTCTCGACCCGGATGCCGGCCTTAAAAAGCGTGGCCCCGCAAGTGAGCACGATGAACCCGGCTACGATCGTGACCACGAAGCTGCCGACCATGACGTCCAGCCGGGAATGTTTATAATCCCTGACGGCGATATTCTTTTCCACGACGGCCGCCTGGAGATAGAACTGCATCCAAGGGGCGATGGTGGTCCCGACGAGCCCGATGAGCATGCCCATGCGCGCCGAGGTGAAATCAAAGGTCGGCGTGATCAAGCTTTTTCCGATGATTCCCCAGTCCGGCTTGGCCAGCAGGCCGGCGATGATGTAGGTGACGTAAAAAAGACAGGCATAGAGGAAGATCTTCTCGACCGACCGGTAGGTCCCTTTGACGACGAGCAGCCAAACAAGCACGGCGGCGCCGGGGACGGAGATGAATTTAGAGACATGGAAGATCTCGAGGCTGGAGGCGACCCCGGCAAACTCGGCGATCACGTTGCCGAAATTGGTCAAGACGACGGCCACGAGAAGATAGACCGTGATCTTGACGCCGAACCGCTCGCGGATCAGGTCCGACAGCCCCTTGCCGGTGACGACCCCCATCCGGGCGCTCATCTCCTGGATGATGATCAGGGCGACCATGATCGGGATGAGCGACCAGAGCAGGCTGTAGCCGAAGCGGGCGCCGGCCATGGAATACGTTGCGATGCCGCCGGCGTCGTTATCGACGTTTGAAGTGATGATTCCCGGCCCGGCCACGGCCATAAAAAGGAGGATGGTTTTCCAGTGGATCTTCAGAGATATTTTTTTCATCGCTCGTCCATCACTTCATGTCATTCCTAGAGTTGCGATTGCATGATGTCTTGTATAGTAATGATCCCTTTGAGGACGTCCTCTTTGTCCACCACGGGCAAGGCCATGAACTTATATTTTTTGAACAGCGAGGCAACGGTGTTGACATTGTCTTCGGGTTCCACTTTGACCAGATGAGTGTTCATGAGTTTGCCGAGCGTCGCGTCTTTCTCGCAGGTGATGAGATGTCGGAGGGTCGATACGCCGACCAGGCGGTTGTCCTGGTCCGTGACGTAGATATAGGAGATGGATTCCAGCGGATAGACGGTTTTCCGGAACTCTTCGATGGCGTCGCCGATCGTCTTGTCCTTCCGAACGGAGAGAAAGTCCTTGGTCATGATGCTCCCCGCCGTCCCCTCCTTGAACTTGAGGAGCTCTTCGACTGCCTCCCGGGACGGCTTTTCCATGGTCCGAATCAGCTTCTGCTGCTTTTCCTCCGGCAGGTCGGCCAGGAGGTCGGTGGCCTCATCGGGGGCCATCTCTTCTAAGATGTCGGAGACAAGCTCGACGGGGGCGGATTCGATCAGCCTCAGCTGGAGCTTGGGGTCGACTTCTTCCAGGGTGAGAGCGGCCGTCTGGAGGTCGAGCGAGCGGAACACGGTCGACCGGCTGATCTGATCGAGCTCCTCGATGATGTCGGCCAGGTCCGATGGGTGAATTTCGTGGATTTTTCTCGAGGTCACGTTGAGCTTGAGGTTCTGCTTGGCCGGGCCGCTCGGAAGAGGCTGGATGTATTTCCAGGAAATCATCTTTTCCTCGAATTGATAGGCAAAAAGCCAGTTGGTAAAAAAATCAATCGCCTTCAGCCAGCCGAGACGGCGGAGGATCCCCCGGATTCCGTAATCCACGTGGACGATGCGCAGGTCCCGGTTGACGATGAGAAGGTGGATGTCGTTAACCCGTTCAATCTTGGCTCCGAACGTGTCCACGACCTGCTTGTCGAGAAGCTCGTCCCGGAGAAGGATTTCCTGGGGATTGACTTCCAGGGGCCGGAATTTTTCGCAAGCCCCCGGGTTCAGCCTGATCATGGTCGTGTTGAGGCTTTGGACTTCCTGCCAGTCCAGCTCGAGGAGCTTTTTTCCCCTCCTCTTCTTGACCACCAGCGTGGCGACCGTTGGGAAAAGCTCTCCCAATCGCAATTTCAAATCGGCCAGCTTTCCGACGGCGGTGCCATCCTCGTCCACGACAAAGCGGCCCTGGATTTCTGAAAAAAACAGGAACGTGTTGATGTTCGTTGCCGGCAGGTCTTTGAAGGGAGCCTCAAGCTTCTGCATGTCCGGACCTCTCGATGTTCCTGAGAAAAAGCTTATAGCACATTAAAATAGGAGACACAATACCGGGCCGCTCTTTTTGACTACTTCGCCGCGGCCCAGCTGTCGCCCCAGCCCAGGCGGACCTTGAGGGGAACGCTCAGCGGAAAGACATGCTCCATTTTTTCGCGGACGATGGCGTCCATCTTCGTTTTTTCTTTTTCCGTGACTTCGAAGACGAGCTCATCGTGGACCTGGAGGATCATCCGGGAGCGGAGCCTGGAGTTGCCCATCTCTCTCCAGATGTCGATCATCGCCTTTTTCATGAGATCTGCCGCGGTCCCTTGGATGGGCATGTTGAGAGCGATGCGCCGGCCGGCCTGCCAGACCGTTTTATCCGGTTGCCGGAGTTCCGGCACCGGGCGCCTCCTCCCGAACAGGGTCTCGGAGTAACCTAGGGTTTGGGCCGATCCGACGAGCCGATCCAGGAATTCCTTCACTTTCGGGTGCTTTTCATAATAGCGGTTGATGAAATTCTGGGCTTCCGAGTTCGAGGTCTGCAGCTCTTTAGCTAAGGAAAAGGCGGAGGTGCCGTAGATGATCGAGAAATTGATGATCTTGGCCTTCCGGCGCTGATCGTCCTTGAACAGAGATGAGGCTGGGCCGAAGACGCGGAGGGCCGTTTCCTCGTGGATGTCGCGATCGGCCCTGAAGGATTCGCACAGCGCCGGGTCCCCGGACATATGGGCCAGCACCCGAAGCTCGATCTGAGAATAATCGGCGGAAAGGAACAGGTGCCCTTTTTCCGGGACAAAAGCCCGGCGGAAACGCGTTCCCATCTCTCCCCTCGCCGGAATGTTCTGGAGGTTGGGGTCGGAACTGGACAGCCGGCCCGTCGAGGCAACGGTCTGGTTGTAGGAGGTGTGAATCCGTCCGGTCTCAGGGTTGATGAGCGCCGGCAGGGCGTCGGCATAGGTGGACTTGAGCTTGGCCATCTGACGGTATTCCAGGGCATGCCGGGCCAAGGGATGGAGCGGCGCCAGATCCTGCAGGATGTCCATGGAGGTGGAAAATCCTTTGGTGATTTTCGTCTTGCGCGCGGTCGGCAGATTGAGCTTATGGAAAAGGATGTGAGCCAACTGCTGCGGCGAATTGATGTTGAATTCCGTTCCGCCGAGCTCGAAGATTTTTTTCTCCAGGCGAGAGAGCTCGGCTTGAAGCTCGACCGATAACTGCCCCAGAGCATCGGCGTCGAGCTTCACGCCGGCCATCTCCATGCCGGCCAGGACCTCGATCATGGGCTGCTCGATCTCCCGGTAGAGTCCGTCCAGCTTGGCCGCTTCGACCTTCGGCCAGAGGATCCGGCTGAGGGCTAGGGCAAAGTCCGCATCCTGGCAGGCGTAGGGCGTGACCCGGTCCACCGCGACTTTGTTCATCGTCAGTTCATTCTTGCCCTTTCCAACAACATCGTTGTAGGCGATGGTTTTGGCTTGGAGATAGGTCAGGGCCAGCTTGTCGAGGTTGTGCTTTCCCCAGTTAGGCTCCAAGAGATAGGACAGGACCATCGTGTCCAGATCGATGCCGGAGAGACGAATCCCCTCCCGCTCGAGGACGATGAAATCGTACTTGATGTTCTGTCCGATTTTTTTAATCTGCCGGCTTTCAAGCACCTCGCGGAGGAGGCCAAGAGCGACCTCCTTGGCCAGCTGGGCCGGCGCGCCCGGATAATCATGCCCGAGAGGAAGGTAGGTGGCGCGCTCCGGCTCGAGGGAAAACGACATTCCCACCAGCCGGGCGCGGGTGGGAGAGACATTGTCGGTCTCCGTGTCCAGCGAAACGGAGCCGGCTTTTTTGATCGCGGAGACAAGTCCGCTAAGCTCGTTCTCAGTCGTGATGGCCGCGTAGATTTTTTCCGATTTTTGGGGCGGTTTCAAATATTCGGAGACCAGCGAGGTGAACCCCAGATCCTGGAAAATCCTGGCCACTTCCACGGTATCGGGCTCGGAGACTTTAAATTTTTCGGGATCGAAGGCGATGTCCAGGTTTCTTTCGATCGTCACCAGCTCCCGGCTCAGCTCGAGCTTGTCCAGGTTCTGCTCGATTTTTTCCCTGAGCCGCGGGTTTTTCATTTTGCCAAGGTTCTTTTTGAGATTGTCCAAAGAACCGTATTCGCCGATCAGGGACTTGGCCGTTTTTTCGCCGATGCCAGGCACGCCGGGGACGTTGTCCGAGGCATCGCCCCAGAGGGAAAGGACGTCGACAACCTGGAAGGGAAGGACGCCGAAGATATCCTTGACCTTGGCTTCGTCCAGGGAAATCTCTTTGGTGGGATTGTAAACCACGGTCGCCGCGTCCACCAGTTGGAGGAGGTCCTTGTCGGTCGAGACGATGACGGTGAAGAATTTATTGGCCTCGGCACGCTTGGCCAGGCTGCCCAGGACGTCGTCGGCCTCGTAGTTTTCATCCTCAAAAACCGGGATGCGAAGGGCCCCGATGATCTCCCTGAGCCGGGGAATCTGCTTGGCCAAGTCGTCCGGCATGGGCTTCCGATGGGCCTTGTAATCTTTAAAAACTTCATGGCGCAACTTGGGTCCAGGAGTATCGAAGACGATGCCGAGATAGGCCGGCTTCTCCCGGTCGAGGATCTTTCTTAGGGTGATGATGAAGCCGTAGATCGCGTTCGTCGGGAAGCCCTGGGGGCTTGAAAGCCGCTGGATGGCGTAAAAGGCACGGTAGAGAAGGGAGTTCCCGTCGATCAGGACGAGCTTCTTCTCGCTCATGCCTTGGGCTTGAGGAGCTGGTGGTCGAGCTTGCCTCCGCTGATATCGCTCAGCACAGCCTGATGCAGGTCTTTGAGGAGGCGCGCCACTTTTTCCTTAAAACCCGGCTGATTCAGATACTGGGTGTAAGGGGCTTTCTGGGAATAGACGATTTTCCCAGAGAGATAGACCAGGGTTTCCACGTACTGGGCCGCCAGCCCCTTGTCCTGGGTCTGGACGAGAAGGTCCAGGCCCTGATACTTGATTTCCGAGCTGTAGCCGATCATGTTGATTTATTATTAATCCCTTTAGCGGAATTAATCAAGAGGGAAGGCTCGGATATAAGCGGCGCTATCTTTTAGAAATAATGTAAAAAGATTTTTAAATAGTGATATTAATCCCCCCTTCCCCCCTTGGTCAATCAAGGGGGGAGATAGAAAGGTCGGTCCTGCCGCCGACCAGCCCCTTCGTCCTAATTGAAAAATTTTGGGGATTCGTCTCATATTTTTATTCTTTACTCCAATTCTTTATCCCCCTTAATTGCCTAAGGGGGCAGGGGGATTAATCATGCTAAAATCTGGTTCTCTTCCATTTCGTGTGGGTAGAAAAGAGAAACGATCCGGAGACGGCCGAAGCGACCATGGAGGGTTTAGCCTTCCCGAGTCCTCCTTCGAGGGCAGCCGGCTCGGAAGAAGCCCGCCGGACACTCTTGGAAGGAAACCCTTGATTAGGGTTTCCTTCCATGTATGAAAGCGCGGCACCTGTCAAGGTTTTTTTGATTT
>CAZIDN010000097.1:0-11039 GCA_964537875.1 uncultured Eubacteriales bacterium
GACTCACAACCGCAACGTCCTCTACTTCGGCGGGAACTATCTCTTTAAGTCCACTGATAGGGGCAAATCCTGGGTCAAGGCCTCCCCCGACCTGACGACGAACAACCCCAAGAAGATCATCGACTCGGGCGGCCTGACCATGGACAACACGGGCGCCGAGAACCACTGCACCATCCTGACCATCAGCGAGTCGCCGCTCAAAGAGGGGATCATCTGGGTCGGGACGGACGACGGCCAGGTCCAGGTCACCCGCGACGGCGGAAAGAGCTGGACCAACGTGACGGCCAATGTGAAGGGCTGGGGGATTGACGATAACTGGATCACCCGGATCGAAGCTTCGCATTTCGTCGAGGGCGGAGTTTACATGACGGTCTCCCGCCACCAGGTTGCCGACTACAAGCCCTACGTCTACCGGAGCGACGATTTCGGCAAGACCTGGATTTCGATCAAGAGCGACTTGCCGGCCTACGGCTTCCTCCATACGATCCGCGAGGACCTCGAGAACCGGAACTTGCTCTTTGTCGGGTCCGAGTTCGGGCTGTTCGTGAGCTTCGACGGCGGGACGCACTGGCTGCCCTATAAAGGCGATTTTCCGACCGTGGCCGTCCGCGACATCCAGATCCATCCGCGGGAGCGCGACCTCATCATCGGCACCCATGGCCGCGGCGTCTGGATCATCGACGACATCAGGCCCTGGGAGAAGCTGAACGCCGAAACGGCTAAGGCCGAGGCGGCGCTTTTGGAAGTCAAGCCGGCGCTCCTTTTTTCGCCCCGGGGAGTGGCGGAAGGGACCGCCGAATTTACCGGCCAGAACTCGCCCTTCGGGGCCGCGATAAGCTATTACCTCAATCCCGCGGTGGCTAAGGACGGTAAGGTTCGACTGGCCATCGTCGATGCCGCGGGCAAAGAGATCGCCGCTCCGTCTGCCACCAAGGAGGCGGGGATCAATCGAGTTTATTGGAGCCTGCGCGAAGGAGCGGGGGCGGGGGCCCAGCCGATGCCCATGGGCGCGATGGCCGGGATGATGGGAGGCGGCGGTATGGGAGGAGGTCAGCGAGGGGGAGGAGGAGGAGCGGCGGGTGGCGGCATGGGTGGAGGCGGCGGCGGACAGCGCGGCGGCTTCGGTGGAGGCGGCGGCCCCTGGGCCTTGCCCGGTGAGTACAAGGCCGTCCTCGAAGTGAACGGGAAAAAATACGAAACCAAGATCATCGTCAAGGAAGATGAGCTCCAGGGCATCTCGATGGAAGACCGCAGGCTCGCCCAGAAATACTTCCGCGAAGCTCAAGACCTGTCGCAGAAGGGGCGCGGGCTTCTTCAGTCGCTCGAAGCCCTGGGCAAACAGGTCGATGAACTGGATTCGAACGTCGGAGGCATGAAGACCGTCGACACAGGCGTCCGAGCCCAGGTCAAAGCCGTCAAGAACAAGATCGACGCGATCAAGGCCGTTTACTTCGTCAGCCCGCCCGGCCAGACGGGATACCGCAAGCCGATCCTGGTCGCGTTCCGCGGCGGGACTGCGGCCGAGCTGGTGACGGGCGTCACGAGCGGATTCGGCGGCATGGGCGCGCCGACGCAGACGGCGATCGACCAGCTGAACGACTTGCGGGCATTCCTCGAGCCCCTGCTGGCCAAGATAAAGGAGATCGCGGATAAGGACGTTCCGGCTTTAAACAAGCTCCTGGCCGAGAAAGGAATTCCCTACATCCGCTAGAAGGAGCGGGCCCGTCCGGATGGCTAGACGAGCGGGTTTCGAACCTTGAGGCCGGGAAAGCGGCTGAAATCTCGGTCGATCGTCCACAGCTCGCTCACGCCGTTTTGAAGGCACAAGGCGGCGACCCGTCCATCATGGACTTTCGGCCCTGAGATGTGTCCAGCTTTGAGGAGCGCTCGGAGCCGGAGCCAGTAATCTTCAGACTCAGCGAGGAGAATCAGGCTTGGTGATTCGAGCCATGCCTCGACTTGATCGATCGCTTTTTCCAAGGGGGTTGGAGGCGCGAAGATACGCGGGTGAGTCACAACAGCCAGGAATTCGTGAAGGCATGGCCACGGGATCGCCCAGGGCGCGCGGCCCTCAGCCAATCCGGCCAGGCAGGCATAGGCGGCGGCGTGCCAAGTCGAATCTTCGCGGTGGGCATAAACCAGTAAGTTGCTGTCGAACGCAATCATCCCCCTCGTCCTTCATAGCTCGTGTCAAGAATTCGGTCCCAGGAGGCCCCGCTCAAAAGGGGCTGCAGGCCTTTGCCTTTGAAGGTGGCTTTGTGGAGCCGGAAGGCCTTGCCGCCGCGGCGATGTCGCTCGGAAACGGCCTTGCGCAGCCCTTCCTCGACCAGGGCGCGCAGGGTGGTCCGCTCCTGCTGGGCGACTTTGCGGGCTTCCTTGAACAGGCTATCGGATATCTGTATGGTTGTCTTCATATGGCTAACCATATCATTTCTCCTGGGCGAATGTCAAGCTGGCGGAAGGCCGTTGATTGGGCCGGTTGCCTCACGCCTTAATAGACGGTTTTCTGATAGCGCTTTCTCAGCAATCGGGATTTTAAGGCTCAGGCAAGAAATATAGGAGGAACAAAATTTATAAAATTCTGGTGAGAATTTGGGGACTCACGCCGAATTTAAAAGAGTTCGGAATATCCACCCGAACTCTCGCGCACGTCCTCTATTTACTCGAGAAGGGTGCCGGAGTCGCCGAGCATCCATTTGCCGCGGACACTGATGTAGAGCAGGGTGCGCTTGACTTCCTGTTCCTTCTCGTTCTTGTACTTGAGGTCAACGATCATCCAATCTTCCATGCCCTTGAAAAACATCTCGAGCACGGTTTCGTTGTTGGTTTGGGCAAAGCGCTGCCCCTTGAATTGGCGGAGGATCTTCTTGTTTTTGCCGTAGTTTTTGATGTAAACGGGGAGGTAACCTTTGGCGGCGGCATCGTCCCTGAGGAATTCTTCGATCGTGTTTTGCGGGTTATAATTTTTGTCGATGGTGACCCAATCATATCCGGAACTCACGCTGCCTTTGCCCTTACAGGCGATTTGGCCGCCGATGGCGAGAACGCCGATGATCAGAAGAATGTTGAGAATTTTAATAAATTTTTTCATGCTGACCTCTCTAGAAAAAAATGGGGACAGGTACTTCTTCGCCGGGATTCTTGGGGCACGTACCGAATTCCAGAGAATTCGGAACATGTGCCAGAATTCTGTACTGTTCCCATTATTGTCTTTTTCTCTTTTTAGCGGCTTCCTGCTGGAGAAGCTTGTATCGGTCCGAAGGGATGGCCCGGTGGCGGATTTTTGAAAAAAGCGCGGCCGGGCTTCCGAGCGCTTCAAGGCCCGGTATTCCTTTTATCACGGCGGCCGCTACTCCCCCGCCTGGCGCTTTCCACTTTTCCCCATTGCCGCCGGTCGCGCTGCCGAAAACATCTTTCTCGCGCTTCTCCGGATCGGCCTTGGCATAATCGTCGAGCTGGGTTCGCCCGATATATCCCATGTTCCGGAGCGTGCGCAGCATGGCCAGCGTGCTGATGCCGAAATAGCGCTTCAGGTAAAGTACTTGGTCGTAGGTCACGCGCTGGGGCGAAAAGACGCGCAGGTCCTTCTCGATGATCTCCTTGACCTTGGCGGGAGGCATCAGGAAGCGCGCCGCGAACGTCTGAGCGTACGGCTCGCGCGGGTGGTAGAGCGAGGCGTACTCGTCGATGAAGACATCGGGGCTCTCGATGACGGGGCCCTCGGTGCGGTCCTTGAGGTAATGACAATATTCGTGGGCGGCGCTGAAGGCCTGGCGGCCGGCCGGCTGGGCGGAGTTGACCAGGGCGAAGGCGGCCTCCTTCTGCTCTAGGTAGATGAAGGCGCCCGAGACCTTGGAGTCCTCGGGGAGGGGCATGCGCAGGATGCGGCAGCCGTTCGCTTCGACGAGGGCGAAGATGTCGCGGACGGGCTCGCTGCCGAGGCCGAGGCGGCGGCGCTCTTCGTCGGCCATGCGCTCAGCGGAGATGTTCGGGGCGTAGAGCGGGGCGAGCTCGAGGCGGCGGTTGGTGATCACTTCGAGGCGGAGATAGTCGTCGCAGTAGCGGCGGAACTTCTGGAGTTCGACGCGGGCGCGGTCGTCGACGGACTCGGCGCGGAAAAGGAGGGTGAAGGCGTCGGGAGGGGCGGAGTCGCGTTCGTGGAAGAAGAAGGCGATGTCGCGGTTGAGGAAGGCGGCGATTTTCTGGAGGGTGGAAAAAGACGGCGTGCGCTTGCCCGCTTCGAGGAGCGAGATGTATTCGGAGGAGAGCTTGAGGGCGCGGGCGAAGGCGCCTTGAGACAGGCCGGTCCGTTCACGGGCTTTTTTGAGCTTGTCGTGGAGGAATTTTTCCATGAGAGCGCACCCCTGGGCGCTGTGATGGGCAGAATAACATGGGGTTAGGGGCATGTCAAGGGAGGGGCGAATTGTTTGCGCAGAGTAAGAGAAATTTTCGGGGTCTTTTCGGGGTCAAACCTACTCGTTACGCATCTTCCCCGAGAGAATTTCGCCTAATGCGTAATGAGTAGGTTTGACCCCAATCATGCTGTAGAATTCGTCACCGGATTCGATAGACGTCCTTGCGATGGCGGACGGTTTCCACCCAGATATCGCCATCCTTGTCTATAAAGTAAATGATCCGGTACCGCCCGATTCTGAATGAGAGCTCCCCTGCCAGGTCGCCAAAGAGCTTTTTGCTGGACTGGGGATTTAAGCAGATTTTTCTGAGGGCTTCTTTTATTTTCTGTTGAGTGTCCTTGGGAAGCTTTTCGTAATTTTTCTTAAAAGTCCGGCTGAGGAGGAGTCTCATGAGATGCTAAGGATCCCTGTCTATTCGGACAGGGGCTTTTTCGATCTCTCCCGTTTAGCCTGCTTCTCCGGCAATTTTTCATCAAAAAAATCTTCATAAGTGGAAAATCTGTTATGAAGAAAGTCTTGCTTGGCCTGCTTAATATCTTCCAGCAACTCCTTGTCTGCCATGACCTCCAGGGTTTCGACTTCTTCAGGGCTCAAGAGCACGGCCTTCGCTTTTGACCGCTGGATGATGATGTAGTGGGAGCCCTTTTCATGGACCTCCCTGATGACGGATGCCATGGATTTCCTGAGCTCGGCGATCCCAATAACCTTGTCCATTGTCTGCCTCCTGAATAAATGTACAGTTTATTGTACAATTTGTCAAATATAACTAGTGCAATCTAAAAGCGATTCTAATAATAAAGACGCTTAAACCTAGGGGCGGGTCTCAGATCGACCGCGGACGCGGATCCGGACCCGGCTAGGATGAGATTGCCAGGGGGCCAGGGCACAAAAACGGGGACTGGTACTTTTCAAGGGCTCATTTTCGGGGCCAAAGCTACTCTTTACACACTATTTTCTCGCATTTTCGGGGTCAAACCTACTCATTACGCAAAATTCTCTCGGGGGAAGATGCGTAAAGAGTAGCTTTGACCCCAACCTTGTTAAAAAGTACTTGTCCCCGTCTTTTTTTCTCCGTGCTGTGCCTCAAAAGAGGCGCGAAAAGACAGAAAAATGGCCTCAAAACAAAATGCTTGAAAAAAGTTTGGAATATTTGTATATTTCCGGGCACATAGAAATAACAGCGAGACAAAATCAAACAAAAATGAAGGAGGGCAAATGAAAAAACATCTCATCATCGGCGTTCTGGTTCTCTGTTGCGCTTCGATGGCCTCGGCCGCGATCGTGACAAACTTTAACCAGAGCGCGCTGTATCTTCGTCTTCTGTCCCGCAACGCGTCGACCGACATCGACGCGGTCTACTACAATCCGGCAGGTTTGACGCAGCTCAAGGACGGCTTCCACATCGCATTGCACAACCAGACGATCACCCAGGAAAAAACCGTGATTAATAACTTTATTTTCCTGAACAACTCCAAGTATATTGGCGAAGTGAACGTTCCATTTTATCCGAATTTCTACGCCGTCTACAAAAAAGGCGCCCTGGCCCTGTCATTCGGCTTCGGTCCTAACGCGGGGGGGGGATCCGCCGACTATGGAAAAGGCCTACCGTCATTCGAGACTCAGATTGCCTCGATACCAGCTTTGCTCACCGGCATGGGACTCCCAACAACGAAGTATTCGGCGGATATCCTCTTTAACGGCAGCTCGATCTTCTACGGCTTCCAGGCGAATGTTTCATACGCTTTTAGTGACATGGTTTCTGGGGCCGTCGGGTTCCGCTACATCTACGCCGTCAATACTTACGAAGGTCATATTCAGAACATCCTGATCAATCCGGTCCATCCCCTGATCAACCCGACCGGCCAAATGCTTCCCGCGCCTACGATTTTTACGGCCATCGGCCAGCCAGCTTATGCCGCCCTGACAGGCAATAAAGCCGTGGATGCGGAGCAGACAGGATCCGGCTTTACGCCCATATTGAACCTGCACCTGCGTCCGGTCGAGGGATTAAACATCAGCGCCAAGTACGAATTCAACACAAAATTGGAATTGACCAACAAGACGACCAAGGACGACACCGGGATGTTTCCGGACGGCGTAAAAACCCGCAGCGATATTCCCGCCATCTTGTCCTTTGGCGTTGAATACGCCCTGATGCCGCAGCTCCGGGCCTCCGTCTCCTTCAACTACACCTTCGATAAAAATGCGAAATGGGAGGACGATCGTCAAAATTTCGTCGACTCCAACTCCTATGATCTGGGCGTCGGGATCGAGTACGATGTGACAAAATCCATTTCCGTAAGCGCCGGCTATCTGCGCACGAAATACGGGCTCAGCGCGGACTATCAAGAAGACTCCAGCTTCGAGCTTTCCAGCCACGCCTTTGGCGTGGGCGGGCGACTTCGCGTGGGCGAAAAGCTGGACATCGATATCGGCGGGTTCTTGGTGAGTTATCAGGATTTCACCAAGACGATTGTCTATCCGTCTATCGGCTCATTTCCGGAAAAATACCAGCAGACGACTTCGGGAATCTCTATCGGCCTAGGGTACCATTTTTAATTAAGGGCGGAAGCGGCACGACAGAAAGCTCAATCCGGCAAACACCGGAGATTGCCTTGGCGCAAAGCGCCTGGCGATGACAATTTTTAGGGGGACATGTACCCTTGGCACGTGTCCCCCCTTTTTTTTGGAATTGGGGGAGGGAGGAATTGGGGGACACACACAGTGTGTGTCCCCGAATTCTTGGACCCTGGGCACGTGTCCCCCTTTTTTTTCGAAAAATTCTCTTTAAAAAACGCGGACAGGCACTTTTCTACGCCTTTAGCAAAAAAGTACCTGTCCGCGTTTTTATTGATTGGGGTCAAACCTACTCGTTACGCGAGATTCGCTCGGGGAGGATGCGTAACGAGTAGGTTTGACCCCAATCCTACATTTTAATAAGATAGACCTCAGGAAGTCAGGAGCAGCCATGGACAAAAGATTGCAGCAAGATTTCATCGGGAAATGGAACAAATATTTCGGCGGCGCCGAGCTGCCGCTCGTCTTCTTCTACTCGGATGACGAGAAGTACGCCAAGTTCCTGCGGCCGATGTCGGCCCGGAGCGGGGCGGCCGCGCACTGCGTCATCGGCGTCCTGAGCGCGGCACGCAAAGGCAAACCCATCGCCTTCTCCAAGGAAACGATGGGCTGCCAGGGCGGCGCGCGCTATTCGGGATACTCGACAGGGCTCAGGCCGAAATTCAAATATTTCCTGTCGTGCGGGATCCCGGGCGAAATGGAGGGCGAGCGCTACAAGAAAACGCCGGAGATCGTCGAGGACTTGATGAGGGAATCGCCGCAGATCATGGCTCCCGCCAAGTATCTCGTCTTCAAGCGCTGGGACAAGGTGGAAGCGGATGAGACACCGATCGTCGTCGTCTTTTTTGCGGAGCCCGACGTTCTGAGCGGCCTGTTCACGCTGGCCAATTTCCGCAGCGCCAACCCGTTCTCGGTCATGACCCCTTTTTCAGCTGGGTGCGGGAGCATCATCGGCTATCCGTTCTTGGAATCGCACACGCCGAATCCGCGGGCGGTCATCGGCATGTTCGACCCGTCGGCTCGTCCGCATGTCGGGGAAAACGTGCTCAGTTTCGCGGCGCCGATGAAAAAGTTTGCCGAAATGGTCGAGGACATGGATGAGAGCTTCCTGATCACCCCGACCTGGAAGCGCATATTAAAAAGAATGAAGTGATGATCGGGATAATTCTGCCATGATAAAAAACAAATTCTTGTTTATGCGATGCGCCATCGCCGCTTTTTTATTGGCGGCATTCTTGTCTTCGGCCGGCGCCGGCGTCGGCCGCCAGTCTCCGGCCACCCAGGCTCTCGAAGCTTCGGTTCTAACTCAGGACCAGTCTCCGGCCGCCCCATCTCTAAACGCCTCGGCTCAAGCGCAGGCCCAAGCCCAGTCACAAGCCCAATCACAGCCCTCCGGTTTGAGCGGAGAAAAGGCGATGGAATTCGTCCGGGCCCAGTTGGCTTTCGGCCCCCGGCCGCCCGGCTCCGCGGCCCTCGCAAAATGCCGCGATTGGATCAAAGGACGGCTGGAGGCATTCGGCTATAAAGTCGAGGACGACGCCTTCGACGCGGCGACTCCCCGCGGGCCCGTCCGGATGAATAATCTTATCGCAAGAAAGGGGCAGGGCGGCAAGGGCGTCATTGCCCTGGCCAGCCATTACGACACCAAGCTGATGGAAGGAATGCGGTTCGTCGGCGCCAACGACGCCGGAAGCAGCACCGGGCTCCTGCTCGAGCTGGCCCGGGTGCTCGCCGGCCGCAAAAGCGACGTGGACATTTGGTTTGTCTTCTTGGACGGCGAGGAGGCCTTCGAAGAATGGAGCTCCGTCGACGGCACTTACGGCAGCCGGCATCTGGCCCAGCGCTGGAAGCAGGAAGGCGTCGCCGGCCGGGTCCGCACCCTGATCCTCCTCGATATGGTCGGGGATAAAAACCTGGATCTCTACAAAGAAATGAATTCCACCCGCTGGCTGAGCGATCTGTTCTGGAACACCGCGGTTGAAATCGGCCTCCGGAATATCCTGTCCGATTACGCCGCGGCCATGGAGGACGATCACATTCCTTTTCTTAATGCGGGGATCGATTCGGTGGACCTCATCGACTTCAATTACGGGCCTGAGAATTCCTTCTGGCATACAGATGCCGACACTCTCGACAAGCTGAGCGCGGAGAGCCTGGAGAAGGTCGGCCGCCTGGTCCTCACGGTCCTCGCCAAGCTCCAGGCCAGGTTCTCGCGCTGACAAATATTATTAAATCCCGATGATCGTAACGTCCTTCGGGTATTCAATCGTGAAGTCGATCGTGATCTCTTTTTTCTCCTGAGGCGCCAGGGTCAGTTTCCAGGTAAGGATTCCCTTGTCATCCTTCTTCGCCTGGGCCGGCTGGATATTGATGTCCTTGATCTCGATCTTATCGTTCTGGCTTATCGGCAACTGGTCCATGAGCTCGATCTCGGCCGCGTTCTTCCGCAAATTCTGGACTGTGATCTTATAGACGAGATGCAGCTTCTCGGTCTTGCCCAGGAATCCCGGGTTGATCTTCTCCTTCTTCACCTGCTCGTACTTAACCTTGATCTGGCCGTCCTCGCCGAAATACATCTTGGCTTCTTCGTTGGTCGCCACGTATGGGATCTGGGTCGTGCCGACGAAATCCTGGATGATGAACAGGTCCGCGCTTCCGGGTAGGAACGGATAGGCCAACGTGTTCTTCACGCTGCCGCGCAGGAACATGGCTTCCTTGAGCTTGGGCACGGCGACATAATCGAATTTCACTTTGAGCTTCTGGGAGTCGATCGGGACCTTGTGCGGCGCGCCGTCGCTCGGGATATCGACGTTGCGCTTGATTTCGAAATTCAGATGGATCCCCGACTCCAGGATGGATGCCGTGGCGAACTCGGCCTCGCGCGCTTCGACGGGCCTTGATGTCACACTCCCAACGACCCCGCCCAGCACGCCGCCAACCACTCCGCCCTCGATTCCTTCATCCTTGGACTTTGCCGCCATCCGCTGCACGGGCCTGGGCACATAGATATCAAGCGTCCAGGGGTCGAGCTCGCCGGGCCGGCTTTCGATGGCCGGGGATGCCGTGGACAACTGGGCCTTGACGTTCTCCCAGTTTTCGCCGCTCCTCTGCTGGATGAGGCCGGTCACGGTGAGCTCGATCTCGCTCGAATCGGGCAGGGCCCGCACGGTATAGAGCGGCGCCCAGCGCGCGTTCATCACCGTATAGGCCAGGCTTAGCTTGAAATCGCCCACCTGGCTGGCTTCGATCAGCACCGTCACTTTCTTGGCTTCTTGCGGCCGCTGCGGTCTTATGGAATCGAGCTTCTTTTTGAGCGCGTCGCGCTTGGCATATTGGTCGTCCAAAATTTTCTGCTGGTCAAGCTGCGCCAGCTTGACGGCCTGGAGCTTTGTTCCCAAAAAATCATAAACTTTTTCCCAGCTCAAAATATCGGGCTTGCCCAGGCCGACCTGTTCGGAGGCCTTGGTCGTCGTCGTCGCTTGGATGGAGTTGAGGAATTTTTCCTGGGTGCTGAGGACTTCGATGACGTTTTTGGTCTTAGTGATTTCGAAATTGAGCGCATCGATTTCGGCTTCCGGCTTTTTGATTTCGGGAAGCACGGCGGATTCGAGGAACTCATTGGCGACTTCAAGGCCGAGGATCTTGACGGCAGCCACTCCCCTGCCCGAGGCCCGCAGCGAATTGGGAATGAGCGTCGTGGGCAGACCCGAAAAAACAACGGACTGGGGCCCGAGCACGGGTTTAATATTTGTCTCGCGGACGACCGTCGCCCGGTCCGGATAAATCGTGACCGAGGCGATCGAGCTTGCGGCCTGGATCTTGAGCTCCGGTGTGGCGTCTTTGACAAACCGCGGCGGCGGAATTTCCTTGGCTTCCTGCGGGAAGAGGGAAAGGCAGAAGAGAAGACAAAAAATGAGTGTCATGGGGACAAACCAAAAATTCTTCGCTTTTTTCATCTGGACCTCCTTGCGATGTCCTGGTATCTAATACATACGCAATAAATAAAGTGACAATGTATGGGCGGCGCTTAGGCCGCCCTCAAGCCCC
>CAZIDN010000098.1:0-10716 GCA_964537875.1 uncultured Eubacteriales bacterium
AGATATCCGACCGCTGATCGAGGGTCTTGCCCTGCAACTGCTCCGGCGACATGTAGGCAGGCGTCCCGGGCGCCATGCCTTCGTCCGTGAGCGTCGCCGTCAGATCAGCCAGCGCTCGCTCTTTTTCGGCGCTCATCACCTGTTTGGCCAGACCGAAGTCCATCACTTTGGCATGGCCCTTCTCCATCAACATGATATTCGCCGGTTTAATATCCCTGTGAATCATCCCCTTTTCATGGGCAACTTGAAGGGCCTCGGCAATTTCCTCGACGATAGGAAGCGCTTGTTTGAGAGGCAGGGGCCCCTCCGAGATTCTGTCGCGCAGCGTCTTTCCCGGCACGTATTCCATGGCGAAAAAGAGCCTGTTTTCCGTTTCTCCGACCTCATGGATGCTGCAGATATAGGGATGATCCAAAGCCGCGGCGACCTTGGCCTCTCGAATAAAACGGCTGCGCGCGGTAGGATCCTGATACACTTCTTCGGGCAAGAGCTTGATGGCGACCTTGCGATCGAGAGAAGCGTCCTCGGCAAGGTAGACTTCTCCCATCCCTCCTCTTCCTAGTTCAGCCAGAATCGTGTACTTCCCGGCCAGGATCGTTCCCTTGACGAACGCTTTTCGGCCGGAAGGCCTGGTCATCGTTTTTGCGGCGTTGATATCCCCGGAAGGAAAAAGCTCGGTCCCGCAGCTCGCGCAAAAGCGGGAGGCATCAGGATTATCTGTCAGACATTTGGCGCATTTCATGGCCCTCTCCCTTCAGATCTGCCTGGCCAAAGAATAGCACCAAGGGAGGGATGAGTCAACTAAATGAACTCGTTCACTACATTATTGGCATCTTGAATCAATTTGGCTTATCTTTAAAATCGAAGATTCTTTAATCGGAGGGGGTTATGCATATAAATTGCGGGAACTGCGATTTTCATACTCATATAAATCCTAAGCCACCCCGTAAAACTTATTGCGAATACTATGATACTCGGAAAGGCATTAATGAAAATTGCGACATATTTAGGCCCTGCATTTTGGGCGAATCAGATCAAATGAAACGTGAAAGGGCCAAGGACCTTAGGGCGCGAAAAAATCAGGAAGCCGCGGAGCTCAAAACTTAAATATATCAAGAAACCAAGATAATTCAAAATAAAGAATTTAATTGGGAAAAAGTAGGGGTTATCATAGCGGCCGTAAGCCTCGTGATAGCGGCGTTGACGCTCATTCTGAAAATCTTTAAATTCATCTAGCCGCCGAAGTAAGGGAAAAATGACACCCGCACCTCCTTTCCCTGGTGACCGAGGGCGGAGTGGACGAGGCGGGCGACTTCCATAAGATCCCACGGTTCGACGACTCGTGGCTCGCCGAGATCTTCGCCCGGGAGGTCCTGGCCGATCTTGTCCGCAAGGAGCTTCTGAACCCCGAATGGGCGGAGCGGATCCTCTCCTGGCGGCTTTTCCTCTCCGGATTGTTGACGACAAGCTCCGACGCCTCGGGTCGCTTATCAAGAGCTTCTGATGGCGGCCGAGGAGCGGGCCGAATATTTTTCCTAATCTCCTCTCGCCTCGGGCGGAGAGGTCTGTCGGATTTCCTGCGCTTTTGAGTGTCCCTGCAGCTTCTTAGCCCGCCTTGCGCGATTTCGAGCTTGGCGCATTTTGGGCACACGGAAAGAAGTCTGTTCTTCGTATTTGACTCCCCCCTCTGCCGGTGTTATTCTTTTGCCAGACAGACGGGAAGAAAAAAAGGATCATGAAGTGCCCCAAATGTCATTTTGAAAATCCCTCAGACAGCGGTTTCTGTAGTAAGTGCGGGACTCAGATCCAGCTTTCTTCTGCAGAAATCGCTGCCTCCCAAACAGAAACCCTGAAAATCCCCATTAAAGAGCTAACGACGGGCTCAACCTTTGCCGGCCGCTATCAGGTCATCGAAGAGCTGGGCAAGGGAGGAATGGGCAGGGTCTATAAGGTCTTTGATGCAAAGATCAAAGAAAAGGTGGCCTTAAAGCTTATCAAGCCTGAAATCACATCCGACAGGGACACTATTGAGCGCTTCAGCAATGAGCTCCGCTTGGCCCGCAAGATTGCTCACAGGAACGTGTGCAAGATGTTTGATCTGGGTGAGGCGGAAGGCGCGCGTTTCCTGACTATGGAATATGTCCAGGGAGAGGACCTGAAGCGGTTGATCCGGCAAATGGGGCATTTGAGCGCCGGGCAGGCGGTATCGATTGCCAAGCAAGTGAGTGAAGGGCTGGCAGAGGCACACCGATTGGGTATCGTCCACCGTGACCTAAAGCCTCAGAACATCATGGTTGATGAGGAAGGGAACGCCCGGATCATGGATTTTGGGATCGCCCGCTCGATAAAGACAAAGGGGATAACGGGAGCCGGGGTCATGATCGGGACGCCTGAATACATGTCTCCTGAGCAAGTTGAAGCGAGAGATGTGGATCAGCGTTCGGATATCTATTCACTGGGAGTGATTCTATACGAAATGATGACAGGAAGAGTGCCTTTTGAAGGCGATACTCCTCTAAGCATCGCTTTGAAGCACAAGACAGAATCACCTCGAGATCCTAAAGATCTCAATGCTCAGATATCTCCTGATCTCAGCGCCGTAATTCTGAGATGCTTGGCCAAGGAAAAAGAAAAACGATATCAGAGTGCGGACGAATTGCGTTCTACGTTAGCAAGTTTAGAGGAAAATATTCCTGCTCCAGAGAAGGTCATACCGAAAAGAAAACCATTGACCGCAAGAGAGATCACCATCACCTTAGGCTTGAGGAAGCTCTTTATCCCCGCCCTGGCTATCCTTGGTCTGGCCATAATTGCAGTGGCTGTCTGGCTGCTTCTGCTTGACAAGGGAGGACGTGTCGTTCCGAAAATCAAGCACTCCCTAGCCGTGATCAGCTTCGAGAATCAGACGGGAGATAATACGTATGATAAACTAAGAAAGGTCATCCCCAACCTTTTGATTACCAGTCTTGAGCAGTCTGGAAATTTCTATGTGGTGACATGGGAGAGGATGTATGATCTCCTCAAGCAAGTTGGAAAGGGGGAAACGGAGATCATTGACAGGGAATTGGGCTTTGAGTTGTGCCGCCTAGAAAACATTGAATTCATCGTTTTGGGCAGTGTCACCAAGCTGGGCGAAATATTCGCTACCGACGTAAAAATATTGGATGCGAAGAGCAAAGAACTGCTTAAGAGCGCCGGCGCAAGGGGCGAAGGTGAGGCCAGCATTCTGGAAAGACAGATTGACAATTTAAGCAGGGAGATCTCCCGAGGGATAGGCCTGTCAGAGCGCAAGATAAATTTAACGGAAAGGCGGATTGCAGATGTTGCTACGACTTCCATGGATGCTTACAACTATTTTTTGAAAGGCAGGGAAAATTATGAAAAATATTACTACGATGAAGCTCGGCAATTTCTCGAAAAAACCATAAAGCTCGATTCAAACTTTGCCGGAGCCTACCTCTGGCTTGCTAAGACGTATGGAATGTTGGGAGATACGAAAGCAAAAAATGAGGCCTATGAAAAAGCTAAAACACTGTCGAAAAATACAACGGAAAAAGAAAGACTTTATATCGATGCCGCTTATGCCCAAGAAATAGAAAAAAATGAAGAAGAAAGAATTCGGATCTTAAAAGAGATTGCGAAAAAATATCCCAAGGAGAAACGGGTTCACTATAATTTAGGCATACATTACTGGAATAGAAAGTTGTTTTCTGAAGCGATCTACGAATACAGCGAAGCATTGGCCCTGGATCCCAATTATGGTTCGGCCCTTAATGGCCTTGGATATACATATGCGGATATGGGCAATTTTGAAAAAGCCATCGAGTATTTCAAAAAATATGCATCCATATCTCCCGGAGATTCCAACCCTTTAGATTCCATGGCCGAGATATATTTTCAGATGGGCGATCTCGATGATTCAATAGCTAAATACCAGGAAGCGATAGACGTTAAAGCAGATTTTTTTGAGGCTTATTGGAGAATGGCCTATGTTTATGCTTTAAAGGGGAATTATCAAAAAGCGATCGAATGGATAGATCGGTTAATCTCTAAAGCCCCTTCTCCGGGGATAAAGGCCGAAGGGTATTTGTGGAGAGCCTTTAATCACTACTGGATTGGATGTTTGGATCAGGCTCTTGGCGATCTCAAGATGGCGTCCAATCAGGCCGAAAGCGTAGGAAATAGATTTGGTCAAGCATATTCTGCTTGGCTGAAAGGCTGGATTTGTTATGACAAGGGAGACATGGAGCTTAGCCGGCGTCAATTTAAGAGATGGTTCGATCTTATCATAGAACAGCCTCCGCCCTATAGGCCATCACCCTCCAGGCAGTTTTATTCGGCAGAGCATAATTTTTTTCTTGGGATAGTGGACTTGAATCAAGGAAGAATCGACTCGGCAAAGTCCAGGCTTGCTGAAATGAAGTCCCTTTTGCCCGAGATAGATGCAATCTTTAAAAATTGGATGACATTCTTTGATTACGACTTGCTCGACAGAGAGGTATTGCTCGCAGAAGGCGTTTTGGAAAAAGCCCTCTCTGTGCATGACAAAGAATTGACTTCTGAAATACCCTATATGCACACTTGGATTATTTTGCTCTATAACACACCGTTCCCCAGAGATGTCGTAGCCAAGGCCTATCAACAAAAAGGAGATTTTGATCAGGCCATTGTCGAATATGAGAAGCTGATTACTTTTAATCCCAACCATAAGCAAAGACGCCTTATTCATCCTAAGTATTATTATCGATTAGCCAAATTATATGAGCTAAAAACTTCCAAAAACAAAGCCATCGAGCATTACCAGAGATTCCTCGACCTGTGGAAAGCCGCGGATCCCGGTATTCCCGAGGTTAAGGATGCCAGAAAGAGGCTGGAGGGACTGAAGGGCGCTCGATCTTCTGACTGACATCACATCATCATGATATCTTATCCCAAAGCGAGGTGAGGGGGATTTCGCTCTTACTACAGACTTCGCGGTCGCTTTATATCGAATTTAGAAAGATGAAAATTATGCCGAAAACAAAACTTGGAAAATGAGCAGGTGGAATTCGCCAATCGTCCCGGCGTCATCCCCGGCCGTTTTTCTTCGGATTGATTTCTTCCCCCGCGTTGGATTAGAATCTTTAACATCTTTAAATCAACGGAGGGGCGATCGCCCGCAAAAAGATGAACCATTTCAAACTGGCGATTTTATGTTTGGCCATGACCATGGGCTTGATCCTAGCCGGGACGGATCAAGAGCTTGCCACCGACAACACAAATCCGTTTTTTTCGCCGTACAAGACGCCGCTCAACACTCCGCCTTTTAATCTGATCAAGACCGAGCATTTTCTACCGGCCATCAAAGAGGGCATCAGGCAGCAGCAGGTTGAGATCGATGCTCTTGTCAATAATCCGGAAGTTCCCACTTTCGCCAACACCCTGAGGGCTCTTGACGCGAGCGGGCGGCTCCTGTCCGAAGTCAACGCGGTTTTCGGCGCTTTGCAGGGCGCCGATACGAATCCCGTTATCCAAAGTATCGCCAAGGAGGCGACTCCGCTCATCGCGGCCCACGGCGACAATATCCGTCTGAACGAAAAACTTTTCGCCCGGGTCAAGGTCGTCTACGACCTGCGGGCCAAGCTCATCCTCACGCCCGAGGAACAGTTCCTTCTCGAAAACACCTACCGCGACTTCGTCCGCGGCGGCGCGCTGCTGGATGAAAAACAAAAAGCCCGGCTCCGCGAGCTGAACCAGCAGTTGGCCATGCTGTCGCTCCGGTTCGGCGACAACCTGCTGGCCGAAACCAACGACTTCAAGCTCATCCTCGAGAATCGCGACGACCTGGCCGGCCTGCCTCCCTCCGTCGTGGCCATGGCCGAAGGGATGGCCCGTCAGCTGAATACGCCCGGCAAATGGGTCTTCACCATCCAAGTCCCGAGTATGACGCCATTTCTCCTGTATTCGACGCGGCGGGACCTGCGCGAAAAAATCTACCGCGCCTACACCGTGCGTGGTGACCGCGGCAACGAACGCGACAATAAGGACATCATCCGCCAGATCGTCAACCTGCGTTGTGAGAAAGCGAAGCTCCTGGGCTACCGTAGCCATGCCGCCTTCGTCCTGGAGACCAACATGGCCAAGACCCCCACGGCCGTGGATGCTTTCCTTAAAAGATTGTGGGACCCGGCCTTGGAGCGCGCCAAGGGCGAAGTGGCCGAGATGCAAGCCCTCATCGATCGCGAAGGCGGAAAATTCAAGCTTGCCCCGTGGGACTGGTGGTATTATGCGGAGAAGGTCCGACAGGAAAAATTCGCCCTCGACGACACGGTCTTGCGCCCCTATTTCAAGCTCGACAACGTCCGCCAAGGCATCTTCGCTCTCTGCGACAGGCTCTATGGGCTGAAGTTCATCGAACGGCGCGACATCCCGGTTTACAATCCGGAAGTCCAGGTGTTCGAAGTGCGCGAAGCCGATGGTCGTTATGTGGGCGTCCTGTACATGGATTTCCATCCGCGAAGCAGCAAACGCGGCGGCGCTTGGTCGGGTGCGTTTCGGCGCGAGCATTACGAAAAGGGCAAGCGGGTAGCGCCGCTCTCAACCATCACCTGCAATTTCACTCGCCCCACGGCTGACGCCCCCTCGCTGCTCAGCGTGGAAGAGGCGAAGACCTTCGCCCATGAGTTCGGCCATTCGCTGGCGACCTTGCTCTCGAATGGGACATACCGCAGCCGCTCCGTGCCCCGGGATGCGGTCGAGCTCCCCTCGCAGATCATGGAAAACTGGATGCTAGAGCCGGAGCTGCTCTCCGTTTACGCCAAACATTATCAGACGGGTGCCGTCATTCCGACCGAGCTCGTCCAGAAGCTTCAGAGCAGCCGTCTTTTCAACCAGGGTTTTGAAACCGTGGAATATTTGGCGGCTTCGATTCTCGACATGACGTGGCATGAGCTGACTCAGCCTCAGCCCGGCCTGGGCGTCGACGAGTTCGAAACTCGGGCCATGACCGGCTTCGGCCTCATCCCGGAGATCACGCCCCGCTACCGGAGCACCTACTTCAATCATATCTTCAACGGCGGCTATTCCGCGGGATATTACGTTTACATCTGGGCCGAGCAGCTCGACGCGGACGCCTTCGAAGCCTTCAAGGAAAAAGGGCTGTTCGACAAGGCGACCGCTCTCTCGTTCCGGAAAAACGTGCTCGAGAAATACGGCGCGTTGGAACTGATGCCTCAGTACGTGCTGTTCCGCGGCGCCGAACCGAAGATCGAACCGCTCTTGAAGCGTCGAGGCCTGATGAACTCCAGATAATCCATAGCATCTTGTGGATCGTGAATACGATACTCTATATTGCGCCTTACCTTTGCCTTTTCACAAGGAGCTAAATTTAAGGACAAATACGGTCTGCTTCAGGGTGTCGGAAGAGTGTCTAAGCATGTAAAAATTAAAAACATAAAAGAATTTAACAAAGAAGCGCTTCGCCACTATATCGAGCAAGCGTTGGAGTTCGATTCAGCGCGTTAGATAGCCTTAACCACTATCTTTTCCGACCAGGAGGAGATTATGAAAAAGAATTTCGCCATTTACGGCGCTCTTGTCCTGTCGATCATCGTCCTCGCCCGATGCGCCCCTCAAAAATACCCAGACGGACTATACGCCGAGGTCCAGACCAACAAAGGCTTGATCGTCCTTCAACTTGAATTCGAAAAAACGCCGATGACGGCCGCCAATTTCGTCGGCCTGGCCGAGGGGACGATTGTGAATGCGGCGTTTCCAGAGGGAGTGCCCTACTTCGACGGGATAGAATGGCACCGCGTCGTGCCGGGGCATGTCATCCAGTGCGGTATCCCGAAGAGCGATAAGGCCAAAGACTCGGGTTATCAGTTTCCGAACGAGATCGTCCTGCCTGACTTGAATCACGGCCGGGCGGGCATGGTCAACATGGCCAACGGCGGACCCCACACCAACGGCAGCCAGTGGTGCATCACGCTCGGCGACCGGTCCTATCTCGACGGCGATTACACCGTCTTCGGTCACGTCGTTGAAGGGATGGACGCTGTCTTCAAGATCGTCCAGGACGACGAGATCCAAACGGTGAAGATCGTCCGCGTCGGCAAGGCGGCCAAAAAATTCCATCCGACAACCGAGAGCTTTCAAAAAATGCTCGGGGAGGCCAAGGCGCGGGTGAAGGACGCGGAGGCCCGGCGGAAGGCCGACGAGGACGCTCTTATTCTAAAAAATTGGCCGAACGCCATCGCTGGCGAATCCGGATTGAAATATGTCATTCTCCGGGAAGGTCGGGGTATGCCGCCTGCAGTCGGCGAAAAAATCAAGGTTTTATACTCGGGAAAATGCCTTCTCAGCGGGAAAGCGTTCGTCGGCACGGCCGCGGACGGCACGCCCTACTGGGGCGACGCGGCCGTGCCGTTCGTCTACGAAATAGGGAAAATGAAGATCAACCCCGGCTTGGACGCGACGCTCGCCTCGATGAAGAAGGGCGAGAAACGTCTTGTGATCGTTCCCGCCGAAATGGGATACAAGACGAGCGGTTTCTATGCCAAACAGCGCCCGAACGAGAAACGCTTCGTCATCTCTCCAAACACGCTCCTCGTGTATGAGATCGAGCGGCTGGAGTAACCAGTGTCGCGGACAGGCCTCCTCCGCCTCGGGTCGCTTCGCAAGAGCTTCTGATAGAAAATGCCAGTAAACCCCGGGCTTTAGCCTGGGGATGAATGGCTCCCGGAACGAAGCGGAGGATAATCATCTTCGTGAGAATGAAACCGAGGGCTTAAGCCCGGGGAGTTTTCATTTCTTAGACAAGTCTGAATGGGTTCCCATCCGCTCGAAAATGATCCACTTTTCTTCCATCTTATAGATCAGCAACCAGTCTGATTCGATATGGCATTCGCGTCGCCCCACATAGCTTCCGACAAGGCGATGGTTCCGATGAATATTGTCGAGAGCTTGTCCAGCCAGGAGTGTTCTGGCAATGATCTTAAACTTCTCGAGATTCTTGCCGCGGCGCTTTGCCCGCCTGATGTCTTTTTCGAACTGTTTGGTATAAACCGGGGTATACATCAAATCCCCAGTTTATCAAACATGTCGTCTGCATCCTTACAGATGACAAGATCACGTCCAGCGTCCGTCGAGTCCAGCGTCCTTTTCGTCGTGGGCGTAGGAATGGCGATATCGAAGGGAAGCCCACCGCGGAGTTCGACTTGCCTGTAAAAGATTGTGATAGCCTGAGTCGCGCTCATGCCTAGCCGTTGGAACACGCTTTCGGCGTGATTTTTCAATTCCGGTTCAATGCGGGCCCGGACTGTTGCTGTTTTACTCATAATGCATCCTCCATTTTTCAATATTAAAGTAGCACAAATGGGCTACAATTTCAAGCCCTTTTTTTCCTGCCATAAGGAGCGGCTAATATACCCCGTGCGGGGAATTCCCGAATTCTAACGTCTTACTTTCTCCCGGCCATCAGCTTCTCGATCTCGTCGATTTCTTTGGGAACGTCTTTTGTCAGGACTTCACAGCCGTTCTTGGTGATCAAGACCGTGTCTTCTATCCTGATGCCGAAATTCTTCTTGGGATAGTAGAGCGCGGGTTCGATGGCGAAGACCATTCCCTCTTTCAGTTTCGTGATCCGCGGTCCGACATCGTGGACGGACATCCCCACGTAGTGGCCGAAGCCGCCTCCCTGGCCCCTGGCGTCCAAACCCTTCTTCTTCATGACGGAGGCCACGTGTTTCTGAACGTCCTCGACCGTAGCCCCGGGCCGGTAAGCTTCGATACAGGCCTTTTCCACTTCCAGGACGATCTGATAAACCTCCCGCTGTTCGGGAGTGAATTTCCCCGAGGAGGGCCAGGTCCGGGTAATGTCCATCGCGAGATAATCCAGTTCGGCCCCAAAATCCATGAGGACCACGTCATTCTCTTCGGTCTTTCTGGAATTCTTGCTGTAGTGCAAGGTGCACGAATTTAGGCCGGACGCGACAATCGGCGGATAGGCGGCCTGCCGCGCCCCGTTCTTGATGATAACGTGCATGGCCGCAGCTTCGATTTCGTACTCAAAAACTCCCGGCTTTGTGGCCAGCATCGCCTGCTTGACCGCCTCCGCGGAAATCTTCCCGTTCTTCCGCAGGATCTCGGTCTCCTCCGCCGATTTGATGACTCTCAGGGAATCGATCATCGGCGTCATGTCCTTCAGTTCGAAAGCCGGGAATCGTTCTTTGAGCTTGTTGTACCGGTAGATGTCGATCGGGACCTGGTCGCTATAATGCAACATGCTCCTTTTGGCGAAAGACGTATAGGCTTCCCTGGGAGCCATCTGGAGAAAGAACATATAGCCCTGCCTTGATGCATTTCGGGCGATGAACTCGTCGAGATAGGTCAAGAGGAAAATATCCGCAAAGCCGGACTTTTCTTTGGATTTCTCGTCTTCGAGCAGGTTCGGCCCTTCTCCGGTTATTTGGCTGGCCGTCAACTTGGGCAAAAAGAGAAACGCTTCTTTGGTCTTGGGTGTCATGGCCAGGACGGCGTTGACGTCCTCGATGCCCGTGAAATAGTAAAAGTCGCTGTCTTGCCGAAAAAATGCTCCCGGGTTTGATCCGGCCCTTCGACCCGTCGTGTCGCCAAAGAAAATGATAATTCCCTCTTTGCATTGGTCCATCAGGGCGTTTCTTCGCCGGATGAATTCGTCCTTCGAGTAACCCGTTCTTTCCGCAAATGAAAATGTCA
>CAZIDN010000099.1:0-10703 GCA_964537875.1 uncultured Eubacteriales bacterium
GAAATCGAACGATGGAGAGAAACCATGAACCCGAAAAAAAATCTCGTAATTCTCTTGGCCGTGGCGGCTTTGATCTTGGCCGTTTCCTGCTCGACGGGAACGAAAGCCAAGCTTGGCAATTCCGCCCGGGAAGATCAAAACGGCTGGGTCTTCGTCCACCTCGAGGGGACGCCGGAGGAGATCGGGTTCCAGCACGGCTACCATCTCGCTCCGGAGATCGATGACGCGCTGCAGATGTTCGCCTTCTACCTGCCAAAAGCGACGAAGAGGGACTGGCCGTTCTACCGAGAAGCGGCCGAGAGGATGTTCTGGCCCAAGCTGGAGCCGGAATACCAAGCCGAAATCGAAGGGATCGCCGCGGGGCTGAAAGCCCGGCTTCCGGATATAAAATACGACCGGATCGACATCACCGTCCTCAACGGCTGGATCGAGCTGGCCTGGTATTATCTCCCCTATCTCGACGAAAAGGCCAAGGCCGGTGCGGGCGACAATCGAGCGCCCGGCTACTGCAGCGCCTTCATGGCCACCGGCAGCTACACAGAAGACGGCCAAATCGTGATGGGCCACAATTCATGGGTGGAATACATCGTCGGCGAACGGTGGAGGGTCATGGCCGATATCGTTCCCCAGAAGGGCTTGAGGATCCTCATGGACAGCTTCCCCGGCTATATCCACAGCGGCGACGACTTTGTCATCAACAGCGCCGGGATTCTCTATACAGAGACGACGATCTCCCAGTTCAAAGGCTTCAAAGAAAGTGGTACTCCCGAATTCATGCGGGCCCGCAAGGCGGCCCAGTATGCCCGTTCGATCGACGATTTTATCAAGATCATGACCACGGGCAACAACGGCGGCTATGCCAACGACTGGCTGGTCGGGGACACGAAAACGAATGAGATCGCCAAGCTCGAATTGGGGCTCAAAAATCAGCCTGTCTGGCGGACGAAGGACGGCTATTTCATCGGCTCCAACTTTGCCGCCGACGAAAAATTCATCGCCGAAGAGACGACCTTCAATCCCGAAGATACGGCCCAGTCGGTGCTGGTCAGGAAAGCCCGTTGGGAACAGCTCATGGAGGAACACAAAGGAAAGATCAACGCTGAGATGGGCAAAGCTTTTGAGGCAGACCATCTGGATGCCGCCACCGGATCGCAGGGGTCCAACGGGAATGTCCTGTGCGGCCACGTCGACGACGATCCAAAAGGCTGCCCGGAATTTTCTTGGGCACCCTATTTTCCCGGCGGCACCGTCCAGGGCAAAGTCACGACGGCCGGGCTGGCCAAGGAGATGAAGATCTGGGGCAGAATGGGCCATCCTTGCGGCCAGGATTTTATGGCGGCCGACTTCTTTGAAAAGCACCCGGAATATCAATGGCAGGAGAAATTCCTCAAGGATATGAAATCGAATCCTTGGACCCTGTTTGAGGCAAAAAGGTAGGACGGTTCACGGTCTCAGCCTTTCCAGCCGATCAGTTACCAATCCTCTAAGAAAAGAATAAAGAACGGGGCGACCAGCCGGACGACGGTCTAAAAAATCCTGGCCGCTGCTGTAAACATAAGAGGGGGGCAGGGGAGATTAATATTTTTGGTTCTCTTCCATTTCGTGTGGGTAGAAAAGAGAAACGATCCGGAGACGGCCGAAGCGACCATGGAGGGTTTAGCCTTCCCGAGTCCTCCTTCGAGGGCAGCCGGCTCGGAAGAAGCCGGCCGGCGAAGTTGTCTGAGCTTCCCGGCGAACGTCCGTAAAATCAAGGCCGGGAAGCGAGTTCTTCGCCGCCGAGAAGGAGGGCTCGGGAACGGCGTGAAAAACCCGGATGGGGAGCGAGGCCGTTTCCGGATCGTTTCCCATACAATTTTCCCCATACGAAATGGAAGAGAACCATATTTTTAAATTGGAGTCTGATAGGCGTTTCGGAATATCGGGACACGTTTTAAGACTTTTATTTACTCTATTAATCCCCACTACTCCCCTTAGCCAATTAAGGGGAGCCTCTGGGCGCAGGTACGTGTCCCTCCTATAAGGACGGAGGGAGAGGGATTCGAACCCCCGTTCCAGAAAACTGGAAAGCGGTTTTCAAGACCGCCGCCTTAAACCACTCGGCCATCCCTCCGTCAAGAGAATTTATTTTACCCGCTGTTCCGCACAGCCGCAAGCGGAAATTCCCCCGGCCTCTCCCTTGCCGATGATCGCGGCTTGACTTTTATTTTCAAGGCTTATAAGGAAATTCAGAAAGGACTAGCTGATTCGTTCCAGACCGTCCATGTAAGGCCGGAGGGCGGCAGGGACGGCGACCGTGCCGTCCTTCTCCTGGTAATTTTCCAGGATGGCGCTGACCGTCCTGCCGACGGCCAGACCGGAGCCGTTGAGCGTATGGACGAATTCGAGCTTGGCCTTGGGCTCCCTGCGAAACCGGATGTTGGACCGGCGCGCCTGAAAATCGCCGCAGTTGGAGCAGGACGAAATTTCCAGGTAGCCCTTCCGCGACGGCATCCAGACTTCCAGGTCATAGGTTTTTTGGCTGGCAAAGCCCATATCGCCCGCGCACAGGACGACGACGCGATAGGGAATGCCCAGCCTCTTCAAGATCTCCTCCGCGTCCGTGGTCATTTTCTCGAGCTCTTCGAAGGACTTTTCCGGCAGGGAAAAGATCATCATCTCGACTTTATTGAACTGGTGCTGGCGGATGAGGCCGCGGATGTCCTTTCCGTACGAGCCGGCTTCGCTCCTGAAACACGGGGTATAGGCTACGAACCGCTGGGGCAGGACCGCGGCCTCGAGAATTTCCTCACGGTAATAATTGGTGAGAGGCACCTCGGCCGTGGGAATGAGATACCAGCTCGTGCCTTCGAGCTTGAAAAGGTCGGCGGCAAACTTGGGAAGATTTCCGGTACCCGTCAAGCTTTCGGCATTGACGATAAAGGGCGGCAGGACCTCCAGGTATCCGCGCTCCCGCGTGTGAATATCGAGCATAAAATTGATCAGCGCCCGTTCCAGCCGGGCCCCGGCTCCCAGGTAGACCGTGAACCTTGATCCCGTGATCTTGCCGGCGCGCTCAAAATCCAGGATCCCCAGCTGAGTCCCGATATCCCAGTGGGGCTGGGGCATAAAGGGCAATTCTGGCGGCGTTCCGGACCGCCGGACTTCCCTATTATCAGCGGAGCTTTTGCCTTCGGGAACGGAATCGTCCGGAACGTTGGGAATATTGAGAAGGGTCAGCCGAATCTTTTCATCGACCTGTCTGAGCTCATCCTCGAGCGCCTTGATCCGGTCGCCGACCGTTCTCATCTCGGCGATCAAGCTCGAGGCGTCCTTCTTCTCCCGCTTGGACTGGGCGATGAGGTCCGAAGCCTTGTTCCGCTCGAAACGAAGTTCTTCGGCTTTTCGGAGGACCTTTTTCTTCTCGTCCGACAACCGGCTGAATTCATCCAAGTTGATCGTGATGCCCCTCGAGCCGATCTTTCTCAGGACAAAGTCTTTGTTCTCCAGGACAAATTTGGGGTCCAGCATCGCCCGGATTATAACACAAGCCTGCCAAATCGAAAACAAACCGGCCGGGCGTCGGACGAAGTTCGGCGCCCATTGGAAGGGGTCTTCCCCTCCAAGTTGACTCACCGCCTGGATTCACATATAGTAAAAACAAAAAATGGCCCCAAAAAAGAAAGCCGAAGACTTCAAGGGCTATCTCCAGGTTTACACGGGAAACGGGAAAGGAAAAACGACGGCGGCCCTGGGTCTTGCCCTGAGGGCGGCCGGGCACGGCTACAGGTGTTATTTCGGACAGTTCCTGAAAGGGCAAAGGTACGGAGAGCTGGAGGCCTTAAAAAAACTCCGGCCGCTCGTCACCCTCCGTCAGTTCGGTCGCAAGGGCTTCATCCATGTCACCGAAAATCCCGAGGATGAAGATATCCGAAGGGCGCGGGACGGCTTGAAGAAATGCCTGGCGGCCATGCTCTCGAAAAGATACGACCTGGTCATCCTGGACGAAATCAACGTCGCCCTGTACTTCAAGCTCCTTTCCGAAAAAGACGTCCATGGCTTTCTTGACCGGAAACCCGACAACGTCGAGGTAGTCCTGACCGGGCGCTACGCCCCGGCCTCGCTCATCCGGAGGGCCGACCTGGTCACGGACATGCGCGAACGCAAGCATTACTATCGAAAAGGCGTGCCGGCCCGGATCGGCATCGAAAAATAAGACCCCGATGGAACGAGAGCAATTCGAACAGCTGGTGGAAGAGGCGCTGGCCGGTCTGCCCCAAAAGTTCAAAAAGTACATCGAGAACCTGGCCGTGATCGTGGAGGATTATCCCTCGGGCGAAACCCGGCGCAAATTCGGAGCGTCCCGTTCGGGCAGCATCCTCGGACTCTACCACGGCGTTCCCTTCAAGCACCGGGGACCCTATTACGGCAACATCCCTCCCGACGTGATCGTCATCTACCAGAAACCCATCGAAGATATTTGCGAAACCGAGGAGGAACTCAAGGAAAAAGTCCAAGACGTCGTCCTCCATGAAGTCGGGCATTATTTCGGCATGAGCGATGCGGAACTTCATCGAATTGAGCGCGAGCTCAGACGGAGAGGATGATCGCCGGCTTTAGAGGCCATATCATCTTTGAGGAGTAGTCTTCGTGGCAAAAAAATTCAGAGGGATCTTTGCGGCGTTGGCGAGTCCGTTTGTCGGAGAGGACCTGTCCATAGAAAAATTCAAGGATAACATCCAGAAATACAATGCTACGGCATTGGCAGGATACGTGGTCCTCGGCTCCACCGGAGAATGCGTTTCGCTCTCGGACGAGGAATCGACTTGCTTGGTCCGGGCGGCCAAGGAAGCTGTCGCTAAGGGAAAAAAGGTCATCGCCGGCACCGCCCGCGAATCGACCAAGCTGACCATAGAATTCACAAACGCGATGGCCGATCTCGGCATCGATGCCGCCCTCGTCCGGCCGCCGAGCTATTATAAGTCAAAGATGGGCCGCAACGCCCTGAAAAAGCACTATCTGACTCTGGCCGACAAATCCAGAGTTCCTCTCATCATCTATAACATCCCGCAGAACACGGGAATCTCCCTTGAAAGCCGGCTCATCATGGAACTCTCCAGCCATTCGAATATTATCGGCCTCAAAGAGAGCGCCGGAAACCTGTCGTTTCTGGGAGAGGTTGTCCCTAAAGTCCCGGCCGGATTCAGCTATTTGCTGGGGTCCGGGAATGTGATTCTTCCCGGATTGGTGATGGGGGCCTGCGGGGCCATCCTGTCCGTCGCCAACGCCGCCCCGGATATCTGTCTGCAGATTTTTCATCTCTTCCAAGAAAATAAAATCGAAGCGGCCGCCAAGCTCCAACATGATCTAATTCCTCTGAATAAAGCGATCATGGAAACCTATGGCATCCCGGGCTTGAAATATGCTCTCGATGCGCAGGGCTATTATGGAGGCCCATGCCGGCTGCCGCTTCTCCCGATCGAAGAACAAGGAAAAGCGGAACTCCGCGGACTCATGAAAAAGCTGGGCCTGACTCCGAATTGATTAGGCTAGGACCGAGCCAGAGAAGGTATGGGCTTTTACACCAGCCAGCCTCTTGCTCATTTTATCTTAATCATGAAATCTACAAATGCGATAAATAAAGTGACAATGTATGGGCGGCGCTTAGGCCGTCCTGAAGCCCCCGTAGCGGAGGGGGGACCCGTCGGCTTTTCCGACGGGGGGAACCGACGGGACTGGTTCCCCGGGGCCCGGGGGCTACGGACGGCCTAAGCGCCGCCCGAACCGGGATGTCATTTTAATTAAAAATGCGAAGGGAACGGTGCTGTCCGGTTGCCCTTCCCTCAGAAAAAGCTATTTCTTGACGATTTCGACCCGACGGTTCTTGGCCCGGCCGTCTTCGCTGCGGTTGTCGGCGATGGGCTTGTCCTGACCCCAACCTACGGCGCTCAGCTGGCCGGCGGCGATCCCCTTCTGGACAACGGCGTTCATGACCGATTTGGCCCGTTGTTCCGAAAGCGTCTTGTTCGAGGCCGGCGTCCCCACATTGTCCGTGTGGCCTTCGATGCTGATCTTCAGATCGGCATGGGCTTTCATGAGGGCGGCGATCTGATCGATGATGGCCATGGAATCGGGCTTGATGTCAAACTTGCCCGTGTCGAAATTGATATAGAGGGCCATGAAGCCGTCCTTGTTGAGGGCGTTATACATGGCGTCCGCCGTTATTTCCTGGACCATCTCCCCTTTTTCAAGGATGGTCAACTGGATGAGGGTGTTACTATTATAGGTCGTGATCGAAACCCAGATTTCCCGGTTATTCTTGACGAGCTTAAACGTTGCCGACCCGGTCCCGCCGGCGTCCTGATAAAGCTGAGTGCCGCCGAGGGATTTGACGGCATTGCCGTAATTGCGGATGATCTGGAGGGCGCTGGGGGGATCGATACCTTCCTTCAAGGAGTAGTCGATCACCGTTTTGTCGCCTTCGACGGTTTCTGTCTTGCTGTCCGCAACGGTGAATTCCACCGCATCGAAATTCTTTTCACACGAGCGGATATAAAAATTCTTCATCCGGGTGAACAGCGGATGGTCTTTGCAGCCTTCGGCGTCCGTTTCCTGGGCTAGGCTGTAGTTGGCCGCAGCCAGGATGGCCAGCGCGAAACTTGAAATCACCAAGAACCTTGGAATCTTTTTCATCCTGATCTCCTTTCTAATTTTTTTCTTATGTTTCCGTAGATAAAAAGACCGTGCACCCGGCTTCGACCATTCTCTCCCTGCGTTGTCCCTGTAGTTAACTCAGGCAAGGCTGACTGACGCACAAGAGGCCGTCCTGCTGCCGCTGCTACCTTCCGGTTCTGACGGGGTTCACAGGAAGCTCTTTGCTCAGGGCCCCGACCCTCATCGCCACTTGCAGGGACACGGACCAGAAAAAGCCCGGCCTCGGCAAGGACTTCGACCCCACTATAGCGGGTTGTGGGCAACAGGGCACCGCTAGCTCCCCGTCTAGCACGGTCAAGGTTGATATTATACACTGGTTGCGTCGAATTTTCGAAGGCTTTTGTAAGCACTTCCGAGGCTTTTAAAAGGAGAGAAGCTTTCCTCAGGCTAGAACTTGTAGGCGGCGCCGAAGCGAAGGATCAATCCATCCCAGATTCCCGCCTCTCCGAGAAGGCAGACGTTGGGATAAACTTCTACTTTGACCCCGAAATTCAACTGAAGAAGGATAAAGGTCGTTGGGATCTGGAAATCCAGCCGCGTTGAAAGAGCCTTGAAGTCGCCGGTTTCCGACTCCCCAGAGATCGTTTCCTTATTCGATCCCAGTTGATAATCTCCCGACCAGGCGTAGCTGTACTCTCCGTCGAGGGAAGACACACCGAAGCCCAGCACGAAGTACGGCGTGACCATGCGGCCTGCGTTGAAGTCCCAGCGAAAACTGAAATTCGTTGTGAATGGGCTTGTCGAGATCACCGCGTCTGCGTTGGCGGCGGCATAGCTCCCGTTTGAGAAATCCTGTCTGGCCTTGCCGGCGACGGCCAGCTTGATAGTTGTTTTTTCCAAGGAAAGACCGAAGCTGAATGTCCCCGCCCTTCCCCTGGAATAATAGCGGATCTCGAGGCCGTAATTGGACCCGGAAGTATCTAAGGTCAGCTCCTGAGCATAGCTCGATTGGACCAGGATTCCATGCAAGTTCTGGACTTGTTTAACCACTTCATTCTGGACTTCCTGTCCAAGCCTATCCGTCAGAGATTTCTCGAACAATCCCTTGATCAGATCCAGACCCCACATGGAATAGTGAGCTCCGACCTCCCAGTGGCCGCCCTTCGCCGGCTGGACAGGCTGGGCATTTTCGGGCGATACAACGGGCTGCCTGGCGGGAGGCTTGGCCGCGGCTTCCGGCGGCGCTTCCTCTTTTTTGGCTTCCTGCTGGATCGGTTTTTTCTCTTCAGCGACCTTCGCCGGGACCTCTTTCCTGCCGGTCTCCTCGCCGCCGGCGGCCGGAAGCTTTTCCCGTCGCTCTTTTTGGACTTGATTGAAAAGCTGGGTAAATCCCTTCGGATAGAACAGCTCGGAAATTTCTTTGTTGGGGTCCACTTCCGAGACCTTGCGCATCCATTTTACGGAATTGGCCATGTCCCGAAGATAAAAATAATCGAGTGCCAGCCCGAAATAGGCCCGGGACAGGCTGGGCTTGCTCTGAGAAAGAGCGGCGGATTCGAGGTAGCAGCCGATGGCCAGCTTGTAATCTCCTTTTTGCGAATAGGCGTCCGCTTGAGCCAGGAGCTTTTGGACTTCGTCCTCCTGGGGCTGTGAAGCCTGGCCGGAAAAGGCCAGGGGCGAAGCGATGAGGGCGGCGCAGATCAGGGCCATCCAGCGGAGGGCCCGGAATTTTCCAGAATCAATGGTCATGACATTTTCCTTATCCTAAATTGAGTCGGACGAACGCCTCTGAAATTAAATCCTAACCGGGGATGGCGGATTTGTCAAATGAATGCCGGCCTGAAGCATCCCCAAATATGTGATTTCAAAGAGGTGTCGGAACCGCCCCCAAGGCCCCCTAGCGGAGGGGGGCCCCGTCGGCTTTTCGACGGGGGGAACCGACGGGACTGGTTCCCCAGGGGCCCGGGGGCGATTCCGGCACCGATAGAAAATCACGCAAACGGATGCTTACTGCCCGGTCGGGCAAAATCCATGTGTCCTTGACAGGCCTCCGGGTAAATGATAGAAATCTCTTATTTCACACCCTAGGAGGTTTGGATGAAAAAAGCACTTTCCCCAGCTAAATTTTCCTTCAGCCTTTTTATTTTCCTATCAATAGCCGTTTTCGTTCATGCTCAGACAACCCCTGAAGCATTTCTGGGCTTCAAGGTCGGCACCGATAAGAAGCTGGCCGATTACAATCAAATTAAAGCCTATTTCGAAAAATTGGCCCAGGAATCGCCCCGGCTTAAGCTGCTGACGATCGGCACATCGACTCTCAAGAAACCGATGATCATGGCCGTCATCACCTCGGAAGAGAACATGGCCAAGCTGGATCGATACAAGGAGATCGTCAAGAAATTGCGCGATCCCCGCTCGCTTCCCGCCGAGGACGCCAAGAAACTGGCCAAGGAAGGCAAGGTCATCGTGCTTATCACCGCCAGCCTCCACGCCACCGAAATCGCCGCTTCCCAAGCCTCCATGGAGCTTGCCTACAACCTGGTCACGGGAAAAACTCTCTTTGACGCAAAAAAAGTCCTGAGCGACGTCATCGTCCTCCTCTGCCCCACCCATAATCCCGACGGCAACCAAATGGTCATTGACTGGTACAAAAAATATCTCGGCACGAAATATGAGACCGGCTCGATGCCCTGGCTCTACCATTATTATGCCGGCCACGACGACAACCGAGACTGGTTCATGCTAAACCTGACGGAAACCAGGGCCATCACCAAGGTTCAATACCACGACTGGCTGCCGCAGATCCATCTCGACCAACACCAAATGGGGTCCACGGGCGCCCGGCTTTTTATTCCTCCGTACATGGACCCTCCCCTGCCCAATATCCATCCCATGGTCTGGCGGACCGCCAATCTCCTGGGCACCTCCATGGGCTATGACCTGCAACAAAACGGCAAGAGCGGCGTGGTCAACGGCCGGAGCTACACGGGCTGGTACATCGGGGCCTGCGACGATACGCCCTGGCTGCACAATGTCATCGGCATCCTGAGCGAGGCGGCCTCGGTTCGGCTGGCCACACCCATTTATATCGAACCAAACGAAATCCCGAAGTCCTATTATGAAAAGATGATGGATTTCGTCGATCCCTGGCGGGGCGGCTGGTGGAGGCTGCGCGATATCGTCGAATATGAGCTGATCTTCTGCCAAAGCTTGATCAAGACGGCGGCGCTCCATAAGGAGGACTTCCTGTTCAACTTCTATCAAATGTGCAAAGACTCTGTCGAAAAGGTGGACAAGGACCAGCCTTATGCTTTCGTCATTTCCGCCAAACAGTATCAGCATGATTATCCCACGATGTTCAAAATGCTCGATGTGCTCCAGATGGGCGGCATCGAGATCCATCAAGCCAAGGCCGACTTCGTCGCCGACGGCAAATTCTTCCCCGCCGGATCGTTCGTGGTGAAGACCGCCCAGCCCTACAAGGCCTATGCCTGGGCGCTCCTAGAGAAACAGAAATACCCCGACATGCGGCAGTATCCGGGCGGCCCTCCACAACCTCCCTACGATAATGCCGGCTGGACACTGCCGCTTCAAATGGGAGTTGCCTGCGAAGAGATCAAGGAACCGTTCGATATCAAGCTCGAAAAGCTCGTCCAAGTCCCGTATCCTCCTGTCCCGCCAAACCAGGGCGCGGCGAACTATATCGCCCTGGGCTCTCAGATCAACGCCTCGTACACGATCGTGTTCTCTCTCCTCAAGGACGCCAAGGCCGAAGTCTGGAGGACCAAGGCCAAAATCAATAAAAAAGGTATCGACGTCCCGGCGGGAAGCTTCATCGTCAAGAATTCCCTCGATGTCAAGAAGGCGTTGCCAGCCCTCCTCCAAAAACATCATCTGGCCGTCCTCGACTTCGAGGATGTCGCCGACATTGCCAAGTCGCCCCTGAAATTCCATCGGGTAGGCTTATACCAATCTTGGAGAGGCAATATGGACGAAGGTTGGACGCGCTATATGTTAGATGACATGGGTATCCCCTACAAGACCCTCCACAATGAAGACATCAAAGGCACGAA
>CAZIDN010000100.1:0-10605 GCA_964537875.1 uncultured Eubacteriales bacterium
GCGGAGGGGGGCCCCGTCGGCTTTTCCGACGGGGGGAACCGACGGGACTGGTTCCTCGGGGCTCGGGGGCTAGGGACGGCCTAAGCGCCCCCCGAACGGGAATGTCATTTTAATGATTGCGTCGATATTAGTCGGGATTGTGAAACTCTAGACAATCACCCTCGGTTTGATTAAGATGAGCCTTGTCGACTGATGTCTAAGGAGAGAATCCCATGACCGACCGGATCAAGCGCCGGGATTTTTTGAAGAAGGCGGGCCGGGCCGTCGCCGCAGCTTCCCTGGCCGGAGGCGGGATTGCCCTCACCGGCTGCTCTTCTGATAAGGACTATGACCTGGTCATCAAAGACGGCCTCGTCTTTGACGGGCTTGGCAATCCCGGCCTTGTGACCGACATCGGTATATCCGGCAATTCCATAAAATATATCGGGAGCGTTTCCCCAAGCCGGGGTGTCCGAGTGATCGATGCCCGCGGCTCGGCCATCGCCCCCGGCTTTATCGATGTCCATGACCATACGGATGCCCAGCTTCTGGCCAATCCTAGAGCGGAAAGCTCGGTCCATCAGGGGATCACGACCCTCATCAGCGGCAACTGCGGTTCATCGCCTTTCCCCATCGCCGAAGAGATATTCGAGGAACAGAAAGAATCCCTTAAAAAACAGTACGACGTGGACCTGACGTGGCGGGACATCACGGGCTTTTTTGCCAGGCTCCAAGAGAAAGGGATGGCCCTCAATTATGCGACCCTCGTCGGACAGGGGGCCATCCGCGGGGCCGCGATGGGGTTCAATGACAGGCCGCCGAAACCTGAAGAGATGGAAAAAATGAAAGCTCTGGTCGCCGAGAATATCAAGAACGGCGCTCTCGGGATGTCGACCGGATTGGAATACACCCCCGGCAGTTTTGCCCAGGGAGACGAAATCGCCGAATTGTCCAAGATCGTGGCTCAGCGGGGCGGGGTTTATGCCAGTCACATGCGCGATGAGGGCGATCTCTTGATCGAATCGCTCGATGAGACGATCGGCGTCGCCAAACAATCCGGCGTGAGCCTCCAGATCTCCCATCTCAAAGTCGCCTATCCTCGGAACTGGAATAAGATCGATGCAGCGCTGACCAAGATCGAGGAGGCAAAAAAAGACGGCGTCGATATTTTCTGCGATCGCTATCCCTATATCGCCGGTGCCACGAGCCTCAGCTTCAATTTTCCGCTCTGGGCCCGGCAGGGGACGACCGAGGAATTCATCGCCAGGCTCAAAGATCCCTATCAGGATGCCCGGCTCAGGGCTTTCCTAGCCGAGCGCGAGAAAAAGCTCGGCTCCTGGGACAAAGTGGTCATTTCCTCCGTCCTGTCTGAAAAAAACCGGCCTTTTCAAGGCAAGAACATCCTCCAAGCTTCCAAAGAAACGGGAAAAGCACCCTATGAGTTCATGAGGGACCTCATCATCGAGGAAAAAGACGCAGTCGGCATGGTCATTTTCTTGGGCACAGAGGAAAACCTCAAGCGCATCCTGGCCCATCCTCTGGTCGGCGTCGGCACGGATGGAGAGGCGCTGGCGCCCTATGGCCTGCTTGGCCGCAGCAAGCCCCACCCGCGGATGTATGGGACCTTTCCGCGGGTTCTCGGGAAGTATGTCCGCGAAGCAAAGCTCCTGAAATTGGAGGAGATGCTGAAAAAAATGACGTCCCTGCCGGCCGGAAAATTCGGCCTGGACAAGCGAGGCGTTCTCCAGGCTGGATCCTATGCGGACCTGGTCATCTTTGACCCGGACAAGGTGATCGACCGGGCGACATGGAGCGATCCCCATCAATATCCCGCAGGCATGGACTACGTGCTTGTCAACGGGCAGGTTGTCATCGAAGGCGGCGTGCACACAGGGAAGCTGCCGGGAAAAATTTTGCGAAAAAAGATTTCCGCATGAAAAAGCGAATTTATTTCTTGCTGCTGATCCTCGTCTGCCTCGGAGCGGCCTTGTTTCCGTCCAACACGTACCAGACGCTCACCGTGGACGGAATGCCCGTCGAGTTTGTCTTCCGGTCTCTTCAACCGGGCGAGGTCATTCTGGCGGTTTTGAAGGGCGAGCCGCCGGTCAAGGCTGTCCGGCTTCAATTCCTGGGCAAGAAATATATCTTGAGCGCTTCGCGGCCGGGCGAAAAGCCCTTTGCCCTCATCGGCGTCGATCTCGACGTGAAGCCTCAATCCTACGTCATCAGAATCACTGCGGAGAAGGAGGATGGGACCAAGGAAGACGCCCGGCAGGAATTTTTGATCGATCCCAAGAATTTTTCCCAGAAAAGATTCTGGATCAAAGAGAGCCTGATCGCCCCGCCGCCCCAGGAGCTGGAGCGCATCCGCAGGGAACAGGAGCTTCTCCAGGATATCTATAACTGTATAACGCCGGAGTGGCTGGGAACTGGCAGTTTCATCCCGCCGCTCGACCATGAGGCTTTTCCCAATTTCGGGCAGCGGCGAATCTATAACAAAAGGCCTCCTTCCGTCCACGCCGGCGTGGATATCGGCGCGCCGTGGGGGACACCGATCCGGGCCGCCAATTCGGGAAAAGTCGTTCTGGCCAGCAGCCTCTATTTTTCCGGCAAGACCGTGATCATCGAACACGGCCGGGGCGTTTTCAGTATTTACGGCCATATGTCGAAGTTCCTGGTGAAAAGGGGTGACGTGGTCAAGAAAGGCGCCCTGATCGGAAAAGTCGGCTCAACGGGGCGCTCCACCGGGCCTCATCTCCACTGGGCGCTCAAGATTTATGAAAGCCGCGTCGATCCGTTCGCCCTGGTCGGCATGCCGCTGGACTAAAAAGCTTGATTTCTTTAAATTTGTTTCCCCAACCTATTATTTCTTAAGGTATTCGGCGAGCCAGTCGAGGATGGTCTTCCACCATAGCTCGGCATTCTGCGGCTTCTGGATAAAGTGGTCTTCGTCCGGGAAATAGAGAAGCTTGGAAGGGACGTTCATTCGCTGCAAGGCGGTGAAGAACTGAAGCCCCTGTTCGAGCGGGACGCGGAAATCGTTCTGGCTGTGGATGACCAGGCACGGCGTCTTGAAGTTTTTGACATGGCTCGACGGCGACCACTTCGCGTATTGTTCGGGGCTGGTCCAGGGCGTGCCCAGGTATTCCCATTCGGGAAACCAGAGTTCTTCGGTCGCCCCATACATGGAACGCAGGTCGAAAACTCCGGAATGGCTGACCAGGCATTTGAATGCGTCCGTCTGGCCTTCGATCCAGTCGACCATATACCCGCCATAGGACGCTCCGGCCGCCGCGTTCCGGCCGGCATCGATAAACGGAAAGCGGCCGTGGAGGTAGCGAAGCCCGAGCATGATGTCTTGATAGGGCTTTCCGCCCCAGTCGCCGCTGATCGAATCCGTGAATCGCTGTCCATAGCCCGTGCTGCCGTGAAAGTTGATCATGGCTACGACATACCCGGGGGCGGCGAACATCTGGGCGTTCCAGCGGTAATGGAAATCGTCTTTCCAGGCGCCCTGGGGCCCGCCGTGGATCATCATGACCAGGGGATATTTTTTGGCCGGGTCAAAGGCCGGGGGTTTGAGCAGCCAACCGTGGACCTTGTCCTTGGCCGCTCCCTCGAACCAGAACTCTTCGGCGCCGTTCATGGCGAGCTGGTCCCGCAAGTCCCGGCTGAAGTCGGTCAGCGGGACTGGTTTTTTTGCATCGAGGTCGAGGGAGTAGAGATCGTTCGGCCGGTTCATAGCCTGTTTGAGGAAAACGAACGTCTTTCCGTCGGGGAGCAGGCTGATCAAGTTGAACGTGTGGCCGTCCAGGATTTTTTCGACCCTGAGGTCCTTGAGCGAAATTTTAAACAGGGCGGTCCGGCCTTTTTCTTCGGCCGAGAAATAGATCGTGGAGCCGTCCCGCGCCCAAATGATTTCATCGACCGAATCATCCAGCCTCTCCGTCAGGTTCTGGATTTTTTGCGTTTTTCGTTCATACAACATCAAGCTGTATTTGTCCGCTTCAAAGCCCGGCCTGGCCATGGCTTTGTAGGCGATATATTTTCCGTCAGGCGAATACCTGGGCGAGTTGTCGTCGGCCTTGTTGGTCGTGAGGGGCTTGATTTCTCCGCCCTTGACAGAGGTGAGGAAAAGATCATTGTTCGTGCCGAGACCAAGCTTTAACTCAGGATCGATATTACGGACAAAACAGAGTTCGCTTCCGTCGGGTGAGAACGCAAAGTCCTGGGATCCGCCCAGGGCGATCGGGGGCGTGTCGTAATCTCCGGGGGTCACGTCCACGGCTTTTCCTCCCTCGGCCGGAATCATGAATACATGGCTTCGCGTTCCGTCCGCCCAGGCATTCCAGTGGCGGACGAGCAGATTGCTATAGAGCCTGGCCTTGACTTTGCTTTTTTCCCGGGCTTCCGCTTTCTTCTTGTTGCAGTCGTCTTCGGCGCAATCTGGATAGACGGATGAAGTGAAGGCCAGCGTTTTGCCGTCCGGAGACCAAATGACGCCCGAGGCGCCTGTGGAAAGCGTCGTCAGCTGGTAAGCTTCTCCGCCGCTGGAGTTGATGATCCAGACCTGGGGCGAACCGCTCCGGGTCGAAATGAAGGCGATCTTCCTGCCGTCCGGAGACCAACGGGGGTTCATGTCCGCCAGCGGGCCGGAGGTGAGCTGCAGCGGCTCCCCGCCCTTGGCCGGGATGAGCCAGATATCGCTGTTACCGCGGTTGGCCTCTTTATCCATGGCGGTGACGACGAAGGCGATCCAGCTTCCATCGGGGGAAGGCTGCGGGTCGGTCACCCGCTTGATTTTGATGAAGTCATCGAACGTCAGCGGCCGGGTCTGGGCGCCGGCCGGAATCGCCGCCAAGATAATCAAAAATGCGGCCAAAAAGCTTGTCGCCTTTTTCATGTTGATGCCTCCTCTAGCGGGATGGGTATTATTATATTTGAAGGACCCCTGAGTGGCCAGAGTGATTTCTTATCCCAATTTTGGGTCTTATGATGTTTGCTCGGCGAGGGGGTGCCGCGAACCGCGTCTTCATTGACAACGCTTTTTCTGGCTTTTATAGTATAGGCTCATTTTGGCAAAATCATGGCCGACGAGAATAAAAAACAGATTTCTTCCGCCATGGGCGAGGCAATCCGACGGGCGTACGGCGCCGGCCAGGAGGACGAGGCGCTCGAGCCCTTGATCAAGGTCGACACCGCCGGACAGCCGCTGGGAAGGCTGGAAAGCGGAGACTCGGTCATCTTTTATGACATCCGCGGCGAACGAGAAATCGAGATCACGGAAGCGCTGACCGGCAAGGATTTCTCCGCCTTCCCCGTCAAAAAAGACCTGAATCTCAACTTTGTGACGATGATCGAATACGACCCGGGCCTCCGTGTCGGGGTGGCCTTTCCCAAGCAGGAAAAGCTCAAAAACACGCTGGCCGAAGTTCTTTCGGAAGCCGGCCTGCGGCTGGCCAAGATCGCCGAGTCCGAGAAGGCCGCTCACATCGGGTATTTTTTGAACGGAAAGAACGATGAGAAATTCCCCGGAGAAGAGCGGATCGTCGTCCCTTCGCCCGAGGATGTCGCCATGTACGATGACAGCCCCGAGATGAGCGTGAGCTTGGTCGCCGCGGAAATCCTGAAAAAAATCAGTGATGAGAGTGTCTCTGTCATCATCGCCAACTTTGCCAATGTCGATGTTGTCGGCCACATCGAAAACAAAGCCTCGGCCTTGGCCGCCGTCGAGGCCGTCGACCGCGAGCTGGGGCGCGTCGTCGCCGGGGCGCGTTCGAAGGCCGTCACACTCCTTGTCACATCGGACCATGGAACGGTCGAAGAATGGCTCTATCCGGACGGGACGATCAATACAGGCCATACAAAAAATCCCGTCCCGTTCGTCCTGGCCGATTTTTCGCTGAAGAGTCCAAATCTCGCGGAGATCGAAAAAGAGGGCGAGCTGGCCGATGTGGCCCCGACGGTGCTGGATTTAGCAAGGCTCCAGAAACCGGCCGAGATGACGGGGACGAGCCTATTTGTCAAGCCGGCCGTAGGAAAACTTCCAAGAAAAAAAATCGTCCTGCTCATCCTGGACGGCTGGGGATTGCGGGACGAGAGATATGGAAACCTGATCGCGGAAGCGCATACTCCGAACTTCGATGATCTTTGGGCACGTTTCCCTCACTCCGTCCTCAAATCTTCCGGGGAAGCTGTGGGGATGCCGCCCAACACCGTCGGCAATTCCGAGGCCGGTCATCTCCATTTGGGCGCCGGTCGCCGCGTCCTCCTCGACCGCGTTCGCATCGACAAGGCCGTTGAAGACGGGAGCTTTTATTCGAACGAAGCCTTGCATTGGGCCATGCACAGAGCCAAGCAGGACCGAAAGCCGTTGCACCTGATGGGGATCATCTCCCATTACAGCTCGCACGGGACGATCAGACATCTTTTTGCCCTGCTTCAAATGGCCAAAAACCAGGGCCTCGACGAAGTTTTTATTCACGGCTTCATCGGGCGCCGGGGCGAGAAGCCTGAGAGCGGCGCCATTTATGTGGAGAAAGTCGAGGACAAGTGCCGCGAGCTCGGCCTCGGACAGGTGGTGACGGTGATCGGCCGTCATTGGGCGCTGGACAGAGAAGAAAAATGGGGCCGGGTCGAAAAGACCTACTGGGCCCTTGTCTATGGCAAGGGCACGCCCGTTCGTCAGAGACAAAAAAATCACTATCCAAGTGTTTGAGGGAAAAGAAGATGGAGGGTGGCGCGGAGGCTGCCCTGGTACTCTCGCGCAAGACCCTCCCACCCAGCACTCAGGCGCTTCGAGCACCAGGGCAGCCTCGGTGCCACCCTTTAACACTTTGGGATCTCTTCCATTTCGTATGGGGAGCGAGGCCGTCTCCGGATCGTTTCCCAGACAAATTTTCCCCACAGGGAATGGAAGAGAACCATATCTTGAAACTTTATTGACGAAATTGCGTAATTTATAGAGAATAAGACCCGATGAATATCGAGCTCAAAGGCATCCGCTTCAATTACGGGAAGATCACGGCTCTCGACGGCGTGGACATCCAGCTCGCCGAAGGCGCCTGCGGCCTGCTCGGCCCGAACGGGGCCGGCAAAAGCACGCTGCTCCGGGTTTTGTTGGGTTTTCTCCGTCCGGACCGCGGCCAGGGAAGAGTCCTCGGCTACGACATCCGGCAGGAACAGTTTCTAATCCGGCGCTCGGTCGGCTACATGCCCGAGGGAGACTGTCTCATTCCCGGCATGGATGCAGTGACCTTCACGGCCTATTTCGGCGAGCTCTCGGGGATGCCCCGGCAGGAGGCGATGAAGCGGGCCCACGATGTCCTTTTCTATGTCGGCCTGGGAGAATCCCGCTACCGTCTACTTGAGACCTATTCGGCCGGCATGAAACAACGTCTGAAGCTGGCCCAGGCCCTCGTCCATGATCCGAAGCTCCTGTTCCTCGATGAGCCGACCAGCAACCTCGACCCGCAGGGCCGGAACGAAATCCTCGAGCTCATCAAGGACATCTCCTCGAAAAAAGACATCCAAGTCCTCATTTCTTCCCATATCCTTACGGACATCGAATACACCTGCTCTTACGTCGTGATTTTGAACAAAGGAAAGGTGGCCGCCCAGGGTGCCATCAGCGCTTTGAAAGAAATCCAGTACAGCTTGTATGAGCTCAAGGCCAAGGGCGAGACGGACCGACTTGTCCGGAAATTGCAGGAGGAAGGCTGCAGAGTGGAGGAGACCGAGGACCAGCTCCTCAAGGTCTATATGCCGGCCAACCTCGACCGCAAAGAGATCTTCCGGCTGGCCGACCAGGAGCAGGTCCAGATCCGCTATTTCATCAGGAGCCAGACTTCGCTGGAAGACCTCTTCGCCCAGACCGTGGGAGTGGATTGATGCCGATCTCCGAAAAAGGATACGCTCACTGGCAGGGGGCATTCATCGACCGGAAATTGGCCTGGTGGCCGATCACCCGGCTGGCCGTCCGCCTGGCCTTTAAAAAGAAGGGCTTCAAGTTCGCCTTTTTCGGATCCTTGGTCCCGGCGTTCTTTTACCTGGCCGGGATCTATATTTCCGAGAGGCTCGAGGACTTCCAGTTCATGATGAGAGGCAGCAACCGCTTCCTGGAAGTCAACCCGGCCTATTTCCGGACTTATTTCACCGGCGATTTCCTGCTCTTCATGATGGTCATCATCATGGTCATCGGCGGGGCGGGCCTTATCGCCGATGACCTGAAATATAATGCTCTCCAATTGTATTTTGCCCGGCCGCTTCATAAAAGGGATTATTTTCTGGGCAAAGTGTTCACCATCTTCTTCTTCCTGATGTTTTTAACCCTCGTTCCAGGCCTTATTTTTATCATCATGAAGCTCATTTTTGCCGGGAGCTTCAAATTCCTGGCGACATATCCCTTGCTTCCTTTCTCCGTCTTCCTCTATTCTTTAGTTCTCACACTCTTCTTTTCCTTCTACACGCTTCTTGTATCCTCGTTGAGCAAAAACCGACGCTATGTATCCATCCTGCTCATCCTGATCTATATTTTTTCGGACGTCTTCTTTGGGATCTTTTACGGCATTTTTCACAATCCTTATTTTGCCCTGATCTCTGTCAAGGGCAACCTCCAGCAGGTGGGCGCGGCTCTGTTCAAAGTCAAAGCCCCTTTCGATGTCCCCTGGTTGTATTCATTCCTGATCCTGCTGGCGATATGTATTCTGTCGGGATTTGTCTTGAAGAAAAAAGCGCGGGGTGTCGAGGTCATTAAATGACGGCCGTCATCGAGACCAAGAACCTCAGCAAGTGGTACGGGAATATCCTCGGGCTGTCCGATGTAACCCTTGAGATCGAGGCGGGAATCACGGGGCTCTTAGGCCCCAACGGCGCCGGAAAGTCCACGTTCATGAAGCTCTTGACCGGCCAGATGAAACCCAGCATCGGCCAGGCGACGATCCAGGGCCAGAAGATCAGGAACAACTACGACCTGTATACGCGCATCGGCTTTTGCCCGGAGCAGGATGCCTTCTATGAAGAGATGACGGGCTGGGAATTCCTGACGAGCCTGTTGAAGCTATATCCCTCATCTCATTCTCAGGCCGCAGCCAGGGCCGAAAAGGCCCTCAACATCGTGGAACTCTGGAATGATAAGGACAGGCTGATCCGTGCCTACAGCCGAGGCATGCGCCAGAGGCTCAAATTCGCCCAGGCCATCGCCCATGACCCGGACATCATCATCCTGGATGAGCCCCTGAACGGCCTGGACCCGCTCGGCAAGCGCAAAGTCATCCGGCTCATCAAGGATTACAAGAGCGAAGGGAAAATGATTATCGTCTCCAGCCACGTCCTACCCGAGATCGAGGCCCTCACTAGGACTATCATCCTCATCCATCAGGGAAAGATCCTGGCCCAGGGCGATATCCACTATATCCGAGACCTGATCGATACCCACCCCCATATCATCTCGATCAAATGCAGCGACCCGCGAGCGCTGGCCGGCCGGCTGGTCGGTGAGCCTTCGGTGTTCAACATCCAATTCGGCCCCGCCGCGGGCACCGTCCTCTTTGAGACCAAGAACAGGGACAAGTTTTTCAGCCTTCTGCCGCGCCTGATCGTCGAGAACAGGCTGGATGTGGAGGAGATCACCTCGCCGGACGATAACCTGCAGGCCGTCTTTGATTACCTGGTAGGAAAATAATATGCCGCGACATTCCTGGCGTTCTTTTCGCTCGATTTTTGCCTTCTTCTTTTTCGCAGGACGCAAAGCCAAGAAGACCAAGGTCTTTTTCGTAATCGGATGTCTGCCGGTGCTCATGGCCCTCATCATCAAGTTGAACCAGGCTTTTTTCGGCGGGCGGACCATCGACGGCATGGGAGTCTTCTCCAACATCATTCTGGCCTTCTATCTGCAGTTCTTGATCTTGATCCTAGCGCTTTTTTACGGCTCCTCGGTCTGCCTGGAGGAGATCGAGGGAAAGACGCTGACCTATCTCACGACAAGGCCCGTGTCCAAGTCCGCCATCGTCCTGGGGAAGTACGCCGCCTATGTCGTCTTCGTCGTGGCCATGGTCGCCGCGGGGGTCGTTTTTTCTTTTCTCATCCTGAATTTTGAGGACCTTTTGGATTTCTCAATATGGGCGGTTTTAGGGAAAGACTTGGGGGTTTTAGCCCTGGGTTTGATCTGCTACACGGCGTTCTTCACTTTTCTTGGGACCTTCTTCAAAAGGTCGATCCTGTTCGGCATGGTTTTCGCCTTCGGCTGGGAGAACGTGGTCCAGTATTTTCCCGGAGCGACACAGCGGTTCACGATTGTCCACTACTTGAAGTCGCTGATACCTGGAGGCGCCGTCACGACCGGCGGGAGGTTCTCCTTTCTTTTATTCAGGCTCGAGCCCAGCTCTCCGCTCGCGGCCATCGCCACGCTCTTGATCGTGACGGCCGTCTTTCTGGGCCTGGCCTGCCTGCTTTTTTCTCAGAAAGAATACCTCTTCGAAGAATAAAAAAGGCCGGGGTCAAACCTACTCATTACGCAGTCTTCCCTGGAAAATTATGCGTAACGAGTAGGTTTGACGAGCGGCGAATATGCTCCGTGGCTTGCCACGGGGAGCCGCTCGTAGAGGGTTCCAAGGGGGAGCCGCCCCC
>CAZIDN010000101.1:0-10498 GCA_964537875.1 uncultured Eubacteriales bacterium
CCACTTAGGATTTAATGTGAGCCTAAAAAGTGCCTATGCGTGTCAAACTCGGGTTAGAAGCTCGGTGAAACGCGGGTCCGAGCGCAGGGGATCCAACTCAGGAAGTACTCTCAGCATGCTTAGGGTATAATCGATTTCCGATAAAGTTTTATCGAGCCAAAAAAAGGCCTGTTTCTTATCACCGATGGCCACATAAACTTCGGCTATTTGGACAAGCGAAAAATGTTGTTGACCGAGATTTTTTAAAATATCGCCCAGGATCTCTTGAGCCTTTTCTTTTTTCCCTGAGATCGCATAAGCATAGGCAAGTGTAGGGCTAAATAATGGTTGCTCGGCAAAAGGAAGAACTGATTCGATAGCCTCTTCATATTTGCCTGTTTGCAAATAAACCCGCGCTATCCTGAAATAGTTGCCTGCATGTTCAGGAAACATCCCTATGGACTTTTTTAGCTCTTCGACAGCCCAAGCATAGTCTCGTGCATAATAAATTATCCATCCCACATCTGCATTTTTTCGAGGCGCAAGCGGATCAAGGTCGCGAGCCAAAACCATTTCTTTTATCGCTTCTTCACTCCGACCCGAATTCATTAATAACCATGCGTACCAATGATGGGCATCTCCATTGCCAGGATTTAAATCAATAGCCTTTTTGAATTCCCTCTCAGAGCTGGGAAAATCGCGTTCATACCAATTTAATACGGCACCCAAGACAACATGAGCTTCATCTAAGTTTGGATCAATCTCCAAAGCCTTCAGGGCGGCATCTTTCCCCTTGGGGAAGACCTCTTTGGAAGGCAGCAAATCACTAGCTCCGAGGGCTACATAAGCCATGCCCATACCTGAATAGCCGAGAGCATAAGACGGATCTTTGTTGACCGCTTCTTGAAAATATTCAATCGATTTTATGAGAGCATCTTTATTTCTTTTATTCCACAAGTAGCGTTCTTTTAGATAAAGGTTATAAACCTCGCGGTTTTCCGTGTAATGTTGAGCCTTTTGCGTTTGCTTTTCCCCCAAAAGCCTTATTTTAAGGACGCTCATAATCTTCTGGGCTATGTCATCCTGGATGGCAAAAATATCATCAATTTTTTGATTATAATTATCCGACCAGAGCTGGTAGCCGTCCTCGACATTCATCAGGCGAGCGGTAACTCTAAGTCTGTCGCCCGAGACCTGAATACTTCCCTCAAGCACTGTTTCCACATTGAGCTTCTGGCCGATCTCGCGGACATCCAAGGCTTTGCCTTTGAATGAAAAAGTCGATGTCCTGCCGGGCACGTGCAGCTCTTTGACGCTGCTAAGAGCGTTGATCAGAGTATCTGGTATTCCCTCGCAAAGGTAATCATATTCCTTGGTCGGGCTCAAATCGACAAAGGGGAGCACGGCGATAGAACGTTTGAGCGCTGTCGTGGAGGGGCCCTCTTTCTTGGGGACAAAAAGCCAGTAGGCCAGTGCGACAAGGATGATAACTGCGACGATCATCGCCGGCGCTATCAGTTTTTTCAAATTGAGCTTGACCGTTATTTCCCGTGAGGACAGCGCCTTACCCTGGGGAATCGCTTTTTCAGTAGTGGGAATCTCCTCCTCGACCTGAGTGAGCTCCGTCAAGACTTCATCCGCCGTCTGATATCTCTTCCGCTTGTCTTTCTCCAGGCACTTGAGTATCAACCGGCTCAGGTCCTCGGGTACCTGGGCGTTATACTCTCTCGGATTCTTGGGGATCTCCGTCTTATGCTTTAAAGCTATGCTCAACGCCGTATCGCCCTCAAAAGGTCTCCGCCCCGTTACCATCTCGCACAGGATGATTCCGAGCGAATAGAGGTCGGATTGCTGATCGATCTCCTTGCCTTCCACTTGTTCGGGGCTCATGTATTCGGGAGTGCCGATGATCACGCCGGCGCCGGTGACACCTTTCTCCTTGAGTGTCATGGCTACCCCAAAATCCATGATCCGGACATCGCCTTCTCGATCGATCATGATATTGCCCGGTTTGAGATCGCGATGGACGACCCCCAAGCGGTGCGCTTCTGCGAGCCCTTCACATACCTGCCTGGCGATGTTCACGGCAGCCCCGACGCTCATGCTTTTAGACATCCGGATCATGTTCTTGAGGTCTTCTCCGGGCACGTATTCCATCGTAATGAAGTGAGTCCCCTCGGCCTCGCCGAGGTCGAACATCTGGCAGACGTTCTTATGTCTGATTTTTCGGGCAAACCTGAGCTCGTTGCTAAAACGCTCGATAGTCTCTTTGTCCGAGGCGATTTCAGGCTTGATCAGCTTCAGGGCGATTTTTTCTTTGATCCTGGTGTCGAAGACCTTGTAGACCTTGCCCATCCCACCCTTGCCCAGCTCCTCGATGATCTGGTAGCGGTTGGCAAATGTGCAACCGGTGCTCAACTCTTTGACAGGGGTTTTCAGGGTTTCCGTCTGAGGGAATGCTGCTTGACTGGAAGAAGGAAGAGGAGTCGCGCACTTGCCGCAGAAAAAAGTATCTTCGGGATTATCAAACTGACATTTGGGACATTTCACGGTCTTATTCCCTTAGGGTAGATGAGCATAGAATATTAATTTAAGGGAAAAGAGTCAAATCAGAGCGGCCTATTTATGACCGAGCATGGCCGCGGGAACAGGTTGTTTGGCGATGCCCGGACCTTGATAGGAGACAGTCAATCCCTCTCCGCCGGTCTTATTGAAATAGCAGACCCGGATGGGATGAAGGCCCGAGGCCAGAGCGATCAGCCCGCGTTTTTCCGTCAGGCCGTGCAGCCCGTCGTTATCAACCACAAGGTCGTCGCCGATGTTCATTTTGCTGCCGTCATCGGATTCCACAAAGAAAGCGTACACCCCATCCTTGGGAACTTTGATATAGCCCGTGAATTCGAACCCGTAATACTCCTTTCTTTTTTTGCAGGAAAGGTCGAGCGCGGAGCAGGCGCCGTATTGAACCGGCTTTAGCTTCGTGAAATCGGGGACCTTGTCCCAATCGCCCTCATAATAATTATAGAATACGCCGGGATTGACGCTCACGTTTTCAACGGCGGGGCGCGGCTTAACCTTAACGAACTTAGCCTGGGCGACGCTACTCACCGGTTTGCCGTCCCGGAAGCACCGTGCCAAAACGACGGTCGTTTCGGTCAGATGGATGGGACCTTTGACGAGCGGCGAAGAGACTGATGGCGCAGAGTCGTCAAGGGCGTAGCGGACTTCGATATTCTCGCGCCCTGAAGTCACGGTCACATCGAGCGCATCCGTAAAAATATCGAACTCGGATTTGATCTCAGGCGGATCGTTGACATCCGGTTTCCCCTCGACGTCCAGGACGACAACGCTGTTGAGCGGATCGGGAGCGCGCGCCGGAACTTCGAGCACCAGCGAATCTTCTTTCCGGCCGACTTTAAGAGCCGCCTTGTTCGAATCCGCAAGCAGATAGACCTGCTTGGCCTTATTATAAATGCCCGGCACTATGAGCTTTCCGTCAGCCGGCCAGTTGAAGACGTGGAGGTAAAGCCTTGTTCCTCCGCCGATCGCTTTTTGCGTGCATCGTCCCCATTCCAGCTTCTTAAAAGGGCTGGCCTGCGTCGCGTAAATCGATTCGCCGTTCGCGTTCATCCATTGGCCGATCTGGCGAAGCCGCTCAACGCTCTCCGGAGGAAACACACCTTCCGAGGTCGGCCCGATATTGAGCAGGTAGTTTCCGCCTTTAGAGGCAATATCGGCCAGCATCCGGATCAGGCTTTCGGCCGATTTCCAGTTTTTGTCATGGCTGTTGTAGCCCCAGTTATTGTTCATGGTCATGCAGGTTTCCCAATCCACCCCGGGAAGCCCTGTCGGCGGGATCTGCTGCTCGGGCGTGCCGAAATCGCCAGCCGATTCCTTGTCCTGCGAAAAACCCTCCATGCCCGACCGGCTGGCGCCGACGCGGTTGTTGATGATGATGTCCGGCTGGAGGCTCCGGACGTATCGATAAAGGTCACGGCCGTATTTCTCGTTCCAGGTGCTTTCCCACTCGCCGTCGAACCAGAGCACGCCAATCGGGCCGTAATTCGTAATCAGCTCTTTGAGTTGGTTCTTCATATGCTGGACATAGCGGTCAAAATCAGCGCCGGCGGCGGAGCGGTCCTTCTCCCAGTCGCGGCGGGGCAGGTAATCGGGATGGTGCCAGTCCATGATCGAATGATAGAAGCACAGCCTGATCCCCTGCTTTCGGCAGGCCTCAGACAATTCCTTCAAGATATCGCGCTTGAACGGCGTGGACATGACGTCGTAGTCTGTGTATTTCGAGTCGAAGAGGCAGAAGCCGTCGTGGTGCTTGGACGTGATGACGATGTATTTCATGCCCGCGTCCTTGGCCAAGCGCACCCATTCGTCGGCATTGAATTTGACGGGATTGAATTGCTTGACGAATTTGTCGTACTCAACGATAGGAATCTGCGCCGAATGGCGGATCCATTCGCCATAATTCGTCTTTCCTTTCCATTCCCCCGCCGGGATGGCGTAAAGGCCCCAATGGATGAAGAGGCCGAACCGGGCGTCGCGCCACCATTTCATCCGGGCATCGTGCTGCGCCTGCGTCTCAAGCTGGGCATAGAGGCCCAAAGATGCAAAAGTGGCAATGAGCATAAAAACGCAAAGAATCTGCCTGAAAATTTTCTGTCTCATAACTGACTCCTTATTAGCGTGCGTTTTCCAGCAAGAGTTTCAGAGGTGTGTAGCTGATTGTTTCACAAAATTCCTGGACTGCTTTGGTGAGGGCAGTTTCGTGGCTGATGAGGGCGTCCTTAAGCATGAAGACTTTATAATCATGGTCTTCAGCTCCAAAATACGTGGCCAGGACGCAGCCCACGGCGCTGAGGCCGCAGAGAAAGAGCGTATTGCAGCCCTTTTCCTTCAGCAGTTTATCCAGATTTGTTTTATTGAAAGCGTTGGAGTAATTTTTGATGATTCTGGGGTCTTCGGTTTTGACGGGCACGGATTTCGGGAACTCGAAAGCCTCCGAATCGGGCTTCGGCCCATACTCGGGATCCGTGTGATAGACACGGATGATCGGAAACCCGTTTTTGCGAAAAAGCTCGATGTAGTAGGTGATCATTTCCATGCCCAGCTTTTTGTCTTGTTCCGACATTTTGGGCAAAAATGCATTTTGAATATCAATCACCAGCAGAGCTGGTTTCATTTTGGATGGTGCAGCCTTTTGCGTTGCCGCAGGGGAAAGCATTGCCACCAATCCCAACATGACAACAATCAACACCAAAGCTGTTTTTTTCATTTTTCCTCCAATGGCGATAAATAGGTTTAGTTTCATATTTTAGATGAGCAGGGTCATAAAAAAGCATATCACTTTCGTTGCCTTCCCGACAACAATATCTCCCTACGTTGTTGATTTTTTAAGAAATCATGCAGAAACTCAATTTTTGTCTTCCGATCAAGTGTGCCAAAACCTAAGCCGTGAAGAGGGTATAAAAATACAATTAAATTGCATTTCTATAGAAGTCGGCCGCCAGACTGACACAACAATTCAAAATATTCCAAAAAAAATTTACAGGGTCAAACACCTTCATGACGACTCGGGAAATATCGCGATAAATCTGGCTTATTTAATAATGCTAGACAATTTTAAAATACTTCATATTGGAGATGCGCCGATTGATTACAACAAATCCTCCTATGATCAATTTCATTTAGAGAAGGAAAAAATTGACATCGTCTTTCAAGGAGCAAGTCCTTCCGAAGCTACAAAACAATTCATTCAGGAAGTCATCAAGCCTAAATATATTATCGCCATGCATATTCCTCCAAAAGATATTGAAACCGAATCTAGGAATTTTCTCAGTTTTTATCCAAACGGTTTGGTGTTTATGAAACCCATGGAAACAAAAAAATTGACCAAATGATTTTTTAAAACTATATGCTGAAAAATGCGAAGTTTTATGGATCATTATGAAACTAGAGTCTTATTTTTTTTCTGAAATTTCCGATAAATTAAGAAAATAAGGCTGGTGGAGCTGACCGGGATCGAACCGGCGACCTCTTGACTGCCAGTCAAGCACTCTCCCAACTGAGCTACAGCCCCACAAGGGTGGAGATATATTACAGGAAGACCCTCCTTCCGTCAAGATAAAGCACTCCGGAAAAAGAACTACTCGCCTCACAGGCCGCAGCTGGCCGGATCGCATGGGGCGGCCAATGCCTTTTTTGATTTCCGCCGCCTACTTGAATACAATGGAGCCAGACATCTTCATGACCTCTAAAGGAGAATAGCCTTGGCTATTTTTAAAAGACGGGCGACTCTTCGGCCTCTCTCTGTGTTTTTTTTTCTTTTAGCTTTTTGGGCGCTCGGGGCTCCCCAAAATCAACTTGAGCCTCAATCCCAACCTCAGCCTCAAAAATTTCCGATTATGACCTGGCCCGGTCCGGACAAAAGCCTGCTTACCCTGGAAACTTTTCAAAAAATTGCCGAAGCCGGGTTCTCTTTAAATATGTCTTTTTATGGCGAAAGGGATATCAACCTCAAAGCCCTCGACTTGGCCCAACTGGCAGGCATACAACTCCTCATCCAGGACGGCCGCATCGCCAAGCTAGTCGAGGATCCCTCCCTGCCTCTTACGTCTCTCGACCCCATCATCGCCGTCTATAAAGACCATCCTGCATTCTGGGGATACTTCATTCTGGATGAGCCGAACGCGGCCAAGTTCGATCGGATCGCGCAGATTTTCGCTTATCTTAAAGAAAAGGATCCTGGACATCCCGCTTATGTCAACCTCTTCCCCACCTACGCCACACCCCAGCAGCTCGGTACAGAAACCTATGAGCAACACGTCCAAAGCTTCCTGGAAAAGGTGAGGCCGACATTCCTCAGCTATGACCATTATCCGATTACATCCACAGGCCTGCGCGAAGATTATTATCTCAACTTGGAAATCATCCGCAGCATGGCCGAAAAATTCGGCCTCCCGTTCTGGGCCTTCACACTGGTGACGGCCCACGCGGTCTATCCGCCGCCGACCGCTGCCCATATCCGCCTCCAGCTCTTCAGCGATTTAGCTTATGGGGCGAAAGCCCTGCAATATTTCACCTATGGAACGCCCACCGGAAGCGATTTCGATTGGAAATACGGCCTGATCGACCCACAGGGAAAGCCGACGCTGGCCTTTCAATTCGCCTCCGAGATCAATCAGCAGGTCCATCAGATCGCGCCGCTCGTTGGCGGCTGGAAATCGGAAGCCGTTTACCACAGCGACCCCGTCCCCAAAGGCTGCCGGCCGCTGGCGAGCGACGGCCTGGTACAAAAAGTGCAAAGCTGCCCGATGGTCATCGGGATATTCAGCGACGCGGGCGATACGTATATCATATTCGTCAACCGTGATTATGAGAGCGACCGGATGGCCATGGTCCGATTTTCGCCGAAAATTAAAAGGCTTATCGAGATCGTGAAAGACTCGAGCACGCCCACTCAAATCCGCTGGTCTCAGGATGAGAAGGAGAAAACCGGCGCTCTAAAATTTCGGGCAGGGGATGCGCGGATATTCAAGGTCATATTGTAATGTTACGAAAATGAAAAACAGAATCGTTGTCGTGGGAAGCTCGAATACAGATATGATCATCAAGACATCGAAGATCCCGCGTCCTGGCGAGACGATCCTCGGCGGCGAATTCCATATGGCCGCCGGCGGCAAAGGAGCGAACCAAGCTGTGGCAGCGGCACGGGCCGGTGGAGACGTGGCGTTCATTGCCCGCGTCGGAAACGATATCTTCGGCAAGAAGGCCATCGAGGGCTTTATTCATGACCGAATCGATGTGAAACATATCTCTAAAAATAGGCGAGCCGCTTCTGGCATCGCCCTGATTATTGTCGGGGCCGACGGCGAAAACAGCATTGCCGTCGCCTCCGGGGCCAATGCCAATCTGACGTCGGAAGATGTACGGCGGGCAGAGCGTACGATTTCCTCGGCTAAAATCCTCCTCATGCAGCTAGAAACGCCGCTGGAAACGGTTCGGCATGCCGCGGAAATTGCGGCTGCGAATAAAGTTCCCGTTATCCTCAACCCCGCACCCGCAAGGCCGTTGGATGAACAACTTCTCTGGCGCATTTCCATCCTGACGCCCAACGAAACCGAAGCGGAAATTTTGACGGGCATTAAAATCAAAAAAGAATCCGACATGGCCAAAGCCGCTCAAAGGTTATTAAATAGAGGTGTGCGGGCCGTCTTCATAACGCTAGGTTCAAAGGGTGTCTTTTTGGCTTCAGAAATGGAAAAAATCCGAAGAATCATCCCGGCATTTAAAGTAAAGGCGGTTGATACGACAGCGGCCGGCGATGTCTTCAATGGCGCGCTGGCCGTGGCGCTGGCCGAAGGCCAGCCGCTTTTTGACGCGGCCCGCTTTGCCAATGCCGCGGCCGCACTTTCCGTGACCAAGATAGGAGCGCAGCCGTCTGCTCCATACCGAAGAGATATCGAGAAGCTCTTAAAAACCACAGGGAATCCATCATGACATTGAAAGAGGCACAACGAGCCCGGGGGAAAGCTTGTCAGCTTCTCCAAAAAGCCAAGATCGTAATCACCCAGACAGAAAAAGAAAAAATGGAGGTGCCGGACTTCGGCCTGAATGATTTCAAGCACTTGGGCTTCGCGATCATTCTTTATGAAAACAACGACCGCTATTGCGCCAAGGAGTTGATCCTTTTGCCCTGGCAGATCTGCCCTGAGCACAGGCATCCGAAGGTGAGCGAAAAAAACATCGGAAAACAGGAAACGTTTCGCTGCCGCTGGGGCGAAATTTATCTCTATGTCAAGGGCGATCCAACGCCCAAGCCGAAAGCCATCCTTCCTGAAGCCCAAAAAAAATATTTTACAGCCTGGCACGAGATCATCCTCAAGCCCGGCGACCAATATACCTTGCCGCCCGACAACCTGCACTGGTTTCAAGCCGGTGATAAGGGCGCTATCATCAGCGAATTCTCCTCGACCAGCACGGACGAAAACGATATCTTTACAAATCCGAGCATCCGGCGTATTCCGAAAATTGAGTAAGCCCATCGAAAAAATCGCGGAAAGCCGCAGCTTTCTGACACGGCTCTGGCAGTTAGAGAACGAGGAGCGTCCGGCCTTTCTCATAGGATACACCGGGCCGCGGCTAAAAGGCGGTCAGCCTGTCCGTAGCGCCCTCTTTTCCGCCGAGGGCAAAGACACTGTCCGGGAGAGGCTCCAGGAGCCGACAAAATTTCTGGCCGCCCAGCTTGAAGAAATTCAGGGACAGATCGCCTTTCGCGGGGATTTTGTCCCAGCCCTTTGCCCTACTCTCGGAGTGATCGCCATTCCCTCGGCATTCGGCTGTGAAGTCGTCTGGTGGGAGAACGATTTTCCCTCCGTTCGGCCTCTGATCGGCGATGACCCGATGCACGTCTACGATTTATCCAAGCCCGAATTGACCTCGGGTGTCCTTGGCCGAATCCTCGATTATACCCGCTTCTTCATCGAGCAAACGGGCGGGCATTACCCGGTGCGCCTGGCCGATGTCCAGGGTCCGCTCGACAATGCCGCCCTGATCTTGGGCCACACTAATTTTCTGGAAGCCGTCATCAGCAGCCCCCGCGAAGTCCATCACCTGCTCCAAATGATCACGGATTTTATGATCGAGTTTATCCGGGCACAGCGGGACCTCGTAAGAACGTGCGGCGTGGAATTCGTGCCGAGCGGATTCCAGCCTTGGATCCCGGACGGATTCGGGATCTCCATCGCCAACGATACCGGCGTCATGCTCTCGCCGGCGCTTCATGATGAGTTCAGCGTTCCCTACATCAACCAACTTTCGGAAGCATTCGGGGGCGTCTATATTCACTCCTGCGGTAACTGGACGCATCTCATTCCGAGTTTAAAAAAAGTGCGCGGGCTGAGGGGCCTTGAATTCGGCGCGAGCGAAACACCTTTTGGGTTCGTCCTTGAGCACTTCGGCGGGCGTGCCGTCTCGGCCTGCCGGGTCGGCCTGCACCGCGATATCAAGTTCAGCGGTATAGCCGATTTTGTCTCGAAAATTAAAAAGATGTGCACAACATACCGCGGCGTATTCATCCATGTGGACATCACCAACGGGCTGGTCGATGAAAGCTGGCCGGAAACAGATCTAAATAAAATATACGAACTCATCGCTTGACGATGAGATGATCACGCCCGCTTCGCGGCCTCGGAATGAAAGGTTCAAAATCTCGGGGACAAGCACCTAATTGTTAAAGTACCTTTCCCCAAATCTTTATTTCTCGTACTGCCACTTTCCCTCTTTGAGCATCTTCAAAGTCTCGTCCATCGCGGCTTTCAGCTCCCTATCGAATCCTTTGAGCTCATCTTCAGGCGTATTGTTGACAAAGACGTCGGGCGCCACGCCAAAGATCATAGACAACATGAAATTTTGTGCGCAGTCCCGCACGATTCTTTGTTTATTTTCTTAATTTTAGAGGTTGTTCCAAAGTTACGTGATGGCATTGATCCACCGGTATTCGGAGATT
>CAZIDN010000102.1:0-10288 GCA_964537875.1 uncultured Eubacteriales bacterium
TCGTCTTGGCCACCTGGTCCCGGATTTCCACCTTGACGTGGTGGTATTTCACGGTTAAGGGAGGGACGACATCGCCCGGGTGCGGCGGGTGCGGAATGATGAAGCCGTCGGCTAAGAGATGGGGGGCGATGCCGCTAAGGAAAAGAACAAAAGCCCCGATAAAAACAACGACTTGGCGTCTTTTATTCACGATGATCCTCCTAATACAAACGTAATAAATAAAGTGACAATGTATGGGCGGCGCTTAGGCCGTCCTCAAGCCCCCGTAGCGGAGGGGGGCCCCGTCGGCTTTTCCGACGGGGGGAACCGACGGGACTGGTTCCCCGGGGCCCGGGGGCTGCGGACGGCCTAAGCGCCGCCCGAACGGGGATGTCATTTTAATTATTGCGTTGATATTAGTTCGGCTTATTTTCCTTTTCTCTTATTATAACTCCCCGGGAGCGCGGTAAGTTTCAAAGCAGCTCATCGATTCGCCGCCGGAGGGAGGCGACCGTGCCGAAGATTTCGACCGTCCAGGCCGCGAATTTTGCCCGGTCCTTGCTCAAAATATAAATCCTGGAAATGCCGGCGTCCTGGGCGGCCCTGATGTCGAAATGGGAATCCCCGACCGCGCAGCTTTCATCCGCGTCCAGCTCGAGCATGCTCATGGCCGCCCGCAGCGGCTCCCCGGACGGCTTCCAGAGACCGCTGTCGCGGGAGAGGACGCAGTCGAATTTCAGCTCGAACCTGTCGAGAAGCGCCTCGACATTTTTTTGAGAGTTGTTGGTGATCAGCGCCGTCCGGACGCTTTTAGCCCTCAAAAAACCCAGGAATTTCCGCATGCCTCGCTTGAGGACGGCCTGGCGAGTGGCGTCGTCTTCGAAGCTCTGGAGAATCTGCCATTTTCGGGATTTTTCCGGCTCGGCGAGGCCGTTGATGTAGGTGAGGAGAGGGGTCCCGCCCGCCCCGATTTCGGCCTTGATGCGCGGCCAGTCGTAGGGGACCTCGACGACCGTCCCGTCCATATCGAAGAGAACGCCTCTTAGCTTCATTCGGCTGCTTTCGGCTTATTTCTGGATCCGGCCGACCTCGAAGAGGGGCTCGCCTTTGTTCGTCGGGGGCGTGCCGATGATGTAAAGAATGATGCCCGCAAAAGGGGCCTTGACGTCTTCCTTGTAATTGCCGAAATAATCTTTGATCACGCCCACGGTCTGCCCCTGGGCGACGGTGGCGCCCATTTCCACCTGGGGATAAAAAAGCCCGTCCTGGTTGGAATAGACGACTTCGTATTTATCGACCCAGACAGGGTTAGCAGCGAATTCCGGCGCTCCGTCGATCATCTTGAGCAGCTTCATGACGCTCAAAATACCCTTCACGTTCCGGACGATCGATTCTTCATCGGTCCTGCCCAGCAATCCGGATTCGGTCGTGATGGCCGGCTTTCCCTGGAGGATGGCCGTGTTGCCCAGGTATTTGGATTCCTTGAGGTCCTTGGTGCGAGTGGCATCGATGATGATATGGCGGATTCCGAAGGCGAGGGCCAACTCTTTTGTCTTGGCGTCCATGCTTTTTTTGTCGCTGATCATCCAGTAGGAGTAGGGAATCAGGGCTTCGTTGGCGTCGCCGCAGTGAAGGTCGATCAAATAATCGCACTTCTTGATGATCTGTTCATTCAAGACAAAGGCTATGCGCTCGCTGAGCGTGCCGTTGGGGTCGCCGGGAAAGACCCTGTTCAGGTTTTTCCAGTCATGAGGGTTGTAATAGACGGTCCTCTTCTGAAAGGACGGGAGGTTGGCGATATGGACCAGGACGAGCGTGCCGGAAAGCTTTTTGGGGTCGACTTGGTCCTTTATCCGGTAAAGGGCCAGGACCGGCGGATATTCATAGCCGTGGACGGCGGCTACCAGGGCCAGGACTTTTCCCTTCTTGGCGCCCCGGATGATCGTGACGGGGATCGCCGTCTTGATCCCGTCTTTCTCGGGTACGTCAAGAAATCCGGAACGGATTTCCCCTGGCAGCGCCTTCAGGTTCCCCAGGACAAAAGCGTCCTCGCCGGCCCGGAGCGCGCCGGCGGAGATTGCCGCAAAAAACAATAGCGCCAACCCTATAAGCGTTTTCTGCCTGATACGCATTTCCTCCTCCTTTTTAGATTGGGGACACACACAGTGTGTGTCCCCGGATTTGTCAACATTCTATCCCACTCACCCAACGGGGTCAAACCTACTCGTTACGCACAATTCTCCAGGGGGGCGTGCGTAACGAGTAGGTTTGACCCCGGCTAATTTTTTGTGTTGCTTATTGAAAATTGTTTTGTTATAATCCCCGCGCCTGAATTCTCAATTGAACGGGAGGTTAGCCAATGGGCAAATATCTAGCCATTTTCGGCGGCTTGATCGCCATGGCCGCCGGGGTCATCCTTGTCGCGTTTGTCTGGTTACACGAGTTCATCGCGCTGGTCTTCGGCTTCATCCCGCCCATTCTCTTTTTCGGGGGCCTGATCGCTTTGATCGCGGGCATCAGCAGCATTAAAGATGCTATGAGGACCAAAAAGCTCGAAGAGGAAACCAAAGAAGAGAAGCCCGCAGCGAAGGCCTAAGCGGCCCGCTCTTGTCTGAGTGTCCCAACTCAGTCTTTGTATTCTGTCTGTCTTTCTCTCTTTAGTTTCGTCCGTCACAAAAAATACCGAAAAGTCGTTCCTTCAGAATAATCCTCGACTGCTCCTGTCTCTCTTTTCCTCCGACACCCCGATCAACATCTCCCTTCCGGAGCCCATCTCCTTTTCCGACGAGGTGTCCGGCGAGCAGGCCTATTTTCTGTTCAAGCAGATATTCCAGACCTACACGACGTTCGAATTCTTTCCGGAGATAAGCGCTCCGCCCTCCCTGGAAAAAGGCCGCTTCATCTTCAAGGCCAGCTGGTCGTTCTACAACAAGAATCTCAACCAGGTCCGCTTCCGAATCTACTTCTATATCCGGGCCGAGCCCGGGCCTTCTTCCAAGGCCGGTGATTTATGGAAGATCGCCGAGATCAAAGCGGAAAGACTGTATTGAAAAAGCAAGCCTCGCGCCGCAAAGCCCTACCGGCCGCCATTGCCGCGGCCGCCGCCCTGGCCGTCCTCTTTCTTGCCCTCTCCCTCGCTCTCCCGGCGCTTCTCTCTTCCAACTATTACCAGAAAAGCCTGAAGCTCCTCCATGCCCAGGCCGAATCCATCAAAAAAGAATATGCCGGCCTCCTCAGGGACCAGCGCGAAAAACAGCAGCGGCTGGCCCAGTCCCCGTTCCCGGAAAAAAGCGAGCTCTGGTTCGAGAAGTTCAGGCGCTTGAACCTGAACCCCGAAGTGGAAGGAGTGGCCGCCTATACGTCCCAGGGAAAGCTGACCATCTGGCTCGGCAATGTCCTGAACCTGGAGGACGTCTTCCAGGACTGGGAATCCGTTCCCTTGTTCCAAGGAGCGGCCGGTTCCTTCCTGATCAAGGACAAGGCCTCCTCGTACCTCGTCTCCGTCCAGAAAGTGCGTCGGACCGAGTACATCGCCCTCTACCGGCTGCTGGCATTCATTCCGCAGTTCAAATCGCCCTATCTTTCGGAATATTATTTTTTAAGGCCCCGCCTGCGAAAAAACTGCGTGATCGAATATTGGGATTATCGCGAAGACATATCCGGGACCGAAAATTTCTTTTCCCGCCATCAGGATGAGTATATCGGCTCGCGCGAGCTGCAGAGAGAGATCCAAACCTTCTTTTTTCCCCTTCGCAACGAGCAGCAAAAACTCATCGCCACCGTGACCTTGAGGTCGCCGTCTCTTTCCACCTTCCGCCTGGCCATGAAAGAGACATTCCTGCTCATCTTTTATCTTCTCGTTGTGGCTCTGCTCGTCCTCCTCCTGGTCCATCTCGCCCGCCTGCCCGCTTTTTACGAGGGCCGAAAAATCGGCCCGGGCCTCCTCCTTCTTCTCGCCCTGGCCGGCCTCCGCTTCATCTTTTTTCCTTTGAGCCGTCTCGGAAACGTCCAGTCGCTTCCGCTCTTTTCGCCGACGCTCTCGGGATTCCTTTCCGTTGGAGATTTCACGAAATCCCCGGCCGATATATTTTTGACCTCGCTCTGCCTTTCCCTATTGCTGGCCGTCATCGCCTTTTACATACAAGGGCTTTTTGAGCATCCCAGGAAGAGAGTCGCCGTTCCCCTGTCCCTGACCGCAAATATTCTTGCCATCATAGCCTCGATCGCGATCCTGGCCGGATTCCAAATCATCGCCGGCCACCTCGTCTTCAATTCCAGCATCAACCTGCTCCGGTTTTCCCTGACGGGGAGCTTTATCCTTCTCCATTGGGGCCTCATCGTCCTCTTCGCCGGAGTCGCCTTCCTTCTTTTCACGGGCTTGCGGATCGCCGGCCGCCTGACCTCCCGCCCCGATGTCTCGATCATCCTCCTCTTGGCCATCGAAATTCTCGTCTATTTGAGATACGGCCGCAGCGCCCCGCTGCTCTTTGTCATGCAAGTCATCGCCATGTGCGCTCTGTCAGGGCTGGCCTTCCGGCCAAAAGTCGCCAGACGAAGAGAGGCCGTGTTCGTAGCGCTCCTGCTCATGGCCGTTTTTGTGTACGGCACCCTCCATCAAAACACAGCTGAAAAAGCGCGTCGTCTCACCCAAAATTTTTTAAAAGACACCATCGTCGCCCAGGATGTCTGGGCCGAGTTCCTGCTGCGGGAGGCTTTTTCCGAGATCGATAAACAGAAAAAGACCCTCCTGGCTTTTCTCAAGGCTCCTCCTTCCCCTCCCCCGGCCGCACCCTCGGATATCGCCCGTTCCCTCTGGACGAAAACCCCCTTGTACAAATTCAACTGGTATTCCAGCCTGGAGATCCTCGACCGCGAAGACAACATCCTCTCCCGCTTCTCTCTGAACATCCCCAAGATTTTCCGCACGGCCGAAAGCCCGGCCGAACGGAGGGACTGGGAGCTGGCCCGCCTGACGATCCCCTTTATGGGAAAAGGAAGAGATTTTCTCGTCGGATACCGCGACTGGTTCGACAACGACGATCGCTTGGGAAAAACCGTCTTCTATTTGTCCCTGGATTACGACATGCTGCCCTTCCTGTATTCGGCCAATCCCTATTTTGAGCTCCTCCGGGTGAACTCCCTTCCCTCGCTCAACCAGTTCAATTTCCGGTTTGCCGTTTTCGACCTGGACGGAAAAATCCTTTTTAATCCTCACAAAATCTCGGCCGGCCTTCCCTCCGGCCTCCTCCTGCCGGATGCGCTCAGCGCCAAGGGCCGCTGGACGACGTTCATCGACAGGGAGAAAAAGTTCGACCTCTTTTATTTCCGCTCGGCCAACCGCATCTACGCCCTGTTCACGCCTCAAAAAAGCTTCCTCATCTTCACCATCGAATTCTTCCGGCTTTTCTTCTTCTACCTATTGATCTTTCTCCTCCCCCTGCTCGCGGCCTCGGTCCTCTGGTCCGGGAAAAAGCTCCGCCACCCGCTCTGGTCATTCTCCAACCGGGTCTATCTGTCCTTCATCACCGTCGCTCTCATTCCGCTCGTCCTCTTCACCTTTTTCTCCCGCAACTTCTTCAACCGCGTCTTATCCCAGCAGTTCATCGAAAAGGCCGAGATCCAGGCCAACACGGCCCGCAGCGTCATGGACGATTTTTTCTACTTCCAGCAGCTGGAACGGGCCCAGACGCCGACGCTTCCCGAAGACCTGGTGCTCGGCATCAGCACGGCCATCGCCAACGACGTGAACCTCTATGAAGACGGCCGGCTGGTCTTCTCCAGCCGGAGGGAATTCTTTGATTCCGGGCTCTTCCCGGAACTCCTGGACGGCGAGATCTACTATAAAATCCAATTTGAAAACAACCCGTTCTACGCCCAAAAAAGAAGCCTCGGGAGCTTCTCCTACCGCACCCTCACCATTCCCTACACCTTCCAGGGCCCGCTCTTGCTCATCTCGCTGCCTTTTCCTTTCGAGCAGCAGGAGATCGCCAACGCCACCCAGGAGCTCCTCGAATTCCTGCTGTTCATCTCGGTCTTTTTCATCGCCACGGTCCTGGTCCTGGCTCGCGGCATCGGGGCCATGATCGTCACGCCCATCCAAAAGCTCCTGGCCGGGACAAAAGAGGCCAGCCTGGGCAACCTGGAGATCGAGATCGACTACAAGACCCACGACGAGATGAGGACGCTCGTCGACGGTTTCAACGCCATGATCAAGAACCTCAAGAGCCGGGAGCAGGAGCTGGCCGAGATGAGCAAAAAAGTGGCCTGGGCCGAGGTGGCCCGCAAGGTGGCCCACGAAGTCAAGAATCCCTTGACGCCGATCCAGCTTTCGGCCGAGCATCTGCTCAAGGTCTATGAGGACAAAAAGGGCAATTTCGACCAGGTCCTCAAAGAATCCATCTCCTACATCATCAGCGAAGTCGATAACCTCAGGAAAATCGCCCAGGATTTTCTCGAGATCTCCAAGGAGGCCGTCCTCCATAAAGAGGATTTTCGTTTCGACGACCTGGTCCGGCAGACGGTCGAACCCTATAAAAACCTTTTGGCGGAAAGGATCTTGTTCAGGGAATTCTACGAGGGGACGGACTTCCGCTTCGCGGGCGACCCCGCCAAGCTCAAGGTCGCCCTGCGCAACCTGCTGACCAATGCCATCGAATCGATCCAGGGCAAAGGCGAGATCCGCGTTCTGGTGGCCAGGCGGCCGGAGCGCCTGGTCGTCGAAGTGGAGGACACAGGCAGCGGGATCGACAAGGAGATCCTGGACAGGATCTTCGAGCCCTACTTTTCCACCAAGGACGTCGGGACGGGGCTGGGGCTCCCGATCGCCAAGAAAATCATCGAGGATCACCAGGGCACGCTCCAGATCCGAAGCGAGCCACGGAAAGGGACGAAAATCACGATTGACCTTCCGCTCCCAAAAAACTAGAATTTTTCCTTGGTCTATGGAAAAATAGGGCCATGCATAAAACTCTCATCACCTATTTCACCCGAACGGGCAACACGAAAAAAGTCGCCGAATCGATTTTTGCCGCCCTGGAAGGGGATAAAGTCCTCAAGCCTTTGGACGAGGTCCAGGGCCTCGATGAATACGCCCTGGTTTTTGTCGGCTTTCCCATCCATTCCCACAGCGTTCCCTACAAGGTCGAGGTTTTTCTCAAGAAGATCCCGGCCGGCAAAAAAATCGCTCTCTTTTGCACGCACGGGTCTCTGCCGGGCCACAGGCTGTCGAGAGAAGGCTTGGAGCACGCCATCGTCCTGGCTTCCAAAGCCAAGATCCTCGGCACGTTTTCCTGCCGGGGAAAAGTTTCCTTTGAAGCTCTGGAGGTCCTGAGCAAATCTCCGGAGCACCTGGAATGGGCCGAGATGGCCGCCTCGGCCGGCTCCCATCCGAACGAGACAGACCTGGCCGAGGCCAAGGTTTTCGCCCGTCAGGTCAAAACGTCGAGCCTCCACGGACATTACTAGTGCAAACGCATTATTTAAATTGGCCCTCTTCCATTTCATGTGGAGAAAATTGTCTGGGAAACGATCCGGAAACAACCTCTCTCCCCATCCGGGTTTTTTACGCCGTTCCCGAGCCCTCCTTCTCGGCGGCTCAGAACTCGCTTCCCGGCCTCGATTTTACGGACGTTCGCCGGGAAGCTCAGACAACTTCGCCGGCCGGCTTCTTCCGAGCCGGCTGCCCTCGAATGAGGACTCGGGAAGGCTAAACCCTCCATGGTCGCTTCGGCTGTCTTCGGATCGTTTCCCTCCTCAACCTACACAAAAAAATACCTCTTGGGATCAGATTGTTTTTTCGCGTCTTCTTTTAATAATCATTAACAGGGAGGGATTCATGGACCGCACTCGGCGAAAGCCCAAGATTTTTTTGTTTTTATTCGTGCTTTTCTTCATCATCGGGGCGGCCGCGATCGCCAGCGCCCAAACCAATATTCTTTTCACGATCGACGACTATTTCCGGACAGCGTCCATTCGGATCGAAGACTGGACGAAGGACGGCCGTTGGCTGGCCTGCGTCGTCAGCGTTCAGGCCGACCGCCTGCCCCAGGATAACTATCGCTACGGAGACCCGACATATATCGGGCCTTCGCTGGCCGATCTGGTGGTGATCGACGCAAGCTCGGGAAAGCAGGTCAAGCTCTATCCTCAAAAGCAGCAGTTTCGCTCAGCCACCTGGTCCCCGGACGGAAAAGTGCTGGCTTTCTTTCTCTTCCGCAGCCCCGCCTATCAGCTTGTCCTCTGGAACCGCGAAACCGGAAAATTCGAGAAAGCGGCCTTGAAATACACGAAAGCGATCGCCGCCAATTCGCCCCTTATCTGGTCTCCGGACGCAAAAATGATCTATCTCACGGTCAGGACCCCGGATTGGGAGGCCAAGAGCGCCGCATTATTTAAATATGCGACGTCCGATCCCATTATTCTTATGGATTCGGACAAGCCCTTCCTGCAGTGGGACGAGATCAGCCGGCGAAGCCGTCTGGCCATTCCCGTCGTCTGGGAGATCGCCCATAACAGAGTCACTGAGCTCATGCCCGAGACGATGCTCCTTTCGGCGCGCCTGACCAAGGACGGCGCGTCGCTGATCTTTGAGCGCGATGTGACCGAAAAGACGAATTACGATGTCATCGGCGGCACGAAAAACCAGCTCGAGGTCCTCCCCCTCCCCAAGGGGACGCCGCGTGTCCTTCTCAAGCCGTATGACCGCAGGTCCCTGGTCTGGTCCAAGGACAGCGCGACGCTGGCGTATTCGGATAAGGGCGATGTCTACGTGATGGCCATCACCGACAAGGAGCCGCGGAAGCTCGTCGGCGAAAAGGAAGCCGCCGTTGCCGCTGACAAGGCCAAGGACGAGAAAAAAGACGAGAAGAAGAAAAAACAGGAATTCGATGCGGCCCGCTTCAGCCCCGATGCCGGCGTTTTGCTTTGCACAAGCGCCCGGCCACAAGCCGAAGAGGAAAAACCAGGCCGGCCGCCGGCCAACCCGCCGCGCCAGTACTGGCTGGTCAACGTCAAAACCGGCGAAAAGGAAATGATTTACGAGCTTCCCGAAGACGAGGACAGCCGTCCCAACCTTCAAGTCATCGACTGGAGCCCGGACGGCCAGTCGCTTTATTTCAGCTATTCCGCGCCCGATAAATACGACCGCGGCCTGGTCAAGCAAGACATCAAGGCGAAAAAGATGTCGGACCTGGTCCGCAGCAGCCGTCTTTATTCAAGATGGAGGATGGCGGAAGACGGGACGAGCTTCCTCTACATGGAATCCGACGGAGACAAGCCCGAGGAGCTCTATATGGCCGGCGTGGACTTTTCCAAGCCTGCCAAGCTCATGGACCTCAATCCCCAGTTCAAAGAGAAGGCGCTGAGCCATACCGAGCTCATCTCCTACATGGACGCGGACGGCAAAAAGCTATACGGCGTGTTGTATTACCCGGCCAACTACGAAAAAGGGAAAAAATATCCTCTCATCACCGAGGTCTACGAACAATTTTTCGAGAACGGGTTCAACGCGACGCTGAACATTTTTACCTCGGCCGGCTATGCCGTGCTCCATCCTTCGGTGAATCTCGTTAGGGGCTACCCGGGCGAGGCCTGGGCCAAGGGCGCCCTGGCGGCGGTCAACAAGGTGATCGACATGGGCGTCGCCGACCCCAAGCGCCTTGGAATCCAAGGCACGAGCTACGGAGGGTACGCCACCGTCCTGCTCATCACCCAGACCGATCGTTTCAAGGCCGCCATCAACAATTCCGGCAAGGTCGACATGGTCAGCTTCTACACGCAGAGCCCGCGCCTGGGCGTCAGGAATATTCACGCCCCGGAAAAAAGCCAGGACAGGATCGGCGGGACGCTCTGGGAATATCCGGAACGATATCTGGCCCACTCGGCCATCCTCCAGGCCGACCGGATCAAGACTCCCCTACTCTGCGTCACCGGCGACCAGGACCCCAACGTGGAAGCCCTCCAGTCTCAGGAGATTTTCTATGCGATGCGGAGGCTGGGCAAGAAGGTCGTCTGGCTGCGCTATCACAACGGCGCCCACGGCGGCCCCAACACCAACGACGAGCGCAAAGATATGTATAAACGGATGCTCGAATGGTATGATAAATACCTCAAGGATGAGAAGAAATTAGGTAGGAATGGGACCTGTCACGGACGTGCCCCTAGCGCCCTCGCGCAAGACCCACCCACCCACCACTCAGGCGCTTCGGGCGCAGCGGGGCAGCATCCGTGCCACCCATTCCTACATTATTCAAGCAATGATTATATGAAAGCGCGGCCGATAATCCGCTAGAATGTGGATGAAGGAGGTGCC
>CAZIDN010000103.1:0-9899 GCA_964537875.1 uncultured Eubacteriales bacterium
GAATTCCTCCGCCGGGAAATCGCACTCAAACTGAAATCGTAAGCGTCCTTTCGTCAATTCGTCCGACCGTCTATCAAAGGCCAGGAAATAAAAGTTACCTTTTCGGCTGCCCTGTCCGAGTGAGCCTCTTCATGTCGATTTTCCCATCTACCTATCGCGGGGAAGAATAGACTATGGTTCGAAGACATGTCAGGGACAGTCAGGGGCTGCTCATCGCGGGTCACAAAGCCACTGTGACGCTCCGAGGGGCGAGAAATCCGACAGGCCCGTGTTTTTCGAGTTTTGATCCCGGCTTGCGGTTCAGCCGAAATAAAATTCTTTTTCTTGGGCCGAATTAGGTGAGCCTCGATTTCACTTTGTCGTAGACGTCTTTTCGATGCCCGATCTTAAGGACAATAATAGCATCAAATTCGACGCGATAAATAATGCGGTAATTTCCAACACGCATTTTTCTATGTCCAACCAGGCTCTGCCTCAGAGGACGGCCTGCTTTGACCGGATCGATCACAAGTTTTTTTTCGATCGCGATGCTAATTCTATTTTTGAGGTTTCTAGGTATGGCTTTTATGTCTTCGGCTACGAGAGGATGATAGAGAAGCCGAAAATTCACTGTTTTTTCCACACCTTTTTATGGGAAAGCGCTTTCTTCACTCGGAAAGTTTTTTCTCTCTCTTCGACCACCTCTGTCCAGAAGGCATCCTCTGTATCAGCAATAGCCTCTTTAATCAGATCTCTCGCTCTCATGGAGATGGAGGTATGATCCCGTCGGGCTAGCCGCTTAACGCTCTGGTACAAAGATTCTTCCATTACGACATTGATACGCGGATTTTTCGTCGGCATCTTTACACCTCAACAAAAGTGTATCAAAAGTGATGAACCAAGTCAATGCCTCTCTGACCCTGCTAGATGAGATGGCCTTAATCGCTCCGGCGCACTCGGGATGTCGTGTGGACTCACTTGGCTTTCGGTCGCGACCTACCTCAACACAACCACCGTATCCACCAGGTCCCAGGTCTCCCCATCACCAACCCGCAACCTCACTCCGTGAGCGCCCTGGCTCAGCCCAACTTCGCCTCCGCCCAGGATCCTCGCTTCTGCGAACGTCCTCCAATCCGCCGGCGCGGGCAGGGCCCCGGCAGCTTCCGCGCCATCCCCTCGCTGGGGATGATAGACTGCAGTGTCGTCGGATGTCAATTGGCCTTCCTCGTAATTATCCTGATTAGTCCTTAGGTTTCTGCCTGGCTCACAGCCGCCAGAGATAGGAGACCCTGAAAAAGAAGCTCCGCTGCGTCTCGATGTCAACATGGGCGGGTTTGACAGACCTTTTTCCGTTTGATAAAAAACAAGCTTTCGAGGAGGAGCAATGAAAAGAACAGCCGTCATCTCATTGTTGATTCTGGTCTTAGTAGCCGCCGGTTCCAGTCTGGCCCCGGAGAAAGCGGCCCAATCCAAAATCTCTACCAACAAGGACAAGATCCTGGTCACGGCCGTGCAGGGCAAGGTCGCCCAGCCTCAGCCTTCGCGCGGATATATCGTGACCTGGGATGGCAAGCCCAAAATGGCCATTGGAACGGGCGGGATCAATTACAACCTGAAGGTCGGGGACAAGGTCTTCGGCTGGGCTGGGGGCGACCGGGCGACTATGGGCGTGGCCACCGAACCCATGGGAGACGACCGGTTCGGCGCCTCCTGGCTAACCCATTCCTCGATCGGGAATGAAGTCAAGATTATCAAGGGTGAAGCCAAGGGACAAAAAGGAGTCGTCATCGGCAAGTTCGGCGGGTATGTCCTGGTCCATTTTGGGGATAGCATTCTCGAGAAACTGGCCATCGGCGACGAACTCCAGATCAAAGCTTCGGGTCTCGGGCTCGAGATCGAAGGCCTCCCGGACGTCTTTGTCCATAGCCTCACGCCCGAGCTCCTGGAAAAGCTGGAGATCCGGCTCGCCGATGGGAAGATCGAAGTGCCCGTGGTCAAGGAGATACCGGCTGAGATCATCGGCCAGGGCGGAGGCGGCGGAAGCCTCGCCGGCAACTGGCACATCCAGACCTGCTTCCCGCCCGACATCGAGAAGTATGGGCTGGCCGAGCTTCGGTTCGGTGACCTCGTCCTGCTCAAGGATACGCAGACAGATTATGGGCGCGGCTATTACAGAGGGGGCGCCACAATCGGAGTCGTCTGCAGCGGGCCGAGCGATGTCTCGGGGCTGGGAGTGGGAGCGACGCCGATTTTGTCATCTCGGTTTGGGAAGATCACGGGCAGAATCGACCCGACGGCGAATATCGGGAAATACCTCGGCCTAAGCATGGCGAGAAGGGAAACCTCCTCCAGTTCGGCTCCGGCCGGAGCTTCACCGCAGCCCGCATCGGGCAAGAATCCCGGCGTGCTGAAAACCAACGAAGCAAGCCTGATTGTCACGGCGGTCGACGGCGTCGTCCAGCCCGCATCGGGCCGCGATTACTCCGTCACCTATGAGGGCCGTCCCTGGTTGGACGTGGGCATGGCCTCGATCAACTACAATGTCTCCCTGGGCGACCCCACCTTCGGCTGGGCTCAAGGAGACCATGTCGAGCCCGATGTCACGATCCAGGGCCGGGACAGGCCGAACCCGAGCGATTGCGCAGTCGCCATCCTGGCTTGCATCGGCAACGAAGCGGAAGTCATGAGCGGGGAGGCCCGCGGGGGCAAGGGTTACTACATCGGCCGCCACGCCGGCTCCGACGACAAGGTCTGGTTTCCCAAAGAGGTTGTCGAAAAGCTCGCTCTGAACGATAAGGTCCAGGTCAAGGCCAAAGGCGTCGGGCTTAAAATCGAAGGCTTCGAAGACGTCCGCTTGAACAAGATGTCGCCCGAGCTCCTGGCCAGGCTGGGAATCACAATCGAGGGCGACCAGCTGGTCGTGCCCGTGGTGATGGAAATCCCGGGTCATATCATGGGGTCAGGGCTCGGAGGCTCGTCCGTTGAGGTCGTCGATTACGACATCCAAACGACCTGTCCCGAGGTCGTCGAAGAGTACGGACTCAAGAAGCTCCGGCTCGGCGATCTCGTCGCCATCAAGGACCACTATGATTATTGGGGGCGGGGGCGGTACGAAGGCGCTGTGACCATCGGCGTGGTCATCCATGGGTTCAGCCAGATGGCCGGGCACGGCCCAGGGCTCAACCCGATCCTGAGCGCCCTGCCGGGGCGGATCAAGACAAAGCTCGATCCGCACGCCAACACGGCCTATTATCTCGGCGTCCGTCCGAAGCCACGGAGCTGATCCCGCTGACCCAAAAAGACTTCAGTCTGGTACCGGCCGCCGGCGGTGAGCGTCGTGTTCCGGGGCAGGATCAGTCGTAGGTCGAAGGTATTGTAAGTCTCGAAGAGCCCGCTGAATTTGTCCCGGATATTGATCGTATGGAAGAGCGGGTCGATCCGGAGGAAGGTGCGGGATTTGGGATAGATCATCGGCAGGAATCCCACCTTGAGCCGGGTCAGTCCGTTCTTCCCCTGTCAAGAGGCCTCCTGAGTTTGAGTACCTCTACTTAATGTGTTTCTTAAACAGAAGAATTTTTAGGCGAGGGCATATTGTAGCTAAGATCTATCATGACAGGTTCAGGCTGTTCTTCATACTGGATGCGGTTATGTTTATACAGGAAAAAGAATTGATAGGCCCGGATCCCGATAAAAGCTAGAAATATCGCTCCGTAACAATAGATGAAATGGATAGGAGAACGGAGAAGACAGAGCTCTATACGACTCGCAGTGTTCAGATAAACTATGAATCCTATCAAATAGACGAACCAATATAATTGAATTTTCTCTTTCCCGGGAAGATAAGAGCAAGCAAAGGGGATTTTAAGAAACCGTAAGAAGAGAACATCCATGACCAAGACCGAGACTGTCAAGCCATAGAGGCAATGCCAAATTGCAGTTTTCGGATCCCAAAGCATTGCATAGCAGGCGAAAAGGAGAACAAACATAGGCACAAGATAAAGGAGAAATACCGCCTTTCTGACGCCACTAAAATAAGAACGGATATCGTGTTTTTCGGTCAACCGGAAGGCCCAGTTGGCCTCCAGGGAGACAGGTACATTGACGACTGCCCGAAGGCCGAGGAGAAGAGCGAAAGAAAGGATTAGAGGGATCGACAGCATTGTTGTGTTGACGCCGAAAAGATCGCCTTTTTGAACGGTCTTCCAGGTGATCAAGAAGGGGACAAGAGCCATACCGCAGGCCAGGAACGAAGCCAGGCGCATCTTGTGGTATGAACTTAGTGTGAGTGTTTTTCTTAAAAAATGGAAGATCGCACGCTCGACGGGATTCCTGAGGAAGATGCCGTTGAACATGGTTTCCAGGAGCGGCTGAAGCCTCCGCAGCCGGGGTCTTCCGACAGTCTCCTCGCTTCCCCGGAGCGATCGTCCGTAAGTGATGCCTACCGTTAGAACGAATGCTGCCATCATGATTGCGAGTCCTGCCAGGGCATATTTGTATTGTCCATGGAAGGGCAACGGGTGGCGCCTCAAAACAGTTTCATATAGATCCGTGAACCAGAAAGGAGGAAAATAGTCAAAGAATCGGCCTGCCGCAGAAAAATCCGATCGGAGTTGTTTGATCGCTATCAGATTGTTTAGACCGTAGACTAGAATTCTAAGGTAGGTGAGAATAAGAAATGTCTGGACAACGAGAAAGAGCGAGCGCAAAAGGCTCGAGACCCGAGAGAAGAGGCGCCGCCCCATGAATGTCTGAAGAAACCCGAGCAAGAAGACGGGAAAGAAAAAACCAAAATAGCAAGCCAGGAACATCACGAAAAAATGGACAAAGGCATGAGCGATAAAGAAAAAGGCACTGGAGGACTGCCATTGGGGAAGAAGGACAATGAAGAAGAGAGAGGAAAGAAGATTCAGGCTCAAGGCGAACAAACCGACGAAGGTGATGAGGCTCGCAAACTTTGCCGCAAGGAACGTTCTCGGCTTCAAGGGAAGAGGGCAGAGGTTGTTCAAGTCCCGTCGGTCAGGATAAATGACCTCCCATTCGAGGATGGACACGAGCCCCATGATCAGCATGAAAAAAGTGATGATATAGAGTTTTTCGATCCAGGATTGGCCTTGATCCGGGGTATAGATGTACTTCTCCAGGCCCACATCCGCAAGGAGGCCGCTGAAGACGGCCAAGATGGCGAGAATCCCGATCACCCGTTCCTTCATTTGATCCTCGAAGTCCACGAGATCATTCCGGAAAAGCCGGAGGAAGAAGTGTCGCGTGAGGATCATAAATTGGCGACCTTCGAACAGGACGGAAGAGAGGACTACGGATCCGGAAGCCATAATGTTTCAGCTCCCGAGCTTGATGACTGCTGCGATGTTCCGGGCCGTCTTCTCTGTATCCACGTTGACGACGAGCCGGCTAAAGATCTCTTCGAGGGAGGGAAGATTCATCAGGTGCCTGAGGTTTTCAACCGAGCCGTCGGCGGCCAGTGATCCCCTGTCGATGATGATCACTCGCGAGCATATCTTTTCTACTACCTCCAGAACGTGGGACGAATACATGATGATTTTTCCCTCGCGAGAAAAAAGGGCGAGCAGATCTTTGATGACCAGAACCGTTGAGACATCCAGCCCGGACATAGGTTCATCCAGGAGAAGGATGTCAGGATTATGGAGGAGGGCTGAAGCGATAAGGACCTTCTGGACCATTCCTTTTGAGTATGAAGACATGGACATGTCCATGTCGGAGAATAATCCCAGGAGTTTCAAGAGTTCTGTGACCTTGAGCTTCAGGATGTGGTCTGGGAGGCCACGGAGACGTCCGACCAGAAAAAGATAATCCCAGGCGCTCAAATGCTTGTAGACTTCAGCCTGTTCCGGCACATAGCCTACGATTTTCTTGTACTCGAACAGGCTTTTTCGGATAGGGACACCGTGGTATAAAATCTCTCCCTCTGTGGGCTCGAGCAATCCCGCCAACATTTTAATGGTCGTGGTCTTGCCAGCGCCATTGGGACCAAGATAGCCAAGAATCTCACCGGGTTGAACGGAGAAGCTCACCTCCTTGACGACCGGATAAATCGAATATTTCTTGGTTATTCCCTTGAGTTCGAGCATATCTCGCTCCAGGCTATCTCTGGATTTTCGATCGGCCGTATGCCGATGGAAAACCTACTCCCATGCCGACAGGTATGCCTTGATGGACCGATAGCCTTCCTCGTCCTCCTCAATGGTATAAAGCCATCCCTTTTTCCAGACGCAGGACCGTGTGGGAAGAGCTACTCTGGCGAAATATCTTCCTTCATTATCGAAGACATCGTGATAAAAGGTTTTTTTGTCCTCGAGCTTTTCAAATGTCTTGACGAAAATCCGGCCTTCGTCATCGAGGAACAAGAAATCATAATCGTTGTGATATTTCGGCCAGACGATATTTATTCCGGAAGTGATGAGCCCTTTGGTCCTTTCTTTCTTTTCGTCTTCGGTGATCATGACGGGATCATAATCCTTGACGATCTTTCTGAGCGGCTTTCCTTCCCGGCTCCAAATATGAATCTCATATTTGGTCGGCAATCCCCAGATGATGATGTCGTCTTTGCCGATTTCGTATGTAAACCTCGGGAAAAATGGGTTAAAATTGGGATACTTGAGGAGTGCCACTGAAGAAATCGTGAACTTAGGCTCCAGAGATGGTCCCAACTTCTTGAGTTGAGCCGTGTATTCCTGATCCACGATGCTGACGTCGGTTACGATGTCCCCCCGGCTGTCCGCGCGGGGACGATTGAAAAATTGCAGCCGTGCCGTCGAGACGTTTCTCAGAAATTGGCCCTGGAGCGTGAAAAAAACAAGCTGGCGGGCGTTGCTATCCGTTATCATGATCTCTTGCTGGGGCGTGATTCGGATTTCTCTTGGCCCTTGGAGTTCACCCGGCCCTTGCCCCTTTTTGCCGATCGTGCGCACAAGGGCGCCCTGGCTGTTGAAAACGCTGATTCTGGCCTCCTTCCGGTCGAGCCCATAGATCTCCCCTCTATCGTCCACGGCAATGTCGATAAGGTCGGAAAAAAGAGGCTCAGTCTTGCCGATAGTTAGGGCTTCGTTGAGAACAAGCCTGGTCTTCGTCCCAGGCACAGGAGCGGGTGTCTTGGGGTTGTAGATGACGGTCATGCCGTTTTCAACCCGGATCTTGATGTCCTCGCCAAGAGCATAAAATCCGGAGCAAACAAGAAAGGCGAGCAAGATTCGCAACCGTGCACACCGCTGCCTCTTTGCCATTTCTATATTATCATACAACAAAAACACGGCTGTATTCCCTTTGAATTTCATTAACTTTCCGTCCCCTTCCTCGCGAATTAAGCGCGGTTTGAATGTGGGCCTTGAGTCTCTGCCGGGCTCACAGCCGCCAGAGATAGGACACCTTGAAAAAGAAGCTGCGCTGGGTCTCCAGGAAGCGGTCGGACGGCTCGTACATGCCCTCCCTCCATTCGAGCTTGTCGTAGGACGAGCCGTATCCGATGTGGACGACGGTGCCGGGGATGTAGGTGAACGAGGCGAGAAGATCGGTCATCATGCGCTTGTAGAAGGAGTTGTATTCGACGATCGCCCGGAAGAATAGATACTTGTTGGTTTGGTATATGTTCTCGCTGCGGATGATCGTGTAGTCGTATTCCTTTAAACGATCTGCCGAACGGATAAAATCCGAATAGGTCAGGCTGAGGCCGAAGTGCAATTTTTCCGAGGGCAGGTAGGCGGCGCTGAGCAAGGCATCGCTCCCGCGGCCTTGATAGGGTGATTCGACATACCGGATTTTCTGTCCATAGACATAGCGCATATTCAGCAGAAGCTGCTTGGTGAGCTGACTCACCCCGATCAGGCGGAACCCGCTCCGGTCGAACCGCTTCCCCAGGAAGACCTCGGTCTGATAACGGCCCCCGGCGGTGAGCGTCGTGTTCCGGGGCAGGATCAGGCGCAGGTCGAAGGTGTTGTAAGTTTCGTAGAGCCCGCTGAACTTGTCCCGGATATTGATCGTGTGGAAGAGCGGGTCGATGCGGAGGAAAGTCCTGGATTTCGGATAGATCATCGGCACGTATCCCACCTTGAGGCGGGTCAGCCCGTTGCGGGTGAGATAGCCGGTTTCGGTCAGGAAATTTTTGCCCAAATCCTGGAAGGTGATCTCGAACAACCGGTCTCTCGTCTGGTAGTAATATTGCAGGCCGAGAGCGTGTCCTTCCAGCTCATCGCTTTGGCCGGCCGGTTTCGTCTGGGCGATCAAGGCGTGATAGGCAAATGAACTTGAGGGATTGAGCCGGATATGGGCGTCCGACCCGGCGACGACATTGTATCGGGACCCCTCAAACCGGCTGGTCCAGACACCGCCGATATAGCTATCGTCCCGCAGGGCGTGCTTGTAGCGGGCGATCGCGACGTGGGCATAGTCGTTCGGCGATCCGGGCGCCAGCTCGTCCAGAGCGTAGATCGAGGCGATGGTGTCCTTCGGACTCACCTTGCCGTTGAGCTTGAAACCGAGGAAGGGTTCGACGATTGTCCGGGTGTGGACGACGGACTCGAGCGGATCCCCCGTTTCGGTCGCCGCCAGGGTGAACTTCTCCCGGCCTTCCAGGAAAAAGGGCCGTTTCTCGGGGTAGAAAAGCGCGTAGCGGAGGTTGAAATCGACCTGCCCCGCGTCGGATTCGACCTGGCTGAAGTCGGGGTTGACCGTTCCGTCCAGGATAAGCTGTGAAGTTAGGCCGTATTTGACCGTCAGGCCGAGGTCGGTTTCCGCCTTCTGCGCTTGCAGCGATCCCTGGTCAATCAGGCTCGTCTGTCCATGGGTGATGGCGGGCAGGAGTTCCAGGAGAGTGTAATGCTTGATGTCCGTGAAATGGAGCGGTCGCGTCTGGGTCAGGAAATCAAATCCCCGGGCGGGGTCGAGCGCCGGGTAGGTGCCCGACTCGGAAAACCGGCTGATACTCCGCTCGAAGATGATGCCCATTTCGACGGGCTCGCGATGCCGGTAGCGAATGCTTTTAAACGGGATCCGGACCTCGATCGTGTAGCCTTCCGCGTCGATCCGGCCCGCCGAAAACCAGACCACGTCGATGGTAAAATCCTCTTGACCCCCTTCGAACCTGGAATCGCCCTGGATTCCAAGGGGGTTGACGTAAAGCGCATAAAGGGACTGTTGATCATTGAAAGTGTCGAGGTTGAGGCAGATCCAGTCGTCCCGATTGATCGTGTCGCGGGCCGTGACCGAGGCTTTGATTTTGGATGGATCATGGTCAAAGCAGCGGTAGGCAAAGTAAAGGTTCTCCCGGTCGTAGGCATAATAAACGACCGTTTTTTCCTGCATCTCCTTGCCGAAGTCCGGCCGCCAGGTCAGGAAGCCCGTCTCCGACGGCGCCTGCATCCAGACCGGGTCGTCGAGAACCCCGTCGATAACCGGCGGAGTGCTCGCGCGGAAGGGTTTCAGAGGCGGAAGCTTTTCGCTGCTGGCTGCGAAGGCGGGCCAGGCGATGACGCATAGAAGCGAGATCATCCGAATCCGGCCGAGGTTTGTTATTCTAATCTTAGCCCAGCCTTTCCTTCAGCCTGGTGGCTTACCGGCGGCTGATCACGTAGGGTTCCTCGACTCCTTTGAGGTAGACCTTGAAGGAGTAGTTGAACCATTCCTCAACCCTGCCGATGAATTCCATGTTGATAATGGTGGAACGGTGGATCCGGATGAAATGCTGAGCCGGAAGGCGGGTCTCCCATTCCTTCATCGACTTGAGCGTCAGGCCCGTCAAATCTTTGAAAAGGCCCTTCCGCTTATTCAGGACCAGACACTCAAGAAAAAAGTCAACGAGTATTTAAAGATAATCAAAGAGGCACGAAAATAGTCAGCCTTATTCCTCATATTGATATTTGAATCTTGCTCTAAGCATAGGATATTTTCGA
>CAZIDN010000104.1:0-9842 GCA_964537875.1 uncultured Eubacteriales bacterium
CGAACCCGGCCGAGTGGATCGAACAGGGGCATTATTTCTTCGAACGGGACTTTTATCGGGCGGCCGCGGAATGCTACAAGAACGGCGGCGACGAGAACCTTTTCGCTAAAGCGTCGGCCTACGAGGCTGAGAGGGCTGGCCGTTACGGCGAAGCAGCTCGATATTTTGACGGCCTGGGCGATGGGGAGCGGGCCGCTCCGAACTACGAGCGGGCGGGCGAATTCGATAAGGCGCTGCCTTTGTGGGAAGCGCTGGGAAACCGCGAGCGGGCTTTTCGCTGCCGGATCGAAGTCCTGAAACGGGAAGGGAAATATGCCGAGGCCGGCCGTCTTTATCTCGCCAGGAAAAGCTATCAAGACGCCCTGGCCTGTTTCGGCAAAGCGGGGGATTTCGCGGCCATGGCGGAGATCTATCTCCGGCCCCTGAGAAAGTTCCGGGAGGCCGCCGCCTGCTTCGAACAAGCCTCGAATCATATCGCCGCCGCGAGGCTTTACCGCCGGCTGAAATCCTACGACAAGGCGGCCGATCTGTTTTTCCGGGGCGGAGATTTCAGGAGCGCCGAGATTCTCTGGAAAAAAACGGGCCGGGCGAGCCAGCTCCTGGCCCTCTATGAGCAAACGGGACAACAGGAAAAGCTGCTGGCGATTTATGAAGCCCAGGAAAATTTCGACAAGTCCGTCAAGGCCCTCAAGGCCTTCAAAGACAAGAGCCGGATCGGCCGGGAAGCCGGGGATCTGTTCGCGCGGCGAAAATATTTTCGGGCCTTGATCCGATTCACGGCGCTCGAGGATCACGCGGGAACGGCCGAGTGCCACCTCCGTTTGAAGCACAGCGATGAAGCCGCTCGCTATTTCAAGCTGGCGGGCGATTTCGAATCGGCGGGAATGATTTATCATAAACTCAAAGACTACAGGAGCGCCATGGAGTGTTTCCTGAAGTCCGAGGACGACGAAAAAAGCGGATATCCTATGGCTAAACAGGCGGCCCGAAAAGTCAGGGATATCCGATGGGTTTGTACGCAGGCCCGGAATCTTTTCGAGACCGGTTTTTATCAGAAAGCCCTGGCTCTTTTTTCCATCCTGGGCTACGCGGAACCTGAGATCGGCATCTGTCTGAAGCGGATGAACGATGAGGCCGGCTGGCGCAAGGCCTGGAGCCGGGTCACGCGCTTGGAGGATTACTCGAGGCTGATCGACATCTGTTTGTCGCAGGATGAGGTGCGGCTGGGCGGTCAGTTTTTCTTGGAAAAATGCCGGACGGCCCTAGCCCAAGGAAACCTGGGACTGCCGTACGACTTGATCGGCTCCAAGCTCGTCGATTTCATGGATGCGTATTTTGCCAAGGCTCGCCAACCCGAAGAGACGCGAACTTGGGGGAGATTTCTCGCCCGGTTCGACTTCGAAGGGACCTTTTGGAAAAAGTCCTTCTCCTATCTCGAGCCCGGGGAAGATACCGGCGCCTTGATCGATTTTATCGGGAGGCTCGATTTTTTCAACCAAAGGGCTTATCTCGATATCAAAAAACAATGGAAAAAGGAAATGCCGGGGCTTGAAGAGCGAGAGGACTGGGACGGGCTGGCCCTCCGCGATTATTTTCTCAACGGGGGCCGCAGGATCCCGGAGTTCCTTCGGAAGATGACCATCGGCGCCGGGAATTTCGTCTTCTTTCTTTTCGGCGAGGATCAATTCTTCAACGCGGCCGTCGACTGGTGCGCCCGGAACAACCGGTTGCCCGAAGCCTGGGAGAGGTGCGCGAAGTGGAAGCGGTATGCTCGGGCGGCTCTCATCTGCGAAAGGGCGGGCTATCCCGAAAAAGCCGCCGAATTCTATGTCTTAGCCCGGAAGCCCGAGAAGGCGGCGTCCATCTACGTTGGCCTCGGAAAATTCCACAAAGCCGGCGACGCCTTTTACAAGCGCGGAGAGTTCGCGGAAGCGTTGGCGCTCTACGAAATGCAGAAACCGCCCGATAAAAAAAGGCTGGCCCGGACCCACGAGAAAATGGGGGATTTCGCCACGGCGCTCGATCTCTGGAAGGAGGTGGGGGATAAGAGGGCTGCGGAGAAATGCCGGGCCCGGTGGGACAGGAGCCGGCAGAGGCGCCTTTTCACTGATTGATCTCTCGTTAGGGGTCTCGTCAGGGGTCAGGTCTCAACAATTAACAAATCCGGGGCGTCACAAGATCTGGGGCGAACTTCCGGGCAATGGGCGAATTTCTCCCGCGGATGTTAGATAGTACCTATATTATTACCCGGCAGCCGTAATAACATCGATATGCGATTCTTAATGCTTGGAACCGTAAGGACATCGATATGTAAATGTTCAGATGAGTTGGCGTTGAGGGAAAAAATCAGATGGAGATTTCTATGTATTTAACCTTTGTCGACGGCTGCAGGATTTCGGCTCCTTCTTTCTTGAGCCCTTCCACGTGGAACTTGATCGCACTTCTCATGTTTGAGAGAGTTTCTTTAATGGTTGCGCCGGTGGCCACACAACCGGGCAGATCCGGACTAAATGCGGAATAGTTTCTTTTGGATCTTTCTATGATAATCGGGTACCTATACACTTTCTTCCCTCCCATATTTTAAACCCGCTTGTCGAAATACGCTATTGAGCGTTCCTTTAGCGAGATCATCATTCAAATGGCCGGCTATGGTCACCACGCCTTTTTTATTGTGATGTTTATATTGCCGGTGGCTTCCTCTTATTCTTACCATGAACCAGCCGTCCTGTTCAATCATTTTTATGACCTCATTGATTTTCATAGTCCGGCACCGTTCAGACATTTAATAAGACGCAGACAAAATTCTTTAATCTCATTTTTCTGAAATTGGCGCTCGATCGTTGCTCAGACCCCGGAGGCGGGCATCAGGAAGGCGGCCGCGCCGGGAAGCGGCTTTAGTCTCCGATGATCTCATTCAGCCCGTCGATGACCTGGGAGAGCTCCTCCGGAGTCAGGCGGGCGATTCTTTTGCCGACGCGCTCAGAGGCAAGGGTCCGAACCTGGCTGATTTTGACCCAGGAGCGCTTGGGAAGCCCTTCGGTCTTGATCTCCAGGGTCAAAGGAAATCCGGCCTTTTGCGGCCGGCTGGTGATGGCCATGGCGATTACCGTCCCGGAACGCTCGTTGAACACGTCGTGGCTCAGGACAAGCACAGGACGCCGGCCGGCCTGCTCCCGGCCGCGCGCCGGACTGAGGTCGGCCCAGCGGACCTTCCCTCTCAGTATTCGGGCCATCGGGAAAGCTCCTCGGCAAAACCCTCCTCGGCAAATTCTTTCTCTTCGGCCGGGTCGAGCTTGCTGCATTCGCCGGCCAGGCGGACTCTGTCCAGCCGGTCGAGCTTCTCGGCCAGGGCCGCTTCGATGGCCTGGCTTCGGTTGAGGAAGGTCTGATTTTGCACCAGGCGGTCCAAGCGATCGAGGATTTGCGCGGTCAGAGAAATGGCGATTTTGGCCTTGGGCATGGCATTCCTCCTGGTATTACCATATGTCATACCGCCCGCCATGTCAAGGTCGAGCTCCTCTGTCTTCACGTATTCATAGACGCTTCTCGCAAGGGCATGTTCTCATTAGCCAAGAGGGGGAGGTGTTTCTAATCTTTGCCTTTTGTCACAGGCCCCAGGTAGCGGTCGAGCCAGGCCAGGGTTTCTTTGGCGATTTGTGTCGCCGGGACGGAGTGCCCGCCTTCATATACAAATAGCTGCTTGTTTTCCTTCGGCGTGCCAAGCAGGGTGAAAAAAGGAAGCTGCGAAGTCTCGTAGGGAAAAAAGAAATCGTATTTCCCATTGAGCATGAGCACCGGTGTCTTTATCCGGGGAAGAAAATTGACCGGTTCGACTTCCGGTAAAGACCGCTGAAATCCCAATCCGGCAACAAGAAGCACGCTGACTTTGATGCGTCGCTCGACCGCCGGCATGATTGCCCCCATGGCCCCTCCCCAACTGACGCCAAAATAGGCGAGATTGCCGGAGTCGATATCGTCTCGCGTCTGCAGATAATCAATCGACCGGCTCAGATCTTTGGCCCACATGATGACGTGCTCTTTCCAGAAGTTCGTTTCGTTAGGATAGTCTGATTTGAGGTCATCTCCCCGTTCATAGGTGCTTTTGTAAATGGGGTATATCATGGCACGTCCGCTTTTCAACAGAAAAGACCCAGCACTCAAAGATTCACTTGAACGGGTATGGATGGCATCAGAGCCTGGAAAATAGATCACGGTTTGATAAGGCGGATTTCCTTTTTTGGGCAAAAAGAGATAGGCCGACATCCGTTCGTTTCCGTAGGCGGCGTCAAAAGTGATCTTCTCCCTGATCCACTCCTCTTCCACTTTAGAAGATTCCACAACGGCATTGAGCTCGGTTTTGTCATAGGCGTATTGGTTCAGGAAAAGGGCGAATGTCTCATCGGAGACCGGCTTCTCGCTTAAGAAATATTGAACAATGGATCATCGTGAATGTACTTCTCCACCTTCTTGGCGAGTTCATAAGCGGCCCAGGAATTCGGTCCTTCGCCGGTCCGGGGATTGTACTCAGCAAGTTGTTCGATTTTAGGCAGCAGCTCCTGTCTCGCCCACCGCTCCTTGGCACGGCGATTGAAATACCATACGGCAAGTGAACAAAGCGCAAGGAGGATGATCATGGCGGGGATAGCAATCTTTGGCTTTCGAATGCGCTGCAGAAATGAGCCAAGAGTCAAAACTCCGGCGTCCTCCATTCTCAGCCGGTCGCGATATTGAGTCAGATCCTTAAGCATCTCTCCTGCTGTCTGATACCGGGCCTCCGTTTTTTTCTTCAAGGAGCGATCGATGATCTGCTGCAGCTCCGGAGCGATGTCAGGTTTTAAGGTCTTTATTGGCTTCGGCTCCTCATGCGCGACGGAATAGAGAATAGAGGCTTCATGGTCTCCCAGAAAAGGAAGCTTTCCGCTGAACATTTCATACAGGACCACTCCCAACGACCAGAGGTCGGAGCGATGATCGACTTCTTCGCCTCGAGCCTGCTCCGGCGACATATAAGCCACTGTCCCCAGAGTTGTCCCCTTTCGAGTCAGCAGAGTCCCGCCTTTGACCTTGGCCAGCCCAAAATCCATGATCTTGGCCTGACCTTTATCAGTCACCATGATGTTGGCGCTCTTGATGTCGCGGTGGATGATCCCTTTCCTGTGGGCTTCATCCAGGCCTTCGGCCACATGAATGGCAACATCCAGAGCTTCCTCGACCGCAAGCGGCTCTTTCTCGATCTTCGCCTTAAGACTCCGGCCCTGGATGTATTCCATGGCAATGAATGATTGGCCGTCCTCTTCGTTGATCTCGTGGATGGTGCAGATGTTGGGATGGCCGAGAGCGGCGGCGGCCTGGGCTTCGATCACAAAGCGCTCCTTGGACTCCTGATCTCGCGTGAGTTCCGGAGGAAGGAATTTGAGGGCCACGTTGCGCTTGAGCTTCGTATCCTCAGCCTTGTACACGATTCCCATGCCTCCCCTTCCCACGACTTCAACGATCTGATATTTGCCGGCAAGGAGAGTGCCGGGAGTCCGCTCTTCGATGGGTTTTAGGATCGTCCGGGTATGAGAGAGAAAGACTTCATCGGAAGGATGGATCGGCGTGCCGCACTTGCTGCAGAAGCGGGAATCATCCAGGATTTCAGACTGACACTTGGGGCATTTCATGCTTCTCCTCCCCCTACATCATCGGCAAAAGAATATCAACTCATGAAAAAAAATACAACCAGAGAAACTTCGGGGTCATCCTTCGGGGTCAGGTCTCAACAATTAACAAATTCTGTGGGGGCAAGGAAAAAACCTATTCGGCTTTTCGGGCGCGCCAATCCCGTCAGTTAGGTCTTCGCCGCTCGCGCCCGCCGGCCTATTGGGAGAGCTTCACCTCGCCGCCGCCCGAAGCCAGCGGGAACGATGCGGACGCGATGTAGACGCCCGCGGCCGGGATCGGCACGTTCCAACCGCCGGAGATTTTTCCCGCGTACATCATCTCCTGCATGGGCAAGGTCTTCCCCGTAACGACATCGCAAATGGTGAGCGTTCCCGTTCCCTTCGGTTTGTTCTTGTAGGTGTAAGTCATGACCAGATTCCCCGCGGCGGCCTTGAACGGTTGGGATACGGCGTCGGTCATCTCGGCCCCTGAGAGAACCTGCGGCAGCGCGACGGCCGCCGAACCCTCTGCTTTAGTCACCGTCACGGTCCAGGCTCCGAGTCCCATGATCTCGAAAAGAACGTCGCCGGGCTTGAGGGGGTTGCTATCGACAATCAGCAGATAGGTCCCGTTCGGGTTATTAAAAACCGCCGTGTGGAGAATATTATCCGCCGGATCTTTGACGGTGACGCTCATGAACCCTTCGCCCGCGACGCGGCGGACGATATAAACCCCCTCGGAAATCTTGACCGTCGGGGAAGTCTGAGTCTCCGTCCCTTTTAAAGTGATGACAGCGCCCGCGGTCGAGAGCGCGGCTTTCTGGGCTGCGGCGGACGGCAAATACCCGGCCGTCGCGATCGTGAGAACGGCGCCCGCGGCCAGGGCGACCCAAATATTCTTTTTCATACGACTCCTCCAAAATTGAATTTGAAAATTCGACGGATCGAAGGCGAGACGATCCGCCCGCGAATCATCATCCGTTTTAATAAACGCTATTGTAGAGAAAGCGCCCGGACTTTTCCATAGTTTACGTGAATGTAAGATTTTCATACATCATCTTGACAAATTATCCAACAATCATATAATTGGTTTCAGGAGAATGTGATGATATCACTGGGACAGAGAATAAAGCAAATCCGCGAATCCTTTGGCTTGAGCCAACAAATCGTAGCTGAGAAACTCGGTGTCTCGCGCCCGTCTATATCACAGATAGAGAATGGAGAGAGGCGGGTGGGCGCAGAGGAGCTCAAGAAATTGGCTGAGGTCTTCAACATGTCCATGGACGCCCTTTTAGATCCGGGCAAAGAGCCGCAAATCACGATCAGAGAGAGCCGGGAGGCCTATGGATCCGAAGCCATGCCCCGGATGAGAATTAATGTCCCGCAGAAAAACCTGCAAAAGTTCAAGGAAGCGCTGATCTATATCCTAAACAAGGTAGGAGCAAAACCGAGCATCGGCGAGACGGTCATTTACAAGCTTCTCTATTTCATCGATTTTGACTATTACGAGAAATATGAGGAGCAGCTCGTCGGCGCCACGTACCTGAAAAACAAATATGGGCCGACACCGCTTGAATTTAGGAAAATCGTGGGCCAAATGATGGTTAAAGGGGAAATCATCGAAGTTAAGGATAAGTATTTCGAGTATCCTCAGAGAAAGTACCTTCCTCTGAGGAAGCCCAACCTCGGCGTTTTTAGAGGCAACGAGATTGAAGTCATTGATGATGTCCTGGACAGGCTCTCCGACATGAACGCCCGTCAAATCAGCGATTATTCCCATAACGACGTTCCCTGGCTGACCACAGAGGAGGGTAAGATAATCGAGTACGAGGCCGTATTTTACAGGACTCCGGCCTATTCGGTCCGGGAGTATGATGACGCCGTTTAAGGAAATCACACGCCTCCCGGAATTTGAGAGGGATATGAAGAGGCTCCTTAAAAGGTTCCGGTCGCTCGAGGATGACTTGGACAATTTCATCAAGATCGAGCTCAAACTCTTCCATAAGCTGGGCATTGACAACAGAGGCATTGTGCAGATGGCAGGGTTGGGCATGAGGGCGCCCAGAATTTATAAAGGGCGCAAGTTTGCCTGTCGATCTTTAAAGGGCAAGGGCGCTCAGACTGGAATCCGGGTGATATATGCTTATTTCGAAGAATCGAATACCATCGAGCTTGTTGAGATTTACTATAAAGGCGATAAAGAGAACGAAGATAGAGAGAGAATTCTCAGGCGATATGCGTAAGGGTGTTTCGGAACAATCGGGGGTCAGGTCTCAACAATTAACAAATCCAAGGCATCAGGACTCGGGCCGGGGGCGAACGTCTAGGCGAGGGGCGAATATCTCCCCCGAATGGAAAGGGAGATAAGCTCGCCCGAAAAGCCGAGCGCGGGGGAATTCTATCTGCCAGATCCGGACTTAACCTGAGATTCCCGAGCAGGAAGCTTCGTCTAAGATTTGTGATTGACATTTGGCTGGAAGAGGCCTATCGTATGTCTGAAATTGCGAAATTCAGAAATTATGAAAATCTTGCCATGAGCGAGAAGACAAGAATGGAAGAATTGGTCAGGTTGCGGGCCCGGGGGCAGGTGACTTTGCCCAGCTTCATCCGAGAAAAGCTCCATTTGGAGGATGGAAGCCTCGTCCTGATAAAGGTTGTGGACAACGCCATAGTATTGGTGCCCCAGGAGACGATCGACAAGGAACAGTCGTGGTTCTGGCAGGAAAGGTGGCAGAAGCTCGAGGCCGAGGCGCAAGAGGATATCCGGAAAGGAAGAGTGAAGTCATTTGATTCGGTCGAGGAACTCTTCGATGAAATTGAGGGAAGGCCTGAAGCTCACAAGAACGGAAAGGTTCAAAAATAGCGTTCTTGATTTAGACCCGCGAACCAGGGAGAAGCTGCGAGAACAGCTCGGGATTTTGGTCTCAAACCCGCGTCATCCCTCGCTGGGCGTTAAAAAGATCAAGGGGACAAAATCCATTTTCGAGGCGCGGGTGGATGACCATTACGGATTCACGTTCGAATACGGGGAAAAGAATGAGATTCTTCTCAGGGTTGTCGGCCCTCATAACTCGGCGCTCAAAAAGCCATAGCGTTCAGGGCATTTCCCTGGGAAGAAGAAAACTAAAGAGGGGCGGCGGACAGGGATTAGAATAAAAAGCTTATCAGGACGTTTTGACGGCGGCCGAGACCTCGGCCGAATATTTTCGCGCTCTCATGCCCTCCTTGACACCTTTTTGGATCATGATTTACAATCCCACCCGATGGTTGGATGAACAAATGGGGATAAAGATGCCTACTCGGCCAGCGCGGCAGTCGGAGTAGATGTAGGAGGAGGTTATTAATGAACATTTTTTATGATCTATTAAAATTTTTGCATATTATGAGTTTTGTATTTATGTCCGTGCCGTTGTTTAATCTTATCGTGGTCAACGAGCGGGCGGCTTTTAGCTCATTTTTTAATTATCCCGTTGATCGCTATATGGAAAATATCATAAAGCACGGGGCCTATCGGTGTTTTGTATTTCAGTCCACCGTCTTTCTTACCGGAGTCTTGCTTTTAGTCTTTGGGCCATTGGGTATCAAAACCCTTTGGTCTAACTGGATCATCATTGTCAAGACGATATTGTTATTTACTCTGATGGGGCTGCTTTCATATGTTCATTTCAAATTGCAGCCAAAAATTGAAAAATTGCTCGCCAACCTCGGTCCTGACGCCCGGTTACCGGACAGCCTACTCTTTAATCTGAAAACCCATCGGACTCGGCGCAAGCGGATGGCGACTTTCTGTCTGTTCATTGTGATCACCATTATTATTTTAGGACTACAGGTCTATTCCACTTTCAGCCCGGTTCTAACTCTGGGGTTGGTTGGACTAGCTGGCTTATTTGCTTGGAAAGCTAACAAAACAATAATTCGATTCGGCTGGATATAGGAGATATTTTATTTCTTCTTCTGCTCGTCTCTTCCAGGAGAATTCCAATTTTCACGAGCCTTTCTGCGGACATTCCACTCTTGACTCAGCCCGGAAATAGAAATCACGGGACCGAGGCGAGATCTCGGGTCTCTTTTTGTGCTCGAAAGATTTCTAACGAAATTCTCATCTTCCGGGACTGATTTGGACTCAGCTCTTGATCGTTCTGAGCGGCAGGCCGATACGTTTGAGCAAAGCCTCATAGCGGGGGTCGGACCGCAGCCCAT
>CAZIDN010000105.1:0-9790 GCA_964537875.1 uncultured Eubacteriales bacterium
ATGTTGAAGGCTTTTGGGGCTAAAAACAGAGGGATCGCCGCGATCGCCGAAAGCATGGACAACACCACGGCCGCCTGAATAATTCCATCGTAAGTCAAACCTAAAAGGACCCGTCCCGCGATCACGGCCAGAGAGATGAAAATCGAGATTCCCATGGAAATCATCAGCGGCCGGTCTTTTTGAAGGCGATTCCGGATGATCGTTGCGCAGACGCCGAACAGCAAGGCGGCCGCGGGAACGGTCACCACGTGATAATAGGCCGCCCATCCGTCAGCCGTGGTCCTGATCGCGATGAGATAATATAGACCCAGAGCCAGCAGCCAAAAGAAGGCGATCCTGACGGCCCTTTCTTTCTTCCGAATCCAAAGGGCGGCCAAGGCGGCGATCCATCCCAGCGGCATCCAGACAAACAGAGTTTCTCTTTTTACGAGCCTCAAGAGAAATTTCACGAGGACGAGGGGGTTTTTTAAAAGATCCCAGCTCAGCCAATGATATTCATTGGAAACACCCAGAGAATTGCCGTAGGCGAGCCACAAGTGATGGGCATGAACATACCAGATCAGGCCGGGCAAAAGCGCTAGGGCTCCAAAAGCCCAAACCTTGGCCGACCGAAGCGCCCTGAAGCCCTTATCGGCTAAAAGAAGAAGTAAAAAGAAAATGCCGATATGAACAGCGGAAGCTTTGATCAGGATGGCCGATGCCGTTGCGCTCAAAGCCGCTCCATACCAGATCCATCGGTCCGCCTCCTGCCACCGGATAAAGGCGTAGGCCGCGGAAAGATAAAAGAACAGCATCGGACCTTCGGGCTGGAGTGAGTTCGAAACGCGGACGGCCAGCGGGCTGAGGACAAAGAAAAGCGAGGCCGCGAACGCTCCCCAGGAAGGGAGCAAACGCCTCGCCAATAAGAAAAAAATGAGGAGTGTCAAGAGAGAAAAGGCATAGACCAAGATCCTGCCGATGACCTCGTGGTAGCCGAAGATCTTGTAAAAGGCCGCCACCGTCCAAGGGATGACGGGAAATTCCATCTCGGCGTAGCCGGGGCCGTCGCCTCGCCAGTCGATCCGGGGATAGAGGATATTCATCCCCTCCCGATAAAAATTTCTGGCCACGGCGGCATAATCACATTCCCGCCAAGATTCCCGGACCCGCCCATCGATCGGCCTCCAGACATCGAGCGACCGGATCCAGGCCCCCAAAAAGAACAGCGCAAAAAAAAGGATATTCACTCTTTTTAAGCGGCCCCGGATATTCTCCTTCAATCGCGTTCCTCTTCCCTTTCAGTTATTATATGAAATGAAGCCCCGCGACTCCAGCCCCGGACACTCTTGGACCGGATCATCGACCATCTGAAGTTGACGTTCGTTGCCGAGAAGCCGCCGCCCTCCCATGTCTTCCAGCAGGTCGCCTTGATGGCGGCCGAGGAGCAGGCGGAATATTTTTGAGGACACGGGGTTTCGAGAGGCGTCGGAGGCCTATCGTCTTTAGGCGAGTTTTCCGGTCGTCCGCAACGAAGATGTCGCCGGCGAACCCGGCTCACGCCAATTTCCTTGTTCTTGACTTCGACCCGAGGTCGGGACTATCATTTTTTCGTGAAGGGAGGCAGCGATTCCGAGCTGAATGTGGGGAAGGTCGTGCAACGCAGAAAAGCAAATACTTTCTATGATGATGTGATGCAAGGATTTTTTTCTATTTTCTTCTCCTTTTTTCTCTTGCCTTCTCTTTAGGTCTTGTGGACCATCCTTCTATCCGTGCCCCTGGCCCGAAAGCCATGTCCGCACACACTCTAACGTCAGGTCCCGGCCCCTTAACCTATCCAACAATGCAGCCTTCTCAGGCCCATTAAAGAATTTCTCAAGGCGGCCGAGTTATCTCCGATAAGGAATGTAATTGCGTTGTTCCTTCCAAACCTTGTAGATGATCGTCAACAATCGCCGGGCCGTGGCCACTTTAGCTTTGTTCGCTCCTTTTCCGCGGGCCAGACGTTCGTAAAAGCAGCGGAGGTCAAAATCCGCCCGGATGGCCGGCCAGACGGCTTCCACCGCTGCCCAACGAAGCCAGCGATTCCCGGCCCGAATGATTTTGCCGTGATAGGTTTTATCGCCGGAGCTGTGAGTCGAAGGAATGACCCCGGCGTAGGCATGAAGATGAGCCGCGTCGGAAAACCGGTTCAGGTCCGCGATCTCCACGGCAACCAGAACCGATAAATATTTTCCAAACCCCGGAATCGTCCGGATGAGCTGAGCCTCGCGGCTTTCCTCATAGAGCTTCCAGACAAGGGCTGTCGACTCCTCAATCCTCGTCTCTAAATGCCGATAGGTCTTCAGGAGCGCCTCCAGCAGTCTCTTCTCACCCCGGGCCAAATCAAGCTCCAAGAGCGCCTTCTGACCTTTTACGGAAAAAATATTGGTCTCGCGAGCCACGGTCTCCCGCACCGCCTCTTTCTGCCGAGCGAGGAACGCATAGACCCGATTCTTCAGCGCCGTCATCGCGCTCACATAAAAAGCCCGCTGCCTTAAGACCCGCTGGGATTGCCGATTCTCCGCCGACCGCCGATACACCTCCGGGATCATGTTCATCCGCAACAGATGGGCCAGGACCTCGGAGTCCCGTTTGTCCGTCTTGATCTTCGCCCTGGCGATGGCTTTCACTTCGTTGGGATGAGCAATCTTGACCGCAACCCCTATCTCCTCCAAGACATCCACCATCGTGTAGCTCGAGCGCCCCGTCTCAATGACGGCTTCCATCGCCTCCCCACCTTCCAGGAACTTTTCGATCTCGGACCGAAGGTTGGGAACCCGGCCCGATCGGAGCACCTGGCCTTCCTGATCCATCAACGTCATGTGAGAGTATTGACGATGATGGTCAATTCCGACATAATTCATCTGTGCACCTCCTTAAAAAAGATTTTCCACGGAGAGTCTATCAAACTCCCCGAGGAGGTGCATCACATCATCATGATATCCTCAGAAATTCCTCGACCTCTGGAAGGATGCCGACCCCGGCCTACCCGAAGTCCAAGATGCCAAGGCCAGGTTACCTCAATTAGGGACAAAGTGAGCCGCCAACAGATTTGAAATCTATTCGTTAGCGGAATTGTATCGCGTTTTTAATAGAGATATAATGAGCTTGAAAAGGGAGAAAACCATGAAGCTGAAATATGTGATTTATCGGGAAGGAAAGTATTATGTCGCCCAATGCCTGAATGTGGACGTCTCAACCTTTGGACAATCCATCCAGGAAGCTCAAAAAAATCTTAAAGAGGCGCTTGAGCTTTACTTCGAGGATAAGGAAAAAAAGGCGGAATATCTCGAGATTGAAGAAGTGCTCTTGGGCGAGACCATTCTGAATGTCTAGACTCTATTCGTCGAAACACATTGTCGCTGTTCTTTACAGAAATGGATTTGTTAAAGTCGGGCAAAAGGGGAGCCACAAGAAATTCAAGAAAGAGGACCATATTGTCATTGTCCCGGATCCTAGAAAAGAGATTCCCCTGGGGACTTTTCATTCCATATTGAGGCAGTCTGGATTGAAAAGGGAGGATTTTGACAAGTAGGTTTTAGCTATGAAATGCCCGAAGTGTCAGGCGGAAAATCCCGAGACCAAGCAGTTCTGCGGGGAATGCGGGACGCAGCTAATCCGGGGACATGAACCGAGTTCTCCTGAATTCGGTATCGTGTCCCCCGGTTCCAAGACAGAAACCCTCCAAGCGCCCGTGAGCGACCTTTCCACCGGCTCGACCTTCGCCGGCCGCTACCAGATCATCGAGGAGCTCGGCAAGGGCGGTATGGGCAAGGTCTACAAGGTCTTCGATCAGGAAGTCCAGGCCAAGATGGCCCTTAAGCTCATCAAGCCGGAGGTCTCGGCCGACAAGAACACGATCGACCGCTTCCGGAACGAGCTCAAGATCGCCCGGGACATTTCCCACAAGAACATCTGCCGGATGTACGACTTGGGGAGGGAAGCCGGCAGCTATTTCATCACCATGGAGTATGTGTCCGGAGAGGACCTCAAGAGTTTTATCCGACGGTCAAGGCAACTCGTGGTGGGAACGGCGATATTCATAGCCAAGCAGGTTTGTGAGGGGCTTGCTGAGGCCCATCGGGTGGGCGTTGTCCATCGCGACCTAAAGCCCGGCAATATCATGATCGACAAGGAGGGCAATGCCAAGATCATGGATTTTGGGATCGCCCGGTCCATATCGGTCAAGGGGATTACAGGAGCTGGGGTGATGATCGGGACGCCGGAGTATATGAGCCCCGAGCAGGTGGAGGGGAAAGAGGTCGACCAGCGCTCAGACATCTATTCGCTCGGGATCATCCTCTATGAGATGCTGACTGGGCAGGTTCCGTTTGAGGGCGATACACCTTTCACCATTGGCGTCAAACAGAAGAGCGAAATCCCGCGCGATCCCAAAGAGCTGAACGCCCAGATTCCCCAGGACCTGAGCCGCCTGATCCTGCGCTGTCTGGAGAAAGACAAAGAGAAGCGCTATCAGACCGCCGCTGAGCTCCACGCCGACCTCGAGAAAATCGAAAAGGGGATCCCGACCGCGGAGCGCCCTGTCCCCAAAAGAAAAACCCTCACCTCCAGGCCGATCACCTTGACCGTCAGCCGAAAAAAGCTCTTAGTTCCTCTGTCTATACTGGCGGCCATCGCCCTTGTCAGCATCGGCCTCTGGCGTCTGCTTCCTAAACACCGGGTTTCTCCTCCTCCCTCCGATAAGCCTTCTCTTGCCGTCGTGTATTTTGAGAACAACACGGGAGACAAAAACCTGGACCACTGGAGAAAGGGAATCTCTGACCTGCTGATCACCGACCTCATGCAATCGAAATACCTGAAGGTGTTGGGCGGGGACCGGCTATTTGAAATCCTCAGCCAGATGGATCAGCTTGAGTCCAGGAGCTATTCTTCGGAGGTTTTGAAGAAAGTGGCCGCCCAAGGAGGGGTGAACCACATCGCCAGAGGAAGCTATTCGAAAGCGGGCGATATTCTGAGAATAGACATGATCCTGCAGGATGCGCGTTCGGCGGAGCCGATCGCCACACATAGAGTGGAAGCAAAGGGCGAAGAGGGGATGTTCGCCATGGTGGATGAGCTGACCAAATGGACCAAGGCCAGTCTCAAGATTTCTGCCGAGCAGATGGCGAGTGATCTGGATAGTGAAATCGGACAGGTCACGACCTCATCTCCGGAGGCTTATAAGTATTACCTTGAAGGAAAAAAGCTGCATCTCGCAGGTCATTACCAACAGAGCATTCCATTCATGGAAAAGGCCATCGCTATTGACCCCGGGTTCGCCATGGCCTTCAGGTCCATGGGTATGGCCTACGGGAATATGGGCAAGGTCGATGAAAGAAGAAAGTATATGCAGGAGGCCCTTAAGCTGAGCGATCGGCTTCCCGAGAGAGAGAAACTCTTCATCCAGGGGAGCGCTTTCTACAGCGTGCCTTCCACCTACGAAAAAGCCATCGAGACTTATGAAAAATTAATATCCCTTTACTCCGGATCCTCGGAGGCCGTTTCAGCAAATATCAACTTAGGGGTTATCTATTCAGCGATAGAAGAATGGGATAAGGCCATAGAACGCTACGAATCAGCCATAAGGGCCGGAACAAGTTTTGCGAATGTGTACGCCAACTTATCCACTTCTTATATGGCTAAGGGAGAATACGACAAAGCCAAGAAAGTCCTTGAGGATGGGTTAAACCGGTTTCCTGATAATCTCCTGGCGCATTGGAACCTCGGAATGCTTTACGCTTTTCAGGGACAATTCGACCTGGCCCTGGACGAGGCGGATAAGGCTGCTGCCATTGACCCGACATATACAAAAGCCAGGTTTTATCACTTGATTTGGGATTTCGCCAAAGCGGAAGAGGTCTATAAAAAATGGCTGGGATTTATCGACCCGGGCAACCATCTTCAGGCCAGAGAGCAGCTTGGGTATTTATACAAAACACAGGGAAAATTCGAGGAAGCGAAAAATCAGATTATGCTGGGAATCGATTTGGCGGAAAAGCAGAAAGAGGACGTGAATCTTTTGTATCTGTATTACGATCTCGCCTATCACTATCTCAGATCGGGGAAGTACCGGGAAGCGTTGGAGGCCGTGGAGAAGCCCCGAATCTCCGAGCAGCTGCCCATAGTCGACAGAATTTACATTCTGGAGATGAAAGGATGGATCTACGCAGAGATGGGGAGGCTGGCCGACGCCCGGAATGTCGCCGAGGAGATCAAAGGGCTGGTAGAAACGAGCCTGTATAAAAAAAGTATCAGACACTATCACTTCCTGACGGGCATGATTCAGCTTAAAAGAAAGGACTATTCCGGGGCCATCAAGTCCTTCCAGGATTCGGTGTCCCTTTTCCCTCATGCCTGTACGTGGGTACCGGAAAATGCCCTGTATATGTATCATCTGGCCCGGGCTTATTATGATTCCGGGGACCTGCAAAAGGCTCGCGACGAATTCGAGCGGATCGTCGAGTTCCTCCCCGGAAGAACCCTGTACGGAGACCTCTATGCCCAGAGCTATTACAGACTGGGCACGATATATCAGCGGCAGGGGAACAAAGCCAAGGCCTCCGAGAATTACCAACGCTTCCTCGACCTCTGGAAAGACGCCGACCCCGGCCTTCCTGAGGTCGGAGACGCTAAGAAGCGCCTGGCCGCCCTTTTGTAGGTAACACCCTGACATTAGGTCTCCTTCTTCCTGCGTTTATCCACAAGATAGGGCTGAGCCCTTTCCTGGGCAGATGATTCCAAATAGATGTGTAATTTGGAATTGCGGGTTCTATACCAATAAGAGAACTCTTTTTTTATGGTTGAAATCTTAGAGACATAGATATTTCCTAAGTCATCTGTCATAAACCCATAAAAAAGGCGTTTGTGCGGAGGAAAAGGGTAAGCTTTTTTAATCTCATCTTTAGGTATAAGCATTCCGCGACTTTTTAAAAATTCAATCTCCGCATTGATAGTATTTTCTTTGTCTATCTCAGTCAGCATCTCCGGAATTTCTTCCTTTTCGATTATGGAAACAACCTTCCCCGATGAGTCAATCAGGTAGAGCTTGTATTCAGATGAAAATCCAAATGCAGCTATCTTCTCAGTTATAGGACAGAAATAAAGAAAAAATGCCCAATTATTGCGAGCGCCGAGGGCCGATATGGGCGGCAGACGCCTTGATGAGGATGGCCAGAGCCGTCGCGGTCAAAGCCGTCCCGTACCAAACCCATCGGTCCGCCTCGAGCCACCGTATAAAAGCGTAGGCTGCGGCCACATAAAAGAACAGCATCGGACCTTCGGGCTGGAGTGAGTTCGAAACGCGGACGGCCAGCGGGCTGAGGACAAAGAAAAACGAAGCCGCAAAGACCCCCCAAAAAGAACAGCGCAAAAAAAATGATACGGGGCTTTCTCAAATATCCCCACGCATCCTTGCTCAATCCTATTCCTCTTTCGTTTACACTATTATATGAAATGCGGAGGCGAGACTCTAGCGCCATCGAGATTTTTCGCGGGGATATCCCCTTATTCCCTTGACAGCCCGCCACCGGCGGCCTAAACTATAAAACTCCTGTCCGTTTTTCATTAAATTTTGGCGGAGGTATTCATGAAAACCATAAGCTTAGCCAAGGTCAGAGACCAGATCAAAGACCTCGTCCAGGAAGCCAATTTCGTCCTCCAGGATGACGTGCTGGCCGTCGTCAAAGAGATGGAAAAGAAAGAGGAATCGCCGGCCGGGAAAGAAGTCTTCAGTCAGATCCTCCAGAACGCCGAGATCGCCAAGGGAGAGAAACTCGGACTCTGCCAGGATACGGGACTGGCCGTTTATTTCGTCGAGATCGGCGAAGACGTCAAGCTCAAGAAAGACGGAGGGCTGAAAAGCCTCAGAGATGCGATCACGGAGGGAACCCGATTGGGCTACGGCGAAGGATATCTTCGCAAATCCGTCGTCGAGGATCCCGTCCGCCGCAAGAACACGGGCGACAATACGCCCGCCTACATCCATTGGGAGCTCGTTCCCGGGGATGCTTTTAAATTGACCTTTGTGGCCAAGGGCGGCGGCGCTGAGAACATGAGCGCCATCCGGATGTTTGCTCCGGCGGCCGGTCTCGAAGGCATCGAGGACTTCGTCGTCGAGACCGCAGACAAGGGCGGCTCCAATCCCTGCCCGCCGATCATCGTCGGCGTCGGCGTCGGCGGCAACTTCGAATATGCGGCGCTCCTGGCCAAGAAAGCCCTGCTGCGCAAACCCCTGGGCTCGCACAATCCCGATCCTTTTTATTCCGACGTGGAAAAGCGGCTTCTCGAGCGGATCAACAAGCTTGGCATCGGCCCCCAGGGAATGGGCGGGAGGATCACGGCCCTGGCCGTCCATGTCGAATCCTTCCCATGCCATATCGCCTCGATGCCGGCGGCCGTCAATATCCAGTGCCATTCTCACCGGGTGATGAGCTTCGAGATGTAGGGCGACTCGTTCCCGCTTTTCGGATGCTCAGCGGGTGAAAAGAAAAGTGCGAGGACGGCACGGGCGAAAAAAAATTGAATATTAATACAAACGCAATAAATAAAGTGACAATGTATGGGCGGCGCTTAGGCCGTCCACAAGCCCCCGTAGCGGAGGGGGGACCCGTCGGCTTTTCCGACGGGGGGAACCGACGGGACTGGTTCCCCGGGGACCGGGGGCTAAGGGCGGCCTAAGCGCCGCCCGAATGGGGATGTCATTTTAATTATTGCGTTGATATTAGTTTTCACGATATTTTCTTTTTTTCCCGAGATGGATGCATCTCTGAAGGAGTCTTGAATGATCGAAATCCGGTTTCATGGACGAGGCGGTCAGGGAACAGTGGTGGCCTCAAAAATCCTTGCCGATGCCCTGGCCAAGGAAGGGAATTACGTCCAGGCCTACCCCGAGTTCGGCGTGGAACGGCGCGGCGCGCCCGTGTTCGCCTTTATCCGCATCGACAACAAACCCATCTATGATAAAAGCCGCATCTATGCGCCCGACCATGTCGTCGTCGTCGACCCGACGCTCGTGGACGCTATCGACGTGACCGAGGGCCTCAAGGAAGGCGGCTGGATCATCATCAACAGCGACAAAGACCCGGCCGATTTCAAGTTCCCCGCCAGGTACCGCGTCGCCGCGATCAACGCCACGGAGATCGCCGTGAAAAATAAGCTGGGGACTCTGGCCGCTCCGATCGTCAACACGGCGATCGTCGGCGCGGTCATCCAGATCCTCAACCTGACCAGGCTCGAGTCGCTCCTCCAAGCCATTCAGGAACAGATCTCGATCAAGCCCCAGGACAACCAAAAAGCCGCCCAGGAGGCCTATGAACTGGCCGGCCATCTTAGGAAAGGACCGCCATGATCAGAAAGAAAGAAGCCAAAAAGATCATCTTTCAATCCGAAAGAGAGATGCCCATGATGCCCATGTCGTTGGGCTCGATGCTCTACAACAAGACCGGTGCCTGGCGCAACATCCGCCCGGTCGTCGACCTCGAAAACTGCATCCAGTGCGGGATCTGCTGGAAATTCTGCCCCGACATGTCGATCTTCATCGAAAACGAATTCCCCTATGTCAATTACGACTACTGCAAGGGCTGCGGCATCTGCGCCGAAGAATGCCCGGCGAAATGCATCGCTATGGTCGAGGAGGAGAAATGAAAAAAGTGATCATGGGAAACCATGCCCTCTCCTACGGCGCTATGCTCGCCAGGTCCCAGGTCATCGCCGCCTACCCGATCACGCCCCAGACCCAGGTCGTCGAGCTCCTCTCGGAAATGTGCGCCGACAA
>CAZIDN010000106.1:0-9758 GCA_964537875.1 uncultured Eubacteriales bacterium
GAGAGCGAAGCGATCGTTGGAGGGAAACCCGGAATAAGGGTTTCCCTCCAAGAGTGTCCGACGGGACTGGTTCCCCAGGGGACGGGGGGCGATTCCAACTCCTCTGGAAATCACATATTTGGAGAAGCTCCGGGAGGGATATGCTATAATTCGACGGGAATGAGCGGATTCCTTGGTTCAAAAAGAGAGACCATCGGCTGGCTGCTCGAAAAGGACAATCCTTCTGTCCGCTATTTGACCCTCTCCGAGATTTTGGCCAGACCTCGAAAGAAGGCCGATGTCCTGGAGGCCAAAGCCGGGATCATGGCCACCGGCGTCATCCCCAAAATCCTGGCCAAGCAGCATCCTGAGGGCTACTGGCTCGACCGGCAAAATTTCTGCCTAAAAACCAAATACAGAGGGACGGTCTGGCAGGTCATCCTGCTGGCCGAGCTCTTCGCAGACGGGAGCGACAAGCGCATTCGGTCCGCCTGCGAATTCCTGCTCGAACATTCCCAGAACAAGGAGACCGGCGGCTTTGCCTATCGAAGCTCGAAAGCGGGCGATGGCGACAAAGATGCGATCATCCCCTGCTTGACGGGAAATCTGACCTGGAGCCTGATCAGATTCGGCTACGGCGAGGATCCAAGAATACAAAAGGCCATGGACTGGATCACCCGCTATCAGCGATTCGACGACGGCGAGGATACGCCCCCCAGCGGCTGGCCCTACCGATTGGAGAAATGCTGGGGACGCCACACCTGCCTGCTGGGGATCGTCAAGGCTCTCAAGGCGCTTTCAGAGATTCCGCCGGAAAAGCGGTCGGCCGCCCGATCCACAATCCGGAAAGCGGCGGATTTCATTTTAAGGCACCATCTCTTCATGAGAAGTCATAATCTGAACGTCATCGCCAACCCGGACTGGATCTGTCTCGGCTTTCCGCTTTTCTGGATGACCGACATTCTGGAGCTCATCTGGCTGTTGGTCAAAAACGGCATCCGGGACAGAAGAATGGACAATGCCGTCGAGCTCGCCTTCTCCAAGCAGGACCGGGACGGCCGCTGGTCGCTCGAAAAGACATTCAACGGCCGGATGCTGGCCAACATCGAAGAAAAAGACTGTCCCAGCAAATGGATCACCTGGAGAGCCTGGCAGGCCCTTCAGGTCTATGAAGAGACCGCCTAGCTTACGAAAAAAATCGGTCGAGGAGGCTGACGATGCCCAGGAAAAAGCTTCCCTTGAACCCCTTCCGTCCTCATCCGGAGCTTTATAACCTTCCTTTCACCGCCGATGCCTATCACGGTATGCCCTACAAGATGTTCGGGGACACCGGCCTCAGGGTTTCCAACATCGGGCTCGGGACCTGGAAAATCGGCTATCCTGAGACCGGCGACGGTTCCCGGGTCGATGAAAAAACGGCCTTTCGTGTTTTTGACGCCGCCGTCGAAGAAGGCGTCACATTCTGGGACGCGGCCAACCGCTATAATAACTCCAGCGGCAACTCGGAGAGGATCATCGGCAAGTGGTTTGCGGCAAATCCGGGTCAGCGCCGCAATATCGAGCTTGCCACCAAAATCTATGGCGCCATGGACGGCCTGACTCCCAATCACTGCCGGCTTTCCAGGGTGAATATCCTCGAGGCCGTTTACGCTTCTCTCGAACGACTCCGCACGGACCGCATCGATATCCTCCAGTTCCACTGGTTTGACGAGACGACGCCTGTCGAGGAAAGCCTGATGGCGGTCGAAGACCTGATCGCCCAGGACCTCGTCCGCTATTTTGGCGTTTCAAATATCAGCCTTGCCCAGCTCGATCAATATGGAGCTTTGAAGGACCGGTTTCCCCGGGCGAAAATCCGGTCTGTCCAGAACCAGTATGATATTCTTTATGGAGAAGACCCGGCCCGAAAAGGCGTCCTTGACTACTGCGCTATGAACAGATTGTCTTTTATTGCCTGGAGCCCGCTGCGGGGAGGGCTGCTCTCCAATCGCTATCTGGACAAGTCGAAGATCAGGAAGGGCGACCGGCTCGTCGATGAAAAACGCCTCGAGCAGGAATTAACAGAGTCCGTTCTCGAGAAGCTTCAGAAGATGGCGGCCTTGGCCAAGGCAGGAGGGCTGACCGTCACTCAACTCGTCCTGGCCTATATGCTGCGCATTCCGGGCATGGGACCGGTGATCGCCGCCTCCTCATCGCCAAAGCAGGTCAAAGAAAACGCAAGCGCAGGAAAGATCAGGCTGGCTGAAGACCAGATTCGGTCCCTCGAAAATATCATCCGACAAGATGCCGAAATAGGACGTCGGCCATGAGATTCAAAAACGAAATCGAGCTCTTCAGGTTTATGGAAAAGTTTTTCTACTCGGCCGCGCTCTCGGATATCCTGGACGCCCTGGGATATCCGGATTGCGCGGCCAGCCCCCAGGCCATGATCCGGCCCCTTTATCCCGAAGCCAGATGCGCCGGCCGTGTCCGCACCCTCTTGAATGTTCCCCGCAAAACAGGCCGTAAAGATCCTTACAAACTCGCCCTGGAGCTGATGGACAGTCTCAAGCCCGGCGATGTGACCGTGACGACATCCACCAAACCTTTAGAGACAGGAATCATGGGAGAGCTATCGGCCGCAGCCATGAGATATCGCGGCGCCAGGGGGTGCCTCGTCGACGGATACACCCGTGATACCCGCAAGATCATCCGAATGAAGTTCCCGACTTTTGCCAGAGGCGCTTCCCCCATCGATACGACGGACCGCGCGGCCGTCGTCAAATATGATTGTCCGGTCATCTTCGGCGGCCGGAAAGTCTTGCCCGGCCAGATCGTTTTCGCGGATTTGGACGGCATCATCTTCATCCCAAGGCGTATTGAGGAAAAAGTCATCCGCGAAGCCATCATCAGAGTCCGGGCCGAAAACCGGGTGAGGAAAGAGCTTCAAGCGGGAAAAAAAGCCCGCCAGGTTTGGGATAAATATCATGTCTTCTAAAGTGATCGGTCTTTTCGTTTTGATCCTCCTGGCTTTTCAGCCCGCTCTCGACCCGGACACTATCAAAAAATTAGAACCTTTCTCTTATAAAGAAAATTTCCAATCCAACGAGCTCAATGCCTGGGCCTCTTATCCTCTCTGGCAGGACACCGCCTTTGACCCGAACCTCAGGCCGTATGCGATCGTGCCCGGGAATCCGAATATCTCCCTGGTCCAGAAAATCACTCCGTATTCCCATGTGGATTGCTACGCCGGCGCCCAGAAAAAACTCGACATATATCTTGGTCCCGGTTCGGTTGTTTCCCTGAGGTTCTATCTCAAGACGCACCTCCAACCAGAGTATTTCAAGGTCCGCCTGGCGGCAGGAAGCGACGGAAAAGTCGATTTCACACATTCCCTCCCTCCCGCGAACAAGTGGGTGGAACTCTCCGTCGGTTATGAAGACTTCACGCGGGAAAATCCCGGCCTAAGGGGAAAGTTCATCAAGGTCAATGCCCTGGCGGTCCTGGCTAATTTTCCCCAGGCTGACCCGGCCATGCCGATCTACCTGGGCTTGGATGACATCGTCATTCAAGGATGGCGTGAGGCCCATTTCAACTTCGCCGAGCCTAAAATGTTCGAGCTCGCCGAGCGGGATACTTCTATTCCCGAAAAACACTATCGGCAAGGACAATCGGTGAACATCCGGGGGACCTATCCTCTTCCCGCAAGCCGGATTGTCCTCGAGATCAGAAAATCTGAAGACGAATCAAAGCTCTTCGCTTCGGCGCGGCTTCAGAAAAAGGGAGACGGCTGGCAGACAGAAACGATTCCGATCGCCTTTCCGGCAGGCCTCTACCTAGGCCGCCTGATTGCCTATCAAGGCCGGGAGAAGCTGTCTGCGACGAAATTCACGATTTTCATCGAGCCCAAAAATCTAAGTCAAAAGCATCCCAGACTCTGGTTTGAAGAAAATAAATTAGCCTGGATCAAGGGACGGCTTCAAGACAATCGATTTAAAAAGGTCCAGGAAGATTTGGAAAAGTCCGCCAAAGCAAATCGGGCTAAATTGCCTGTTGATAAAATCGTCTTTGATGTCGACAACTTTCCCCAGGATGAACCCCTCCTGGGAAACGTGCCTCGCTCGATCTATCCCTGGTTCGACCGGATCAACCCCTGGCGTTTCTCGCTCCACGACAATGCGCTCGTTTTTGCTCTCATCCATGATGCCCAAGCCGGCGCGTATGGCAAGGCGCTGCTCCTCAAGCTAAGTCAATTTCCAACCTTCCTCCATCCCTGGTTCGAACAGCGTGGCCAGCATATCTACTACCCCGTCGGCGAGCTGGCCATGGACATGGCTCTTGGCTATGACCTCCTCTATGATTTGATGAACGAGGAAGAGCGCCGTCTTGTCCGACAAGCTTTTATGAGAAATATCGTCACCGGATGTCACCGGAGCTACGTCGAAGACAACCTGGTAACCAGCAATACCTCCAACTGGATCGCCCATATCACCGGGGGCTCCCTGATGTGCCAGACGGCCATGTTTGGAGACGAACCCGATGTCAACCAGGCCGAGCCTTATCTGACGGGCGCCATCCTCAAGCTCAACGAGCTCATTCAAAAATCCATCGGCCGCGACGGCGGCTACGGCGAAAGCCTCGGCTACTGCAATTTCACGATGCTGTCCCTTTCTAAAGTCCTTCCGGCTTTAGAACATGTATTCAAGATCGACCTGTCGGCCAATCTCCACCATACGTACCAAGACCTGATTTGGGCCGGCAATATTCAAGCCAAGAACTTCTTTCATTTCGGGGATTCATCCGGTGGGCTCATGCCGCTTACCAATTGGGCCTGGTATCTCGAGAAAAATAACGACCCGCTCCTAGGCTGGCTCTATCATTTCCTCAAACAGGAAGAAACGTTCATGGATGTCCTCTATAAAACAGAGAATGTCCCGCAAAAACCACCCTTCTCGGAAAACCCGGTCAGAGTCTTCCGGGACATCGGGACAACCGTGTTTAAGAGCGGCTGGGGCCAAGACGATTTTATCTTCGTCATGAGGACGGGCGCTTTTTACAACCACCAGCACCTCGATCAAGGGACGTTTTGGCTTGCCGACCGCGGCGAAATATTTATCGAAGAGCGCCACGGCAGCACGTATTATGACGATCCCATTTATCAATCTCACACCACCCAGCCTATCGCTCACTCGACAATTCTCATCGACCGTAATCCGCAGAGCCAGAGGGTTGGCGATCCGCTTCTTTTTGCAGAAGGCTTTGACGACCACGCCTTCATCAGTCACTTTTTAGACGGAGAACATGCCGCCTTCTGCTCGGGTGATATCGGCCGGCTCTATTGGGGAAAAGTCAAAACGATCCAGAGACATGTCCTTTATCTCAAACCGCGAACGCTGCTCATCCTGGATGCCATCACCCCGGCCGAAAAAGATGCGGACATTTCTCTTCTTTATCAGGCCGCCCACCTGGATGGGATTCGCCCCGGGTCGAAAGTCTCCTCGATTGCGAAAAGCGCAGGAACGCTCACAATCCGCCACCTGGCTCCTGAAAATCCCGTCGTTGAAGCCCTTGAAACGCCCCACTACATCAACACCTTAAAGAACGAAAATCCTCTGACTAAAGAGGGGATGCTGTCTGTTACGGCCAGGACAGAGGGAAAAACTCTTATCTTGGCCAATCTCTTGACAACTCTTTCTGAAAATGAAGTCAAGGCCGACTATCGGAAAGACGAGGACTGCGGTTTCGGGGTCGTCCAGAAAACGGAGTTCGTCTTTTCCACAAAACCCGGCCACGCCTACACTTTCAAGGGACTGACGACGGATGCCCTGGCCGCCGCTTGGAATGGGGATACGATCTTCGCCGCGCTCTGCACATCGCTGGCCAAGAATGGCCTGGAGCTTATGCGATCTAAGGAGCCGGCGACTTGTGAGATCCGCGGCCAGACCTTCAAATGCTATCTGGCCGGGACGTCCGAGGTTGTCTTCGGCTTAGCATCTAAGCCCAAAGAAGTCTATCTCGGCGGCGAAAAAATCAAGAATTTTGTTTTTGATGAAAATCAGAAAGCCCTGCGCCTGATGCTGCCCGCTGGAGAAAACCTGGTCATTGCCCGATAACATAGCCGAGACTCAGGGAGGACAAATGAAAAGGCGAGAATTCATCGGCCTATCGTCGGCGGGAGCGGCAGCGCTTCTGGCCGGAACCACCGGCTGCGGAGGCACCGAGTCAAAAACAATTCCTCTCGCCGCTTCGGCCCAAACCCTGCACGCGCCGTTGCCCACGGATGAGTACAGCCAGGACACTTTTTCGCCCTCGGAGCTAGGCCGGCTACGGAAACAGTATGAATACGACCTTCACCAAGACTTTTTGCCGTTCATGGAGAAATACGTCATCGACCATGAATTCGGCGGGTTCATGTGCACGACGGACCGCGACGGGACCCGCATCTCCACCGACAAAAGCCAATGGTATGAGGGCCGGGGAATCTGGGTTTACTCCTACCTCTACAACAACCTCAAGCGAGAATCCAGATTCCTCGATGTCGCCCGCAAATCCGTCGAGTTTATGCTCAAGCACAAACCTTCAGGCGACGTCCTCTGGCCATCGGCCTTCTCGCGGGAAGGGAAAGCCATCGGAGCGCCGGACACAAGGACGTACGGCGATCTGTTCGTCGCCCACGGGCTTGCCGAATACGGCAGGGCGACCGGGGACGACACATGCCTCAAGCTGGCCAAAGAGACCATGCTCAAATGCCTCAGGCTTTATGACCGCCCTGATTTTTGGCCAGAAGCGGCCCAGAGCTATCTTGGCAAAGAAGCGCCTCTCGTCCCGGGCGCGCGCGTTCAGGGCGTCTGGTTTGTCCTCCTGAACCTGGCCACGGGGATGCTTGATTATCAGAGCGACCCCGATGTTCTCGCCGTCGCCGACCGCTGCCTGGACGCCATCATGAACCGCCACTGGAACCCCGACTTTGAGCTCAATAACGAAATCCTCAATCACGACCTGACCCGACGGCAGGACGACATCGCTCAATTCGTCTATACAGGGCATGCCATCGAAACGCTATGGATGGTTATGGCAGAAGCCGCCCGTCGCAAGGACAAAGGGCTTTTCGAGCTGGTCGCCAAACGGTTCAAGAGGCATGTCGAGGTCGCCTGGGACGACGTCTACGACGGGGTCTTTCGCAGCCTGAACCATGTCGATAAAAATTTCTGGCTCGTGGATAAAGTCCTCTGGGCCCAGGAAGAAGTCCTGATCGGGTCCCTATTGGCCTTCGAGCAAACACGCTGGAAGTGGGCGAAGGACTGGTTTATCAAGATGGATAACTATGTCCATGACAAGTGGCCGCTCAGCAAACACGGCCACGCTCTTTGGGACAACGGCACGGACAGAAAAGTGACCTATGTCGAGCATTATAACCGCGTTGAGAACTACCATCATCCGCGTCACCTTATGCTGAACCTCCTGGCACTCGACCGGCTTATCAGCCGGCAGGGCCGACCTTCGGGCTTTCCGACATAAAGCTCGGGAGGTTATGTTCTGAAAAGCTCGGAACAAGTTGACTTTTTTCGATCAATCGGCTAAGAGAAAGATGATTGCAGAGGCATGACCACAAAACTCCGCTTCTTTGACTGCAACTGCTCGGTGGGACGAACAGGGTATCCTCCTCTCTATGATATCCCTGACGCGGCCGGTCTTAAAGAAGAAATGGCGACCGCCGGCATCGAGGAAGCCCTTGTTTACCATACGGCGGCCCGCGACGCCCATCCCCCCCTCGGGAACTCATTGCTCACAGAAGAAATCAAGGGCTGCCAGGGGCTCTACCCCGTCTGGGTCGTCCTTCCCCATCACACCGGCGAGATGCCTCCGCCCGGTCAATTGCTGGGCGAGATGAAAGCCCGGGGAATCCAGGCCGTTCGCATGTATCCCGGCCGGGCTCATCACAGCTTTTCTCTAGCGGATTGGTGCGCCGGAGAGCTGCTCTCGGCATTGGATACGGCCCGCGTTCCGCTGATTTTAGACACGGAAATCGTGAGTTGGGAGGAAGTCTTCTCTCTTCTCAAAAGCTACCCCCGTCTTCCTTTCATCATGGCCAACTGCAGCTACCGGCATAACCGCTTTCTTTATCCGCTTTTCGAGAAATTTAAAAATCTTTACGTCGAAACATCCCGGTTTATGGGCGGCGGAGCGATTGAGGATGTCGTCGCCCATTTCGGGGCACATCCACTTCTGTTCGGGACAAACATGCCCCAATACACGGGAACGGCGGCGGTCGCTCTGGTGACCTATGCCGATCTCGCCACGGAAGATAAAGAGGCCATCGCCGGCGGCAACCTGCGCCGTTTGGTCGGGGAGATGTGGCCATGAGCGAATATTTCGATCGGATTCAGGCCGGCCTTCCTTTAAACGACGTCGAGATCATCGACCTGCACGCGCACTTAGGACCCTATTTTAACATGCACATCCCGGCCGGCGATCCAGACAGCATGATCCGGATCATGGACCGCTGCGGCATCCAAAAAACCGTCCTCTCCCCCAACCTGGGCTGGCAATCGGATTTTGTCCTGGCCAACACGATGATGTTACAGGCGGTCAAGTCCCACAGGGGACGGCTCTACGGCGCCTGCGCCGTGAACGGCCATTATCCGGAGCTTTCGCTGGACGAGCTCGACCGATGTTTCCAGGAAAGACACGTCGTCATGATCAAGATCCATCCGGCCGGAACAAAATGCCGGCTCGATGACCGGCGCATGGAACGCATTTATGATTTTGCCGCCCGGCGAAAGCTTTTTATCCTGGCCCACACCTGGCTTGACAAGGACCCCTACGGAAACCAGGATTTGTTCGCCTCGGTCGCCAAAAGCCGACCGGATATCCTCTGGATCATGGGCCATTCCGGCGGGCCCTACGGAAGTGCCCATGCCGTAGAGCTGGCCCGCGAGATCTCCAATATCTTTCTGGATATCGCTCTGTCTATGTGCCCCGCCCGGCAAATCGAATTTTTCGTTAAAGAATTGGGGGCGGAGCGGGTGCTTTTCGGAACGGACAATCCTTTTATCGACCCGCGGCCCCAGATCGGCAGGGTTGGCCTGGCCCGGATTAGCCATCAAGACAGGGTCAACATCTTCGGCGCCAATGCCCGCCGGTATATCCGTTTCGATGAATCCGCCGTCCTTTAAAGGTCTCCGCCCAATTTCTCTGCGAGGGCCGTTTGTTTTGAGGAGCTTCCCATAATATCAAGCCGATCATCTCCTCTTTTTAATGACGGGGAGTAGGAGTTAAATTTTCAGGTTCTCATCCATTTCGTGTGAGTAGAAAAGGGAAACGATCCGGAGACGGTCGAAGCGACCATGGAGGGTTTAGCCTTCCCGAGTCCTCCTTCGAGGGCAGCCGGCTCGGAAGAAGCCGGCCGGCGAAGTTGTCTGAGCTTCCCGGCGAACGTCCGTAAAATCGAGGCCGGGAAGCGAGTTCTTCGCCGCCGAGAAGGAGGGCTCGGGAACGGCGTGAAAAACCCGGATGGGGAGCGAGGCCGTTTCCGGATCGTTTCCCAACCAACTTTCATTGTTTGTTTGTTTCTTGACGGGCGGTTCCTCGTGGCTTGCCAAGGGGAACCGCTCGAGAGGGTTCCAAGGGGGAGTCGCCCCCTTGGTCGCAGGGCGGGGTTTCATGCCCCGCCCAAGTCTCGATTTTATCATCTATATGTCTACAAAAGGATTCATCGCTTTATGCTCCTTGGAAGAATGGCAGGGAGCGAAGCGAGCGTTGATTATATGAAAGCGCCGCCGATAATCCATTAGAATGGT
>CAZIDN010000107.1:0-9716 GCA_964537875.1 uncultured Eubacteriales bacterium
CGTTGGAGGGGGACCCTGTGAAAGGGTCCTCCTCCAAGAGTGTCCGGGTCCCCCCTCCGCTACGGGGACTTGCGGACGGCTTAGCGCCACCTCATCAGGGATGTCATCTCAACTGGCAAGATTTGACATTAAAAAAAACGGGGACACACACAGTGTGTGTCCCCAGATTTGTCATAAATTAATGCCTGACCGGGAATATTGAACCATGATTGCCGTTGAGAACCTTTACAAGAGATATGGCGGACAGGTTCTGTTCGACAACATAAGCTTCAAGATCAACCGCAAGGAGCGGGTGGGGCTGGTGGGACGAAACGGGCACGGCAAGACGACCTTGTTTCGGATTTTGGCGGGGCTGGAAGAGCCCGACAGCGGAAACATCGCCGTGCCGCGGAATTACAGGATCGGATATGTCGAGCAGGAGTTGGATTTCACGGCGGAAACGGTTTTCGAGGAGGCGGCGAAGGGATTGGGAGCGGATGCGCATGACCAGATCTGGAGGGTGGAAAAGATATTGGCCGGGCTGGGATTCAGCAAGGCGGATATGGATAAACGGCCTGGCGAGCTGGCGGGGGGGTATCAAGTCCGGCTGAACCTGACGAAGATTTTGCTCGCGGATTATAATTTGTTGCTGCTCGACGAGCCCAATAATTATTTGGATATCATATCGATCAGGTGGCTGGAGAAGTTTCTCGTGAGCTGGCCGGGCGAGTTGATGTTGGTGACCCATGACCGGAGTTTTATGGACAAGGTCGTGACGCACACGATGGCGATCCATAGGCGGAAAGTGAAGAAGATCCAGGGGGACACAGGGAAGCTTTACGATCAGATTGCGCTCGAGGAGGAGACGTACGAGAAGACGCGGATCAATGATGAGCGGAAGCGGAAGGAGATCGAGGGGTTTATCGCCAAGTTCAGGGCGTCGGCGCAGCTGGTGGGGCTGGTGCAATCGCGGAAGAAGACGTTGGCCAAAATGGGGAAGAAAGAGAAACTGGAGAAGCTGAAATCGCTGGATTTTTCGTTTGGATATAAAAAGTTTCATGGCAAGTATGTCATGAACGTGAATGATGTGACGTTTGGGTATGAGGCGTGGCGGCTGATCGTGAAAGATTTTGGGATTAGCATCGGGGCGCATGATAGGGTGTTCGTCGTGGGGCAGAACGGAAAAGGGAAGACGACGCTGCTCAAGCTGATGGCGGGCGTGCTGGAGCCGGAGGAAGGGGAAATAACGAGCCCGATGGCCGTTGCGACAGGGTATTTTGAGCAGACGCACGTGGAAAGCTTGGGAGATGCGAACACGGTGCTCGAGGAGATAAGCGGGGCGGGGGGAGGAGTGGGGGGAGGGGGAGGAGCTGGGGCGTGGGCGGGGGGAGGAGTGGGGGGAGCGGGGGGAATGGGCGCTGGGGTGGGAGCGCGGGCTGGAGCAGGGGGAGGGGCAGGGGGAGGGGCGGATATGGATCCGGCGCGGGCGCGGATGATCTGCGGCGTGATGATGTTCGAGGGGGACGATGCGCTTAAGAAAATCAAGGTGCTGTCGGGAGGGGAGAAGAGCCGGGTGTTGCTGGGAAAGCTGATCGCGACGCCGCTGAATTTGCTGCTGCTGGATGAGCCGAACAACCATTTAGATATGGAATCGAGCGATGCGCTGCTCACGGCGATCGATAATTTTGACGGGGCGGTAGTCATGGTGACGCATAACGAGATGTTTCTGCACGCGCTAGCGGAGAGGCTGATCGTGTTCCAGGATGAGGGTGTGAGCGTGTTCGAGGGAAGTTACGAGCGATTCTTAGAGAGGGTGGGGTGGGAGGGGGAAGAGGACAGGTTGAGGGGGCGGCGGAAAGCGAAGGCGGGGGCTGAAGCGAAGGCCGAGGCGGGGGAGGAGAGAGCGGAAGAGAAAGCGGAGGCGGGGGGAGAGGCGGAAGATAAGGCGGGGCAGAAGCAGACGGAGAGGGGGGAGGAAGAGCGGAGGGGTCAGCCTGGAGAAAATGAAATCGCCCGCAAAATATTGGGCGAGGCTTATGGCGGGAAACGCAGCGATGAGGCCGCGCACGCGCAAGCTCAAGTTCATGCGAAATTGAAGGCGCAGGTGAGCGGGCCCGCACTCCAACCGGAAAAAGTGGGGAAGAAGGAGATGAGGCGGCTCCGGTCGGAGGTTGTGGCGGAGAAGGGAAAGGTACTCAAACCGCTGGAGCAGAAGATCGCGGTGCTCGAGAAAGCGATTGAAAAGACCGAGACCGAGCTCAGCCGCATGAATCATGAGATCGTCGAGGCGTCAAAGGCCAAGGAGAGCGCGAAAATCATCAAGCTGAGCAAGGCCATCCACGAGCTGAGGCAGAACGAGGATGCGTTCCTCCAGGAGCTCGAGCCGATGCTGCGGGAATACGAGGCGAGGAAGGCCGAATTCGACCGGAAGCTGGAAGAGCTATAAGCCGGGGTCAAACCTACTCGTTACGCACGTTCCCCGAGAGAATTATGCGTAACGAGTAGGTTTGACCCCAGAATTACTTCTTTCTGTCCGCCGCCCTTAAGTATTTCAAGTCCTCAAAATCTTTATGCCTACCGACGGCTTCTTTATTTTTTATAAGTTGATCAAGACCGATGAAAAAAATCGGACAGATGCGCTTCTTGATTTTGATCGTCTCTCGAGTCCTGGATTTCCAGGCTTCTTCAAAAGAAACGCTTGTGATAGAGTTGACCAAGTCTATCCGATTCGGCGGAACGCCAAATTGGAGGATGACACCTTTCGACGCCAATTCGCTCGGCGATTGAATTGCCGGAATTGATCCTTGCCAGAATTCATCAAGCGCTCGATAGAGATGCTGAACATTGTTGTTTGTGGGCTCGTAAAAGAAATCAATATCTCCAGTCAGCCTGGCGAAGCCATAATAAATTACCGCCTCACCCCCAACGATGACGTATTTAACATTGTGGATTGAAAGCAAGAAAAGAAATTCCTGGATATCGGGAGAAAAATGAGACGCCTTCATTTCTTTTTTGAGCGATTTCGAACGTCTCTCGCATTTTTGCCGAAGACTCTGGCTTTAAGCTCTTTGGCAACCTTTTGCCTCTCCTCAGGGCGCAGACTCACCTGTTGTTTAATTTCCCACAATTCGGCTTCAATGAAATTATGGGATTTATGAACGACTCTTTTCATGCCTTTCATGAGGGGATTGCCTTGTGGCAGAGTCCTTTTCTAATTTTAACAAAATAGGCATTTGGAAGCAAGGAGAAGACGGGGTCAAACCTACTCGTTACGCATAATTATCTCGGGGACCGTGCGTAACGAGTAGGTTTGACCCCAGATTTGTAGATTTACTTCTTTCTGTCGGCGGCCAGCACTCCTGCAGCCATGTACTCTTTTGGGGAGAATTCCTGGATCCAAATCCTGATCGTATCGAGGGGGGCCCCAATCGAGTCCTGGACAGCTTTAGTAAGAGCGGCTAATAGAGCTTTTTTTTGATCGTCTGTCCGTCCTTCCAACAAATGGACTTCTATGAGAGGCATGTTTTCTCCTTTATTAGATATTTTTATTTTCTTATCTTTTTTGGCCGGTATATGTCAATATAAAAAGAGGAAAATAAGATGAAAAAGATACCCAAATTTAAAACTCAAGAAGAAGCGGCAAAATATTGGGAGACCCATAGTTTTAAGGATTACCACAAAGACACAAAGAACGGCAAGATCGTTTTCGCCAAAAAGGCAAAAAAAACAGTTGCCATCAGGCTTGATCCGGACGATATCAAGTCTGTCGAGAAAATCGCTGAACGCAAAGGCTTGAGCTATACATCTTTGCTGAGGATGTGGATCAAAGAGCACCTCTCCCGGGAAGCCGGCCGGCTCTCTTAAAAAACCGGGGAAGACGGGGTCAAACCTACTCACTACGCATAATTCTCTCGGGGAACGTGCGTAGTGAGTAGGTTTGACCCCGGGTTTAGAGGAGGAGAATAAAATGAGGAAAGTCATCAACACATTTGCAAGCCTCGTCTCGTTGGTGATCTTTACTTACGCCGCGGAAATCCACGTTGCCACCAACGGCAAAGATTCTAACCCCGGCACCCAGGCTGCACCGCTCCGTACGATCCAGCGCGCGGCCGACCTCGCCCAGCCGGGCGACGTCATCACGGTCCATGGGGGTGTCTATCGCGAGCGCATCAGCCCGCCGCGCGGCGGCCAGTCCGATGCCAAGCGGATCACGTATCAGGCCGCGCCCGGCGAGAAGGTCGAAATCAAGGGATCGGAAGTCGTCAAGAACTGGGTGAAGGTTCAAGACGATGTCTGGAACGTGACGATCGCCAATTCGTTTTTCGACGGTTTCAACCCTTACAGCGATCTCATCCGCGGCGACTGGTTTAGTCCCAAGGGCCGCGAGCATCACACCGGCGCGGTTTATCTCAACGGCGAATGGCTGGTCGAGGCGCCGAATCTGGACGAAGTGCTGAAACCGGTCGGCCCGACGCCGCTGTGGTTCGGGCGTGTGGATAAGGACACGACGTCGATCTGGGCCCAGTTCAAGGGCGTCAATCCCAACGAGCAACTCGTGGAGATCAACGTCCGCCGGACGGTATTCTATCCTGAGAAGACCGGCATCAACTACCTCGCGGTGCGCGGCTTCATCATGCGGCATGCGGCCACGCCATGGGCGCCGCCGACGGCCGAACAGGTGGGCCTCCTCGGCACGCACTGGAGCAAAGGCTGGATCATCGAGGGAAACGTCATCAGCCACTCAGTCTGCTCGGGCGTCGCGCTCGGAAAATACGGCGACGAATTTGATAATACATCGCGCGACACAGCGGAGGGCTACGTCAAGACGATTGAGCGGGCTTTCAAGAATGGCTGGAATAAAGACACCATCGGCCACCACATCGTCCGCAACAACACCATCTCACACTGCGAACAGACGGGCATTGTCGGCAGCCTCGGCGCGGCGTTCAGTACCGTCTCCGGCAACACCATCCACGACATCCATGTCCGGAGATTGTTTAGCGGCGCTGAGATGGCCGGCATCAAGTTCCATGCCGCCATTGATGTCGAGATCAGCCGCAATCATATCTACCGGACAACCCGCGGACTCTGGCTCGATTGGATGGCCCAGGGAACTCACGTTTCGGCGAACCTCTTCCATGAAAACCAGAGCGAGGATTTGTTCGTCGAAGTCGATCACGGACCGTTCCTGGTGGATAACAACATTTTCCTCTCGCCGACGTCACTGCTCAGCCTTTCGCAGGGCGGGGCTTTTGTTCACAACCTCATGGCGGGAGCGCTCCGCCTGAATCGGTACGACGCCCGGCAGACGCCTTTCCACAAAGCGCACTCCACGGAACTGGCCGGGATGCACGATAACCCGTTTGGCGATGACCGCTACTACAACAATCTATTCGTCCAGGGCGGCGACTTGAGCCAGTACGATGCGGCGCCGATGCCCGTATACATGGATGGAAATGTGTTTTTCAAAGGCGCCAAGCCTTCCAAGCAGGAAAAGGATCCGCTCGTCAAAGCGGAGTTCGACCCGGCGCTCAAACTCGTCGAAGAACCCGACGGATTCTATCTCGAACTCATATTCGACAAAGATTGGGTAGAGCGGACGCACAAACTCGTGACGACCGAACCGCTCGGCAAAGCAGCCATCCCGAATCTCCCTTACGAGCAAGCCGACGGCTCTCCGATTCGAATCAACACCGATTACTTTGGCAAGAAAAGAAACGAATCAAATCCAACACCCGGTCCGTTTGAGAATCCCGGGACCGGGCCGATTAGACTGAAAGTAAGGAATCCGTAGTAAACGGGGTCAAACCTACTCGTTACGCACGTTCCCCGAGAGAATTATGCGTAACGAGTAGGTTTGACCCCGGACGACGCGAATGACAAAAAGAGCATTTAAAGATCGCGAAGCGTGGCGGGCTTGGCTGTCGGCGAACCATGCCGCAAAAAGGGAGCTCTGGCTCGTCTTCTATAAAAAAGCCGCGAGAAGGAAAGGCATCTCTTATCAAGAAGCGCTCGAGGAGGCTCTTTGCTATGGCTGGATCGATTCTTTTATGCGCAAACTCGACGATGAACGCCGGGTCATCCGATTTTCCCCGCGAAAAGTTAAAAGCCTCTGGTCCGCCCGGAACAAGGCGACCGCCGACCGCCTGATCGCAGCCGGACGTATGACCGAGTTCGGACTGGCGAAAATCGAGGCGGCGAAGCAAAACGGCTCATGGACGAAACTCGACGCAATCGACGTGAGGCTCGAGGTTCCGCAAGACCTCCTCGATGCCCTGGCCGCCAAGAAAGGCCTCCGGGAGAAATTCGAGGCGCTGTCCCGGACGCGCAAAAAACAATACTCGTTTTGGGTGGGGGATGCCAAGCGTCCCGAAACGAGGGCAAAGAGGATCGCGGAAGCTGTTCAGAGGATCGCCGAGGACCGTCACTTCGTAATTTAAGATTAATGGCGGGGTCAAACCTACTCGCTACGCACGCGCCCCTGGAGAATTATGCGTAATGAGTAGGTTTGACCCCGGGAGACGTCTACTATCTTGGGTACGAAAATGGCTCGACAGCTAAGGATCGAGTTTCCGGGAGCTTTTTACCATGTCACTTCGAGGGGAAACGAAAAGGCCCCTATTTTCTTAACCGATAAGGACCGGGAGAGATTTCTCGGATATCTGGAATTGGCCCATCAGCGGTTCAAAGCCATTATCCTTGTCTATTGTTGTATGGAAAATCATTTTCACCTTTTTCTACAAACTCCGCTCGGAAATCTTTCCCGGATAATGCATTTTATCAATTCGAGTTATACGTCCTATTTCAATAAAATCCATGAAAGGATCGGGCATCTTTTTCAGGGCAGATACAAGGCAATTCTCGTTGATGCGGATGAGTATGCCAAGGAGTTATCGCGATATATCCATTTGAATCCAGTTCGGGCAGAAATTACGGAGCTTCCTGAACAATATCAATGGTCGAGCTATCGGGAATATATGGGGCTTAGAAGAAAGCCCGTCTGGCTGGATACTGGATTTGTCTTAGGCTACTTTGGAACGACCGAGGATGAGGCTTGCGTTAAATATGCCGATTTTGTCAAGGCTGGCCTGCATATAGCGGCCAAAAATCCCTTGGAAAACGTCGGGCCATCCGATATTCTTGGCAGCGATATTTTTATTGAACGTGTAAAGTTGAGATGCCTCGATAATCGAAAATTGGATCGCGAACTACCTGGCTTACGAGCGTTGAATGCTAATCTCGACCACCGACCTGCGATTAATCAGATCAAGGCTACGGCCGAAAAAGTGTTCGGAAAACGATCCGGACTTTCAAGAAACGTTACAATGTATTTGGCCCATAAATATACCGGAAACAAGCTCGAAGAAATTGGCCAAATATTTGGATTGGGTATGTCTGGGGTGTCGTCAGCCATCAGCCGGATTGAAAAGATAATTTCAAGAGATTTGAAGCTCGGCCAACTTGTTAAAGAAATCGAAGAGAAGCTGTTTCGTTAGTGGGGTCAAACCTACTCATTACGCATAATTCTCTCGGGGAACGTGCGTAGTGAGTAGGTTTGACCCCGGATTTTTACTGCAGCTTGAAGCGGACGATCACCGTGAAGACGACGCCTCTGGGACGGCCGTTAATGATCATCGGCTCATAGACCCACTGGCGGACTGCATCCGCCGCCGCCTGGTCGAGCAGCGGGATCGACCTCAGCACTTTGACCGTCTGGACGCGGCCGTACATATCGGTCGCGGCTTCCAAAATCACGACGCCCTCGACACGGGCTTGTCGTGCGATCTCCGGATACGCAGGCTCAACCTGTTTGATGAGCCTGGGCGCCCTTATCTCGCCGACTGCCCGGACCGGCGCTTCGAGCACGCCGATCATATTGCCGAGAATTGGTCCGACGACGCCTTCGAGGGTACCTCCCGGCACGCCGCCTTCGACTCCGCCTTCCATGCCTCCTTCAATCCCTATGTCGGAGAACGGAATATCGGTGATTTCATCGGGGATATAGACAGGGGTCACGAGCCTGCCCCCATCCAATGCGGATTTGGCATGGACGGGCTTGATGCGCTTGGCATGAGAACCGGCGGCCCTCTTAGGGGGTGGAGGAGGCGGTGAGGGCGGCAATACAGCCAGGACCAGATTATCCCTGACTTCGATGCGTGGAAGTTGTCCGGCGTTAAAAAGCGGCAGGGTGACGAGCAACGCGACGATCACCGCATGGGCCGTCAGCGACAGCGGGAAAACCCATGCTTTTGTGCCGAAGTCCCCGTTCCCTTGGATTAGAGCGTCTTGTAACATGTTGGCCTCCTTCGAGCTTCCGATTTGAGCCTCCACTTAGAATACAATCCAACGCCGGAATTATTCCATTTGGCTTGCTCGAAAGGAAAAAAATGGGGTCAAACCTGCTCGTTACGCATCGTTTTTCAGGGGAACTTGCGTAACGAGTAGGTTTGACCCCGGATTCTACTTGATCTCGAAGGTCACCGTCACCGTGAAGATAACGCCCCTGGGCCGGCCGTTGATGATCATCGGCTCATAGACCCACTGGCGGACTGCATCCGCCGCCGCCTGGTCGAGCAGCGGGATCGACCTCAGCACTTTGACCGTCTGGACGCGGCCGTACATATCGGTCGCGGCTTCCAAAATCACGACGCCCTCGACACGGGCTTGTCGTGCGATCTCCGGATACGCAGGCTCAACCTGTTTGATGAGCCTGGGCGCCCTTATCTCGCCGACTGCCCGGACCGGCGCTTCGAGCACGCCGATCATATTGCCGAGAATTGGTCCGACGACGCCTTCGAGGGTACCTCCCGGCACGCCGCCTTCGACTCCGCCTTCCATGCCTCCTTCAATCCCTATGTCGGAGAACGGAATATCGGTGATTTCATCGGGGATATAGACAGGGGTCACGAGCCTGCCCCCATCCAATGCGGATTTGGCATGGACGGGCTTGATGCGCTTGGCATGAGAACCGGCGGCCCTCTTAGGGGGTGGAGGAGGCGGTGAGGGCGGCAATACAGCCAGGACCAGATTATCCCTGACTTCGATGCGTGGAAGTTGTCCGGCGTTAAAAAGCGGCAGGGTGACGAGCAACGCGACGATCACCGCATGGGCCGTCAGCGACAGCGGGAAAACCCATGCTTTTGTGCCGAAGTCCCCGTTCCCTTGGATTAGAGCGTCTTGTAACATGTTGGCCTCCTTCGAGCTTCCGATTTGAGCCTCCACTTAGAATACAATCCAACGCCGGAATTATTCCATTTGGCTTGCTCGAAAGGAAAAAAATGGGGTCAAACCTGCTCGTTACGCATCGTTTTTCAGGGGAACTTGCGTAACGAGTAGGTTTGACCCCGGATTCTACTTGATCTCGAAGGTCACCGTCACCGTGAAGATAACGCCCCTGGGCCGGCCGTTGATGATCATCGGCTCATAGACCCACTGGCGGACTGCATCCGCCGCCGCCTGGTCAAGCAGCGGAATGGACCGCAAAATCTTGACAGAATTAACCCGGCCGTAGATGTCGGTCTGGGCCTCGATGATCACGATGCCGGCGACACGGGCCTGGCGGGCGATTTCCGGATAGATAGGCTCGACCTTCTTCAACAGCTTGGGCTGCCTGATGTCTCCGATGGCTCTCACCGGCGCTTCGATTTCACCGACGACGCCGCCGAGAACACCGCCGACAACTCCTCCGAGCACGCCGCCGATGACGCCGCCTTCGACACCGCCTTCGACGCCGCCTT
>CAZIDN010000108.1:0-9557 GCA_964537875.1 uncultured Eubacteriales bacterium
GGGATTATTCGACCCCGCCCTGCTTCGCTTTCGGCCGGATGACCTCGACGACTCCGGACTTCTCCAGATTCAGGATCATGGCGACGACGGCTTCGAGCCCGACGTCCGGGAATTCGGGACCCAGGACATAGCCGAACTTGGACTCGGTGCTGCCGACCTGGAGGTTTCCGCACTCGGCCCGGACGGCATGGTAAATGTCAAGGATGCTCCGCTTCCCGTCGATAAAATAGTTCACCGACGTGGAGACGAAGCCCATCCCCCGGCCGCCTCCCGGGGCGGGGCCGGCGGGCGCGGGCTTAGCTTGCGCGGCAGCCGGGGCTTCTTTTGCCGGCGGCGTCTGGGCAGGGGGCCCTGGCGCGCCTCTCTGCCCCTGGCTTCTCTTTTGGGCCTCCTCGGAATAGACCTTGAAGAGCCGGCGGGGAATCATCTGGGCGTATTCGCGCTCTTTTTCGGTCAAAGCGGCCTTGACGGGCTTTATCTTTAAGGCCGCGCAACGGTCGAGATAGACCGCCTCCAAGCGCTTGGCGACCGTATCGCGGTTAACCGCCAAGCCGGCCGTGAGAGCACGCACATCCGCCTCGACCTCGGGAAGCCGGGCAAGCGTCAGGACGGACAACACGGCGCCCTTGGCCCGGTTGAACGCCCCGATAACTTTATTCTGGGCGGCCCGGTATTGTTCGTGGATTTTGGCCGGGTCATTTTGAAGGAGGCGAACGCTCTGGCGGACGACTTCGGCGATCCATTTCTCACCGTTGGCCGTCGCCTCCCAGGCCAGGGCCCGGGCCTCGGCCGCGCCGGCGTTGGCCAGGTAGGCGAAGGCAGCCGCCGCCGTGACGCCCACCCGCTTGAGCTCCGTCGGGTCGACCTCGACGATTCGGTCGGCGCTGCTGTGGTAGAAATTGTCGGGCCAATAGTTGAACTGCATCGCAGGGATGCCGGCGGCGAGGAAGACCGAATGGTCGCTCCCCGAGGTGATGGCGGCCAAGGGGCAAAGCCGGTAATTGAACGGCGCGTTGGCGCCCTGGGTCGTCCGGATCTCGGCCTGATCGACGAACTGGAGGAGGTTCGAGACGAGGTCGTTGAGATAGCTCGGCCGGGCGTCGGGAGTCATCTTCATCCGGAGATAGGTATCCGTCGTCTTGGGATTCGCCCCGGTCATGTCAAAGTTGAGGGCGGCCAGGAGTTTATCCTGGAGATCCGGATGCTTGAACATGAAGGCCGACGAGCCGGAGATCTCGTTCCCCCACAGGAAATGAATCGTCCGTCGGAGCGGCGGGATGGACCGGTCCCGGATGAGCCGGGCTAGGGTCCGGCCGATTTCGAGAATCGTCCCGACGCCGGTGCAGTTGTCGTTGGCCCCCGGGGTAGCGATAGTCTCATAGGCATGGGCGACGAGAAGAAGCTCGCCGGCGGACGGGTCCGTGCCCGGAATGACGGCGTGAATGACGTTCATCTTGCCCGGGTATCTCTTCGCCCGGACATGAGCCTTGACAACGACTTTCTGGCCACGCTCCAGGTAGCCCCTCAGCTCAAGAAACTGACGGATGGACAAATTGAAGCCGAATCCGCCTTTCTCTGGAAGCGGCGTGACGCTCGACCAGCCGATTTGGTCAAGGGTGTATCCGGCGGTGTTTCCGCTGACCCCGGGCGAGCCGGTGCCGAGCGCGCCGGCGGCGCCGCGCTGGTTGACTCCGCTCGAGAATACGCTCCCGACGGAGCCGCTGCCAAGGACGACCTTGCCGGCGACATCCTTACCGGCATAGTCCGTCTCTCGCCCTGCGCCGACATAGACGACCTCGGCCTCGACGTCGGCGCTGACGCTCCCCGAGGCGAGGGACGACGGCACCTGGCTCAAGCTGGCGAACTTCTTGCGGACGGGCTCCACGAGCCACAAGTCGCCCTCTTCGGCGTCCCAGACGTCGCGCGAAGGAAAGAATTCGACCTCGACGTTCGATAGCCCCGCTTCTTTGGCCTGGTCGCGGATATAGAATGTCTCGAAATACCCGTTCTCGTACTCGGACGCCGGCCTGTTCCTGTTTCCCGAGATCATCTGAACATGGAGGAAGGCCTGCTCCCCGGAGAATTCGCCGATGATGGGGTCGCGGAGCGACTGTGGGACGAGGCATCGGTCGGGCGCGATCTGGGCAACGAGAAATCCCGCGAAAGCGGCGGCGAGAACGATCGAGGCGATCGTTTTCCGACTGGAAACCTGTCGTAGGCTGGGTTTGGTCATGGATGTACCTCCGGACGTCGTGAGCCTCTCGGAACCGCCTGGTGAGCGGCCGGAAATTTTCCTTCTCATCATATGAAGGAACCCACGGAAATGTCAATCCCGCGGCTAGAGCAGACGTCGAAAATCACGAATATGCGTCTTTGCGATGTTTGACCCGATAAACGTAGCGGTTAAACCTACTCATTACGCAAATTTTTCTCGGGGAAGATACGGAATGAGTAGGTTTGATCCCCTTCCTTCACTTCTTTCCGGTGGGGACGAGGCGCTTGAGCTCCTCGAACCAGTTGACGACGACACAGAGCTCTGTTGGAGGTGATGTGTCTGCGGGCTGCAGAACTAGGAATCGCTTTCCGTCAGACGAAACGCCGTATTCCAGGCCGCTTACGTTGAGATAATCTCCTTGAAACAACAACTGAGGAGGGCCGGCAGAAAATGCCGGCAAAGCGCTAATGGGCACGGCCATCCATCGACGTCCGTTCCGGTAGAATAACTCCCGACCATCCTTCGACCATACGGGTTCTTCGTTTCCGCCTGCCGTTCTTGATACCTGCCATTTTCCCCCGGTAGAAGGCCACGGCTGCACATAGACCTCGTACTGCCCGGACTCATCCGAGGTGTAGGCAATCCAGCGGCCGTCAGGCGAGAATGCCGGACCCCATTCGTTAAAGCGACTGGCTAAGAATGGCTGCAACTCTCGGGTTTTTAGGTTAAGAATAGAAATGTCAAGGCTGCTTGAAGTAGTTTCCCTTAATGCGAGCAATTGGCCGTCGGGCGACCATGACTCAGGATCAAGCTTTATGTCTTTTTTGATCAACCGTTCCCGTTCGTGACTGCGGTCGGCCGGACGCCAAAAAATATTCCAATTCCCATTTTCCAACCCAGAAAAGGCAATGCGGGTTCCATCTGGAGTCCAAACAGGAATTTGTTCGCTCTCCTCAGTACTGAAACGCTGGGGTTCTCCTTTTCCAACGAGGTCAAAAATCCAGATATGATTCGTTGTTCCGAGAACAGAAATCGCAAATTTCGTTCCGTCCGGAGAAATCCTAAACGCACCAAAGCGTTCCGGACGAAACGGCAACGTCTCGACTTTCCCATTTCGATCCACCCATGAGGGCCGGCCAACGCCAGCTGATTGACCAGGAACAAAAACGAGCAAGCCATCCTTCGAAATGGAGTATTGCGCCCCTCCGAAAGTTTCTGTCCGGATGCCATCGAGGACCGGGACAGGCACTCCGGCAACCTCAAGACGTTCGAGATCAAATGACACTGCCATTAGGCCTCCTGGCCTTGAGTATAAAAGGTGCCCCGTTGATAAGTATCTTGGATTCACAACACCGCTGAGAGCTTTTAGCTCGTGAGTGGCAAGAGAGAGAATCCCATTTGAAAAAAGAATTCCTCTTCCGTCGGGCAAGGCTTGAGGCCAAGTAAAACCGGAAATACCCTTGCTTGCATCGGTGACCGCGACCACCTCCGGCAGTCCTCCTTCAGCTGAAATCCGGGATAGATTGCCCGCTTCCTTCGGGGCAAAATAGATCTTGCCATCATCTGTCCATATGGCTCCATAAGTATTGGTCGCCTCGCAAAGTGTGATCGGCTGTCCCCCTGCGATGGAGATTTTCTTTAACTGATTCCCTGAAAAAAAGGCAACCCATTGGCCATCAGTTGAGAAAAAGGGATTATAAGCTCCGCCAGTTCCGGGCAGTTTTTGGGCATTTTGACTATCAAGCGGCCGCATATATAGCGCTGTCTCGCCCTCACGTTCACCGACATAAACCAGTTTCGAACCGTCAGGAGCCAGAGCCAATGCCGGACGTCCAATGCCAAGAGGAGCAGAGCCCACGGGCGAGAGGGGCTCTTTTTCCTGCAACTGAATACTCAGCCGCTGTACGGTTTGGGACCGTCTCACTTCGGTCGGCCGATTGAAAATCTTGATACCTACAATAAAACCGAGCCCTAACAATACGATGCCGGCAGCGATTCGATAGAGCCAAATCAGCCGCGGCCGCTTTATGGGTGTTATATCTATGCCCTTCGTCTGAGCTTCCTGGCTGGTCCAGCGGAGCACATGTTGAAGCTCTGAGGCCGTCTGCCAGCGTTTCTCAGGTTCCTTAGCCAGACAGGTGCTGATGATACGATCGACGTAAGGCGGAACCACAGGAACAAGGGATGAAACCGGAATGGGTTCCCGTTCAAGGATGGCGGCAATCACGCTCGCCGAACTCTTTCCTTCAAACGCACGGCGGCCTGTCAACATTTCGTACAAAATCGCCCCGAAGGCGAAAATATCAACCCGGCTGTCGATGTCTTGCCCTTCCAACTGTTCCGGGGCCATGTATTGTAGCGTTCCGATTATGGCTCCCTTGGCCGTCGCCGTTATGGTACGGGACGGAAGTTGTTCCCCCTTGGAAGCGGAGACTTCAGCCCGGAGCTTAGCCAATCCGAAGTCAAGAAGCTTCGCTCCCGTCTTGGTCAACATGATATTTCCCGGTTTCAGGTCTCGATGGATAATTCCTCTCTGATGGGCGGAATCCAGAGCTTCGGCAATTTGTAGGGCAATCTGAATGGCTTCGTCGAGCTTCAACGCTCCTTTTTCCAGTCTCGAGGCCAGGGTTTCGCCCTCTATGTATTCCAGGACGATAAAGTCGTTTCCCTCATAGGAGGCAAACTCGTAAAGCGTGCAAATGTGGGGATGATTGAGAATCGAGATGGAGCGAGCTTCGCGCTCAAAACGGCTGCGGAGGTCGGGATTGCCGGCCAGGGCAGGCGGCATGACTTTGATAGCGACGGTTCGATCGAGCCGAGTATCACGAGCTTTGTAGACCTCTCCCATCCCGCCTTCCCCGAGCTTCTCGACGATCTCGTAGCGGGTGGCAAAGGTCGAGCCTTTTATGAATCTGGCGGATACAGCTTTTTCGGCTATGGCTTGAGAGACAGCAGGCTCGCTAGACCTAGGAAGCCTGCTCCCACAGTGGCCGCAGAAATCGATGTCCGCGGGATTATCGAGCTGACATTTCGGACATTTAACGGCCATTGCTGACCCCTTCTCTTCGGGATGGCTAAAGATTATCAGGGAAGGGCGATAGAGTCAACTGGGTTGAGATCCCGACAACAACAATCCGAATCTAGATTAAAGAAATTGAAGACTATCGCCCGGTCAGCCCGGCCGACATCGGCGCCACGCTGAATGCGGCGCTGAAAAGTTAGGCCGAAAGAGCCTTATCGATTCCTCACAGGAAGGTCACTTCCCCTCGACGATCTTGCTCTCTACCCCGATATAGGGCTTGAGGTTCGTTTCAAGAAATGCCCAGATCCTGTTCCAGGAATCCCGCTGGGGAGGCGTGTTCTGGGGTGCGGTCTTCTCCTTGTTGACCAGCCGGTTGAACGAATGCCCACCCGGCGGATCGACATAGATCTTCGTCTCGGCCAATTTCGGAATGTGGTAATGCAGGGCGTAGATCATGAACTGGTCCTCGACAAAATTGACGTCCTGGTCGTTCGTCGCGACATGGACCATGACCGGGACCTTGATTTTGTCCACGTGATAGACGGGCGAGCGCTCGATATAGACGGACTGTTTTTCGTGAACTTGGCCGCCGATCCGTTTCTCCGTGGCGAAAGCCGCGACGTATTGCGGCCCTTTGTACGATAGCCGAAAGACGAGGTTCGTCACCGGGACCCCGGCGTAACCGCATTTCAGGAGAACGCCCTGGTCGCGAATGAGACAATGAAGGGCGATGAACCCGCCATGGCTCCAGCCGATGACGCCGATCCGGTCCATATCCACGGCCGGAACGTTGGCCCTCAAGTACTCAACGGCGCTCATCACGTCGTCGATCTCGTATCCGCCGTAATCGATGGCCTCGTAGAACGCTGCGCCGTAGCCCGTGCTGCCCCGGTAATCGGGGGCGATCACGACATAGCCCCGTTCGACGGCCTGCCGGACGAAGGGCACGGCCGAGGAGGAGAAGCTGCTGTGAACGCCGCCGTGAACCCAGAGGAGGGCCGGGTGTCCTTTAGGCCCTCGAGGAGCGAGGGGCTGGAACAGATACGCGGGGATCTGAAGTCCCTCCGCGCTGCTGGCATAGGTAATTTTCTGGAAATCGACCGCGCCTTGACAAAGCCGGGCGATGAGGTCCTCATCCTTCTTCTTGTTCTCCATATCCGCTTTGGCCCGGGCGTCCGGCAGCTTCGCCTGCATTTCGAAATATTTCATCTGAAGGTCGCGAATTTGCTGGCGGAGCTTGGCCATCTCCTGCTGCTCGGGAGTCAGCGGAGGCCGCTTGACTTGCGCCTGGGGCGGCGCCTGGGCCTGAACTTGGGCTTGTTCCTGCGGCTCGGAGGCCCCGAGCCAGCCCGCTAGTATGGGGGCCTGCAGAATGATCAGGGCCGCGGACGCGACGGCAACCACCGCCAGGAGTCTTGAAGCCGTCCGGCACATGTGCGAAAGCTTAAAGGGCATGTCTACCTCCTCGGATATCTTTTTGGTTATTATAACCAGGACGAATCTGAAGTTTTCCCGTGACGTCTTTTTCTCAAATCTTAAGGGGCAGGAATTTCCTTTTCCATGTTGTCTCGTATCATGTCCCGTTGAGCTTAACAACGACGGCACCCGTTGCGAAAAAATAATATCCCCGGCCGCGGATCGAAGTCAAGAACAAGGAAATTGAAAGCTGAAAATGCGGGATTATTTTTGTGTTTTGCGTTTCCACCCTTTGAATGGTTTTGAGGGGATTCTTTTTTTCAAAAAAATTCAGGTAAAATGTATGGGCATTGGGCTAGGAGGCGCAGACATCCGAGGCTCAATCAACTATTCAGGAAGAGTGCAATGAGAAAAGATAGCGAAAATATTAAATCCCTTAACGCTTTGGCGGCCGCGGCTAAGTCTAAGATCGGCGCATTGCGGGCGCGCGTTCTCCGCCGTGCCAACGGCGCCCTCCCCTACGATTACATCGTGCCGGACGGCGTTTATGAAGAGCTGTGGGATTGGGACGCGTTTTTTGTCGGACTTCACCTGATTTCTGAAAACAAGTCCGATGGGATCTACCTCAAGAATTGGTGCCTGAACTTCCTCCATCACACAGAGCCCGACGGACAGACGCCGGGAGGAATCCGACCCTGGGCCGGCCGCGACGCCCGGCTCTACCACATCAAGTCGCTCATGGGGCAAGCGGCATACTACGCTTCAACGGCCCTCGGCGATTTTGACTGGATTAAACCCGAATGGGAAAAAATCCAATCGTGCGTCACCTATCGCGAGCGCAAGATGAGTGATTCCGAAACGGGACTCGTCAAATGGTGGGACAGTCTGGAATCTGGCGCCGACAACAACCCGGCGCTTGTCCGCCGCTATCACAACAGTGTCGCCGGGGCCGACCTCAATGCCTTTCAGGTTCTCGATTATCGGGCCATGACGCTCGTCGCGGAAAAAATCGGAAAGCGCGAAGACGCCGAGGCTTTCCGCGACCGGGCCCGTCGCCTGAGCAAGGCGATCAACACCTTCCTCTGGGATCCCGACGACCTGACCTACTACAGCTACGATGCCCATGAAAAAAAGCGCCTCCGCTTTATCACCTACAGCAACCAGGTTCCGCTGTGGGCCCATTTGGCCGAGGGCGAACAGGCCCGGATGATGATCGAGCGCTATGTGATCAATCCGCGGAAGCTGTGGTCGAATTACGGAATCCGATCGCTCGCCGCGGATGAGCCTCTCTACAACAACGAAAACGTGATCAAGCCGTACTCTAATTGGCAGGGTCCGATTTGGCCGCACGCCAACTGGATGTTTATGCATGCGCTCCTTCATTACGGCTACCCCGATGCCGCCCTTGAGGCCGCCGAGCGGGTCACCCGGCTGTGCCTTGACGATCTCGCCCGAAACGGGGTGATGCACGAGAACTACCACGCTGAAACGGGCGCTCCTCTGGCCGCGCCCAACTTCATCAGCTGGAACCTGCTTGTCGCCCAAATGATCGAGGAAGCCAAGTCTGGAGTCTTCAAACCCGATCCCGAGCAATCGCTCTGGCGCGAGTAGATACGGCGGTCTTCGACTATTCGGCCTTAGTATTTCGTCGGCGGCTGATGGCATTGCTTCCCGCCTGGGTGATTGATATAATAGGCGTCAGTTCGGGAGGGCTAATCATGTCGAAACAAAAAAAGATTTTTTTCGCGGCTTTTTCTTTATTGCTGCTCTTATCTCCTCTCCGGGCAGCCATCCAGGCCACCCAGGAGAGCCCTCAAACTGAGCCGGCCAAAAAACCCAGCATAGGATTCGTCATACTCCCCGTCGTGCTCTACATGCCCGAAACAAAATTGGGCGGGGGCGTGGGAGGCCTCATCACCTTTCGCTCCGCCTTGAGCGCTCCGACCGACCGCCCTTCCTCTCTTTATTTCTACGCCATCTACACCCAGCTCAAACAGTTCTCGACGCAGTGGGAGCCAGAATTTTATTTCCAGAAAGAGAAATATCTCTTGAGATCAAAACTGCTTTTTGAAAAATATCCCGATAAATTCTGGGGGGTGGGCAACGCCACCCCGGACGACGCGGAGGAAAATTACACGCCCCGGACTTTTTCCGTAGAAGCCTCTTTTCAGAAACGGATCCTGGCCGAACAGAAGCTCTACGCCGGCATTCAATATATTTTCGAAAGCTACAAGATGCTCAAATCGGATTCGGGGAAATCCCTGGATCAAGGCGCTTCGCCGGGCAGCACGGGCGGGACGTCCTCCGGGCTGGGGTTCATCATCAATTGGGACACCCGGGATAATATCTTCACTCCGCGGCGAGGCAACTACTGGCAGCTCAGCACTTATTTCAACAGGGAGTTTTTGGGCAGTGATTTCAACTATACCACTCTGAAGCTGGACCTGCGAAAGTTTTTCCCGGTCACGGCAACTCACGTTCTGGCCTTCCAGGCTCTATTCCAGTCGGCCACGGGTGAGGTGCCCTTCAAGTCGTACGCCAAGCTCGGCGGCGACAGCATCATGCGCGGCTACTACAGCGGCCGCTACCGGGATCGTTACCTGATGGCTTTTCAGGGAGAGTATCGCCTGCCCGTCTGGTGGCGATTCGGGCTGGCCGGATTCGCCGGGCTGGGAAATGTCGCCAACAAGCTTGGAAACCTCAATCCCGGAGAATTAAAATACTCCATCGGCTTCGGGATCAGGTTCTTGGTCGTCCCCAAGGAAGGAACGAACTTGCGGCTCGACTTCGCCTGGGGCAAGGGAACGTCGGGCTTTTATTTTACAGCCCGCGAATCTTTTTAGGGTTAACCCAAGTTCGACACTCAAAAATATTTTGATAGTTTTTTGACTGGGGTATTTCTCG
>CAZIDN010000109.1:0-9424 GCA_964537875.1 uncultured Eubacteriales bacterium
CGTCAATTCCTTTGAGTTTCAGCCTTGCGACCGTACTCCCCAGGCGGGACACTTAACGCGTTAGCTTCGACACTCCCACATAAACGCAGGAATATCTAGTGTCCATCGTTTATGGCTAGGACTACCGGGGTATCTAATCCCGTTTGCTCCCCTAGCTTTCGTGTTTCAGTGTCAGGAGTAGCTTAGAGAATCGCCTTCGCCTCAGGTGTTCCTCCCGATATCTACGCATTTCACCGCTCCACCGGGAATTCCATTCTCTTCAACTATCCTCAAGCTAAACAGTATCAAAGACCATTCCGAAGTTGAGCCTCGGGATTTCATCTTTGACTTACTCAGCCACCTACACACCCTTTACGCCCAGTAATTCCGAGCAACGTTTGCCCCCTACGTATTACCGCGGCTGCTGGCACGTAGTTGGCCGGGGCTTCCTCTGAGGTTACCGTCAACCCTGATTGCTCAGGGATTCTTCACCTCTGACAGGAGTTTACGACCCGAAGGCCTTCATCCTCCACGCGGCGTCGCTGCGTCAGGCTTTCGCCCATTGCGCAAAATTCCTCACTGCTGCCTCCCGTAGGAGTCTGGGCCGTGTCTCAGTCCCAGTGTGGCCGTACACCCTCTCAGGCCGGCTACCCATCTTCGCCTTGGTAGGCCGTTACCCTACCAACTAGCTAATAGGCCGCAGGCTCATCCCCAAGCGCCCGAAAGCTTTGACTCCGAAGACTTATGTCCCGGAGTGTCATGCGGTATTAGACCCGCTTTCGCGGGCTTATTCCTCACTCGGGGGAAGATTACCCACGTGTTACTCACCCGTTCGCCACTCATCTCGGGAGTTGCCCCCCGAAACGCGTTCGACTTGCATGTGTTAGGCACGCCGCCAACGTTAGCTCTGAGCCAGGATCAAACTCTCCAGTTTATAAGAACTCTTGCGAGTTCTTGGCGAGTTCGAAATGGCAAATTGAATCAATCAATGTCGCTCCGCTTTTTTGTTTCAAAGAACTGGTTCTCTCTAGCCCGAGAGAGAAACGTCACTCTTCTCCGAATTTTACTCTTTTTTATGAACAACCTATTAGGTTGCCAGAAGAGAAGGCTTTAATATTATAAGAATTCTATAGATTCTTGTCAAGTCTTATCTAAAATCTTTTTAGATTCTTAAGCTATTTTATTGCAATTCATTTATACCAAAAATATCCGTGAAAGTCAATACTTGTCTAAATATTTTGGCCGTCAACGCCTGTTGCCGGTCCGGCCTATCCAAAAAGCCTGTCTGTCAACTAAAATTGACGATCCCGGGGGGCTTCTTCATCTCCTCCCCTGGAAAGGAAGCGCTGTCACCCTGGCACGTCTCCTGCTATGGATTTCCCATGAGGGAAAGGAAGGAATAAGACCATGACTCCTGAAAATCGGGGGAAGCGCAGAGGATTCAGCTTTATCGAGGTCCTGCTGGCTATGGCGCTCATCTCCTTCTTGCTTTCCGGTACGGCCGAGCTTGTCATTCGTTCGATCTCCCTCAAAAAAAAGGCGGAGGTCAACCTTCAAATGGTCGCCTTAGTTTCGTCGAAGCTGGAATGCCTGAAATCGCTGCCTTATGAAAGCGGCGAACTCCAGGCCGCTTCTTACAACGAAATTCTGGAGGGCCGGTTTCCGGAAGTCTATCTAAGAGAATGGATGATCGAGGACATTTCCTCGAACATGAAGAGAATCGAGCTCACCGTCTATCCCGAAAACCATCCGGAAAAGACGCTCCGGATCAGCCTGTTTTTGTCCAGAGAACTCGGATTTTAGAAAAGGACATGCCTTGAGTGATTTTGGAGGGAAACAAGGGAAATCATCCCGCCGTAGTCCCTGTTCAGAAAGGGGAAATGCGGGATTTTACCTGATAAGGAGGCGTTTCGTGACCAACAGGAAGGGGTTTACACTGATCGAGAGCCTGCTCAGCCTGGTTTTTTTCTTGATGATCATCTTGTCCAGCCTCGAGTTCTTCGGGACGACGCGGAAAATTTTTTTCCGGCTCAAGGAAGCTCAGGAAACCGGCGCCGGCGCAGCCACGGCACTGGAGAAAATCAGGATCGATCTCCTGCACGCCGGCCGGGGACTGGCGCAGCCTATTAGCCTGGGCATCATCGACGGCATTGAGATTCAAAATGAAGCGCTCGGCCTGATCATCGGGGAAAAAGCGTACACGCTTACATCCGACCTCTCGTCGGGCCAGGCAGCCGTGCCGCTTCCGGATACAGAAGGATTGCACGCGGGGAGAGAGGTTTGCATTTTTGACGGACGGCGCGGCGAGGTCCTGGGTATTGAGTCCGTCGATAAAGGCATGATGAGGTTGGCCCCGCCGCCGGCGAATTCTTATCTTCGACAGGACGGTAAGATCGTCCTGCTCCAGAAAGTCTCGTTCTATCTGGAGCGAGGGTCATCCATCCTCCGCCGGAAAGTCAACGCCAGCCCTGCCCAGCCCCTGGTTGAAGGGGTGCGTTTTTTTGGGTTCAGCTATGACGGACGTTCCAACCTTGCCCAAGTCCAGATCGGCTTCGAAAAAGAACCGGAGAAAACCCACGAAATCTCCGTGCTTCTGAAAAACGTAGCCCTGGGGAAATCCCATGAGATGTAAAGGAAAACAAGATAGGGGTTCGATGACGCTCATGTCCGTTTTCATCTTCTTTGTCTTTTCAACACTGGGGCTGGGCCTCCTCTATCTCACCCAGGCCTATCTTAAAATGAGCGCGAACAAAAAAAACATCACCTTCATGGATTTTTCTTCGGAGAACGGCGTCAAGCAGGGTTTCGGCCGCCTGGCAGGACTCATTTCAGCAAACTATTCTCCGGCGATACTTGCGGAGGACTCTTACCAAGAACTCAGGGAAGATGCCCGCGGCGGCGGCTTGAGGGCCATGGAAGAAGCCCTGGGGATCAATTTCCCGGTCGAAATCCGGGAGACCTGGGGCGGGCAAGCTTGGTCGTGTTCGACCCAATTTACACAGAGTCAATTCATGGAAGACGAGACCTATTTCCTGACCGAGAACCGGGGCGAGATCGAGTCCGAGGGAAGCTTAAAAAATGCCGCCTGGAAAAGAAGATCTTCGTGTGAAGTTTCCCTGAAGAGCTTGGCCGGCTATATCCCTCTGGCCTATTTTCCCTTTCTCATCACTCAAAACCTGGATTCCTCCCGGATTTCAAACCTCAAGGAGAGCCAGAACCTGGTCTTCCTGCCGCTTTCGACAAATCAGGTTATTCCCCAAATCAGCGCCTCTGGCCTTCCGCTCATCCCGGACGATCCCGGCCTTCTTTTGAACAAAGCCCTGAATATTAAAATTTTTTCGCCCGAGAAGCTGTCCACGGCTGAACTCCGCGCCGCTTTAGGCCTGGAGCCGGCGGGCATCCCGATTCCCGATGGCGTTTATCTGATCAAAAATGATTTGGGGCTCGGGGGCGTTTATGTCCATGGGGATGTCGACGAGATGGTCCTGGCGGTCGAGTCCGGATTTCAGGTCATCTCATTTCGCCTAGACGCGGATACGTGGGTTCTGAAGTACAGTCCGGAGCAAAGCCGAACCCAGTTTTTCTCGCCCGAAGGCGCTTTGTCCTACGACCTTGTCCCCCTGGGAATCATCATGGTCAACGGCAGGATCAATTCTTTAGGAGGCGGGCTCCTCGACTCCTCGGGACAGGCCGTCCTTGTCCGGAATGAAGAAATCCCGAGCATTCTCCGAGGCGTTTCCCTGACGATCGTTTCTTCGGACCGGGCCGCGCTGTCCTCATCCCTCATCCATCAAGGGCTGAAATGGCAGAACGGGATTCCCTATGTCAAAGATCAGACGTCGCAGCTGATCGTTTATTCCACAGGCAAGGATTTCTGGTCCGATGAGGACAGGGACGGAAAGATCATCATTGATGCGAACGCCCCGCAAAACGTGAAAATTCAGGCGACGATTACGGCCAAGGACGGATTCTCGATCGAGGGTGGCCGTAAAACAGCCCTCCTGATCGGCGGACTCCAGACCTCGGACTTGAAAACGAATGACAACGTATTGAAGATCGCGCCTGACGAACGGTTTCTCAGCCACGGCTGGAAGCCCCAAAATTCTCCGGTCACGGCCGTTCCCCTCTTGTTCATCCTCGGCCTTAGAGCAGTTCAATGGAATGAGTACTAGATGAGAAAGGGATTCACTCTTTTGGAGATGGTCGTCTCGCTCGCGGTCCTGGCCATGCTGATCTATCTGGCCGCGACTTCATTCCTTAACCTTGCCCCCAAATACAGGCTTGAAAAGGCCGTTTGGGAACTCGGCTCCGCCCTTCAATCGGCCAAGTTCAAATCCATCTTCGAAGGCGTCTCGATACGGGTGAAACTCTACTCCGGAAGCTATGCCCTAGAAAAATATGACGAGGGCCTCGGCATCTGGATGCCTAAGGAAAAGCACTTCTTGGAAGGAGTCAAGGTCGAGGCCAATAATGCGCCCCTGTTTACGCCGGACGGGATGACTTCAGGACTGGCCACAATCACGGTGGGCAATTCGTGGGGCAAATACAAGATCACCGTGGCCATAACCGGGCGGATCAAGACGACGCGGGTTTGAGGCTACGATTTCTTTTGGAACACGACTTTGCCGTCAACGATCGTGTACAGGACCTCGGCCCTGAGAATATCCTCGGGCGCGATCCGGAGAAGGTTGCGGTCGAAAATCGTCATATCCGCCAGCTTTCCTGCTTCCAGAGAGCCCCGGATATTATCTTCAAAAGCGGCGTAGGCGTTGTTGATCGTATAGGCCTTGATGGCTTCCGCGACGGAAATTTTTTGCTCCGGAAACCAGCCCCCGTCGGGCGTTCCCTTCAAAGTCTTCCTGGTGACGGCGGAATAGATCAAATATTTTGGATGCATATGATACAGAGCGGCACTCGTTCCGGGCCAGTCCGAACCGAAGCTGAGGCGGGCGCCGTTGTCCAGGAGAGATTTGAAGGCGTAGGCACCTTTGCAGCGCTCATGGCCGATCCTCTCTTCCATCCAGCGCATGTCATCGGAAATATGATAAGGGTTGACCTCGGCAATTACATTCAAGGCTTTAAAGCGAGGAAAATCCTGGGGCCGGATGACCTGGGCGTGGATGACCCGGAAACCCCTCAGATCAATGCCCATCTCCCGTTTCAGCCGCTCATAAAGATCGAGCATTTCCGCGACGCCGCGGTCGCCGATGGCATGGATGTTCGGAACAAACCCCGCCGCCAGCCCCGCCTTTATGAGGTTATGCATTTTTTCCATGTTGCCGATCTTTAGCTCTGGGTCGTCCGACGTATGAACGCGCCAGTGGCCGTAATTCTGGGGCTGGTCGCTGTACGGCTCGAAGAACAGGGCTCCGTGCGTTCCCATGATGCCGTCGATGTAGCCCTTCAGGGCGCCGGTGCGGAGCCAGGAGCTCTTTTGTTTTGTTTTCGGATGAAGCCCCATGGCCAAGCCTTCCTCCTTCAGCTTGGCGCCGAGAGATAGATCCGGCCTGAGCCAGACGCGGCAGGTCAGCTCTTTGTTATCTTCGAGCTCGATGAAGCGCCGGGTTTGGTCAGGCCTGGCGATATCGTGGATCTCGGTGATCCCCGCTTCCCTGAGCGCCTGGAGGGCGGCGCGGCTTTCGTCGAGCTCGCGCTCAGGAGACTTCGGCTTTCGGGCTTTGGACAGGACATCAAACGCCTGGGAAGGCCGGAAAATGATCCCGGTCGGCTCGCCGTCCGGTCCGATTTCCATGCCGGCCGGCTTCTTTTTATCCAACCCGGCTTCCTTGAGCGCAGCCGTGTTCGCCAGCCACTCCTTGTAGTCAAACCGGCAGAGAAAGCAGGGATGGTTGGGCGCGATATCGTCGATCATCCGGCGGTTCGGCCGCCAGGGAGCCTTCTTTTCCTTGGCCGACAGGCCGGAATCTCCTAAGGCCCACTCTTCATAGGCGCCCCACAGCCCTTCCGCAATCCATTCTCCATCGTCCAGCAGGTTGACGACTCTCTGGATTTCTTTACGGAGGCCTTCCTCATCCGACACGGTCATCAGGTTCGCGCCGTTGATCAGGGCGCCGGCAGCCGCGAAATGGACATGGCCGTCGATCATGCCGGGCAGGACAAACTTGCCGCCGAGGTCGACGACCTTTGTTTTTTCACCGATATATTTTTTGGCCTCCCGATCCTTTTTGCAGACGGCCGTGATCGTGTTGCCGGTGATGACCAGGGCCCTGGCTTCCGGGAACACCGGATTGACTGTATAGATTTCGCCGTTAAGGAGGACGAGGCTGGCCGGCGCGGGCTTTTTCGCGCACCCCATCATCAGGCAAGCGATGATCAACCCGCCCAAAGTAAAATGGGATAGAGGAGATTTCGGGATGAGTTTAGAACGCATGATTCCTCCGTTCCTGGAAAACAAGCCGCATGATCCAGGACCAAAACATGATTATATTTTCGATTTGATATTCTGTCAAAAAATCTTTGGAACAAAATGGGTGGGGGCGCGGCCGTGACCGATCCCACGATTTCCAATTGAAATTGCAGCCGGATTTGAGATATAAAAGAACTACTTTGACGACAGGCCTTGATGGAAGGAGGAATTATGAACAAACGCGCCTTGACCTTTTCTTTGGCCCTGATTGTGCTCCTGAGTTTCGGCGGTTTCGCCCAGGAGCCCTATAAGCTTCCGCCCAAGGAAGTCATCGCCATTCTCGACGCGCCGCCGACGCCGCGCGTCTCGATGAGCCCCGCCCGAGACTTGATGCTCCTCATCGAATACGAAACCATGCCCTCGATCGCCTACGTTTCCCAGCCCATGGACCGCATCGCCGGGATCCGAATGACGCCGAGGAACAACAGCCGCCAAGTGTTGTCTTTCAACACAAGCCTGACCCTCAAAAAGATCAAGGACGGGACAACGAAGAAAATCGCACTGCCCGCCGGTTTCAAGTTTGGCTCGCCTGAGTGGTCGGCCGACGGACGATGGGCGATCTTCCCTCGCTATCTTGAAAACGGCGTCGAACTCTGGGCCCTCGACATCGTCTCCGCTCAGGCCAAAGGTCTGACTTCCTCGACCCTGAGCCTGGTGGTCGGCTCGGGGATCGTCTGGATGCCCGATAATCGCACCGTCCTCGTCAACATGATCCCGGACGGCCGGGGCAAAGAGCCTGAAGCGCCGCGTGTTCCCATCGGCCCCAACATTCAAGAAGCCACTGGGAAATCGACGAAAGTCGCGACCTACCAAGACCTCCTCAAAAACCCTTACGACGAAAAGTTGTTTGATTATTACGCGACATCCCAGCTCGTCGAGATCGACGTCACAACCGGCCAAAGCCGCAAAATCGGCACGCCCGGCATCTATGCCGGTAATGCGCCTTCTCCCGACGGGAATTTTCTGCTCATCACGCGGATTAAAAAACCCTATTCCTACAGCCTCCCCTATTCGGGATTCGCCCATTCTTATGAGGTCTGGAGCAAGACAGGAGAGCTGGTCAAAGTCATCGCCGACTTTCCCCCCAGCGAAGACATACCCATGAACGGGGTTCCGACCGGGCCTCGGAGTGTGGATTGGCAGCCGCTGAAGCCGGCCACGTTGTTGTGGGTCGAAGCGCTCGACGGCGGCGACCCTGAAAAAGAAGTTCCTTTCCGGGATAAAGTCATGGTGCTGCCCGCGTCTTTTTCCTCCGATGCCAAGGAAGTCCTCAAACTCCAGCACCGCTACGCCGGAATGACCTGGTTCCAAACGCCGGGCTTGGCCTTCGCCTCGGAATCCAACTGGAAAAAGAGGTGGAGAACGACCCATTTGGTCGATATCGATCATCCCCAGACACCGCCTCGTTTGATCTTCGATCTCAGCACCCAGGACCAATATAACGATCCGGGCAGGCCCGTCATCACCACAACCACGGCGGGAGACCGCCTGGTCCTTCAGGACAAGGACTGGATTTATCTCTCCGGCTCCGGCGCCTCACCGAAGGGCGACCATCCATTCTTGGATAGGATAGACATCAAGACTATGAAAAAGGAGCGCCTGTTCCAGTGCGCCGATCCCACCTACGATACGTTTGTCGACTTCGACGGGATGTCCCGGGACCGGATCATCATCAACTCCGAATCCAAGACCGAGCCCCCGAACTATTACATTCTCGACCTCAAGACAAAGAAAAAGCAGGCCTTGACCGATTTCAAGGACCCGGCCCCCCAGCTCACCAAGATGAGAAAAGAGCTGATCAAATACAAGCGGGACGACGGCGTGGACCTCTCGGGAACCCTCTATCTTCCACCCGATTATAAAGAAGGCCAACGCCTGCCCGTCGTCATCTGGGCGTACCCCCTCGAGTACAGCGACGCCGGAACGGCCGGCCAGGTCCGGGGCTCGGAGAACCGGTTCACGTTTTTCCGCGGCACCTCGCAGCTCTTCTTCGTCACCCAGGGCTATGCCGTGCTCGATAGCGCCACCATGCCGGTCGTCGGCGACCCCAAGACTATGAATGATACATTCGTCAAGCAAATCGTGGCCAACGCCAAGGCCGCCATCGACAAGCTGGACCAGATGGGCGTAGGAGACAGGAATCGGGTCGGCGTCGGCGGCCATAGCTACGGCGCCTTCATGACCGCCAACCTGCTTGCCCGGTGCGACTTGTTTGCGGCCGGGATCGCCAGAAGCGGCGCTTACAACCGGACGCTCACGCCGTTCGGCTTTCAGAGCGAACGCCGGACGCTTTGGGAAGCGCGTGACACGTATATCAATATGTCGCCGTTCATGTTCGCCAATCAGGTCAAAACGCCGATCCTCATGATCCACGGCGAAGCCGACAACAATTCCGGGACGTTCCCGATCCAGTCCGAAAGGCTGTTTGCCGCGCTTAAGGGATTCGGCGTCACGGCCCGGCTGGTCATGCTTCCCTACGAAAGCCACGGTTACAGCGCCCGGGAATCTGTGCTCCATGTCCTGGCCGAGATGTTTGAATGGTTCGATAAATACGTCAAGAACAAAAAATAGCTTACTTTTGCGATCATCAGCTTGTCCTTGAATCGAGGAATCGATTCTGTCGCGGCACGTCCCCGTCGACCTTTCTGCTCACCCCCTTGATTGGCCGAGGAGGGTAGGACTATAGGTCTTAACTAAAAGTCTTCTTTCATGCTTCCTCCCCACCCGTCACCACAAGCTCCGGACGGCCGGGAACAGACCGTGCCGCCCATAAGATTCAGATTTCACGGAAAAAGGGATGCCAACCTCGATCTCGCGAAAGATAGGTTTCATTCCTATTTTTCTTTATAATAGAGGTGCGCTTAAACGTTCGTTCAATATCGGAGACAGAGCAAACAGATAGATCCTTTTCCACAAAGGTTGTGGAAAAGTCGCCGGCTCTTTTCATAAGTTGCTGAAAGTTGAAAGGCTGACAGAGTTTGCCCAAGTTTTGGGCATCTCCGTGAGGCGGAATAAAAG
>CAZIDN010000110.1:0-9318 GCA_964537875.1 uncultured Eubacteriales bacterium
AGGGAGGGGCACATGGTCGAAACCATCGGCCAGCTTTTTTTGAACACGATCGGTTCCTATCCGAAACCCGACATCCTTCTCTACAAGGACAAAGGCCGTTACACCCCCATCTCCAGCGACGAATTCGGCCGCCGGGTCCGTCATTTCGCCCTGGGCCTCATGAGCCTGGGCTGCAAACCCGGCGATAAGGTCGTCATCCTCTCCGAGAACTGTCCCGAATGGGTCATCGCCGATTTCGCCAACCTCAGCCTGGGGGCGGTGACTGTCCCCATCTATCCGACTCTCGTCGCCCAACAGCTCCGCTATATCATCTCCGACTCGGATGCCGCCTTTGTCATTTGCTCCTCGCCGGAGCTGTGGAAGAAAGTGGAGGAGATCAAAAAAGACCTGCCCAAGGTCGACCATTTCATCTCCTTTCAGCCCGATGCCCCCCAGGGCGTCTTGAGCTTACCCGACCTCCTGGAGAAAGGCCGCAAATTTGACCGGGACAATCCCGGCGCCTACGAAAAATCAACCCAGGCCGTCAAATCCTCCGACCTGGCTTCGATCATCTACACCTCCGGGACAACCGGCGTCCCCAAAGGCGTCATGCTGACCCACGCCAATTTTATCAGCAATGTCACGACCCTAGCTTCGATCGTCCAATTCGGCCATCCGGATTATGTCCTGTCTTTCCTGCCCTTATCCCATGTCTTAGAGCGCATGGTCCACTTCGCCTTCCTGTCCAAAGGCTGTTCGATGGCCTACGCCGAGAGCGTGGAGACCGTGGCCGACAACCTGCTCGAGGTCCGGCCCCACATCATGGTCAGCGTCCCGCGCCTCTTCGAGAAGCTCTATGCCAAGGTCATGGATGCCGTCCTGGCCGGCCCGGGCCTCAAGAAAAAAATCTTCCACTGGGCCATCAAAATCGGCAATGAATACGGTAAAAAGACGCTCGAGAAGCAAAAAATCGGCCGCTTCCTCAGGCTCAAACGCGGCCTGGCCCATAAGCTCGTTTTTTCTAAGATCCTGGCCAAGACGGGCGGCCGGGTCCGGTTCTTCGTCTCGGGCGGCGCGCCCCTTTCCAAGGAAATCGCCGACTTCTTCTATGCTCTGGGGCTGGTAGTCCTCGAAGGCTACGGCCTGACCGAGACCGCCCCCGTGATCGCCGTCAACACCTTCGAACAGCTGAAGTTCGGGACGGTCGGCAAGCCCATTCCCGGCGTCGAAGTAAAAATCGCCCCCGACGGGGAGATCCTGGTCAAAGGGCCGAACGTCATGAAGGGCTATTATAAAAAAGAAGCCGAGACGCGCGAAGCATTCGAGGGAGGATGGTTCCACACAGGCGATATCGGCCACCTGGATGAGGAAGGGTACCTTGTGATCACGGACAGGAAAAAAGACCTGATTATCACGGCCGGCGGGAAGAATGTGGCCCCCCAGCCGATCGAGAACGTCCTGAAACGAAATCCCTATATCGTCAATGCCGTGGTCATCGGCGGCCGCAGAAAGTTCATCTCGGCCATCATCGTCCCGAACCTGGAAAAGCTCGAAGCCTATGCCAAGCAGAACGGCGTGGCTTATATAGACGCCAGGGAGCTTGCGGGCAAAAAAGAAATCCAACAGTTCCTCCTGGACGAGATCGACCGGGCCACGCCTCACCTCGCGCCCTACGAAAAGATCAAGAAAATCCTGGTCCTGGACAGGGATTTTGCCGTCGAGCTTGAGGAAATGACCCCGACGCTCAAAGTCCGGCGGAACCTGGTCGAGGAGAAATTCAAGGACCTCATCGATTCGCTGTACAGGGAATGACAGATAATAAGATGGAGAAGATCGGCAAGTACAAGGTCATCGAAGTCCTGGGCAAAGGGGCCATGGGCATTGTCTACAAGGCCCTGGATCCCGATATCAACCGCGAAGTGGCCGTTAAAACCGTCCATTTCGAAATGGCCATCGAAGGCGCCCAACAGGAAGAAGTTCAAGCGAGATTCATGCGCGAGGCCCAGGCCGCCGGCCGGCTGACCCATCCCAACATCGTGATGATCTATGATGTCGGCCGCGAAGGCGACATGACCTATATCGTGATGCAGTGCATCGAGGGCAGGAGCCTGGCCAAGATCATCGGCGCCGGGGAAAGAGTCGCTCCCGATTATATCGTCCGGCTCATGACCCAAGTCTGCCAGGCCCTGGATTACGCCCATCAGAAGGGAATCGTCCACCGCGACATCAAGCCGGCCAATATTCTGATCGATCACAGCGGCAACCCGTTCCTGGCGGATTTCGGCGTTGCCCGCATGGATACCTCCACGGTGACCCAGACAGGCACGGTCATGGGGACGCCCAGCTACATGTCTCCCGAGCAGGTCATGGGCAAGCGGATCGATAAGCGATCGGACATCTTTTCGCTCGGCGTCATCCTGTTCGAGCTTTTATCGGGGAAACGGCCGTTCGACGGAGAGAGCATCACCACGGTCATGTATCGGATCGTCCACGAGTCGCCCCGGTCCCTCCGGGATATGCTGAAGGACGTCCCGGCCGGGTTTGATTACATCATCAGCAAGGCCCTGGCCAAGGATCCCGAGCAGCGCTATCAGAGCTGCTTGGAAATGGCCTATGACCTGTCGAACGTGGCCACGCTTCCGACAAGCACTATGACCATGGAGGCGGGCCCGAGCAGCCTGACGGAAACGCTGAAGATCAAAGAGCCCAAGCGGAAGACCGGCCTTGTCGCGGCCGCGGCCGGTGTCGTCCTTGTCGGCGCTGCGGTAGCCGTCTATTTCCTGTTCTTGGGAGGTGGCGGCGGCAAAGCCGGGAGTTCGGGAGGGGCAGGAGGGGCGAAGCAGACAAAGCAGACCGCCCAGCAGGCGGTCGGCGCAAAAGATACCCAAAAGGAGCAGGGAACTGCCGCCGACACGCTCGACCCCAAGATCGTCGAGAAGGTCCAGAAAATAAAGGAAAGCTTCGACAAGCAACTTTTTACGGAAACGGTCAAATTGTCGGACGATCTCCTGAAAGAGAATCCGAACAACCCGGCAGCCCTTGACTACCTGGCTAAAGCCGGAGCCAAGATCAGAGGGGCCGCCGTCGCTCCGCTCGTGGCTGAAGGCGTCGCCAGCTTTAACCGCGGAGATTTTGCCAAAAGCCTGCAGCTCATGCAGGACGTCCTGCGACAGGACCCCGGCAACAAAGACGCCCAGAACTACTTCGGCCTTTCGGACATGGAGCTATCTAAAAGGGAGATCCAGCAGATTGTTGAGCGGCAAGCAAAGGCGGAAATGGAAAAAGACCTGCTCTCGCTCCTGGCTGATATCGGGTCGGCTGGGGTGGCCGCCCAGCGCAAGGAGGATACCGTTTTCCTGTTTAACAGCCATGACAATATCAATTCCCGCATGTCCAGTTTTTCCTTCAAATTCAGGGACAGGGACCATGCAAATGCGACATTTGCCCACATGCTGACGGGCGTTTATAAAAAAACGGGCGAGAAGAAGAGCCTCTTCGAGGGCGCCCGGACCTGGTCTTTTCAGAGGCAGGGAAAGACTTGGAAAATTGTCAATTTTAATGTAGAGTAGGTTAACCATTAAAAATTTGTTATAAGCGAGAGGAAAAATGAAAAGCAAACTTTTTGTTTTTCTCTTTTTGGGTTGCCTCTTGGCGGGATTTTCCGCTCCCATCAAAGTGAAAGTGACGGTGGATAACGCCAGCCTCAAGGCAATGCCGGAGATCCAGGCCAAGACCGTGGCCCGCATTCCGTTGAATACCGTTCTCGACTCTGAGGAAAAACAAGGGGAATGGTATAAGGTGACACTGGACAGAGAAGGCGTCAAGATGACCGGCTATATCCACGAGTACCTGGTGACCGTCGTCTCGGGAGAAGGCGAGGCGGCCGGCGGCGGAACCGTGGCGGGCGGAAAGCCGCAGGCCGAAACCGTGGCCGAGATCTCGCTCAAGATCGAGGACTGCCGGAACCTTATCCGCCGGGACAATAAATTCGAGGAGGCCATGAACCAGCTCTCGCCCCTGATCGCCAAGACGTTCAATGTAGCCGACCCGAAAAGGCAAAAGGAGCTGGCCACGGACATTTTCCTGCTGCGAGGCATGGCCCTGGCCGGCCGCGGGGATGAGCTCGCGGCCCGCAAAGAATTCCGGAACGTCTTTGAGATCAGCCCGGTGCTGGCCAAGGACGCCCAGAAAAACATCTTCGACCCGAAGGTCCTGGTCCTTTTCCAGCAGGCGGAAAGGGAGTACCTGGGATTCAACGTGGAATTTTCTTTGGCCATCTCGAGCGAGCCGTCGGGCGCGAAAATCAAGATCGACGGAAAAGAGATCGGCGTCACGCCCGAAATCTATAAGAGCACGAATTCAAGAGTGGTCCTCGAGATCGAGAAAGAGGCCTATAAAACGGTCCGCGAGGAGCTCCAGCTCACCCAGAACATCGAGAAAAAGGATTACAAGCTGGAGCTGGCCGGGGCGTTCGTCACATTCAATTCCATTCCGGAGGGGGCCAAGGTTATCCTGGACGGGAAAGACACGGGCAAGTCGACAAGCTGCCAATTGATCGTCGTTCCTTTCGGAACCCACCAGATCAAGCTGGTCAAGGACAACTATCTGGATTTGGAGACGAAGTTCGAGATCCTGGAAGGCAAGAAGGAGGATTCGCTTGACTTGTTGATGGCCGGTAAGAACTATATGTTTTCCAACAAATGGGGCGATGTAAAAAGCACGCTGTTCCTCAAGCCCAGCGGCGTCGCCATCGATCGGGACAACCGTCTCCTGGTCGTGGATGAGAGCGATGTCAAATTCAAGATCCTCGGCGCCGACGGCGGCGTCCTGACCAGCGGAGCCAGGGGCGCCAAGGAAGTCAGGGACTTGAAAAGCCCCGGCGGCGTTGCGGGAGACAGCCAGGGCAATATCTATATCACCGACACGAAAAGGGGCACCGTCCTCAAGCTGGATGCCAAGGGGAATTTTATCGCCTACCTGGGAAGATTGAGCGCGGGCACCGATGGCTTTGACACCCCGATGGGGATTACCGTCGACGCGAGCGATAACGTCTATATTGCCGACTCCGGAAATAACCGGGTGAAAAAATATGGCCCGGACGGCAAGCTGCTCAAAATCTGGGGAAGAGAAGGCACCAAGGACGGCGAGTTCATGTCCCCCAAGGGCGTGTCCGTGGGTCCCAAAGGGCATGTTTTCGTCCTGGATAGCCAGAGAGTGCAGCGGTTCACCGCGAACGGCGATTGGATCGCCTCCTGGGGCAGGGTCGGCAAGAGAGACGGCGAATGGACGAATCCCATGGGGATCTTTGTCGACCCGACCAACTGCGTCTATATCGCGGATACGGGCAATCACCGCATCCAGAAGTTCGACGAGAACGGAAAATTGATCGTTGCCTGGGGCGGATTCGGCATTCAGAACGGCCGGCTGAGTTTTCCCAACGGGATCGCCGTGGGCCTGAGAGGCAACGTCTACGTCACCGAACGGGACAACAATCGGGTCCAGATCTTCGTTCCCGGCACGGCCGCGCTCGGCGGCTCGCAGTATTGATATAAGCGCGTTAAAAATTGTAATGATTTAAGCGCAATAATAATTGTCATCGATTTAAGCGCGATTATTGATTTTAGCTTGTCATTGTCATTGCGAGCCTCTTGGCGTGGCAATCTCCGCTTAGGTTTCTCGCGATGAAAGCGGAGATTCCTCGCTTTGCTCGGAATGACACTTTTGGGTCAGATTGCCACGGCACAAAGTGCCTCGCGAAAGGCATGAGATTGCTATTACAGCCTTGGATCGTCATGGTCGCGAACATGAACCTTTCGGAGCGGCCTACCGTATGAATAGATAGAGAGGAGGTCTGACCATGCGTGTCTTATGCGCACTCGGCCTGGCGTTTGTCATCCTATTCGCGGCCGCCTGCATCATTCCCGTCTTCTTTGATCCCGAGTCGGGGTCCTGGACGCCCTCCCTCCAAAAATTTCATAGGATCGTCTCTCTCGGCCCCGGCGGCACGCTGTCTCTGGAGAACGCGATCGGCGACGTCGAGATTCGCGGCTGGGACCAGGAGGACGTCGAAATCACGGCCGAAGAAGACCGGGGCGATTATCAGGAAAGACGCAGATGGCGTTACTTCGGGATGGGCGATGCCCAGCCTCATGTTCAGGTGGACCAGTTCGACCGGATGATCAAGATCAAGGCCGGCTCTCCGGAAGAGGAGAATGCCCGGCCCGTTCATTTTGTCATCAACGTCCCCCATTCCATCAACCTCACGGACATCCGGATCAATCGCGGCCAGGTCCATATCGCCGATGTCTACGGAAACGCTCGGGTCGAGCTGGATGAAGGCGACATCACGGTGGAGAATTTTTCGGGATCCCTCGACCTTTCTCTCGTTCGGGGATCGGCCGAGGCCGAAGTCCTGGACCTGAGAAAAGACGATGAGGTCAGGATCACGACCAAGGAAGGGGATATCACCCTTTTTCTCCAACCCGGGGTGAATGTCCGTCTGGAAGCGACCGCTTCCAACGGCGAGATCAGCAGCGATTTCGACCTCGGCCAGGAGCTTCCTGCCAAAAAGGTCTCCGCCGAGATCGGCAGGGCCGAAGCCGCGGTGCTTCTGATGGCCCTGAACGGGGATATCCGTCTGAATAAGATCAAGTCGCCTTGAAGGAGTGAAGAGCCATGGATGAAAGCAAAAAAGTCGTCAGGACGGCGATTTTCATCATTTTTCTTTTGGCCGTAGCCCTCGGCGTCTATTATTTTTTTATCGCCGGCAAAGGGAAAAAATCCGGCCCGGCCGAGACGGCCATTAAAACACAGCAGTTGACGCCCGAAGAGGCCGCCGCCAAAGAAGCAACGGAGACGACGGCGCTCTCCGTGCCGCTGGACCAGAGCGATGACCCGGTCCGGAAGTTGGTCGCCGAGCTCTCTTCGAACCCGACCTTCGCCAATTGGCTCAAGAACAAAGACTTGGTCCGCAAGTTCGTGGCGGCCGTCGATAATATTGCCAACGGCCTCAGCCCCAGGCCCCAGATGGAGTTTTTCAGCCTGGCCGGGAAATTCAAGGTCATCGAGCGGCCCGGCCTGACCTATCTCGACCCCGCGACCTACGACAGATACAACATCGTGGCCGATGTTTTGGACACGGTCAGCACGGCCGGCTGCGCCAAGCAGTATCGCGATTTCAAGCCCCTCTTCCGCCAGGCCTACCGCGAGCTCGGCTACCCGAAAGAGGACTTCGATCAAACCCTTCTGAGGGCGATCATCGAAATCCTCAAAACGCCGGTGGTCGAAGATCCCATCGTTCTTGAGAAGAAAGTCACGACCTATATGATGGTCGACCCCGTTTTAGAGGGCCTCAGCTCTCCCCAGAAACACATGCTTCGGATGGGGCCGGAAAACGTCCAGCTCATCCAGGCCAAGCTCCGGGAAATTGCCCTGGCCCTCGGCTTTGCCGATAGCCAGCTTCCCAAGCCGGCCATCTACAAGCCCGTCAAAAGAAAAAGCTGACCCGCTTTTCCTCAACGCCATTTGAACGGGTCGGGGCGGGTGAAATCCGGAACCAAATGCTCGTCCGGCTCGAAGCCTTCGGGCTGAATGAAGAGGCTTTCAAACTGAAGCTCATTAGCCCTCGTCAAAACCGCCTGGTATTCTTCAGCGGCGAGCGGCCGTTGGATTTCGGCGGGGGCGCGGTAACAGGGGTGATACTGGCTCATCAAGCTCAGGGGGACGGATAGGGGAAGATGATGGGCCAGCCAATCCAGAACGGCCAGCGAATCCGCCGTCTGTCCGGGAAGGATGAGGTGCCTGATGATGAGGCCTTTCCGGGCGATCTCCTGGTCGTCGAGGACCAGGGCCGGCTGCTGGCAGAACATCTCCTGGATGGAGAGACGGGCATGGGAGAAGTAATCCGACGCTCCTGAGAATTTGGCGGCGACGTCCGGCGAAAAGTATTTCAGGTCCGGCAGATAGATATCGATAATCCCGGCCAGCTTCTCGATGACGTCCACTTTTTCATATCCGTTCGAATTGTAGACGATGGGGATGCGCAGGCCCCGGCGATAGGCTTGGTCTAAAGCCCTGAGGATCGGGATGATCAAGTGGGTGGGGGAGACGAGGTTGATATTGTACGCCCCTTTTTTCTCGAGGTCGAGCATGATGGCGGCCAACTCTTCGTCGCTCGCGGCCCGGCCCTGGGTCAGCCAGGAGAGCTGGTAGTTCTGACAGAAAAGGCATTTCAGGTTGCAGCCCGTGAAAAAGATCGTTCCCGAACCGCGAGGAGGCGGGGCATCTTGGCTTTTTGGGGAGCCCGGCGGGGCGGCGCGGCTGCCGCTGAGAACAGGCTCTTCACCGTGGTGAATCAGGGCGTGGGAGAGCGAAGCCCGGACGCCGCTCTGGCAAATGCCCACTTCGCCTTCTTTTCTGTTGACACGGCATTCCCTGGGGCAGAGCGTGCAGCAGGCCTCGTGCCCGGAGAGTTGGGCGAGGGCGCGTTCGATGCGGGCGATTTTGCGGTCCATGGTCGCTTCCCTATTTTAGCAGACTTTGATCAGAATAGTCGCTTTGGCTTCAGCTTCGGTGAGCATCTCCGCTCGAAAATCACAGATTCGCAGATGCTTCCTCAGCGCGCTATCCCTTGTCCTTGACAGTCCGAAGGGCGATGGTATATAAGCCATTGTCCGCCGCGGAGAAGGAGCCGCAATGGAGCTGTTGAAAAAACTCTTCGATTTCGTCATGCACCTGGACACCCACCTGAGCGCTTTGATCCAGACTTACGGGCTCTGGACGTATTTGATCCTTTTCATCGTTATTTTCTGCGAGACGGGGCTGGTCGTGACGCCGTTCCTGCCCGGCGATTCCCTCATTTTTGCCGCGGGAACGTTCGCCGCCGCCAAGGCCTTGAATGTCTGGTCGCTGTTCCTGATCCTGTCCGCGGCGGCCGTCCTCGGCGATACCGTCAACTACTGGATCGGCAAAATTGTCGGGCCCAAGGTCTTCCACAAGAAGAAAACCCGCTTTTTCAAAAAAGAATACCTGGACCGGACGCATGATTTTTACGAGAAGTACGGGGCCGAGACGATCATCATCGCCCGGTTTGTTCCCATCATCCGGACCTTCGCTCCGTTCGTGGCCGGCATCGGGAAGATGACCTACGGAAAATTCCTCAGCTACAATGTCATCGGCGGCGTGGGCTGGGTGGCCGTTTTTACCTTCGGCGGGTACTTTTTCGGGAACATCCCCTTCGTGAAAAAGAATTTTTCGATCGTCATCATCGCCATCATCCTGATCTCGCTGGTTCCCGCCGTGCTCGAGGTTCTTAAACATCGAAAAAAGAAACCGGGCGGG
>CAZIDN010000111.1:0-8983 GCA_964537875.1 uncultured Eubacteriales bacterium
AGATGATCCCCTCTTTGAGCGGCGACTCGCTGATGGTCAGGATGGTGCAGTGGTTTTCGGCGCCCGTGTTGTCCTGGGTCAGGCCGCCCGAGTCGATGATCTTCTTGGGGTTGTTCGTCGTCAGGTCGGGCGAGGCCTTGGCCCAGGATTTGCCCCGGTCGGTGGACTTAAAGAGATAGTTCCCGCCGAAGTAGAGGACGTTGCGGTTGTGAGTCGAGAGGTAGATGGGCGAGTTCCAGTTGAACCGGTAGGGAGGCTCGGCGAGCGGAGGCTCCGGCCGGATGCGCTGCGATTCGCCGGTCTTGAGGTTATGGCGCTCGATGCCGCCCATTTGGAGGTTGCGGTAGAGGACCCACCACTCGACGGGGTCGATCTGGCCGTAATAGCCGTCGCCGCCGCCCGTCCCGAACCAGTGGGCGTTGGTGATCGACCGCTCTCGGGTGTTGGAAGGTCCGTGCCAGTTGCCGTTGTCCTGGAGGCCGACGTTGACCCAGTAGGGCTCGCGCATGTCGAAGCCGACGTTGTAAACTTCGGCCCAAGCCTGCGAAGCGACACCGTAGGCCCGGCGGCCGCCATCCCAGGAAATGTCGATCCCGCCGTCGTTGCCGTCTACGACGTGGTTGGAGTCACGCGGGTCGACCCAAATGGCGTGGTGGTCGGAGTGGGCGCTGCGGAAGACGTTCTCGAAGGTCCGGCCGGCGTCACGGCTGACGTAGCCCGAGCCCGAATAGACGTATACGACGAGGTCGCTGTTGGGATCGACGGTCAGGCGGCTGTAATAGAACGGCCGGAAGTTGATCCGGTCGTAGATCGCCTTGTCGCAGGTCCTGCGCCAGGTCGCGCCCTTGTCCTCGCTGCGGAAAAGGCCGCTATCGGCGGCCTCCACCAAAACGTAGACCACGCTTGGATTGGAGCGGGCGACGCCGACGCCGATCCGGCCGTATGGTCCGGAAGGCAGGCCTTCGTGGATCTTGAACCAGGTGTCGCCGCCGTCGGTCGTTTTGTAGACCGCCGAGCCGGGGCCGCCGCTGCGGAAAAAGTAGGGGATGCGGCGGTAGTCCCACATCCCGGCGTAGAGAATCTTGGGATTTTCGGGGTCGATGGCCATGTCGCAGGCCCCCGTATCGGCGTTGACGAAGAGGACTTTCGCCCAGGTCTTGCCGCCGTCCTTGGTCCTGTAGATGCCGCGCCCTTCGTTGGCGCCCCAGAGATCGCCCTGGGCGGCGACGAAAACGATGTCGGGATTGACCGGATCGATCGAGATCCGGCTGATGAAGTGGGTATCGACCAGGCCCATGTTCTTCCAGGTCCGGCCGGCGTCCTCGGACTTATAAACGCCGTCGCCCGGCGCGACCGAATTGCGGGCGGTCGCTTCGCCGGTGCCGACCCAGACGATGTCGGGGTGACTCGGTGATACGGCGACGGCGCCGACGGCCACGCTCGCCTCCTTGTGGAAGGACGGCGTCCAGGTGATGCCGGAGTCTACGGTTTTCCAGAGGCCGCTCGGCCCGACGGCTGCATAGAGGATCGAAGAATTGTTCTCCGGCCCCGCAAAATCAACGGTTCGCCCGCCCACATTGGCCGGGCCGATGTTGCGGATTCTGAGCTGTTTAAGCGCCGCCGCAGGGTCGAACGGCACGGCGGTTGCCGGCGCGGCGGCCGGCGGCTTTTGTTGGGCTGTCGCCGCCGTCAGGCCGAGGAGCAGGCTGAAGACGGCGAGGGCCGAAAACACAGAAAACGATTTCAGTTTGGATGACATGAGATCCTCCCCAAGATGATTGAAGATCGAAAGGAGACGTAGCATTTGGATGGCTGGATTTCCTTTCAGCGGGCCTTTTATATAACGAAGTTCGAGGCCGAGTCAAGAGACGAAAGACGCTTTTTTTCTATGCTGAGAAAGCGCTGTCCGAAAAGCCGTCTTTAGAGGTGTGAGTCCACCGGCACAAATAGCGGAAGGCCTTGACAAGCCAGGCGGTATGACTTATGGTAATACCAAGAGGTGTGTCATGGCCAAGGCAAAAATCGCCATTTCTCTGAACGAACAAACGCTCGAACGTCTGGACCGCCTGGTCAAGAGCAAGGCATTTCCCAGCCGGAGCCAGGCAATTGAGGCCGCCGTCGACGAAAAACTGCGGCGGCTCGATAGAATTCGTCTGGCGCAAGAATGCCAAAAGCTCGATCCTGCCTTTGAGAAAGAACTGGCCGAAGAGGGCTTTGCGGAGGAGCTTTCCAAATGGCCCGCCTATTGAGGGGAGAAGTCCGTTGGGCCGACCTCGGCCCGGCCCGAGGCCATGAACAGACAGGCCGGCGCCCCGTCCTTATTTTAAGTCACGACATTTTCAACGAGCGATCGGGGACCGTCATCGCCATGGCTATCACCAGCCAGCCCCAGCAGGCGGGATTTCCATTGACTCTGGAGATTCAGACCGAAGGCCTGCCCAAGCGATCATCGGTGAAAATCAGCCAACTCCGGACCCTGGCCGTCGAGCGGATCGGCAAGAGAATCGCCCGCCTCGCCCCCGAGGAAACCGTCCACATCCTCGAAGGGCTCAATGAGATTATCGGGGATTAAGGTTCGAAATCCACTTGTCTAATCCATGGCCCTAAGCTCCGAACAGCATATTTAAAGAGGTCCAGAAATCCTACTATTATGTCGCCACGGGCCTCATCGCCGCGAACGTCTATTTGTTCGCCGCCTCGGAGGGATTAGCGGCCTGGTTCCACAATTGCGATAAGGAGAACACAGCTAAGGAGTTCAAGCTGCGGCCCGAACAGCGAGTGCTGTTCGCCCAGACCGTTGGCTATCCGAGAAAGGCCTAGCCGGCCGCCAATTTTTCCGTTTTCTCCTCAGTGAGATTCCGCCGCCGTCTTCGAGGACAGGCAGATTCTCAGGCGTCGGCATAGAGTCCGTGATATTGCAGGCTGACCTGGATTATAATATCCCGGTGGAGGTGAGGATCATGACGTCGATGGAAAGCCGGTGCATTTTCGGTTCATTCATGATTTTATTTTTATTGTCTTATGGCCTCCTGGCCCAGGATCTCTCGCTTGCCGACCTGGCCAGGGTGCGGAGCGGCCGGTCGGCCGCCGTGACGTCATCCGAACCGGATTTCCGTTCCAACCTCGACCGGGTCACCTACATCAAGCCCGGCGAGACGCTGGTCATGGCCGATATAGCCGGGCCGGCCGTCATCCAGCACATCTGGCTGACTTTTAACGAAGCCCGGCCCGTCCTCGAGCTCGAATTCGACAGCGATAAGGAGGAATACCGCGGTCTGGTGCTGCGCTTCACCAAGGCCGACGATTACGGAATCTACAGGATCCTGCTGGACGGCAAAAACGTCGCCGACATCGAAAAAAAAGATTGGCTCCGGTCGGTCGATTTTTACTCGGAGAGATTGACGGCCAACGATCTTTATGTCGGCAGCCTACGCCTGGCCAAGGGAAAACACGTGCTGCGCCTGGAGGGTGTCGGCCGGAATCCGCTCTCCAAGGGGGGGGCTCCTTGGGCTCGATTCGGTCCGCCTCCGCGAGCGTTGGAACAAAAGGCGCACTCTTCTCCGCAAATAACCGTGTTGACACTTATGAGGCCGTTCCCCACCGCCGGGTCCCCAAATTTTCCTTAATAAATTCTTTGTAAAATCTTCACTGCTTCCTGACAACTCCCATCAGCAATGGCCTCATAACTTTGGAGTAGGGGATTGCTGGAAATTGGAATATGGACTTTGGCCAGTTTGAGGGTGACCGTGAATGAGCGTTTTTTTCCTTCTCTAGCCGGTCATTTTTTTCTTGACACCGATACGCGGCCGGGAATATGATTTTTTCGCTGCGGGAGGCCTCGTTTTTTGAAAGGAGCTGGAAATGAGACGAAATGATTTTGCTAAAATCTTCGCTTTTCTGCTGTCCTTTTTTGTTCTTTCTTCGGTTTATGGAGAATCACAGGAGACAGAGCTGAAGTCCTCTCTCCCCACCGCAAAAATGGGAATCACCTCTGTTGCCGTTAACGGACAGATCTATGTCTTGGGAGGAATGACCAAGCAAGGCCAAATCTCTTCCGATGTAAACAAATACGACACATCGACAGACAAATGGACCACAGAGGCCACAATGCCCACGCCGAGAGCCACGGCCTTTGCTGTTGCGATCAATAATAAAATCTATATTCTAGGTGGAAGAAACAGCGGTGGAATATTAAACAAAGTCGAGATCTATGATACGAAAAGTAGATCTTGGCAGGCTGGAAAACCGCTGTCCAGCCCGCGGTGGGCTCATATGGCAACAGTCGTTAATGGGAAAATCTACGTGATCGGAGGGATCTCAGGGACCGGCGGCAGCAGAAGATCTTTAAATCAAATGGAGATTTATGATCCAGACAATAACGCTTGGAGTGAAGGGCCGCCTCTGCCCACCTCGAAACAAGGAGGAACAGCCGTCTCCTTAGGGGGGAAAGTTTATGTGATCGGAGGAAGAACGGGGGCAGGAGATACCGGTTATGCCACAAAAACTGTGGATATCTACGATCCCCTCAAGAACAGTTGGAGTTCAGGAAAAGAAATGCCGCAAGCGCGAACTGGAACTCAATCCGTTGTCATCAAGAACAAAATTTATATCATCGGAGGAGCGGCCGGTGGGACGCCAACAAATTCCATCGATGTCTACGATCCGGCCGCAGGGACATGGAACAAGGCGGCCTCGATGAAGAGTGCCCGCACCGGTCATTGCGCCTCTCCCGTCGGCGATAGGATCTATATCATCGGCGGGGCGAGAGAAATGTCTGCCGCCGGGATTATCGATAGCATGGAAATGCTGGCCATCAAATAACGGCTTGAATCACCAAGCCCTCCGCTTTCCCGGCCTCAAGGTCCGAAATCTGATAAGCTCCCGGCAATTCCTCGACATATAGAATTTGACAAGCTCCGGCCTTGCGACTATAAAAACAACGGCATCGAAACCAAGGAGGCTTGCATGCGCGGTTTGCTCGATAAAAGAGTTTTGATCACCGGAGGAGCCGGCGGGATTGGGCTCGCCACGGCCAAACGATTTCTCGAAGAAGGTTCACGGGTCGCCATCCTGGACCGAGACGCAACCGCCTGCCGGCGTGCCCAGCAACAGTTGCCCGGTCTGCAAGGGACGATCCTTGCGGATGTCTCGGACGACAAGGCCGTGGCTCGGGCTTTCCAGGAGCTGGACGGCTTGTTCGGCGGTCTGGACGTGCTTATCAACAACGCCGGGATCAGCATCCGCCAGCCGTTCCTGAGCATCACTCCCGAACAGTGGCGCACGGTCACCGGGGTCAACCTGGACGGCGTCTTCTTGGTGGCGCAGCAGGCCGCCCGGCGGATGCTGGCCGGGAACGGCGGCGTGATCCTGAACATGGGCTCCACCAACGGCCTGGTGGGCTATCACTACTACGCCGATTACAACGCCGGCAAAGCAGGAGTGATCGAACTGAGCCGCTCCATGGCGCTCGAACTGGGGCCGACCATCCGCGTAAATGCCGTCTGTCCCGGCTTCATCATGACGCCCATGCAGGAAGCCGAATACACTCCGGAAATGCGCCGGAGCTTTGAAGACAAAATCCCGCTGGGCAAGCTGGGCAAGCCGGAGGACGTAGCCGCGCTGTTCGCCTTCCTGGCCTCGGACGAGGCGGCATTCATCAGCGGGCAGTATTTTGTTATCGACGGCGGCGAGATTGCCGGAGGCCTGGCCAGTCAGGTCTGAGAGTAACGTTCGCGGCCCCGATATATCGCAGTTTGGCTCAAATCACCGAGCCTTATCCTCCTCGGCGAACCTGAAGGCCGCTTACTCCGCTTTCCCGACCTCAAGGTTCGAAATCCGCTTATTCAGCCATTCGCCGAGATTCACCTCGAAAGGTTATTGACGAAATCCAGGTAATTCTCCCGGTTGATCACTGTGAATTCGGATCCGGCATACGTTTCCAGCCATTCCCTGGGTGCGGGCGTTTTGCGCGAGCCCCATTTGAACTCGTAGCCGAAAAGCCGGCCTTCGCGCTCTTCGATGAAATCCACCTCTTTTTGATCCCAGGTCCGCCAGAAATAATTGTTGGCGTGTGGGCCTCGGTAGGCCTGTTTTTTCAAGCGTTCCGTGATCAAGAAGTTCTCCCAGAGCATCCCGCCGTCGTCGCGAAGCTCCAGGGGATTGAAATTCGAAATGACGGCGTTCCGGACGCCATTGTCTAAAAAATAGTATTTACTTTTTTTGGATATTTCTTTTCTCAGGTTGCGGCTGAATCCTCTCAGGTTGTAGATCACGAAACCTTTCTCAAACAAATCCAGATAGCGGGCAACGGTTTTTGTGTCGATGCCCAGGCGGCTCCCAAGCTCGCTCCACGAGACTTCGCGGCCCACCTGAAAAGCCAGAAGCCGCAGCAGGTCAAGAAGCACTTTTGCGCTTTTAACGCGTTCGAGCTGCAGGATATCCCTCAACAAATAAGAGTCGACGAGCTCATTGAGAAGGCGTTTTTTTTCGTTTCTATCATCAGCCGTTGCGACCTCGGGGTAGCAGCCGAAGACCAAAAATTCTTCGAGCTTGGCCTTCAACTCGGAAGTATTGAACAGCTTGGCAAGCTCCATTTGGGCTAGGGGATAAAGTGTCAGCGTTATCTTGCGTCCCGTGAGCGGTTCCCCGACTTGTCCCGCGAGCTCGAACGATGACGATCCCGTGGCGATGATATGAATGCCTGGAATATGGTCGATCAAAATCTTAAGCCCGAGTCCGATATTCCTTATCCTCTGGGCCTCGTCGATGGCGATGAGCTCATAGCCGCGCGCGTATTCCAAAACATTGTCGAAATCTTGGGAGCTCAGAATTTCCTGTGTTCTGATATTGTCGCCGGAATCCAGTTTGAACTTGAGCTTTGTTTTTTCGAGGAAATCATTCAGAAGGGTGGTTTTGCCGGATTGGCGGGGTCCCAGGATGACCAGGGCTTTGTTGGGCTTAAAATACGCTTCTAGGTTTATATATTCGCGCGGTATTTTCATGGACTCATTTTAAGATAATCCACAAAATATGTCAATTATGAGGATTTGGAATCCTTAAAATAAGGCTATTTTCAACCTTAAAGTCGGCCAATTCTCTTTGAGAAGAAGAATCGATTATTTGAGGTGCCAAATTGGCACCTCAAATCGCCGAGGCGGACGCCGCTACCTACCCTATGCTTTTACCGAACAGGGCGTTGCCATGCTTTCGAGCGTGCTGAATAGCCCACGGGCCATCAAGGTTAACATCGGCATTATGCGAGCCTTCGTTCGCTTGCGAGAAATGGCCGCTGCTCACAAGGAGCAGGCGCATAAGCTTGTCGCTCTCGAAAAGAAATACGATGAGCAATTTCAAATAGTCTTCGAAGCTATCCGCCAATTGATGATGCCTTCCAAGGAGGCTAGAAAGCCCAGGAAAATCGGATTTATTACTGAGAATGATCTTTCATAGAGGTTATTGACAATTCTCCTTAAAAGGAGACTTCGATTTTTTCGCGAATGACGCTTTTATTGGCGATCTCATGCCTGATCCTTCTCTTTGCCCGTCTCGGCAAATTTTCCTCATAAGTTAAAAAAGCCTTGACTTTTTTTACTCATCAGTTAAAATAGTCGCATGATTAAACGTCATCTCGAGAGCTTTTGTTTCGGTCCTTCCATCGGCAGGCAGATGCGCTTCATCACCGGCCCGCGTCAATCCGGCAAAACCACCTTGGCTCGTCACTTCCTCTCTCTAAACAATTCCCAGGATCTCTATTACAACTGGGACCTCCGCGAGGTGCGAGATACCTATAAATCCGACTATAGCTTCTTTGAGAGCCCGATGCGCGCTATCCAATCACACGGGTTGCTGCCCTGGATCTGTTTCGACGAGATCCACAAGATGCCGAAATGGAAGAATATCCTCAAGGGCTATTATGATAAATACGAGAATGACTGCCGGTTCATCGTCACCGGAAGCGCCCGCTTGGATTGGTTCAGGCGGTCGGGAGATTCGCTGGCGGGCCGCTATTTCCTTTTTCGATTAAACCCTTTAACGCTCTCCGAAGTTGCGGGCTTCGCCCATCTTGAGCCTTCCCCTGATGAAGGCGCTCTGACGTTTATCGAAAGAAAGCTAAGTCGGGGCGCGGCCCGGCAGGACCTCCTCGACCAGCTCCTTCACTACAGCGGCTTCCCCGAGCCTTTCCTGAAGGCGGACGAAACATTCTATCGGCGGTGGCAGCGGGACATGGTGGATTATCTGACAAGGGAAGACGTTCGTGATTTGACAAGGATCATGGCCGTTGAGCACATCGCCACGCTGATGCAGATCATGCCTGATCGCGTCGGCTCGCCCTTGTCGTTGAATGCCCTGACAGAAGATATCGAGACGAGTTATACGACCGTGAAGAACTCTATTTCCGCGATGCAACTGACTTATGCCCTTTTTCTGATTACCCCTTATCACCAGAGAATCGCGCGGGCCGTCAAAAAAGAGAAAAAGGCTTACTTTTACGACTGGGGCCGCGCCCTCGACCCCGCCAAGAGATTCGAGAATTATGTCGCCGTCGAGCTGAAAACGATGATCGACCTCTGGCACGACAAGGGAATCGGCGATTTCGAGCTGATGTATGTCCGGACGAAAGACGGAAAGGAGACGGATTTCCTGATCCTGCGGAATGGACAGCCCTGGTGCCTTTTTGAAGCCAAGCTGCAGGATGATATGATCGCCCGCCACCATTTCGATCAGGCCAATGCCCTGGGGAATGTACCTTTCCTCCAGGTCACCGGCCAGGATCAAGTCTATAAGAAACAGGATTCGCGTTTTTTCCGCATCTCCGCAAGCCGGTTTTTTGCGTAATTGCTAATAAAGAAACTATCTCGCGCATGAGAAGCGCGATCAAGTTCCATCTGGAGGGGCTGAGAAAAGAAGGGTCCGAGATCCTCGTACCATTCAGATGGGCCAGACGATGCGGCGTGGGTCCTTGCGGATCGCGGCCGCCGTCTTC
>CAZIDN010000112.1:0-8901 GCA_964537875.1 uncultured Eubacteriales bacterium
GCCTTGGCTTGCGGTTTCTCCGTGTAACCGCACTTTTCATCCCAGCAATGGAGATATGTTCCCTCTTTCTTGGAGTGTTTTTCGAGCAGGAACGGCTTCCCGCATTTCGGACAAGGCGTCACCTTCGGTTCATCCCAGGTCGCGAACCGACACTTTGGGAAATGACTGCAGCCGTAGAAAAATCTCCCGCGCCGGGTCTTGCGCTTGAGGATCGCGCCGCCGCATCCCGTCGGGCAGGCGATCCCGGTATCTGTCTGTTCCTTCTTGATGTATTTGCATTTGGGATAGTCGGAGCAGGCGACGAAAGCGCCGTACCGTCCATGCCTCTGGACAAGCTGCGATCCGCAGACCGGGCATTTTTCTTCGAGCGGCGTGACTTCCTTTTTGACCATACTCTCCTTGAATTTGCACTCCGGATATCCCGAGCAGGCCTTGAACCGGCCGAACTTGCCGCTCTTGAGCACCAGCGGCCGCCCGCACTTCGGGCACTTCTCGTCCAGCGGGATATTCCCCTTCACACTCTCGATCGTCATGCCCTGCTTAAGGTCTCGGTCCAGACGCTCATAATACCTCTTTAAGGAGTCGCGCCAATCCTGCTGCCCTTCTTCGATGCGGTCCAGTTCCTCTTCCATCTGGGCGGTGAATTTGACTTCCATCAAATCGGAAAAGTTCTTGACAAGAAACTCGGTGACGAACATGCCCAGGTCGGTCGGGGCGAACTTACCTTTATCCTTGACGACATAGACGCGGTCCTGGAGCGTGGTGATGATCGGGGCGTAGGTGGAGGGCCGCCCGATGCCCTTGGCTTCAAGCTCTTTGACCAAGCTTCCTTCTGTATAACGCGAGGGCGGCTGGGTGAAGCTCTGTTTGGACTCGAGGTTCAGCAGTTTGAGCTTCTCGCCCTGTTGGGCTGCCGGCAGAGTCTCTTTCTCCCCATTTTCTCTGTTTGGATAGAGGGCCAGATAGCCGTCGAACTTGAGCACTTCGCCCTTAGCGCTAAAAAGATATTTGAGCCCCGCGGTAATCTCGAACTCCGTTTCCTCTAGGGTCGCCGCGCTCATGTGAGAAGCCAAAAACCGGTTCCAAATGAGCTGGTACAGGCTGTATTCCTCCCTCTTGAGAAACGGTTTGACAACCTCGGGCGGAAGCTCGGGAGACGTCGGCCGGATGGCTTCGTGGGCATCCTGCGCCTGGCTCTTGTTCTTATAGACCCGCGGCTTGGCCGGGACATGATGGACAGAAAACCTCTGCTCGATGTACGTTCGAGCCCAGGCCTGGGCCTCGTTCGAAACGCGCACGGAATCCGTCCTCATGTAGGTGATGAGGCCGACGGGGCCGCGCTCGCCCAGCGGCAAGCCTTCGTAGAGCTTCTGGGCGATGGACATGGTCCGCCTGACCGGAAAATGGAGCAAGCGGAAGGCATCCTGCTGGAGCGTGCTCGTGATATACGGCGGCGGCGGCTCTTTCTTTTTCTCCCGGACCTTGATCTTGTCCAGGATAAAATCCACGCCCTTCAATTGCTCGACGATGCCCGCGGCCGTTTTTCCGTCCGGGACCTTGGTCTTTTTCCCTTCGATCTTGGCCAAGGAGGCCTTGAAGGGCGGCGGGTTGGACGCTTCCAAATGGGCCAGGATCGTCCAATATTCTTCCTGGACAAAGGCCCGGATCTCCTTTTCTCGCTCGACGATCAGCAGCAGGGCGATCGACTGGACGCGGCCGGCGCTCAAGCCTCTGCCGATTTTCTTCCACAGGAGCGGGCTGATAAGGTATCCCACCAGCCGGTCCAGGATCCGCCGGGTCTGCTGGGCGTTGAACAAGTTCCGGTCGAGCTTGCCCATATGTTGAATGGCTTCCTCGACGCCGTGCTTCGTGATTTCATGAAGGAGGACGCGATAGATATCCTTGTTGGCATCTTCGAGCAGTGCGCTCAGATGCCAGCAAATCGCCTCGCCTTCACGGTCCGGGTCGGCGGCCAGGATGATGGCCCCGGCGCTTTCGGCGGCCTTCTTGAGCTCGGCGACGAGCTTCCGCCGCTCGGGGATGACGACGTAGTGAGGCTCGAAGTTCTTGGCGACGTCGACGCCGAGCTTGCTCTTGGGCAGGTCGCGGATATGGCCCATAGAGGCCTTGACAATATAGTTGGAGCCGAGATAGCGGTTGATCGTCTTCGCTTTCGCCGGAGATTCGACGATGACCAAGAACTTGTCCATTTACATTCTCCTCTGAAAGTACTTGCCCGGGCTCTGCAGGATCAATCCCTTGATCTCGAGGTTCAGGAGAAGGGCCAGAAGTTCGGATACGGAACATGTGATCGTATCGAGAAGCTCATCGATATGGGTGAGCTCATCCGCTTTCAAGAGCCGGTAGATTTCGGCTTCCTGCTCGGTCATCAGCGGCAGCGGCTGGGTTTCTCCCGTTCTTTGGCCGAGGAGCTTTTCCCGCAGCGGGCTCGGCAGCTCTTCGGCGACATCCTCCCAGCCTTCAATGAGTGCCGCTCCGGTTTTGATCAGTCCGTTTGTCCCCTTGCTCATGTCGGAGGTCACGTTGCCGGGAACGGCCATGACTTCCCGGTTCTGCTCGAGGGCCATACGGGCGGTGATGAGAGCGCCGCTCTTGGCTGCGGCCTCGACGACAATCACGGCCTGGACCAGGCCGCTGATGATACGGTTGCGGCGCGGAAAATGAGCGGCAAAAGGCGGGGCATCCAGCGGGAATTCAGAGACGACGGCGCCGTTTTCCGCAATTTTTTGAAACAGCTTGCGGTTCTGCCTCGGATAGATATTGTCCAGTCCCGAGCCTAACACGGCAACCGTCCTTCCTGTTTTAAGGGCTCCCCAGTGGGCGATCGAGTCGATCCCCAGGGCCAGCCCGCTTACAATCACGACCCCCCGGGACGCAAGGTCCTCGGCCAGCTTCCCGGCGACGGCGCGCCCGTAGGGCGATGGCGTCCGGGTGCCGACGATGGCAACCGCCGGGCTCTGCAATGCCTCCGGGCAACCTGCACAATAGAGGACGCCCGGAGGATCGAATATTTCTCTTAGGTAAGCCGGATAATCGACATCCTCGAGGGTTAAAAGAGAATAGCCTTTCTTGCCGGCTCTGTCAATTTCTTTTTGGGCCCGGTCGAAAATTTCCGGGGACGATAACTCCCCGGCCTCGTCCTCATCGAGGCCGATCGACAAGAGCTCGTCTCGGGGAGACCGGAACGCATCGGGGAGGTTCGTAAACCTTTCAAAGACCTTTTTTATCCGGCTGGGCTGTTCGGCCAGGACGAGGTTGAGGGCTACATGATAGATTTCCCGGGGGAGGTCGCCCGGGGCCCTTTTCATCCGAGCCATGTCTTTCCGCCTAACATAAGGAAGCTTCATTAAAATGCCCCCTTTTTTGGTAGACGAAAAAATAGGGTCAAATTTCCCATCAGGAGATAACGTTACGGGATCTCTTCCATTTCATACGGGAACGAAAGGGAAACGATCTTTCCCCACATGAAATGGAGGAGAACGTTTAAAAAAGGCGGGGCTCTATCGTCCCCACAAGATCGTTCCCCCGGTGAAAAACGTCCCGGCTACGCAGGCGGTCATCAAGGTGGCCAGGGTGGCGGCCAGCAACGCCCGGAGCCCGATTCTCGATAGGTCTCGCAGCCGGCTGGGAGCGAGGGCTCCCGTCCCGCCGACGAAAATCGCCAGCGAGGCGAAGTGGGCGAACCCGCACAGGGCATAGGAGGCGATGACGGCGGAGCGGGGAGAAACGAACTCTCCCTTGGCCATCATCTCGGACAGATGCTGGTAAGCGTAAAGCTCTGTTTTGACGGCCCGCTCGCCGATCAGCTTGGCCACGGGAAAGATATCCGAAGGCGGAACGCCCAAAACGGCCGCGAAAGGATAACAGATATAGCCGAGGAGAGTCTTGAGGGACCAATCCACGCTAAGGCTGAACCACTTGTTAAGGAAGCCCCCGGCAAAGCCCAAGATGAGGTCCAGCAGCGCCAGCAGCCCAAGCAACGCCAGCAACAGGGTCACGATGCCGCCGAGGAGCTTGAGGCCCGAGTCGGCGCCATGGATGATGGCCACGATGAGATTGTCCTCTTGTTCGTAATACGGCTTCACCTCTGTCCCGAGAGTCGCGGGCTTTCCGGTCTCGGGAATGATGAGCTTGGCCATGACGATGGCCGCCGGCGCCGCCAGGAAGGAGGCCGAGATCAGGTGGCCGGCAATCGTCGGAAGCTGCTTCTGAAGAAACATGACATAGACGGCCAGCACGGTCGAGGCAATGGTGGCCATGCCCGCGCAGATAATCGTCCCCAGCTCGGAGATGGTCATTTCGGCCAGGTGCGGCTTGACAACCAGGGACGACTCCACTCCGACAAAAATGTTGGCGGAAACGCTGAGCGCTTCGGCGCCGCTGATCCTCATGGATTTGGCAAAAACGCGGGCGAACAGCCGAATAAAGAAAGGCATGATCCCCAGGTAATAAAGGACGCCCATCAAGGAAGCGAAGAAGACGATCGTCGACAGGCCTTGAAAAATCAGGAAATAGCCCAGGGATGTCTCGCCGGCCTCGTTCGTCGTTCCTGGGGGAAGGGCCAGACGCCCGAAAAGAAACCGGGTGCCGGCCTGGGCGCTGTCCAGGACCTTGACCACGACATCGTTGAGGAAGAGAAAGAACTTGGCCCCCGCGGGGACGACAAAAATGAAAAAGGCGAAGAGGATCTGCAGCCCGATTCCCCAGGCAATGACTCTCCAGTTGACGACCTTCCTGTTGCTCGAACAGAGCCAGGCAAAAAAAGCGATGATAAAAATGCCCAGAAAGCTGATGGCGTTATAAATGCTCATGCGCCTTCCTTTGTCGCACGGGTTCTCTCATGTGCCCCGACGAATATTTTTTTAAGGTTCTCTTCCATTTCGTAAGGGGAAAATTGTATGGGAAACGATCCGGAAACGGCCTCGCTCCCCATCCGGGTTTTTCACGCCGTTCCCGAGCCCTCCATGGTCGCTTCATCCGTTCCCGGATCGTTTCACTTTTCTACCCACACGTAATGGAAGAGAATATTTTTTTATAAATCAACGACAACCAGTTTATGGCGCGATGTTTCGCCACGGACGATCTTGAGCTGAGAGCGGGCAATGCCCAAATGCTGGGCCAGAAGTCCGATGACCTCGGCATTCGCCTTTCCCTTGGTTGGCGCCGCTTTCACGCTGACCTTGTATTCCCGCTCACCCGTCTTTTCAACCCTCGGCTCCGCCGCGCGCGTCTGGACTTTTACGGTCAAGTATGATTTCATCCCGAACCGTGCCTGATTAAAATTCGGTGACACACACCGAATTTCCTAATTTCCTGAATTCGGCGTGTGTCACCGAATTTTAAAGGAGACGCCCGCGCCCGGCCGAACGCTCGTCATGATCACTTCAGGATATTCTTGTATTTCTGGAAGACCTGCTTCAGCTGGTCTTTGGTCACGATGTAGGCGTTGAGGGTTACGGAAAGCGTGGACCGGATCTGGTCATTGGTCTTGAAGATGATGAACTCCCTGACCATCCCGATGCGGTCGGGGAGCGGGACTTTCACCGTGACTTCGACGTCCTTGCCCGCCGCGACGTTGACCGGGAATTTGGCCTCCTTGCCGTTGATGAAAAAGCCGGCGTTCTGGAGGGCGCATTCAAACTTCAACTCGAGCTCGCCCTTGTTTCTGACGACGATGGCCGCATCCAGGATGTCGCCTTCCACGAGCAGCCCGGCGTCGATATTGTAGCGGTCGAACTCGATCCGCGGCTGCGGGGGCAAATTGACCGCGGCCGTGATCTTGAGCTGGATCTTCGGCTGGACCGGGTCATCGGATTCCACATAAATAAACTTCACGACCTCGCCCGCATAGCCTCTCGTATCGAGGGAGACCTTGATCTTTCCCGTTTTTCCCGGCTCGACCTTTTTATTGGAGACAAGCGCGGCCGTGCATCCGCAGGACGTCTCGACGTTTTTGATCGTCAGCGTATCATCCCCATCGTTCTTGAAGACGAATTCATAGGTTAGGTTATTCCCCTGTTTGACTTTCCCGAAATCATGGGTGTCTTCCTTGAAGACGATCTTGGGCTGTTTCCCGGCAAAGGCCGTGATGGCGCCGAGCGCCAGAAGTCCGACGAGCAGGATGTAAAAATTGGCCGTCAGTTTTTTGAAAATGCCTTTGCTCATGCCTGCCTCCCTTGTCATAAAAAATCTACACCTTTTGGACAAAATTGGCAAGACCATAACTTTATGGGTAACCTCCGTTTGTGTGATTTTTGATCGGTGTCGGAATCGCCACCCGTGCCCCTGGGGAACCAGTCCCGTCGGTTCCCCCCGTCAAAAGCGACGGGGCCCCCCTCCGCTAGAGGGGCCTCGGGGGCGATTCCAACACCTCTTTGAAATCACATATTTGGAGACGCGTCCACTTTATGGTATATAAAAGAGGCGTTTCCAGAGGAGATTTTTCTCATGCGGAACACCTTGAGCAAGAGATTCATCATCCCGGCTGTCCTGCTCTGCTTGGCCTCGCGATCCTCGGCCCAGATGGATTTTTCTCGTCCCTTCGAGCTCCGCCTGTTCACCGGCTTGTCGTTGACCCAAATCCGGGGAGATACGGGCTACCAGGACGAATGGAAACTGGAGCTTCTATCGAAGATCGCCGAGCAAAACCGGATTTCCGCTCAATCCGGCAACGCCTTCTTTGTCGGGGCCTTCTTAGCGTATTTCCTCCGGCCGGATTACGGCCTGGAGGCAGGCCTGGGCTTTTTTAAGGCCGATGTGCCGAACACGACGGCGTTTCATTCCGAATTCACCTGGTCCTCCGGCGCAAGCATTAAAAAAAGCGCGGAATGGGCGGGAACGGGCGACCTCCGGATCATTCCCATCAGCCTCAACGCCTTCGGGAGGTCACGAAAAGGAAAATTCGAAGTTTATGGCTCGGCCGGCCTGACCCTGTTTTGGAATACTTTTCAATCCGCCGCGTTCGCGGGGTTCAGCGTGTCCGACGTCGCCTTCGTCTTAACCTATATCCCGCCGAACTGGGAGAAAACGGTCATCCAGTCCGCGGACGCCCTCCCTGTAGGCCTGGAGATCCAAAAGAGTTCCTGGCTGTCCCCCGGCATGAACATCGGAGGGGGGATCGATTACGAGCTGTCGAAGAAGATCGGCCTGACGGCCGGCTTCCGCTATTATCTTTGCCCCAAGAGAGAATTCGAATGGAAATGGAAACCCGGGTTCTATGACGGGATCGACGCCGTCATCACCGACTGGGAATTCACGAGCGACCATGCCAAATACGCGGCGTCGAAGACGACGTCGCCGCTCAAAGTCAATCCGTCCTTCCTCCAGTTGGGTCTTGGGATCAAGATTTTTTTATGAACGAAAAAGTCCCGGCCATTCCCGCGGCCGAGTCTGATTTTGCTTTTGTCTTATATTCAGTCATGCTATAATTTTTTTGAAATAACGGGATCGACAGGACTATGAGCATGAAAAAATCCATCGGATATTTTATAGTGACAATTTTCTTTTATGGAGGCTTCGCCTTCCCGGGCTCCTCCATCAAGCTCAAAGTCACGGCCGAGTTCGCCAACATCCGTCAGAAACCTTCCATCGGAAGTCCCATCGTCCGCCAATTCCCCCAGGGCGCCTTCCTCGAAGCCGTCAGCAAGGAAGGGGAATGGTATCTGGTCAAGCTCGAACCCGATGAAAGCGGAATTACCTCCGGATATGTCCATGAAAGCCTGGTCATATCCCTGGAAGAAACGCCCCCGCCGAAGGCGCAGCAGGTCCCGCCACCTGTCGAGGAAAAGCCGAAGGTCGTGGAAAAAGTTGAAAAGAAGGAGCCGGAAAAGACCAAGCCCCCTGAGGCGGTCGTCCTGCACCCCCCTCGGCGAGAAGCCGTGGAGGAGGAACCTCAGGCGGCGCGCTATTCCTTGGCCCTGACGGTCGGGGCGATCTATGCGACGATCGGCGACCTCAACAAAGCGGCCCAGGGGCTGGCGGATTTAACCAGTGAACAACTCGGAATTCCGGCAGACAGGGAAGTTACGCCCATCCACTTGACCTATCTCTTCGGCGGAGAGCTTGTTTTTCCGCTCTCCCCGCAGTTTACCTTAAGCGCCGGCGTGGATTATTTTTCCAGTAAAAAAGAAAGCACCATCGCCTTCGAGAAAGAGACGACCTCCGATACCTACAAGGCCGTTTCCGAAATCACGGCTCTTCCCGTCAAGCTGTCCATCAGCTTCTATCCCGTCTCCTTCCTCTACTTTAAGATCGGCGCGTCGTATTACTTCGCCAAATGCCGGTATTACTACAGGTTCGAACATGAAGATACCTGGGAGGAAAGGCAAGGCGAGGCCAAGGCACAGAATGTCGGGTTCTGGGGGGGGTTGGGCTTCGAGTGGAATATGGGCGCCCACCTAGCCCTCCTCATCGAAGCCGAGAGCCAGTTTGCCCCCATCAAAGGCTTCAAAGGAACCGGGACGGTCCAGGATTCGACCATGACCGAGCCCGCAACCGAGGACGGCAAGCTCTACGCTTACGACGGCAAGATCTCCAGCGTAAATTCCTACCCCCTCCTTTTCATCCGTAACAAGCTGCCCTCTGAGGCGGGCGTGGAAAATGCCCGGGAAGCCGAGGTCGATTTCACAGGATTCACCCTGAGGGCCGGCTTCCGCATCAAATTTTAATCTCAACGTCCGGTTGCGCGTTTCGCAAATATCTTGCATAAATAAAGATACTCCCTTGAACGCGCAACCGCCGGGGAGTTTGAGGGGGGCGGAGTGGCCCCCCTCAGGGGTTCAGCGGAGCGAAGCGAAGCGCCGAAGGGGGAGCTTGACTCCCCCTTGGAAGTGCCCCGGCTCTGCGAAATACTGGAACAAGAAATTTATGAGACGGGGCACT
>CAZIDN010000113.1:0-8789 GCA_964537875.1 uncultured Eubacteriales bacterium
GATGGCGACCTGGAGCCTCTCGTTGGCTCCCTCCGCAAAGCGCAAATCCAGCCCGCCGAGGACCCCGAGGCCGATGCCGGCCGCGGTCGCTTGCCTCAGAAACTCGCGCCGATTGCAGGATCTCTTCATCTTCTCGGCTCCTTTTTCGGGCGATCAAATCAAAACCGGTCTTCGCAAAAAGAGGATATTCCGGGTTGCGCCCCAGGTCAAGAACAAAAGGAGGCTGTTATTCCGCATGACACGAAGAGCTCTAATTGCATTGGCGGCAGTATTCTGTTTCACCGGCGTGGCCGCCGCCCGGGGCGCCCAGAAAATCGACGCCTGCACCCTGCTGACCAAGGCCCAGATCCAAGCCGCTGTCGGCCAGAACGTCGGCGACGGCAAGCCGAACGCCAACGCCAACCCGGCAGTGGGGGCCTCCTGCCAATATGTGATCGGCGACTACGGCGTATTCAGCATTCTGGTCAAGGCGGTCGGGCCCGGCGAAACCGCCGACAAGATGATAGCGGAACTGAAAAAAATGAAGATCGCCGTTTCAGACGCCCCGGGCATCGGCGACCGCTCGTTTTTCTCCAGTCCAGGCTACGGCATGCTGCAGCTCAACACTTTCAAGGGCTCCAAGTATCTGCTCATCACCATGCTGGTGCCAGGCGCCACCGAGGCCGCGCAGAAAACTGCCGCCGAAAAATTGATGCGCGAAGCGTTAACCAAAATATGAGCCCCGGGGAAAATCTCTGGAACCTGTGTATTCTGGCGATACAATTTGTGCGGGACTATCATGATTGATATCGCGCCCGGAGCGGACATTTCCCGCACCATGCAACCGGATGAAGGCCGACTTCAGCCAGCCGGGAAAGGGCACGTGACGTACGGCCCGCCCCTGAGCGGTCGGCTATTTCTTCAGATTCTTGGCTAATTGCCCCAAGAAACTCTTGAGCACTCCCTCCCCCCTGGAGGTCGCGCTCTTACCACCGGCGACTTTGGCGGTGAGAACAGATCCGCCTTTGTTCTCGTCTATCATCAAGAGCAGATAAAAGACAGCTATCGTTTCGTCTTTCTGTCTGATAACCTCTGGAAGATGACCAGGCTCTTCCTTAGTATAATCAGCAAACTCATAGGATCCTATAGTCTTGGGAATGACGGCCAGGATACGTTTTGCTGTGTTATTGGCTCTGAATTCAGATACTTTTATATCGTTAAGAGTTTTCTTGCATGCGGCCCAAAGCACATCCACTGCGAGATTGTCATAGGCAATCGATTCCTGGGCGATGATGTTCGCCGTTGGCGAAAGCTCGGAACTCTGAAGTGTACTTTTTTCTTGAGGAGCCCTGGCACAAAAAGCGCCCAAAAGGCAGACCAGTGTTACGGCTAATCTCTTCGTTCTCATAAGATTCCCTCCTTTTTTGTGAAAAATCCAAACCCTCCGAAGAGAGATGTATTTCCATCCCTCGGATTTCCCAGATAGAAGTGATCAACTGAAACGGAATTGATGGGGATAAAAAATCGGCTCTCGGGTGTGTTGGCCGAGCAAGTCTCTTTGGCTCGATTTTCCCCTCTATCCATCGTAAGGAAGTATAAATCCCGGCTCGAAGAGATGTCAAGAAAAGTCGGGGCTTGTTCAGCTCGTTCCAGCCGCCTGTTTGAAAAGCGAGGGCAGTTCGATGCGTCTCTCGCCTTTCTTCAATTCCTCGGCCAGGTCCATAATTACCGCCTCTTTGAAATTCCGCAGGTTGTAAACGTAGATCATCCCCTTCTTCAGGTCGTTAATGTTGGAATACACGGTCAAGGACCCACCTTCTTGGTGGGTTTTTTCGAGAACCTCCCGGATGAGGTCTATGCTCAGGCTTCCGGCTCCGGAAAGTATCTTGTCCGCGGTCCGGTATCTCCAGCAAGGATAATTTCCATCAGCGACGTTGGACATGACGAAATTCGTGGCAATCTAGTACCAGGTGTCGCTCCTGATGAACTGGACACGGCCCTGCCCGTATTCAACGACCATGGAAGCGCCCGAGCGGTCAGCGACCGGAATCCGGGCCCGTTCCAGGGCAGGAACATTGAGCTTTCCAAAGAACTCCTTGACATCCTGGCAAGTCGCGCACGTTCCCAGGAGGACCATCAGGACGCTCCCCCTGAAGGCCGGCTTGCCGGCGTCGGGCTTCCAACCGGTCGGAGCGGGGGAATTTCCGTCGATGAAGAGTCCCTGGTCGTTCATCCCGCCCTGCACGGGCATGTCGTCATAACCGAACACGACCCGGCCGTAATACTTGCCGGAAGCGGGGAAGAAAGTCGCGATCGTCTCGAGGTGATCACCCTCCTCATTTTTTCTCGATTCTCTTGAGCCCTCTCTTTTTCAGCTCTTGTGACACCGCCTGATTGATCACCTGCCCGATGACGAAGTACATCATCCAGATCGCTCCGACGGCGATGGCCGCGATCAGCAGCGACTTCCAGAAGCTGAACTTCCCGAATATAAATAGCATCGCGGTTACGAACACAGAAAGAAACGCGGTCCAGATTTTGAATCCGAGTTCCGGCTTTGCCATCTTTTTTCTCCTCGCTAAGATCAATCGATCCTCGTGTTTCGGACCGTCTCGATGAGGATCATGGTTCGGACCTTGCCGGCGTCATCCATGATGAAGGAGAACCGGTCGTCCCCCGGCTTGGCCGTCCAGAGGCCTTGCGAATCGGGCCCTTTAATCACCCGGACGCCGCGGCCGGGGATATGGACGGCCAGGTGACCGTTGTCATAGGCCACCATGATCTCCTCTTTCTGCATGGGAATGGAATACTGTCCGAGATAAGGCCGGATGTTTTCAGGGACAGTATCGGGAATGACCGGCAGTTCCGCTTTCTTCGGCAGCCGTATGCGGTTGTGAATGGCCAGCCCAACGACCCGTCCGGAGGTGTCTCGCTCGAAGGTCACGCCGACATCCCGTGACAGTTTGAACAGCCATTCGCCCTTTTCATCGGGCTCGCGCAGCCCGAAGACGCGCTTGTCGGCAAGAGTCAGGCTGAGCCCGTCTGCCTCGGCTGAAACGGTGATGACTCCGCGGCGTCCCTTGTATTGACCGAGATACGGCTGATATCTTTTCGCATCCACAGTGCCTTGGAATCCCCCGAAACTCTGAGCGCCGGCTTGAAAATCCAGAATTTCCAACTGCTTGGGATTCAAGGCGATGTGCGCGGAGGAAAGGATGCCCAGGCGGATGTGTCCGGAATCCGCATAATCGACCTCCCGCGCCGTTGTATCAAGGGGAATCCAGCCGATCTCGCCCATATAGACTTCGTTCCAGGCGTGCTGGCCGAAGCTCCCGCCGAGGTTGGGAACATACATACATCCCCAAACCACTCTGGCCGGAATCCCCACGCCCCGGCAAAACGCGGCGAAGAGGCGGGAATGGGCGCCGCACTCACCCTCCCTGACATCGTAAGTGTTACGGGCTGATGCCCCGCCGGGGATATCGTAGCCGATTTCCTCGGCCACCCAACTGCTCAGTCGCCTGGCCGCCTCCCAGGAATCCTTGGCTCCGGCAGTTAGCTCCTTGGTTTTCTGGATGAGCACGGGATCGTCGGATTCGATGAAATCCTCCGGCGCCAGGAAGGCGCGAAGTTCGGGATTCCTGCCGAAATTCGGCGGAAAAGGAGGGGCCTTGCGGCCATCGTACTTTTCATGACGGACTTCGAAGACACCTTCGATCCGGTTGTCTTCGACCGTGCCATCGAAGCTTTGCCCGGAGACTCTGAGGCTGTCCGGCGTGATCCAGTTCCCCACCGGTTCCAGTTTGGCCCGGACTTTCAGGTAAGAAACGGCCGGAATGTCCGAGATCGCCGTCCCGGCCTTGGCAAATAGGTGATTGTCGATGTTGACCCTCTGAAGCTTGTCCTTTATGGACTGATCCGCGAGCAATTGAGTGCTTCGGGGCCCTTCCGATTTGAGCAGATATCCGGTATCCGCGTTGACCCATTGGCGGAACTTGAATCCGATGTCATGGTCGAGGGATTCGAGAATGATCGCCCGGTACGTCTTTCCTGCGATTTGAACGAGTTCAGGACCCTTCCTCGTGACCGTCACTTTGTGGATGTTTCGGTCGAGCACGTCAAGGGCTTGATAGAGCCTCGGCTCTGGATTGCCTTTGCCGGAATCCTTCAGGAGATGAGGGAAATAGTAGGGGTTTTCTAAAAGCACTCCAGCCGGAAGGGAGACCACCTTCTCTCGTCCTCCGGGTTGAAGATTGATCCGGGCCGCGTTCCCCTCGATAGAGGCGGTGATGTGGAACTTGAGGCTTCCTGAGTCAATAACCTGTTCAGAGAAGGAAAAATGCCCCGTTTCCGGGTCGACCCGGTATTCCGACCAGCCTTGCGTGTCGATAGCGACACCCAAGGCCGAGATGCGGTTTTCCACTGTCTCCTTCAGTTGGATCAAGGGTTTGCCTTTCTCTCTGAGATTCAAGATGCTCAATTCAACGTATCCGAAGACTTGTCCGTTCATTTCCAGGGCGTAGTAAATCTTCTCTTCGGGACTTCCATAAGCGCCTTTAAAGGCAAAGAGGCTTCCCAGAAAAAGGCAGAGAATTGTGATCGCCGTGAACTTGATGATTTTTTTCATGCCTTCTCCTTCATCATCATGGTCCTTTTCTTTTCCATCTGTCAGCGGTGGACCGCGGTCAAGATGTGGTCGTAGAAAAGCTCGGTGGGCCTGTTCTGGTCGGTTACGGATTGGATCATAGCATACACGACAACGACCATGTCATGCTCGGGCACGACGATGATATATTGGCCGTAGCGCCCCCTGGCCGCATAGATGTCCTGTCCGGTCTTTCCCCGCGGGTCCGGAGCGAAAATCCACCAGAGATAGCCGTACCCGAAGGGCGGCTGGTTTTTGCCCGCCAGGTCGACGCGCTTGCGGAAGGATTCCCGGACCCAGCTTTCTGGCAGGACCTGTTCATTTCCCCAACGCCCGTTGTTCAAGTACAGCAGTCCGAACTTGGCGGCGTCCCGGGCCGTCAAAGCCAAACCGCCGCCAGTGTGAGTATGGCCATCCTGATTCCTCATCCAGATCTTCTTCTCGATCCCGAGCGGCTTGAAGAGAAAGCGCTCGGCATACTCGGCGGCATGCATTCCCGTGCGATTCTTGAGCATGCTGGAAATCAGGATGACGCCGCCGCTGTCGTATAGGAACTCCGTCCCCGGCGGCTGGAGCATCGGTCGGTCCAGGTAGAACTTGTCCCACCCGGTCGTCAGCCGCATCATTTTCCTGTAGGGCGATCCCGCGTCTCGCTCGTGGAAGTCGGTGCCGCTGCGCATGGTCAAAAGGTCCTCTAGGCGGAGAGACGCCTTGCGCTCGTCCATGTTGGCGATCCCCTGGACGTCCGGGAAGAAATCCAGCACCTTCTCGTCTACGCCCTTGAACTCGCCCCTGGCGATGGCGATTCCGACCAGAGCCGAGGTGAAGCTCTTGGTTACGGACTGGAGGGTGTGAATCCCATCGGCCTGCCAGCCGTTGAAATACTCCTCGACCACCAGGTAGCCGTGGCGGATGACTAGGAGACAATGAAGCTGGGGGCAGAGTTCCTTCTGTCGGATCAGATCCGCGAGCTCCGCCAGTTTTTTTGGATCCAATCCCTGGTCGTCCGGTGTCGAGACCGGCCATTGCCAGGAGGTAGGCTCCTGTGACGCAGCGAGGCTGGCTCCCCACATTGCGAGAATCCCGGCCAACAGGACGCCGGAAAGCCGAAAACGATGTGCCGCGATAGCGTTCATGTCTCCAATATAAGAAGAAAACCGACTGAAGTCTGTAGACAAAAGTCCTATTTTCCGGGATGGGACATTCGCCTATATGGGGTCGCCCCCTGGACCTGGCGGCCGGGTGCGAAGAGGGATATCAGAACTTCAAGATCGGAGTTGTCCTGAGGGAGGCCAGGAGGGCGGCGGGGCTTACTCAGGAGGAACTTGCGCGTCGCATAAAGACAAAGAAGACCGCGGTGTCTCGTATCGAAAATCATTCCCGAGATATCAGGCTCTCCACATTGGAAAAAATAGCGTCCGCGCTGGGCAAGCGGATACAGATCAAAATTCTGTAGAGAGAAATAGTATCCAAAAAGGGCACGGCCCCGCTTCGAAAATTCACTTCCTAATTGAAGCCATCGATTCGACCATATAAATAGCCATAAAATTATATTGACCTCTTAATGTTATTTATGTTACTCTATGATCGTGGTCAAGACCCATTTTGATTGGGACGATGATAAAAACGAGGAGAATCAAGCGAAGCATGGCGTATCATTCGCTATGGCTCAACTTGCTTTTCTTGATCCGAAACGTGTCATCATGAAGGATATGACCCATAGCCGTGATGAAGAAAGGTATTATTGCATCGGCCGCGTCAATGATGGAATTATGACCGTCCGGTTCACTCATCGGGAGAGTGTAATCCGAATTATCGGAGCAGGATACTGGAGAAAAGGGAGGAGGATTTATGAAAAACAAAACAGAATATACAAATGAGCCCATGGGTAAAACGAAAATCATCAAGGATTTTCTGCCGGCGCCACATTTACTGGTTCTAAAAGATGACAAAGTGAAGGTGACGATTTCGTTGAACAAAGAAAGCGTCGAGTTTTTTAAAAAGGAAGCAAAAAAGCATCGGACTTCATATCAGAAGATGATCAGGAAGGTGATAGATGTCTATGCTTCTCATTTTCAAAAAAGCCCTTAACGGCGCTTAGGCCTTTTTCCTGGCGTCCCTGCCCATCAGGTTGATCAGCTCGAGCCGGTTCTTGACGCCGAGCTTTAGCAATTAGGAAATTCGTTTTTCTGTTGCGCTGACCAAATAAGTGTCCAAGCACCAATTTCCCCTCACCCCATCGCAGGGAATGATCAATCGGGGCGTCGCCGGATGTCAACTGGCCTTGCATTTCATCGAGGGAGAGGCGTTCCAGGGAAAGGAGCGGCCGGATCATATACTTTCCCAACCGCTCGGCCTCTGTCTTGGTCTTGGCCCGGACCCGGCTGTGGACTGAGAACCCCGTGTGCCGCCAGGAGAGAAGACGTTGCGCCCATTCGGCGCTCAGAAGCTCCTGGTGGGCCAGAAACCCAAGGACCTCCCGAGCGAAAAGCTCAGCCAGCCGCGAGTCGTCGATCCTCGGGACTTTGTGGAAGAGGCCCGCCTCGAGCCATCGGGCGGGATCTCAAAAGCGAAGGCGTTTCGGATGAAAGTCTGGTGGGCGATAGAGGGCTTGAACCTCTTTTGGGCACAGTTCTTTAGCATTTGGATGGCTTCGTTCCTTGACACTCTCCTAGTAAAATGATAGGATTAGTCAAATCGATGGCGGATACGTGATCGGCAAAGCCTTCTCCCACTGCAGAATCCTACAGAAGATCGGCGCTGGCCCAGACACCGAGTCCGAGCGTTGCCCCACTGATGAAAGCCATTGTCTATCGCAATTATGGTTCACCCGATGTCCTTCGGCTTTAAGAAATCGAAAAGCCTGTTCCCCAGGACAACGAAGTTTTGATAAGAGTCTGCGCGGTTTCCATCAATCCCCGTGACCGGCTCTTCCGAAGTCCCTGACGCTATCCGGTATCTGGAAGAAGGGCACGCTCGAGGAAAAGTCGTAATAACTTTGGAATATAACAAGAAACAATGAAGCGACAGGAGGACAACATGTCGAAGGTTTTGAGGTATTGCTTCCTTCTTGCCGTTGCAGGCTGCCTGCTCCTGGCGCAGCCCTTGATGGCGGCAGAAGGAATCGAAGGCAATCTTGTCAATATCAAATGGCTTGAGAAAAATCTTAAAAATGCAGATGTTCTGATACTCGATGCGTCACCCACTCAGATCTACACGGCAAAACACATTCCCGGCGCAATAAGCGTCGACCTGTTCGCCTGGTATGGTCTTCAGGAAATGCCGGTCGCTGATATGGAAAAACTCTACCAGTCCTGGGGAATCAGTTCGGGGAAAAAGATCGTAATGTACGATCAGGGCGGCACCTTTCTGGCCACCAGGCTCTTTTATTCCCTCTATTATTACGGCTCCCCCGCAAAGGACCTTTTGATTGTAGACGGTGGGCTTTTCAAGTGGCAGGAGGCAGGATTGCCGGTAACGAAGGATGTTACACCTGTCCCGAAGAAAGGCTCTTTCACAATCAAGAAGGTTAACGAAGATGTGAGAGTCAAACTGCCGGAATTCCTTACCGCATCCGGGGACCCGGTCAACAACATATTGCTGGAAGCGCTTGGGGCCGACTGGCATTTTGGGCAAGTCGTTGCCTTTAATAGGGCCGGCCATGTCCCTCATGCCGTCTTGCTGCCCAGTGCCGACTTTTACAATACGGACAGGACCTTCAAATCAGCTGAAGAAATAAGGAGAATGCTGACCTATTTGGGCATCAGGCCTGAACAGCAGATCTACACCTATTGCGGGGGCGGAGTCGCCGCCAGTGTGCCGTTTTTCGCCCTTAAGTTCATATTGAATTACCCCAAGGTTAAACTTTACACGGAATCCGAGATGGGATGGCTGTCCGATGAAAGAGAACTCCCTTACTGGACATATGATGCCCCGTTCCTGATGAGGGAAACAAACTGGCTGCAGTTTTGGGGCGGCCAGAGAATAAGGATGTTCGGAGGCACGAACGTCAGCATCGTGGATGTGCGGCCTGTAGGCGAATTTAATCAGGGACATGTGCCTTTTGCGCTTAACATCCCTGCAGATGTGTTCAAAAGCCATATCACCAACCCCGACAAGCTGGCTGAAATTCTGGGTCCGGCCGGCGTCAATGCGTCTCACGAAG
>CAZIDN010000114.1:0-8415 GCA_964537875.1 uncultured Eubacteriales bacterium
GGGATTCGTGGGCGTCAGATGCCGAAGACGCCTTCCTGATTTTTTTAGTGATATTGACCCCCCTGCCCCCCTGAACAATCAGGGGGGATTCGTGGGCGTCTTCGGAATGGAATGGTGGGCGAAAGAGGATTTGAACCTCTGACTTCTACCGTGTGGAGGAGGCAACCGCCGAAGCGAAAGCGTAGAAAATAAAGAGATTTATCTGTAGGCACTGCTTTTTCAAGACCTTCCCGATTTTGATAGATCTTGACCCTTTTCGATAGTTTTCGATATTTTTGGGCGCAGTTTGGGCGCAGTTAGAGATGGTCGCATCGAACTGCGCTTTTGCTATTTTTAAAATAAAACATATAATAATTTTGCTCTGAGGGAGGGGAGTCTTCTATGAGAAAAAAAATAATTTTGTTACTTCTTTTTTCCCTCTTGTTTTCTTTTTCTTGTGCCCGGCAAAAATCGGCCGAAGCTCAGGCGACGCTTATTTTCACTCACGCCACGATCATCGATACCTCCGGAGGTCAGAATCAGACTGATATGACGGTAGTCATTTCCGGAGACCGTATCACGGACGTCAAAAAGACAGGAAAAGTTCGTCCGGCCAAAGGAGCCCAGGTGATTGATGCCACGGGAAAATTCCTCATCCCGGGGCTCTGGGATATGCACGTCCACTGGTATGATGCCAGGTACCTTACGCTCTTCATCGCCAACGGTGTCACCGGCGTACGTCAGATGTGGGGATTCCCTGTCCACTTCCAATGGCGAGAGGAAATCACTAAAGGCTTGCTTCTCGGCCCGCGGCAGGCTATCGCCGGTACCCCGATCGACGGACCCGAGCCGTTTTATCCCGGCGTCATCAGCGTCGGCAATGAAAATGAAGCGCGGCAAGCGGTCAGACGGGTGAAGGAATCTGGCGCGGATTTCATTGAAGTCGATGGGCGCCTGTCCCGCGAGGCCTACTTTGCCATTGCCGATGAATCGAGGAAGCTGGGAATCCCTTTTGCCGGAGGCGTGCCCTATTCTGTCCGAGCGGCTGAAGCTTCGGAGGCTGGACAAAAAAGCATCGAGTACCTCGGCGATGTATCGTCCGGAATCTTGTTAGATTGTTCGAGCATGGAAGAAGAGCTGCGAAAAGGAAGAGAAAAAGCCGCGGAGGGTTTTTCGCTGAGGCAGTCTCGCACTCCCTCTCAGTTGGAAGCCCTCCGTAAACAGCAGGAGATGATCCTCAAGAGCGATGATGCCGGGAAGGCGGCAGCTTTGTTTGCTCTTTTTGTCGAGAACGATACATGGCAATGTCCGACGCTTACCGTGCAGAGAGGCATAAGCTATATGGATGACAAGAACTTCACCGATGACGCACGTCTAAAATATATGCCGAAAGATATAAAGGAATATTGGGAGCCAAAAAACAACCCCTTTGCCTCCTCAAACACCGCCGAAGATTGGGCCATGAGGAAAAAGGTTTTTGCCAAGAAACTTGAGATTGTTGGGCCTATGCGCCGGGCGGGGGTGAGGTTCATTGCCGGAACGGACCTCGCCAATCCGTATTGCTTTCCCGGCTTCAGTCTCCACGACGAGCTGGGCCTTCTGGTCGAGGCTGGGCTGACACCGATGGAGGCCTTGCAGGCTGCTACATATAATCCAGCGAAATTTCTTGGCCTCATGGATTCCTTGGGTACGATCGATACAGGCAAGATCGCGGACCTCGTCTTGCTCGAATCTAACCCGCTTGAGGATATCGGCAACACCAGGAAAATTGCAGCCGTTGTCGTTAACGGAAAATACTATCCCAAACCTGCCTTGGATGAGATGCTGGCGAAAGTCGAAGCTATCGCCAATCTAACCTCGATTGCCGAGCCTTTACTTAAAACAATAACTGAAAAAGATATCCAGTCTGCCATTCGGCAATATTATGAATTAAAGGCAGCCCAGCCGGATGGCTATGATTTAAGCGAAGAAGAGCTGAAATCCCTGGCATATAAACTCTTTCAAATGAAAAAGCTTAAAGAGGCTCTCGGGATCTGCAAGCTTAATGTGGAATTGCATCCTCAATCTTTCAGTGCCTATGACAATTTAGCCGAAGCTTTCCTGGCCAACGGAGACAAAGAGCTGGCTATAAAAAATTTTGAGAAGTCGCTCGAGCTGAACCGTTTCAATTGGAACGCCGCCGAGATGCTTAAAAAACTCAAGAGGGAATAGAGAACAGCCAGGAAACATTCTTCAAGAGATTACGGATGGCGAAAGGGAAGGCGACGAAATGAACACAAAGAAAATCCGATGGCTGCTGTGGGCGGGGTGCGTCGCTCGGTCTGCCGCTCGCCGGCGGGTGGGGGAATGTTGTGGACATGATCTGGTTTGCCGTGCTGGCGCTCACATACAAGGATGAATCCGTAAAAGGAGGTTCGGAATGAACTTAAAAAGAATTAGATTGCTGATGGGGTCGGGCGTGATGGCGCTGTGTCTCTTCGTCATGGCGGGTTGCCGCCGCTCCAGCGAAGCGCGCCGCGCAGCGCCTGAAACGGGTTCTCCGTGGACGCTGACCTTGGCTGCCCCCATCGATCATCTCGACGTCGTAGCCCGCGAGCCGATGATCGTGGAACACCCTGACGGCACACTCTTCGTGAGCGGGTACGGAGCGGCCTTCATGAGCGGGAAGAGAACGGATGAGGCGACGCTTTGGAAGAGCCGGGATGGTGGAACGACCTGGGCTCGCGTTAACGTTGGAGCCCAGGCGGATGGAGCGGCCGGCAACTCCGACATAGACTTAGTGATTGCTGGCGACGGCACTCTCTATTTCGCGACGTTGGTTTTCGACAACAAAGTGAATGAGGGCAAGCAGATCAGCGTCGGCGTCAGCAAGGACATAGGCGCGACCTGGAAATGGACGTTGCTGTCAAAAACTAGGTTCGACGACCGCCCCTGGATCAAGGTGGCGCCTGACGGCATGGCCCACGTGATCTGGAATGACGGCGCCGGCGTCTGCTATGCCGTCAGCCAGGACGGCGGCGGCACCTGGACCGAACGGGCCAGGATCCACCCGCTTGGCGGCTCGAGTCATCTGGCTGTGGGTCCGAACGGCGAAGTCGCGGTGCGGATCGTGCCGCAATCGGTGGCCGGCTCGAAGTACGACGAGGGCGTCGATCTCATTGCCGTGAGCACCGACGGGGGAACGACATGGCGGAAGCAGGAGGCGCCGGGCTATCGTGAGTGGAATCCGGACTACTGGCCCGTCCCGCGCTGGGTAGAGCCGCTGGCCTGGGATGAGCGAGGGGCACTCTATTCGCTCTGGACCAACTTAAAGGGAGTCTGGCTGGCGCGTTCCATCGATCAGGGCGCGACCTGGACGACCTGGCGGCTCAATGAGAGCCCTGAAGTCGCTTACTATCCTTATCTGGCGGCGAGAGGAAAGGGCGAACTGGCCGCGACATGGTTTTCAGGTTGGACTAAAACGTGGAAAGCGCACGTGGCCCGCATCGACGTCAGCGATGGAGAAGCGCCGCCCCGTGTCGTCGAATCGCCGCCGTTTAAACCAGACAGTTGGCGGCAAAACCAGACATGGCCGGAAGATCCCCAAACACCCGATCCCGCCGGTGAATACCTCGCCGTCTCCTTCTTGCGGAACGGCGGCTTGGTCGTGGTCAGCCCCATTCAGAACAAGGGTAAAAATCGCTTCGGATTCTCGCTGTGGAGGATTGAAGAGCGCCGTGGAGAATCCCAGCGAGCGAAATAGCCGTACAGATACATTGCCGAATAAAAAGGAAAATTCGGCCATCTGGCACTCAGACACGGGCTCTCTGAAAACGGTGAGGTCAGCGTCTCTGCCATCCAGTGGGATACGCTCTGCGATATGTCCTAGAGGGAGTTTGTCATGGAAGACGAATTGTTTTATAAGAACGGCCGCTTTGTCAGATGAGCGATTGAGGATTCGGTCCCGGCCATGCCGGACCTCAAGGCCGGCGGCAAGAGCTCCCCTCGAGACGCGCTTGAACATCGGGGATTAATGCGGGGACTGGAGGCCTGTGCCAGGGCCCGAATTTCGAAGCTCCTCTCGGATGATGCGCCTCAAATATCCCTCCAGCGCCTCTCCCCTGCGCTGAACATGCTCTTTGAGGGCGCTGTTGATCATGGCCTGATAGCTTCCGCCGCCTCTGGCCTCGACCTGGGAACGGAACCAGTCAATCACATCATTATCCAAGCGAATGGTGATCCTGATTTTGCCTGGGGGGAGAGGGACAACGGCTCCTCTTTTACCCTTGCTGAAATCATAAGTTTTGCTCATGCATTTTCCCGTATTGTCGGCGCTCTTTCGCGCTCGCTTTTCTCGCCGATATAATCCTGATCTCATCGCCACGCCAGCTATAGACCACAACCAGTATCCTGCCGAAGAGGTCGCGTCCCAGCGTGACCCATCGTCTTTCTTCCGGAAGCTCATCCTCGATCGTCACGGCAAGTTCGTCCGCGAAAACCGAGACCGCATCGGCGAAATAGATGCCGTGCTTCCGAAAGTTGGTTGCGGCCTTTTTCTTATCCCACTGATAGCGCATGATATTATATGCACATTTGTGCATATTGTCAAGTCACGGGCGTCAAGCGCAGAAATAAAGGAATTCCTCTGTAGAACGCTCGTTTTAAAGACCTTCCGGATATCGATGAATTTCAATATTTTTTGATGGCTTTCGATGTTTTATGGCACAGTTACCGGTACGGTCAGGACTCAGCCGAGCGGGAGACGATGGATTATCTGGAATTCATCGGCCGCGTGACCTCGAACATCTGAATCGGTGCGTTGCCGGAGGTGCTTCTCGAACCACAGAATCGTCTGGCGGTTCACTTCCTCCGTATGCTCGGACAGGCCATGACTGCCTGATTCAAAGAATATCAGCCGAAACGGCTGGCGGGATCGCTGGAGTTGCAGCCCCATGTCCAGAGCGCTCTCGGGTACGCACCGTTGATCATCGCTGCCCTGAAAAAGAAGAATGGGCGTCGTCTTGCAGAGTTTCTCGGGCCAATACCGGGCGGATCTGGCCTTCAGAGCGGCCTCCTTGTTCGCCGTATAGCCAGGCACGCTATTCTGGAGCAATGATTCCATGCCCGGGCGTTTTTTGATTTCGGCAAATAGGTCGGTCGGCGCCGAGCCGACAACCGCCGCAGAGATGCGGCACGATTTGGAAAGAGCGAGAAATGTCATCATACCGCCTCGACTCCACCCCAACATTCCAAGTCTCGCCGGGTCCGCATAAGGGAGGGATTCGATGAGGGGGATCAGGTTGAGCACGTCGGCGATGTCCGCGCCGCCGATCTCGTCGTCGCCCGCGCTGCCGCCGCAGCCCCGGTATTGGCTTGCGATCACCACGTATCCGGCGCGAACGAGCCAGCTCAAACGCAGCAGACTCGTATCATCCAAGCTGCCGATCTGACTGTTGCCGCCATGATTATAGATGACCACGGGATACCGCCCGGAGGCGGGGGCTCGAGGCTTCAAGATGAAGCCGACGATTTTCAGGCCGTCGCTGCCGTAGATAATCCTGGAACAGTCAACCGTCTCTTTGAATTCCCGGAACAGCTCCGGCGGATATGTGCGACGCACTTCGGCCTCGATCGCCGGCCACTTTGCCTGCATCGCTTCGGACCGGCGTTTGAGCTGGGCGAGCCATTCTTCGTATGTGCCGGCCGGGATGCGCAGTTTGTCCTTGTTTTCCTTGAATTTCTCGGGGGGGAACTGGGATCGGATCCGGGCTTCGTCAAAGGCCATTTGACTTCGCCCCCGGTCGAGCCACTGCTCATAGGTTGTATAAGGGAAGCCGTCCGCAATTTCGAGGATCGTCCCGTTCCTGGCCTTTTGCGATTCAACCTGGGAGACCGATTCTGTTGAAAGGACTCCGGACGCGAGGAGGGTAAACGCCAAAACGATGGGTAACGATGTTTTCATTTTCATTTCAAGGAAGAGTTCGGGACGCTCCCCTGACGACATCCGGGGTGCGGCTGGCGAGCCAGGAGGTAGGCGAACAACGCGACCAGATTGCCCAGAAGGACAAACATGGCCCACACCCAAGCGCGCTCGCCGCGGACCTTTGCGTCTAGGAATACCCACCCCACCAACGCCAGCCAATACACCATCAGTCCGAGGGGGATCACGAACACCGCGACAGCATACCCAAAACCCGGAAAGCCTCCCAGCCCCGGGTTGACATCGTAGGACAAAGCGACGAATCCCAATTCGGTATCATCGCTGGCGCGCAACGGGCGGACCATCTGCCGAAGCACATCGTTGTGCTCGCCTTCGCTTTGGATGGCGGAAGCCGCCAGCAAAGCCATTCTCTGCTGCGGGGTCAAAAAGCCCTCCGGCATTTCGGACAATACGCGATGCGTCTCCTCCGTCGCCCATTCTTCCACCCGCCCCCGGTCGGCAAACCTTGCGTTTGAGAAAGCGATTTGACCGTCCGGACGGATGAGCCAAACCGCCGCGACATAGCGTGCGCGGCGGAGCTTCTCCAAAGCCTGCTGGAACGGCGGATCGTCAAGCGAACTTGGCCGCATCGCCTGCAGCTCGGCCACGGCGGCATCCACGGTCCGGCGTGTCTCGCCCGAATCAAACGACACCCGACGGTGCGTTTGGCTGACGACGATGAAGCCTATAAGGGCGGCCAAAACAGAGATCGCGGCCGCAACGGGCAACCGACGTTTCAGGTTCTCGGACATGATTTCCTCCGTAAGATGATGACGAGGCTGGCGATTGGCAGACAGGCCAAGTTCAAAAGGACAAGGAGTCCAACCGGGTTCAACGCGAAACTCAATGGCAGTCGTATGCTCGTGTCCCATATCGAGAGAACGTTCGTTGCGGCCAGCAAGAGAACAAGACTGCTGAACAGGGCCAGAATCCCCGCCGGGAATTCCTTCGGCCGGCGCGTTTCGCGCAAAGCAGCGGAGAGTCGCTGATGGAGTTGTTCTCGCGCCGACGGCGTCAACCGCGTATCCGGTCCGAAACTCGCGCGGATCAACCGTTCCAGGTTCCGGTCAAACGGTGATTCTTGCTGGTTCATTCGAAATCCTCCTTTCGGCCACTCAGAACCGCACGCAAGGCCGCTTTCGCCCGCGACAGCAGGGATTCCGCGGCCTTGTAGCTGCGCCCCAATTGCCGGGCGACGTCCTCAACCGAACATTCCTCCGCGTAACGGGCGAGCAGTGCGAAGCGATAGTCGTCGGGCAACTCTGCCAGGGCTTCGATGAGGCGGACGCGTAGCGCCGATCGGTTCAGCACTTCGTCCGGCAGCGGGCCGCTATCCATCAATTCCCGCAGGTCCGCCGGCAACGCAGTCAGCGCTGAACCGCCGGTTACATTCCGTCGTCGCCAGTAGTCCGCAACCTTGTGCCGGGCGATGCCGCATAGCCATGAGAGCAGCCGGCCTTGCCCTTGGTAGGACGGAAGCATACGGATCGCGGCCACGAACGTATCCTGCCAAATTTCCTCCGCGTCCGTTCGCGCGCCGTTCAGCTGGTGAAAGATAAATCCGAACACCAGATCGGCATGGTGCGCATAGAACTTGTTGAACGCGTCCACGTCCCCCAGCGACACGCGCCTGGCCAACTCCAGATCGTCTTCGTACTCAGCACCCATTCGTTTCGTCGCGGCTCTGGCTATCCGGCCGACATGAGCCGTCAAAAGGCATGTCGCCTCCTCGGCGAGAAATCCTTCGCTCGAACGCCTCTCTCGCGGATCCCCGTCGGCCCCCCGTGTGTTCCTCGTCCATTCGATATCTCCGTTGCCGGAGATGCCCCGGAAGGGGAGTCCGCTTTTCCCTCCTCGCCTCACGGGATCCCTGTCCTGCAGGCTCGGAACGGGAGCCTCCCATCACGAAAGAATGATACAGCCGGCTTTGGGACGTGGTCAATTGGAAAGGTTGGGCATTGCGAATGCGAACCTTCACACCTGGCGGCACACGTTCGCGAGCTATCTGATGATGAGGACGGGCAACATCCGGGTCGTCCAGATGCTCTAAGGCCACAAGTCGATCAGGACGACGGAGATATATTCCCACCTCAGCGAAAGGCATCTCCACCACGTCGTCGGCCAGCTCCCCGGCCCGAAAATGGGCACACTTTTGAGCACACTTGCTATTTTGCGGGGTCGTGGGATTGCGTAAAACCCGAAACGCCTTTAAGAATTTATCTAGAAATAATTGACCCCCCTTATCCCCCTTGAGAATCAGGGGGGGAATCGATGGCGGAGATCACCCGAGATGCTTCCGACTCCTCTTAGTGATCTTATCCCCCCTACCCCCCTTCCAAGAAGGGGGGCATCGTCAGCATCCTGTGCCGAAGACGCCTCCCGGTTTATTTTAATAGGTATTAACCCCCCTGCCCCCCTGAACAATCAGGGGGGGAATCGATGGCGGAGATCACCCGAGATGCTTCCGACTCCTCTTA
>CAZIDN010000114.1:8515-8727 GCA_964537875.1 uncultured Eubacteriales bacterium
CCCGGTTTATTTTAATAGGTATTAACCCCCCTGCCCCCCTGAACAATCAGGGGGGATTCGTGGGCGTCTTCGGAATGGAATGGTGGGCGATAGAGGATTTGAACCTCTGACTTCTACCGTGTGAAGGTAGCACTCTGCCGCTGAGTTAATCGCCCAACCGCGGATATTTTTAACGAATTTTCCGAGAATGTCAATTTTTTGATTTTATTGAC
>CAZIDN010000115.1:0-8718 GCA_964537875.1 uncultured Eubacteriales bacterium
CATGAAGGCGTATTGGAGCGCCGTCTCTTTCAACCTCCGGAACCTCCCCGATGCCCCGCCGTGTCCGGCTTCCATGTTGGTGACGAGCAGAAGGATATTTTTGTCCGTCTTCATCGCCCGCAGCTTGGCCACCCACTTGGCGGGTTCCCAGTACTGGACCTGGGAATCATGCAGGCCCGTCGTCACCAACATGGCCGGGTAAGCCTTGGCCTCGACATTGTCATACGGCGAATAGGACAGCATATAATCGTAATATTCTTTGGTGTTGGGATTCCCCCACTCGTCGTATTCGCTGGTGGTCAGGGGAACGGAGCTGTCGAGCATGGTGGTCACGACATCCACCCAGGGAACGGAGGCGACCACGCCCTTGAAAATATCCGGCCGGATGTTGACCACGGCGCCCATCAGCAGGCCGCCGGCGCTGCCGCCCATGGCGAAGAGCTTTTCGGGCCGCGTGAATTTCTGGGCAATTAAATATTCGGCGCAGGCGATGAAATCCGTGAACGTGTTTTTCTTCTTGAGCAGCTTGCCTTCTTCGTACCACCAGCGCCCCATTTCCTGCCCTCCCCGGATATGGGCGATGGCATAGACGAAACCGCGGTCGAGGAGGCTCAGCCGGGCAGAGCTGAAACCCGGGTCGGAGCTCGCCCCGTAAGACCCGTAGCCGTAGAGCAGGCAAGGACCCTGGCCGTTCTTCTCGAATCCGACCCGGTAGACCAGCGAAATCGGAACCTGGACGCCGTCCTTGGCCACGGCATACAGCCTTTCGGCATGATAATTTTTGGGGTCGAAGCCGCCCAGGACTTCTTCCTGTTTCAAGAGCGTTTTTTGCTTTGACTTCATGTTGTAGTCGAACGTCGAATTGGGCGTGGTCAGAGAGGCATATCTGTATCGCACGACGTCCGTATCGAATTCGGGATTCATGGCAATCCCGGCCGTGTAGGTCGCCTCTCCGAAATCCAGGTAATGCTCGGACTTGTCGGTCCAGGCGATGATCCGGAGTTGGGGCAGTCCCATTTTCCGCTCATGGAGGACCAGGAAATTATTGAAGATGGCGAAATCTTCGAGGAGAACGTCCTCCCGGTGGGGTATGACCTCTGCCCAATTTTCTTTGCCCGTCTTGGCGACAGGCGTCTCTACAAGCTTGAAATTCTTGGCCCGGTCATTGGTCAGGATGAAAAACTTATCTTTGAAATGCTCGACGTTGTACTTGAGATCTTTTTGGCGGGGCTGGATGACCTTGAATTGACCGTTGGGATTGTTCGCCTCCAGGAATCGGGATTCATCGGATAGAGTGCTGCCGGAGTCGATGATCAAATATTTTTTGGACCTGGACAGGTAGACTCCGATATCGTAAGTTTCGTCCTTTTCCACGTAGATTTCGGCATCCGTGGAGACGGGTGTTCCGAGGACGTGCTTCATGATCTTAAACGCGCGCAGGGTCGTATCGTCCTTGACGGTATAGAAGACTGTTTTGTTATCGCTGGCCCAGGCGGCCGAACCGGTCGTCGTGGCGATCTCATCCGGCAGGGCCTGCCCCGTGCCGAGGTTCTTGAAGTAAAGCGTGTATTTCCTGCGGCTGACCGTGTCGACGCCATAGGCCATGAGCTTATTATCAGGGCTGACCGACAAGCCGCCGATCGAAAAGAAGCTTTTCCCCTCGGCCATCAGCGGGCCGTTCAGCATGACCACTTCCGCCGCCTCGAGTTTTTCCTTTTTCCGGCAGTAAAGGGGATAGTCTTTCCCTTCTTCAAAGCGGGTGTAATAGAAATATCCGTTGTCCTTGTAAGGGACCGACATGTCCGTCTGCTTGATCCGCCCCACGATCTCTTTATAAAGAGCGTCCTGGAACGGCTCCGTGTGTTTCATCACGGCCTTTTCATAATCATTTTCCGCCTTCAAATAATCCAGGACTTTGGGATTCTCCCGCTCCCTCAGCCAGAAGTATTCATCGATGCGTGTTTGGCCGTGGGCCGTCAGCTCTTTTTTTATCTTTTCGGCGACCGGAGGCTTCGGGCCCGGCTCGGCCTTCTGGGCCGGCCGGCAGCCGATCTGGCCTAAAAAAATGAGCGCGGCAATGAGGACGATAAGAATTCCATGGCGATACTTGTCCGAGCGGACCCAGCAAAATTTATTCATGAGGCCTCCTCGCTAGATTCATGCCTTTTGCTTTTATCACCGGGAAAAGTGAATGTCAAATCGTAAGCATCTTCGTCTGTGTGATTTTCTATCGGTGTGGCAATCGCCCCGGGGCCCCATAGCGGAAGGGGGCCCCGTCGTCTTTTCGACGGGGGGAACCGACGGGACTGGTTCCCCAGGGGGTCGGGGGCGATTCCGACACCGATAGAGAATCACAGATTTTGAGATGCTTCTTGTCAAATCCAGCGTTTAGGACGCGGGGACGCCGCGCCGCTTCAAAAGGAGAAGCATGAAGGCCAAGCCGACGGCAAAAAAAACGATGATCACCAGGACGGAATTCCTCATGCTCCCCGTGATCGCCTCGATGATGCCAAAACTGAACGTGCCGCCGACCGTGGCCAGCTTTTCCATCACGTCATAAAAACTGAAAAAAGACGTATGGTCCTCCGTTGCCGGAAGCATCTTGGAATAGGTCGAGCGGGCCAGCGACTGGGACCCTCCCATGACCAGGCCGACGCAGGCCGCCACGGCTATGAATCCTGCGGCATCGCGAATGTAATAGGCCCCGACACAGATTAAAACCCAGCCGGCCAAGGAGAGGATCAAGGCCCGAATATTTCCCAGCCTGCCCGAGAGGCGGGCGAAGAGCCAGGCCCCCAACATTCCGATGAGCTGGATGACCAGGATGGTGGAGATCAGGATCTCCTCGCTCAGCCGGAGCTGTTTTTCGCCGTATGTGGCGGCCATGAACATGACCGTGAGCAGGCCCATCATCATAAAGAAAAATCCGGCCAAGAAGATTTTGAGCCGCGGTAATCTCCTGATCTGCCGAAAAACAACCCGCAGCTCCCTGTATCCGCCGAAAAGAGCGCTCTTCCCCCCCGCTTTGTGGCCGAAGGTGTATTTGGGCAGACAGCGGAACGTGATCTGGGAGAAGCCGATCCACCACAGGCAGACGGACAGGAAAGAAAGCTTGGCTGGAAGGAACTTGTCGCTGATACCGAACCAGCCCGGCTTCATGACGACGATCAGGTTCATGACCAGCAGCACGACTCCGCCCAGATAGCCCATGGCGTAGCCTCGGGCGCTGACCCGGTCCTGGTCCTCGGGCCTGGCGATGACGGGAAGAAAGGAGTTGTAAAAAACGATGCTTCCGCCATAGCCCACCGTCCCTAAGGCAAAAGCGATGATGCCGAGCTCGACTGTCTTCTTGTCAAAGAAGAACAGGGCGCCGCAGGAGAGAGCGCCGATCCAGGTGAACATCTTCATAAAGGCCTTTCGCCGGCCCGTAAAATCGGCGATCGAGGAAAACAGCGGCGAAAATACAGCTACGAAGAGATAGGCTGCGGCAATGGCCCAGGAATAGAGCACGGTATTGATGATCGGCAGGCCGAAGAAATCCACCGTGAAATCGTTCCCCGTCCGCGTTATTTGGTTGTAGTAGATCGGGAATATGGCCGAGGCGATCGTCAGCTGATAGACGGAGTTGGCCCAATCATAGATCACCCAGCCGCGGATGATTCTTTTGTCCCCCTGGGGGATGGCCTGCGATTCTCTTTTTTGCGCCAAGAATGCCACTCCGAACGCCGATTCGACCGTCTTCATTTTTATCTTGATGAGGCCGAAAATCAAGGCTTTTTTTGGTTGTCTCTGGGCAAGAAATGGAATATTCTTGCCTCCAGAACGTCTTCTGTATGACATGACGGAGCTATGGATATGACCGCACCGGACGATGGGCGTTTCCGGGAACTTCTAGGTTACAAGGAGGACGTATTTCGGGTCTGCTTGGGCTTTTCCCGGAACGTCGCCGACGCCGAAGACCTATGCCAGGACGCCTTCCTCAAAGCGTTTGCCCGGGCCGGCGATCTCCGCCAGCCTGGCAGCCTGCGGATATGGCTGCTCCGGATCGCCCGGACGACGTGCCTCGATCACAGCCGGCGCATGCGGCGGAATCCGATCGACCTTGCCGATGTCGTTCCCGACACCGCCGCCGACCCTCGCACTCCGGAAACCGTATCCGAAGCGCACGAAAGTCTTCGCCGGCTCAAAGAAGCAGTCCAAAGCCTGCCCAGAAAACAGCGAGAGGTATTCGTCCTCCGTGAATACGGCGGCCAGTCCTATGAGGATTTGTCAAGGATCTTGAAGATTAGGCCGGGCACCGTCATGTCACGGCTGAACCGGGCTCGCCGGGCGATTACGGCCGCCATGAAGGAGGAATGACATGAACGAAAATGACACAGGGAAGCCCCTCCTCGACATGCCTGAAAAGGTCCGGTTAATCATTCAACTTGAGACCGAGGACGGACTCCGCCGTTTTCGGGCTGGGAATTTCGATTCGCGCCTGCAGGCTGCCGGCCGGATCCGGCCGGAGAGAACGAAATTCGCGCCCAGCCTGTTCAGACGGGCATGGATTCCGATTTTCGGCCTTGCCGTCGGCGCAACTGTAATTATATCAGCGGTCCTGTGGGTCAGCCGAGCCAAATCGCAGTTTCCTGCGGCGAACCTCGGGACTATCGATGCGGCTCTCAATGTCCTGCCCGGTTTCCGGACATTGTCTCTTTCCCATCAAACGGAAACGGCGGCAAATGAGGGTCTCTCTACGGCCGCCGCTAACATGTCCAGGGCCCTCACCTCCGCGACTCGGAGCGCGGCAGCCTGGGAAGAAACGTCTGCTCCCCCTGCGGGCAAACTCGTGCCCCGCTACAGCCTCGAACAAAAAATGAAAATCCTGTTTGGCGATAAAACGATAGAGCAAGCGCTCTCATTATTTAAAGACAAATTCAAGGAGGTTTAACATGACCAGAAAATTGTTGATCGTCGGAGCGATCCTTTTGTCGGCCCTGGGCGGATGGGCCGCCCAAGAAACGACAAAGCCCGACCGGGAAGGGCAAACGCTGAACCCGCCCGCTGAAACGCCGGTGGTGCAACTGAGGGATTCACCGCAGATCTCGCCCGTGGCCGGAACGGCCTTGTTGGACTTGTTCCTCGACCACCTGCGCGAGATAGCTCAGAGCGGGAAAGCGGAAGTCCTCGAGCCGCGTCTTCAAGAGATGATGATCGCTGCCAACAAGGCCCGGGAGGCGAAGACGATCGATCCCGTCTTTTTCCGTCGATTCAATCGGATGCTCGCCGTGACCAAACTTGTGGCCACGCCGGATTCGAGCGGAGTCTTCGCCCCGGTCATCGAACAGGTGTTGGGTGATTTTGTCCTTGACAAACTCGGCCTTCCGGGCTTTCGCGAAGAGGGAGGGAAAGGGCCGAAGGCCGTTAACTGGGTCGCCCAAGCCCTTGCCAGTGAAATTATTGACTTGCAGATCTATCTGGATACGCTGGGACAACGACAGGCTTTGCAGAAGAAGATTGAGGAGCGGATGGCGGCGCCTCCCAAGAAATAAGTCATATCACACCCCAGCCACCAGGAAAAAATTTTCCAATTGCCATAGCCAGTCGGGCCGATGTCCTTGTGACCGACAACAAACGGAATTTCCAAAGAAAAAAGCATAAAATCAAGGTGATGTCGCCGGCTGAGTTCGTTGTGGAATTCCGATTAGGGACGAATCTCAAGGGTCTCGGTTAACAAACCTTGAAAATTCCATAAATATATGTAAATTGGAATTATGGGGTCCAGACTGCTCAGGCCGATTGCTAAAGATTCTAAATGATCCCCGCGCTGAAGATCGCCGAAGTCCAGGCCAAAAGCATCCTCAACAAGTCCAAGATCTTCGATTACTGCGTCAATCCTTACACGGGATGTCAAGTCGGCTGCCGGTATTGCTACGCCCGGCTGTTCATCCCGCGCTATACCGGCCATAGCGAGCCCTGGGGCGAATTCGTGGATGTCAAAGTCAACGCGCCGCAAGTATTGAAAAAGCGGCTGATGAGGGCTAAGCGGGGCGTGGTCTGGGTGTCGTCGGTCTGCGATCCTTATCAACCCTTGGAAGCGAAATACAAGCTGACCCGGCAGTGCCTGATCGAGCTGGCGGCCGCTCAGTTTCCCGTCCATGTCCAATCAAAATCGGTTTTAGCGCTTCGCGATCTGGATGTGTTCCTGCAGTTCCAAGAAATCGAATTTACGTTTACCATAGCTACCGACAACGAAGAAATAGCGCGAACGTTCGAGCCCCGCGCTTCATCCATCAAAGAGCGGATCGGAGCGTTGGAAAAACTCCATCGGGCCGGGATCAAGACCCAGTCTTTTATCGGTCCTCTACTTCCCGGGAGTCCGGAAAGGCTTGTCGCCCAACTTGAAGGAAAAGTCGACAAGGTCCTGATCGACCGGATGAACTACATGGATACCATCCTCGGCTTCTATGCTCGGTTAGGGCTGGCTGACGCCGCAACTGATTCTTTTTTTCAAAAACAAAAAGAAAAGCTGGTGGCGGAACTCCGAAAGAGAAAAATGGCTTTTGAAGAGCTCTTTTAAAAATCAGGTTCTCTGGCCCGGATATTTTGGGCGCTATCAGCGATCATCGCGCTTTTTTTCGCCATTCTGAGCGCTCGTCTCTTTTGTGCTCGGCGCCTTGCCATTCCAGGAAGGAATTTCGACCACGCGTACCCTGGGCGGCTTTCGGTGCAAGGCTTCCGCCACCAGCTTGTCATTCTCATAGAGATCCGGCCGGAATTGGACGCTTCCGTCCTCGAGAGGCCAGGCCGTCCCGTAGAAGACATGGACGGCTAGGGGATTTTTAACCGGGATCGTTTGTTCGACCTCGCGGTCGATGCACTCGGTGATCTTCTCGGCGTTCCATTCCATGGGGTCCTGGAGAAGGAGAAGGCTGAAATCAACGGGTTTGGCGATCCGGATGCAGCCGTGGCTGTAGGTCCGCGTGAACTGCCCGAAGTCCGATTGGTAGGGCGTGTCATGGAGATACACGTTGTACTTGTTCGGCATGCTGAACTTGATATGGCCCACCAAGTTCAGCGGCCCGGGATCCTGGCGGAGGTAAAAATCCAAATTCTTAGAGTTGACGTTGTCCAGATCGAGTGTTTTAACGTCCACTTCGGTTTCCTCTTTCCCCCAGCCGCGCATCAATTTCATTTTGTTGTTGGTCAGGTAGTTCGGGTCGGCTTTGATGTAATTGATGAGCTCTTTGAGGAGGACGCGGTTCGGGGCATACCAATACGGGTTGATGACGATGTCCGTGATCCGGCTGCTGAAGACCGGCGTCTGCCAGGTCAGCATCCCCACGACGATCTTCATGCTCAGGACAGTCTCGAAGCGTTCGACGACGAACAGCTCGAAACTGGCCGCGTCGACAATGGCATATCTTGGGCCTAGGTCATGGGGAAGCCACCGCCACCGCTCCAGGTTGACTTCGATCTGGCGCAGTCGCTCTTCGGCCGAGGTGTTTAGGGCTTTGAGCGTCGCCTCATCGACAACCCCTGTCTGGGGAAGACCGTGCTTCTCTTGGAAGCAGCAACCGGCTAACTCCGTGTCATGGTCAAAGACATCGGTTGCGGCGAGCCTGGCGGAGACATCGTAACCTTCCTTGATCAGCCTTTTCTTGAGGGCTTCGACCCGCTTTCCTTTGTCACCCGCTTTTAGCTCGCGGCCTCCGGAAATGCGGGGCCAATCATTTTTCCGAACGATCTCTTTGTACCGCTGGAGGGTTTGTTTCAGGCCGGCATAGTAGTTGTGCTGCGGCGATAAGCTCTGCAAGCTCTCGGCGAGGCGGCCCGAGGCCAAAGAGTCTTGGAAGAGCTGCAGCACATCCAAGGACCGGCATGGCGCTTCCCACTCCGTTTCGGTTGTGTCGGGATCGACTTTTCCCTGGGCCAGATGGGTGGCCAGGACAAAAAAAGCATCGGTCAGTAGGAGTTCCAGGTCGCTGAGGACGGGTGTCAGGTGCCGCAGATCGCCGCGGGCTAGACGGGCGAACTCTTTCAAATTCGTCAGGATCGACTCGAAGTGATAATCGCCGGGGGTCAGGCCTTCCGCCTCGGCCGCCCGAATGGACGTGACCAACGACTGGACCGTAGTGAGCAGGCGTCCTTGGCGGCTCCAAACCGGTTGATACTGCCGGCCCTGATAAAATTCCCGGACGAGTGTCGAGGCCTGGATGAGATCGTCTCCGACACAGACCTCCGGCGGGATTTCTCCTTTGTTCAACCGCCCTCGAAGGCTTTCCTGGATATGTGACAATAAAGTTTTTTCGGCGGCAGACCGGCGATTCCGATTGATCGTGGTCCAAAGAAGAAGAACAGCTATCAGGGCCGCCGCTAAAACGATAAAGAAGGCTTTTTTGCGAATGATCGGCATGGAGACAAGGCTTAATATAAATAAAAAGGGGGAACCGGGTCAACCTGTAGCTGAAGCTTCCAAATATGCGATTTCAAGGAGGCATTGGTATCTCCCCCGAAGCCCCCATAGCGGAGGGGGGCCCCGGACACTCTTGGAGGAGGACCCTTTTGCAGGTTCCCCCTCCAACGGGCGGCGGGAATACCCGCCCGCCCTGCCACCCCTCCAAGGAGCATCCTCCCATGAATTCATCACCAGATGCTCCTTGGAAGGATGGCAGCGAGCAAAGCGAGCGTTGATTATATGAAAGCGCCGCCGATAATCCATTAGAATGGTGGATA
>CAZIDN010000116.1:0-8612 GCA_964537875.1 uncultured Eubacteriales bacterium
TGCCGGCCTTGGGCTACGGCGGCTTCATCCCCTTCGGTCTCGAAGTCTTTGCCGCCTGTGCGTTCCTCGATTCTTTTTATCAAGGCTTCCGGCGAAAATTTCTTTGGAAGGCTCTTTTTTGGGCGGGACTTCTCGCCTTTGACCTTTTCTGCTTTTACCTGATCGATAAAGGAACGGTTCTCTAGTGGAGAACCGTCCCCACTTCGACTATAATAAGAGGTTCAAGCCGGGCTTGAAAAAAAGAAAGGACTGAAGACCATGGGGTTAGTCAAGAAAGGCCATCAACTCTGGTTCTTTGAAGAGCTTTATACAGACGTGACCTACGGGTTCAAGGTCTCCAAAGTCGTCGTCCCGGAAACCCAGACGGGATTTCAACGGCTGATGATTTTGGAGACGGACCGCCTGGGCCGCGTCCTCGTCCTCGACGGCATCGTCCAGCTGACCGAAGAAGACGAGGGGATCTATCATGAATGGATCGCCCATTGGCCGCTGTTCGCGCTCCTCAAGCCGGCCAAGCATGTGCTCATTGTCGGCGGCGGCGACGGCGGCGTCGCCCGGGAAGCGCTCCGGCATCCCTACCTCAAGACAGTCACCATGGTCGAGATCGACAAGATGGTCGTGGACCTCTGCCGGGAGCATATGCCGGCGATTTCGGGGGATATCTTCAGCGACCCGAGGTTCAAGCTGATCATCGGCGACGGCGCCGAGGTCATTCGGGCCGACAAGGGAAAGTACGATGTCATCATCATCGATTCGACCGACCCGATCGGGCCCGCCAAGAGCCTCTTCAACACGAGCTTCTATCAGAGCGTTTACGATGCCTTGGCCGAGGGCGGCATCGCCATTCATCAGACGGGGGCCTTGATCCTCCAGCCGTATGAGTGCCCTGGGAGCTGGCGCCAGATGGAGAGGATCTTTGACGATGTCCGGGTCGTCCAGTTCACCAACGTCAGCTATATGGGAGGCCCGTTCAGCCTGACGGCAGGCTCGAAGGGAAAGAAGGTCTTCAAGCAGGCGGAAAGGAATGCCAAGAAAGCCTACAAGGCGGCGGGAATCAAGACCGATTGGTACTCACCGCAGATCGCGGCTCTGCCCTATCCCGAATTCCAGAAACGCTTGGAGCTGGATAAATACGGTGAAGAGATCGTCATGGACATCGAACTGGCCGGGCCGCGCCTGCCGGGCTTGAAACAGGTCAAGAATTGGAGCCGGGAAACCTGCGAAGCCATCAAGATGAAAGCCTTCGGCGCGCCCATGGTTTCCGCCCCCAGGTTCGGCGAAGGAGATACGCTGGTCCAGTACATCGAAACAAGCGCCATCAACTACAGGCGCTACGGCAAAACGGCCTGCGTCAACTGTTTCACCTGCGCCGCCCTGCCCGTCGACGATGCGGTCGGGTTTTCCCTGGCTGATTTCAGCGCCCGAGGCGCCGTCTGCTGGCACCTGCCCAGAGGTTCATTCGCGGATGTCAAGCACATTCGTCGCAACACGAAGATCTTCAAGGCGGGGCTGTCCCCGTCGAAAGGCATGGCCATCAAGTCCAAGATCTACAGGCCGCGCCTCACGGGAAGCGCCGACGTCTTTTCCCCGGATTTCAAGCTGCCCATGGAGCAGGGCTTCTCCTCGGCCTTCGAATTGATCATGGACATCTATGATTGTGACTATTCCATGATTTCCTCCGGCGAAGCGGTCTCCCGATGGGCGGCCGAGGGATTTTCGAAGGCGGCGGGGCTGGAGCCCATAGGCCGCGCCGAGGCCCCCGACTTCGGCCACGCCAAGAAAAAAACAGCCGGCCCTTCGGTCACCCAGCTCCTGGCCAAGGGATCCAATATCAGCCATTATTCCGTGAACTGGCTGATGATCGTCGTGAACATCGTCTCCGGGACGGAGTTTCCCCTCCGGAAGGCCATCGAATACACGATGGACTATTTCCAGGGGAAATACGCGGTCTGTTGGATCCTGCCGCGGGGGATTTCGAGCCAGAACATCAAGGACATCGCCGACCATACGGCGATCTTTGCCGTGGAAAAGAAATAGCCGGATGTTGATCGAATTTTTCGGCCATTCCGATATCGGAAGAAAAAGAGAGTTCAATGAAGACAACTTTCTCTGCGCTGATTTTTCCGGCGGCAACCCGGGACCGCCGCGGCCCTTCTACCTCTTTGCCGTAGCCGACGGCATCGGTGGGCATGCCGGAGGAGAGGTGGCCAGCGCCCTGGCCGTTCAGACGCTCAAGGAGAGGTTCGAGCAGTTGCCGGACGCGGGCGAGACGGGCCTCGACCTCGAAGGCGTTCTTGAAGGCGCCTTCCATCAGGCCAACCGGCTCATTTACCGGCAGGGCGCAGAAGCTGAGCGCCTGACGGGAATGGGAACGACACTGGTCGCAGCAGCGGTCACGGCGAACATGGCTGTTGTCGCCAACGTCGGCGACAGCCGCCTGTATCTTATCCGGGGAGACTCCCTCTCTCAGATCAGCCAGGATCATAACTGGGCCGCCGAGCAGGTGCGGCGTAAACTCCTCTCGGAGAAAGAAATCATCCGGTCGCCTTTTCGGAACCTGGTCACCCGCTCCCTGGGATACGGCCCCGAGATCGAAGTGGACTCCTACCAGGTCCCCCTTCTGGATGGGGATTGGCTGCTGCTGTGCACGGACGGCCTCTACGGATATCTTCCCGGCCGGGCCATCCTCAGGAATTTTAAAAAGGGAGAAAGCCCGGAGAGTGTCTGCCGGACGCTGATCAGGGCTGCCGATAAAAAAGGAAGCCTGGACAATATCACGGCGGTTGTGGTCCGGGTCCGGGAAGCATAAAATAAATTCAAAGAGAATCGTCGAGGACGACCGGCAGGACGCGGGACAAAGTCCGTCGTTGGGAAAGGAGGCTCGATGAATATTCGGAACATTCGGACCGGGGCGGTCTTGGGACTGTTTGTTATTCTCGGATCGCTTTTGGCCGGGCAAGCCACGGAGGTCAAGATCAAGGTCATTGTCGAAAACGCCTCCATCCGAGTCAAGCCCGGCATCGACGGCGCGGTCCTCGAAGATAAAATCCCGCTGGGGGCCATCTATCTTTCCGCCAAAAAAGAGGGTGAGTGGTATGAGGTGAGGTTCCGATCCAGAGTCGGCGTCCAGCTGACCGGCTATATTCATGAGATGTACGTGGAAGTCATCGATGAAGACGCCGCGAAGGCTGGCCAACAGCCTCCGATTTTCAAGGGCATGGGCCCGGCCCGGGTCCAAGAGGTAAAGCCATTCGAAATGGGGCTCATCTTCGGGTTGAACGCCGGTTCGTTCATGAGCCCTTCTTCGACCTATTCCGATAGTTGGGCGTGGCAGGAGTTGGAATCCGTCAACGAAGCCGGCACGATCCCTCACAAGCTGGGAAATCCCTTTGCCCTGGGATTTTCGTTCACCTATTATTTTCGGGAGAACGTTGGATTCCGGCTGAGCGTCGATTACAACTTGAAGCAGAACCTTCCGGCGAATGGGCGGAGCGTATATACAATGGACTGGACTTGGACGTTGGGAAAAGGCTCATTCCACGATGAAGCTGACTGGCCGGTGAAGGGAGACTTCTGGCTCGTCCCCATCAGCGCCAACCTGATTTACAAGATCCCCGCGGGCGGCATTGTTGTTCCCTATGTCACGGGCGGGATGACGGCTTATCTGGGAAAAGCGAATATCGAGACATCGCTCGGCTACGGAAATTCATGGGTTTCGGACGATGGGAAAACACAATTTATCGATTTTTTCATCATTCCGGTGAAGATGGAAAAGGTCCTGACAACGGCGGGGATCAATGTCGGAGCAGGGCTGGATGTCCTTCTCTCGCCGAATATCGCCCTGAATATCGACGGGATCTATTATTTCGCGTTGGCGAACTTTGAGGATGACTGGCCCGTCAACGAGGGAACTTATCCAGCCAGCTATTATTCGGGGACGACTTTGACGATCGATGGGATGCAAGCGTCCGATTTCAAGGCAAAAATTACGAAGCTAAGTATTAAACTTTCTTCCCTCAGGATTGCCGCCGGCCTCAAGATCCTCTTTTAGTGCCGACGACTTCAGAGGCAAAGACGAGCTCGACGCCGTAGCCCTCTGCCAGGCCGACGTATTTTTGAAGGGCCCGGAGTGTCTCCGGCCTGGCGTGGCAGATGCCCACGGCCTGGCCTTTTTCCCGGGCCAGCCCGAAGAGTTCCACAAGCTTGGCTTGAATGGCTCCTTCATTATCCACGGCATCTATGAAGACCTTGCGCGAGGCGGAAGGGACGCCCAGCATGAGGGCTTGATCGAACGCGACGGAGTATCTTGTCGTCCGGCTGTCGATGAAATAGAGGCCCTTGTCTTTAAGGACCTCGAGGATGACGCGCATCATCCCCGGATCTTCGGTGATCCTCGACCCGGTATGATTGTTCACGCCCTTCGACCAGGGGATTTGCTGCAGGCAGGCCTCGACATTGCGCTTGATTTCATCCCTGTTCATACCCTTGAAAATCAACACTTCCGAAGGCGATTTCTTGGCGGAGCGGATCAAGGACTCCAGCGGCAGGTGAAGCATCATCTCCAGGCCGGCGTCTCGGGCAAGCTCGGCCGTCTTCTGAGTCAATGGGGCGAAGGGCAGGATGGAAAGCGTGATCGGCTTTTTCAAGGAACAAAGGATTTGGACGGCCTCCAGGCTGTAGCCCAGGTCGTCCACGATGATCGCGGCTTTCTTTTGCGGGGGCGGGCCCGTCGGCTTGGTCTCGGGCGGGCAGGAAAAGACGACCGTCAGCCGGTCCTGGCTCTTGCCGGCCACCTGCCATAAGAAATAAGCGACATCCTTTTCCTGGCTCTTTTCTTTTTTCAGGATCACGGCCGCAGCGTCCGCCAGCCGCTTTTCGAGGAGCGGCTCGATGGCCGCGTACGCATCGAGCCCCAGCTCGACTTTGACGTGTAGTCCGTTGGCGGGGTCCCGGAATTGATGGATGGCCTGCGGATCAAGACCTTGGTCCGTCAGGATTTTCGTCAAAATCTCGGCCGGGCCGGGCTCCGCTGGGGGAGGTGGCTGCTCTGTTTTCCGGCATCCCGAGCCGATAAAACAGGCGGCTAACAGCAAAAGCAGGAGACTCAGGAAGGAGTAAGAGATCCTCCGCATGAATTATGAGCCGGAGATCAGGCCGATCGTTTTGGCGATGTAGGTTTTTTCTTCCTGCTCGTCCGCTCCAAGCTTGATATCCGTCCTCACGCCCTTGCCCCAGATTTTCTCGCCCGAGTTCAGGCAGAAAACGCCGGTCGTCAGAAGAAGGGCATCCCCACCTTCCAGGGAGAAAAGATCCTGGCGGGCGGCCAGGCCGGACGTCGGGCTTCCGATGATCTTGGCCCTTTTGAAATCCTTGAGAACGGCCGCGACCATTTCCGAGGGGCCCATCGTCGCCGGATTGACCCAGACGACCAGGGGCAGGTTTTCGAGCCCGGCTTCTTCCCGGCAGGCCAGGACGTCTTTCGACCCTCCCCTTTTTTCCAGATAGCCGATTTTCGCCGACTTCAGGAAGACATTCAGGAATTTGCGGGCCTCTTCGAGATCGCCCTCGCAGCAGTTGCGAAGGTCGAGAACGAGCGGGCCTTTTTGGGACTTCAGGCGAGGAAGAACGTTGGCCTTAAAATCTTTGATGAGGGGAGGATAGAGGTGGTGGATTTTGACCATCCCGACCGTGTCCTTGAGAGGGGCGAAGGAGACGCTTTGAGGATAGATGTCCGCCCTTTCCAAGGGGATTTCCTTGGTCGCATTGTCATGGACAACCCTCAGCTTGACGACCTTTTTCTCATTGTCCTTGAGATAGAGATTGATTTCGGAAAGGCTCCAGACCAGGGTGGACTTGTCGTCGAGCGCCGTGATGGAATCTCCGGTTTTTATTCCCGCTTTTTCGGCGGGGGAGTCCTTGACGAGGCCGACGACGACCGGAAAAATACCGTAATGCTTGAGGAGAACGAGGCCGATGTCCTTGAGGGCCGGCTTTTGCGGCTGCAGGTATTTGGCGGTGCTGGGCTTGTCCAGGTAGCTCGATAGAATGTCCAGGGAGCCGACCAGCCCCTGGAAGGCGCCCTCCATGGTTCCCCGCGGCTCGGGATCCTCGATATATTCGCTCCTGACCAGGCTGATGACCCTGGCCAAGAGCTTGAAGCTTTCGTGCGGCGGAAATTTTTGAGACACGCCTCTCAACAGGCTATCTTCCAGCCAAAAGAACAACACGACGGCGGCCAGAACCGCCGCCATCCAAATCCGTGTTTTCCTGGTTTTCATGGTCTCGTCTCGCCGGTTTGAGCGATGCCCGATTGTATCATCTTCGGCCGAGCCATTGCAAGGGATCGAGGGGCTTTGTCTTGTACCGGATCTCGAAATAGAGCGAGACGCCGACCAGGGATCCGGTATCCCCGGCCTCCGCGATCGGCTGGTCGGTCTTGACGATATCGCCTTTTTGCACCAGGAATTTGGAGCAGTGGCCGTAGAGAGAATAGTAGGTCATGCCGTGGTCGATGATGATCAGGTTGCCGTAGCCTTTAAAATAGTCGGCGAAGACGACCTTGCCCGCATGCACGGAACGGACGGCCAGGTTCTCTTTCGGCGGAGCGATCTCGACCCCGTTGTTCATCGTCACGGTGTTGAACTGAGGATGCCTCTGGAGCCCGAACGACGATACGACCTTCCCCCCGGCCGGCCAGGGAAGCTTGCCCTTTTTTTCGTAGAACGGAACGAAGGGAAAGGGGATCGCCCATTCCTCTTTCTCGAATTTTTGGATCAGGAGCTGGAGCTCCCGGGCCTGGATGCTCAGCTCATCGATCGTCTGCTCGTAGGTTTTTTTGCTGGTCCGGATTTGGTCCATGAACGCCCGGTCTTTTTTCTCTTCGGCCTCCAGCTCGGCTTTTTTGGCCCCGGCTCTCTGGATCAAGCTGTCGATCTCTTTTTCCTTGGCCTTGAGGTCAGCCTCGGCCTGTCCGAGGGCGTTGAGGTTTTTCTTGTAGGCTTCGATCATCCGCTCTTCGGAGGAGGCAAGGACGGCCAGGTGCTTGCTTTCCCCCAGGAGGATTTTCAGGTCTTCGGCCTGGAAGACGAAGCGGACAAAGCTCAGCGGGCCGAATTTATAGAGGGTCACCAGGATCCTGACCAGCGCCTGCTTTTCTTGTTCGAGAGTGGCGTTGAGCTCGGGGATGCTCTTTTTGATGGCGGCCAGCTCCAGCCTGTTTTTTTCGAGCTGGACGTTCAGGAGGGCTTGCTCATTTCTGATCAGACTCTTGGTGAAGCCGAGCCTGTCAAGGCTGGACAAAATCGTTTTTTCTTTTTTTTCTTCTTCGCCGATCTTCCCCCTGAGGGCGTCGATCTCTTGTTTGATTTTGGCCAGGCGCTTTTCGTATTCCGCGGTCTCCTGCTGCCCCTCGGCGCGGAGCCATCCGGATGAGGCGAACAGGAGGGCCAGCATCCCAAGGGCGAATATCTTTGAACGCTTCATTTTCTCGAGACGTAGATGATGCCGCCGACCAGGCCCACGGCAAGACCGAAGGCGATTTCGATAATGGAGAAGGACAGGGCCGTTTCCGGAGAGATGCCGTAGAACTTGAAGATCTCGATGTAGGCCCCTTCGCGGAGCCCCAGCCCGTTGATCGTCACGGGAATGATCTGGATGAGCAGGACGATTGGGATGAAGATGAAGTAGTCCAAAATGGCGATGTCAAGGCGAAGCGCTTTGCCGATCAAGAAGTAATAGAGGATGACGTTGAGCTGGAGGAGGAAGGCCCAAAACGTAGCCCGGGCGAACTCGGCCCGCTTGTCCTTGTAGCCGAGAACTGTCGTCCGGAAGGCGATGAATTTTTGAGCGATTCTTCCCAGAAAGCCTTCGGCCTGAACTTTTTCCAGTCCCCGGCCGAAAAAAGGGAAAAAGAAGAGCGCCAGAACCGCCAGGCCGGCCAGGCCGAGGAGGAGTGCGCCCCAGATGACGGGGATTGTCCTGGCCATATCCAGGCGCAAGAGCGAGGCCACTAGAGCGAAAACAAAGAGGACGATGATCCCGGTCATGCGCTCGACGACGACAATGGCCGAGGATTTCACCAGGGACTTGGAATAGCGGGAACCGTCCCAGATGCGGACGATATCTCCGCCGAAACGGGTCGGCAGAAAATTGTTGAAGAAAGTCCCGACGAGATAGGACTTGGCCAGGAACATCAAGGGAACCCGGTCTCCCTGGGCCCGGGCCAGGATCTGCCAGCGATAGGCGCTGATGAGGAGCCCCAGGGCGTGAAGGGAGAAAGACAGAACCAGCCAGCCCCAGACGACGCCCTTGAGCTTCTGGCCGATCTCCTCGAAGGAGATCTTCGAAACGACCAGGAAGAAAACCAGGACGGCGAGACTGAAGATGAGCTTGCCGGCGAGGATCAGGTTTTTTCGTTTTGCCATCAGGGCCGCACAGATTTTTTATCATAATCAGGGAGGATTGTCTATTTGCAGCGGGCATGAGTATCATTTCCAATTCCGTGATGACAACGATCGGGGCAAGGGTCCTGTCGGACACTCTTGGAAGGAAACCCTTACCTAGGGTTTCCTTCCATGTATGAAAGCGCGGCACCTGTCAAGGTTTTTTTGATT
>CAZIDN010000117.1:0-8547 GCA_964537875.1 uncultured Eubacteriales bacterium
TCCCAACTGGAAGGAAGGGACAGCTTATAAAGCGAAAAGAGACGCCGACCTGGCCGCCGCAGCGAAGAAGTAAAAACGAGGACCGAGCTATGCTTTGGTGGGCACTTCGCTCAGTGGAATACCAAGCGCGCCGGCAACCCCTTTACCGTAAGCCGGATCGGCCTGTAGACAGTTGCCGATGTGACGGATCTTGATCTCCTTGGGCGCATCTCCTAAGGCGCGGGCGGTGTTGGCAAAAAGGAGTGCCTTCTGCTCGGGACTCATCAGCCGGAAAAGCCGGCCGGGCTGGGAGTAATAATCTTGGTCCTCGCGGTGGTTCCAATGGTCCGCGGCCCCTTGTAGACTGAGGGGAGGTTCGGCAAAATCCGGCTGCTGTTGCCACTCGCCGTAACTATTGGGTTCGTAGCCGAGGGTGCTGCCGTAGTTGCCGTCAACGCGCATGGCGCCGTCGCGGTGGTAGCTGTGGAACGGGCAGCGGGAGGCATTGACCGGGATCAGGTGGTGGTTGACACCGAGCCGGTAGCGCTGGGCATCTCCGTACGAAAAGAGCCGCCCCTGCAGCATCTTATCGGGTGAAAAACCGATCCCGGGCACGATGTTGGCCGGATTGAAGGCCGCCTGCTCAACCTCGGCAAAGTAGTTTTCAGGGTTGCGGTTCAGCTCGAGGACTCCCACCTCGATCAAGGGATAATCCTTGTGGAACCAGACCTTGGTCAGATCGAAGGGGTTGTAAGGACATTTCGCCGCATCCTTTTCCGGCATCACCTGGATGAACATGGTCCAGCTAGGGAAGTCTTTCTTCTCGATGCTCTCATACAGGTCGCGTTGATGGCTTTCCCGGTCCTTGCCGACGATCGCCGCTGCCTCTGCGTCGCTGAGGTTTTTGATACCCTGCTGGGTTTTGAAGTGAAACTTGACCCAGTGCCGTTCGTTCTTGGCATTGATCAGGCCGAAGGTATGGCTGCCGAAGCCGTGCATATGGCGGTAGGAATAGGGGATGCCCCGGTCACTCATGACGATGGTGACCTGATGGAGCGCCTCCGGTAGCGAGGTCCAGAAATCCCAGTTATTGCGGGCGCTGCGCATGTTGGTACGGGGGTCCCGCTTGACGGCGTGGTTGAGGTCGGGGAACTTGAGTGGATCGCGCAGGAAGAAGACCGGCGTGTTGTTGCCCACCAGATCCCAATTGCCCTCCTCGGTGTAGAACTTCATCGCAAACCCCCGGATGTCCCGCTCGGCGTCGGCAGCGCCGCGCTCACCGGCCACGGTAGAAAAGCGGATGAAGAGCTCGGTCTTCTTTCCGACCCTGGAAAATATTTTGGCCTTGGTATAGCGGGTGATGTCGTGGGTGATGGTAAACGTGCCGTAAGCGCCGGAACCTTTGGCGTGCATGCGGCGTTCGGGGATTACCTCCCGATCGAAGTGGCCGAGTTTCTCCAGGAACCAGACATCCTGAAGCAGCGCCGGTCCGCGCGGTCCGGCGGTCATGATGTTTTGGTTATCGGCGACTGGAACGCCGGCATTGTTGGTCAGTTTTTTCTTCATTTTTTCTCCTTCTTGCGCTCAACGCAATGTTTTGGTTTATTTTTCTTCGAGCATCGATAACAGACGCCTCTGACTTCTATGTGTGTTGTTTCCACATTCCCCAGGGTTTTCACGGTGCCCGGAATCTTCAGCCGGTCGAACTTATGACTGAAAAAGTCGCGCGTCATCCCGCATTTCCTGCAGATGAAATGGTGATGAGAGCTTAGATTCGCATCAAATCTCACTCTCCATCTCGACGGTCCGAGAGTGGTCAGCAGGCCGAGGTCAATGAGCAACCAGAGTGTCCGATACACCGTATCCAACGATACCGTGGGGACTCTCCGGCGAACGCCTGAAAAAATCGTCTCCACATCGGGATGATCTTGGGATTTGGCCACCTCGCGGAAGATTTCCAAACGCTGATGGGTCAATTTCACCCCGGAGCGTCTGAGTCCCGCTTTGAGGCGGTTCATACGTCTTTTTAATTCTGCGGGTTCGATCGTCATGTCAAAAAATTCCTATATAGTTATTATTATTAAATAAGAATATATACGGAATTAAATATTTTGTCAAGCTTTTATTAATCGGCCCGCTGGCCTCTTGGGACTTCGGCAAGCTTCGCGAATTGGCGAGTTTTCCGAGTCGAAGCCCCACCGATCCGACGCGTCGTAAAGGGAATGTCCCCGCCCGGGCCGGGTTACTTCAACGCCACGACGTGGACCTGGCCGTCGCCGTATTTCTTGGCCATCCCTTCGATCGTCCGCCCGCCGAACTTAGCGGCCATCGCGTCGATCGTTCCTTGATTGGGCAGCATCTTGTCGGCGCCGGCCTTGCATTCCTCGATGTTGCCCGCGACCATGATCACCATCTTGTCGGTCTGGAGCCATTTCTGGGCGACGCGTTTGATGTCGGCAAGCGTCACTTTCTCGTACCGACCTCGTAATTTATCGTAGTGGTCGCGTGGCCGGTTGTTGAACTCCAACTGAGCGAACGCCATCAGCGTCTGGATCCTTGTGGCGAACGTGGCCGGGAAGGATTCGATGCGCGCCGTGCGGGCGAAATCGAGATCCGCTTGGGAAACGTCGCCAGCTCTCATGCCTTCGATAAGATCCAGCATCAGCTGCGAAGCGAAAACCACTGTCGCGTTTTTGGTCTGGCAGAACGCTGAGAAGGTCCCGGGATACAGATCTCCTCCCGAGAAGTTCGAACTCGTCGAATAGGCCAGGCCGTTGTCGGTCCGGACGACCTTGGTGATACGTGACGAAAAGGAGCCGCCGCCCAGGATATAGTTCATCAGATCGACGGCCTGGTAGTCTGGATCGTCGAGCTTGAGGCCGAGGTGTCCGATCCGGATGACTCCCTGGTTGGCCGGGACTTCGGGTTGAACCATATAAACGCCGGCTTTGGCCGCCTGGGTGACTTTCGGGATCGGCGGGATTGCCTTTTCGGCCTTGGCCCATTTTCCGAACGTCGCCTCGAGCTTCATAATCATCTCGGCCTTCTTGAAGTCGCCGGAGACGATCAGAATCGCATTATTGGCGCCCCAGAACTTCTTGTGCCATGCTCCGAGATCCTCGCGTGTTATGCCGGACGTGCCCGCCTCGGTCGCTTCGGCGGCCATCGGCGAATCCTCGCCGTAGATGAGCCTGGTGAAGGTTCGCATCGCCACCATGGAGAGGTTCTTATTCCGGTTGCGAATGCCGACCAAAGCCTGGTCCCTCTCCCGCCGGACCTTGTCCTCCGGGAAAGCCGGGCTGGTCAGGATGTCCTTCCAGATTTTAAGGCCTTCGTCCAGGTGCCGGATGTGGATCGAAAGGCCCGTCGCGCTCACGTTGCCTGCCAGGAATTCCATCCGCTCATTGATTTGTTCACCGGTCATCGTCTTCGTTCCGCCTGACCGCATGACCGTCGGCGTCATTCGATCGACGCCGAGTTTGTCTTTCGGTTCGAGGAACGGCCCTGTGCGCATGAGCAGCGATGCGTTGAACCATGGGATCTCATGGTCCTCGGCGATATAGACAACGAGCCCGTTGGAAAGCTGCGTTCGGAAGTCCGCAGCCTTAGGTGGATTGAAGACGAGCGGCGGAAACTTGAACTGATCCGGCCGGGGGCCTTGGGGAACCTGTGGCGTGGCTGCGCCCGCGCCAATCGCCATTGACAGGACCACCAGCGCGGTTATTAAAGATGATGCTGTGATTCGTTTCAACATGGTCATATCCTTTTTTCGAGGCGACATGCCTACTTCTCCCGTTCCAGGACGCCGGTCACGCTGTTGTCCCGGTTCAGATACTTCTTGGCCACCCTCATCAGGTCATCCGCGGTGACGGCTATGCGTTGTTTGAACTGTTCTTCGATGAACTGCCAGCGGTAGGCCGTTTCCATTCGGGCCAGCGTGCCGGCGATGCCGGTGCCGGCCAGGCTCTGGAGGTATTGGGCCTCGATGGAATTCTTAATGCGCTGGAGCATTTGCGGATCGATGGGATTCTTTTTGACGTCCTCGATATAGGTCCACAGCTCCTTCTCGAGCTGATCGAGGGGAATCTTCGTCTCGTTCTTGATCTCTTTGGCCTGTGCTGAGACCTCGAATGATCCGTCATACATCGAGTTGGAGGCCATCGCGGAAACCATGGTAGCGTGGTCGTCCCGGAGGACCATCTCGAGATACATCTTCCCTGTCCGGGCACTCATCACTCGGCCGAGGACGTAGAGCGGTGCCAGGTCGTCGTGCCATAACGGCGGGACGTGGAACATGATTGTCACATAAGGCGTCGTTGCGGCGCGCCCGTAGACGCGCTTCTCGATATAGGGGGGCTTAAAACCCGCCCCATAGGTCTTCCGGTAGTATTCCGGCGACGGCTCCTCGGTTCGCACCCTGGGCGACTTGCCCTTCGACTTGAGCGGCCCGAAGTACTTCGTGACGAGCGGCATCACCTGGTCGGGATCGACATCGCCAACGAGGACGAGCGTAGCGTTGTCGGGCCGGTAGAACTGTTCGCGGTACTCGGTCATCTCCTTCTTGGTCACCCGGCTGATATCCGACATCCAGCCAACAACATCCCATCCGTACGGGCTTGCCGCGTAGAACGTGGCGTTGAGCTGCTCGTCGAAAAAACTGCCCGGCTGGTTCTCGCTCATCCGGCGCTCTTCGGTGATGACGTCCCGCTCTGAATAAAACTCGCGGAAAACGGGATTGGCCAGCCGGTCAGCCTCGAGCGCCAGGTAGAGCTCCAGCTTATTTTTAGGCAGCGTCACGTAATACTGCGTCATCTCGTTTCCAGTCGAGGCGTTGATCCCCGTGCCGCCCGCCTGCTGGTAGGCGCCCCAAATCTCCTCGCTGGCGATCGTTTCGGCTTTCTGCTTTGTGATCAGGTCGGAGATCTGCTTCTTGAGGGCCACGATCTTCGCCGCGTCGCGATCCTTGATCTTCGATTCCTCCTCCACGACCTGGTCCATCAGGGCGTCAATCTGCCGGTCATAGTCCATGTCTTTCTCCAGCGTACCCGGCTTGATGCCCATGGAATACGTGCCCTTGAACATCATGTGCTCGTGGAAGTGCGAGATCCCGGTGATGCCCGGCCGCTCGTTGACCGAGCCGACCCGGTAGGCCAGGATACAGCGCACGAGCGGGGCCTGCGGACGTTTGACCATCAGGACTTTCAGGCCGTTGGGCAAGACTTTTTCGATCACCTGGCTGGTCAGGCTTTGTTCCTGGCTCCAGAGCAGTGCCAGCCAGCCGAAGGCCAGGATGACGAGAACGACAATCAGACGACGGTGTTTCATGCAGAATATCTCCTTACCTTAGAATGACGGAAAAGAATTTCCTCCATGGATGTGATCATCAAACGGGATCTTGGCCGTAAAATTCTTTTCCTCTAATATTAGGAAATCGTATTTCACGACGAGGAGAGATGTCAAGCGTCAGAATGCACTCGATCCACTAAGCTAATGACGTGCTTTTGACCTGCTCCAGGCGATTCTTTTTTGTCCTTTTCTTGACATTCCCCGGGAGCCGGGGATATATTCTTCTCTTTTATGCCATAAAGGAGGGCATTTCATGCGAATACGCAAAATTCTTGTAACCGTTTTAGGTTTAGTGTTTGTCTTTGGCTTTTTTGTTTCCGCCTACTGCCAGCAGTTCCGCGCAGACGGCAACAAAGCCAAAAGTTATATCGAGTACTTGGCCTCGGATCAGCTTGAGGGCCGTCAGACTTTGACACCGGGCTATCAAAAGGCGGCCGAATGGGTCGCCGCCCGATTCAAGGAATGGGGTTTAAAGCCGTGCGGGGACGGCGGGACATCTTATTTTCAAAAGGTCCCGATCGGCCGGCCCGTGACCGTGAATGCCGGGATTCCCACGCTTAACGTCGGCACTCGCGTCTTCTCTTTCGACGATGCCGATTTTACGGTGAATTCTCTGTCCACGGCCAAAACGATGGCGAAAGGCGACGTGATTTTTGCCGGCTACGGGATTTCGCTGCCGGCCAAAGGCCTAGATGAATATGCCGGCCTCAACGTTCAGGGAAAGGTCGTCTTGGTCTTCAAGGGAAATCCCGATAGTTTTGCTCAGCCCAGAGGAATTTTCACGGAAACGACGGGCAAAGCTCCGGCTCCGATCGGCCTGACTCCCGAAGAAGTCACCGATAATGCCAAGATCAAAACTGCCTATGACAAAGGAGCTGCGGCCATCCTGCTATACAGTCCCGATCCCGCCCAAATCCCTCTTGGCGGCATGATGTTCATGGGGCCCGGCGGACAACAACAGACTTCGACTCTTGAAATCAAGCGGAATTTCCTCGTCTTCGAGCTCACCGAACGGATTTTCCGCACCATCGCCAAAAGAGACCCCCGGAAATCGACGCGGGAATTCAGCCAGGAGCTCAGTAAAATTCGTTGGGAGATCCGAAACAAAAAACCACAGTCGAAGACGTTGGGAACCGTCGTAGCCTTAAAAGGGTATGATGATATCAAAAAATACAGCGGGGATGCGCCAAACGTTATTGGCAAAATCGAAGGAACAGACCCGGTCCTGAAGAATCAATACATCGTCATCGGGGGGCATCTCGACCATCTCGGAGTCCGGGGCACGGTCGTTTACAACGGCGCGGATGATGACGCCTCCGGAGTCGCCACCGCCATGGAAGTCGCCCGAGTCCTCGGCCAGGGCGGGTTCAAGCCGAAGCGGACGATCGTCTTCGCCGGCTGGTGCGGCGAAGAAATGGGGCTTCTCGGCTCGAATCATTTCGGCACAAAGCCACCTGCCGGGATTACCATGGACCAGGTCGTGGCCAACTTCAATTGCGATATGGTCGGATTGGGAGATATTCTCGACGCACCCGGCGCCCTGAACTTTCCGGAGATCTACGAAAAAGTGATCAAGCGCGACCAGGATCCCGACGTGATCGCGGCCGTCAAACCGAGCACCGGCGGGCCGGGCGGTAGCGACCACTCGACCTTCATCACCAAGGGGATCGTATCCATGGCCCTCATGACTAGCGGCGGCGTCGGGCACCCGGATTACCACGACAGCGGCGACGATGCCGCCAAGATCGATTCCGAGATCATGAGAAAGGTGTCCCAGTTCGTCGTCCAGGGGACGATGAATCTGGCAGAAGAGACGACCATCAACTTGATGGTTCCGGATCGCCTCTATCTCTATAATTCGCTCATGATGCGGGTCACCAACATCAATACCACCCTGCCAGGGAGCTCGTGGCGAAACACCGACATCCCGAGCAAGAGCATGCTTCTAGCCAAAATGTACGAGGCCGAAGTCGCACGTAACGCTCAGACTCAGGCCCAGATGGTGGCAGCGATGCGCGCGGCGGGACCGATGATGTTCATGGCAGCGCCGACCCCGGCCGCGCCAGTTCAGCCGGTCCGAAAAGACGTGGCCATGGGAGTCCGGAGCGCCGTCTTCGGAGGCGACGCTAAGCTTCTCGAATTGGGCGCGAATTCGGTCGGTTTCGGCCGGGTGGAATTCTCGGGCGATGACGGCGCGTGGGTCGTCAACGGCCGCTTGACCGATGCTGGGAAGTCGGCGATCAAGACGATGGAAGCGAACTCCATCAATGTCCACTTGGTGAATCCCGCTGATGACCTCTTAAGCGACGTCCTGAACGCTGCGGAAAAACCGTTCGTCGTGGTCGGGACCTACAAATTGCCGGATTCGGCAAAAGCCTTGGCGGTTTCAAAAAAGGTTATTCTGAGCGTGGATTTCGATCCGAACGACGTCGAGGGGAGCATCCAAAAAGCCGATCAGGCGAAGAAGCTGATAGGAGCCGCTACGAACTTGGTCGCCTTCGTTAAGTCGACGGATAAGATCAACGACCTCGAAACCAAAAGGGCTTTCTATTTTGGGCTTATCAAAAAAGGCTGGAAAGTGGAGGAAATCAGCGCCTTCATCGGAGGCAGTTTGAGAGCTTTGGGAGGCGGGGGTCAGTTTATCCAACGGTGAAGCTAAAAAAATTCTGTCTGACGGTGTTACCAGCAGGAGAGGATGATTCTTATGCTTGCCATTTCGGATAAACGGATCCTGGCTCTGTTCAAGGACTCCGACGCCCTTCTTCAAGGCCATTTCAAGCTGACCTCCGGGAAACATTCGGAGTGGTATTTTGAAAAAATCCGCCTGATCGAAAATCCCGCCGCCCTCGAGAAGATCATCGACCTTCTCGTCGAAAAAATCCGGCGCGAGAAAAAGGAGTTTGAATACGTGATCTCACCGGCCTATGGGGCTATTGCCATCGGCTTTTTAGCCGCGCTCAAGCTCGGCAAGAAATTCGCTTTCACTCAGCGGGTCGAGGAGAAGATGTCCTTCCGGTCGGGGTTCACCGGTCTTGACGGATCGCGGGCCATCGTTGTCGAGGACATTCTGACGACAGGGGGGTCCCTGAATGAAGTCGTGGAATGCCTGAGACAGCGGGCGATCCAGTTGGCGGGGATTTATGTCCTTGTCGACCGGACGGCCGGAGAAGTCCTGATCGAAGGGCGGCCGGTGGGCAGCCTCCTGGCCATGAAAATCCAGGC
>CAZIDN010000118.1:0-8316 GCA_964537875.1 uncultured Eubacteriales bacterium
GAGCTTAGGAAACTGGCTGATACGGGGATTATTCGTCGCACTGTGCGCGGCCGGCAAGTATATTTTCAGGCGAATCCTGAATGCCCAATTTTTCCTGAACTGAAGAGTCTTATTATCAAAACAGCCGGAATCGGTGATACCCTACGCAACGCTCTGGCGCCGATTGCCGGCCAGATCAAAATCGCCTTTATTTATGGTTCGTTAGCCAGGGGAGAGGAAGGCCCCAGGAGCGATATTGATTTGCTGGTTGTCGGAGACTCTGGATATTCGGATGTTGTCCTCAAACTTCAGACCGCCCAACAGACTCTCGGTCGGGAGATCAATCCAACGGTCTATCCGTTGAGCGAATTCCAGACAAAAGTGAGAGCAAATCACCATTTCCTGGCGTCCGTATTAGAGAGTCCCAAAATATATCTGATCGGGGACGAGAATGAGCTTAGACGACTGGCTGCGAAACGGTTGGCTCATCGAACAAAAGCCCAGCCCTCGGGAGATCACTGACCTCCTGCGCATCGCCGACAGAGACCTGAAAGAATGCCAGCACGCTGGTCTGAGCTCTGACTGGCGCCTGGCCATTGCCTATAATGCTGCTCTACAAAGCGCCACAGCAGCCTTAAGCGCCGCCGGTTATCGCGCTTCGAGAGACAGCCATCATTACAGGGTAATTCAGACTCTTGCCCATACAATCGGGGCGGATGCCGACTTAGTTGCCAAGCTTGATGCCTTCCGAAAAAAGCGCAACATAAGCGATTATGAGCGGTCAGGTGCTGTTTCGGCTCAAGAGGCGAGGGAGATGTTCACACTGGCCAGGAGGCTGCGCAAAAGCGTGGGCATCTGGTTGAAGAAAAATCATACTGAACTTTTGCATCGTTCCTCTTGAAAATGGAGTTTTTTGATTGAACCGCGGATTCCAGATTTTTGCCAAGCCGGCCGGCGCCGCCTGCAACCTGGGCTGCCGCTACTGCTACTATCTCGGGAAAGGACGCCTCGGCCCGGAGCGCGGGCCGCTCCACATGCCTGAAGACCTCCTCGAGAATTACATCATCCAGCACATAGCAGCCTCGCCCGACGAAGTGATCCGATTTTCCTGGCATGGCGGGGAGCCGACCGTCCTTGGCCTCGATTATTTCCGTTTGATCGTGGACATCCAGCGCCGCCGCTGCCCCTCCGGCCGGACGGTCGTCAACGGGATGCAGACCAACGGGACTCTCCTCGATGAGGAGTGGGGCCGCTTTCTCGCGGCCGAAGGGTTCGCCGTCGGGCTCAGCCTCGACGGCCCGCGCGAAATGCACGACCGGTATCGCCTCACTCGGGACGGCCGTCCCACTTTCGAGGAGACCATGCGCGGCTATGAAATCCTTCGGCGGCACGGCGTCCCGACCGATATCCTCTGCGTCGTGAGCTCGCACAACGTTCGGCGCCCCGCGGAGGTCTACCGTTTTTTCAGGCGGATTGGCGCCTCATACGTGACTTTCCTCCCCCTGGTTGAGCGGCGGCCGGACGCGGCGGACGGCGTCACCCCCGAGACCGTTCCGGCCGAAGCCTGGGGCGACTTCCTCTGCTCCGTCTTCGACGAGTGGGCGGCCGGGGACATCGGGTTGATCAAAGTCCAGATCATTGAGGAGGCGGCCAGGACCGCTTTCGGCCAGGAGCACTCCCTGTGTATCTTCCGCCCTGTCTGCGGCGACATCCCCGTCGTCGAGAGCAACGGAGATTTCTACTGCTGCGATCATTTTGTAGACGCGGAGCACCGCGTGGGCAATATCCGCGATACGCCGCTCATCGACCTTCTCGAGAGCCTCTCTCAGAAGGCGTTCGGACTGGCCAAGCTGGAAAAGATGCCTCACTTCTGCCGGGCTTGCGATGTGCGGGTCATGTGCAATGGGGAGTGTCCGAAGAACCGTTTCCTGCGCACTCAGGACGGCGAGCCGGGGCTGAACTACCTTTGCCCGGGCTACAAAAGATTTTTCACCCGGGTGAGGCCATTCGTGGCCGAGGTGGCCGCCGAGTGGCGCCGGCAAAACCCTAGGACTTGAGCCTCTCTTTAAGGTCAGGAGCTACTGATGGCCGCCCAGACCTCGACCGAATATTTTTCCTAGTTCTTTCCTCGTCCCGGAGGAGAGGCCTGGCGACGAGTTCGCGGTCAGAGAACATTTCCGTTGCTTGTCGGGCGGAGCGCGAATAGAATTGGATTTTCCCAAGTGCCATAAGGAGATTAGACATGTGTTTGAAAACGGCTTTAAGGATCGCTCTTATTGTCGCAATGGCTGCAGTTGTCTATGCCGCGGCACCGGACTTGACTTATAACCTGGTTGTCTACCAGCCGGATTTCGTGGGCGAGGGGCGTATCTTCATGGTGGCTTTGCAGGTCCCGACCGGAGTTCCCGACATCCGCGTGAAATGTCCGCCGGCCGTCGTCCTCCTCGACTACACTCCTCTGCCGGCCCGATCCGAAATCCGGCGTTTTTATTTCCGCGCCCAAAAAGCGGCGAAAATGGCTGAGATCAACTTCTCCTGGCCCGGCCAACACGTTGCCGTTCCCGTCGGAATTTGGTCTTTCGAAGACCTGCGCCAATATCGTGAGCTGAAAGGGATGAAGCTCCCGCGCCGCTGGCCTCTCGGAGCTTCTCTTCCCGAACTTAAGACGGGCCAAACCCTTTCCGTGGCCATCGAATCCGGACTTCGCAGTCAGAAATCCGACGCGGGACAATGGTTGACCCTCGATGACGACGCCATTTGGGCGATGCAGCCCGATTCGACGATTCCCCGCTGGCACTGGGTCAACCTGAAGGAGGGATGCCCGGTTCACGGGACGGACGTCTACCGGGACGTCGCGTTCTATCCATGGCTGAACGACCGCGGAGTCCCCCTGCGGCAATACAACGCCTCCATTCCCTATCTCTGGAAGCTTCGCTGTCCGATCGGCGGCGAAACCTATCCGACTAATGATTTCGCCGCCGGAGATTTCACCGGCGGGGAATTTGCCGACGACGGTATCGGCGGCGGGTGCGACGTCAACGGGAAAAAGTACGGTTTCATCGCCGAACTCAACCAGGCCTACTGTCACCAGATGCTGCGCGTTTTCCCCGAATGTGCCGCGGCATACGTGTCCACGGGCGATCCCCGCTATCTCCATAAGGCGCTGGTCGCCGCGTCCCGAGCAGCGGTTGAGTACGCCTACCTGGCCACAATGACGCAGCACCGCCACCGCAACTCTATCAAACAAGTGCAACGCTTCGGTCCGGGACGGTTCGACGAGGGGCCGATTCTCGAGCGAAGTGGGTTCACGATCTACCCGATCGATCAGCCCGGATACCAGCTCCGCTACGCCGAAGCCTACGACGCCGTCTGGCCGGATATCGACCGGGACCGGGAGATCATTACCTTTCTGAGACGAAAGGGCTTCGACGTCCGCAGCGGCGCCGACGTCCGGCGTTTCATCGAGGAAAACCTCTTCGCCGTCTGGATGCAGGGGACGATGGACGGCGCTACCGCATCGAACGAACCGTGGCCCCAGCGCGGATTCGCCAAGCTCGTCGAAATGCTGAATTACCGCCGCGGCCCCGAATTCATGGACTGGCTCTATGACGGAAACGGAAACCTGCGGGTCTTCCTCCCCAACGGCTATTTCCGCGACGGCGCTCCCTATGAATCGACCGGCGGCTACAACTCCGCCCACGTTGAGTCTCTTGGGCCGATCATCGATTCGATCGAACATCTCCGGACGTTGAATCCGGACCTCTATCCGGCCGACCGCTACCCCGACCTGACCCGCATACGCAGGTTCCGCCAGATCTTCGATTTCTCCATGGACACCGTCAACGTCGGCCGGACGTTCCCGCGGGTGGGAGACGGCGGCAGCTATCCCAAATTCCAGGTGCTGGAGAAGATCACCCGCCAGAACGGAAGTCTAAGGGCTTTCGAGCAGGCTTACCGCGTCCTCCGCGATCCCAAATTCGCCTGGGCCTTGGCCCGCGACAGCGCCTGGAAACCCTCCGCCGACTTCCCCTTCACTCGGGAAGAAATCGAGCGCGAGGCGTCGAAGCTTCCGGACGACTGGAACGATCTCAGCTCCCTTCAGGACGGATACGGACTGGCGATGCTTCGCAGCGGGCAGGGCGACAACCGGCGCGCGCTGTGGATGATGTACGGCCGCTACCGCGGGCACGAACACGACGATATCATGCACATCGGCCTGGATGCCTACCGCAGCGAGATCCTCGGTCAAATGGGATACCCGCGCAACTGGAATTACTGGGAAAAACTATGGCTGACCCAGATTCTGGCGCGGCAGATTCCCTTTGTGGAGATGACGGCGTCCGCTCAGCTTTTCAACGACGCAGGCCCCGTTCACGTGACCGAAGCTCTGGCACGGGGATTCACCAGCCGGGTAGAGGACGGGAAGGGATTCGAACTCGACCCGGGCAACTGGCAGCGGCGGATGCTCGCGCTCATCGATATCGACGAGGAGCGGTTTTACTGCCTCGATTTGTACCGCGTCTCCGGAGGCCGTGAAAACTGGTGGAGTTTCCACGCCCAAGAGGACGAGGGATTCGTCACGTCAGGGATCCAACTGAACCGGCAACCGACCGGGACTCTGGCCGGAGCGGACGTTCCCTATGGCGACCCGGAGTGGCTGCGCAAGAACACCGAATATAACGAGGCCTATGGATTCCAGGGGCCTCTTTTCGGTTTTCCCCATTTCTACAATATCAGCCGGGGAAATCCGCAGGGAGTGTGGTCCGTGGATTGGGCGCTGAAAGAGAGCGATGGCCTCCATTTCCGCCTGACCCTGGCCGATTCGGGTGGAGCCCAAGCGGTCATATGTGACGGCAAGTCTCCCGCCGGCTCGTCTCCCTACGAAATGAAATGGGTGCTGCTGAATCGGAGCGGAGAAGCCCCTGTCCAAACCCAGGTCTGCAGCCTGATGGAGTTGTACCGCGGTGAGCCGCTCATTCTCGGAGTCCGGAAGCTCGAGATATCCCCGGTCGACGAGGCCGGTTTCCCGCCTCTGGCCATCGTCGTCTCGCTTAAAGACCGCGAAGACTACCTGTTCGCCTCAAGCGACGGCAGCATCGAGCGCACGGCCGAGGGCGGATTCGTCTTCGCAGGCCGGTTCGGATATTTCTCGCAAAGGAAAAATGGGGAATGCCGGCTGGCGATTGTCGGGGGCAACAGGCTGACGCGCGACGGCGTCGGGCTGCGGCCGGAGGGACCGGGTGAATATCGGGGGAAAATCGCATCGCTGGATCACAAGCAAAGCCGGATCACCATCTCTCCGGTCCCGGATCATCCCGAAGGGCTGAAGGGAAAAATCATCTACGTGACCAACCCCGCCCGCCGGGTGGCGCTGAAGGTCGAATTGACACGGCGCACAGAACAAGGGCTTGAGCTGGAACTCGCCACGGACAGCCGCATCGGCATCGGCCGGGTCACCGGCATCGACGGCCGCAGTATTCTGACCGATACCCGTTTTTACGTGGGCGGTTTCCGCTATTATCATGGCGCTCGCCTGACCAACGCGGCGAGGACCGTGGAATACTTTACGTCCGATGTCGTCAACCGGAAGTACGCGCAGATCGATCCCACGGCACATCCCGCTATCGATCCCGTCAAACTGGCCGCCGAATTTCCGGTCGGCTCCTGGTTCGAGATTTACGACTACGGCGTGGGCGACGAGGTCGTCTGGCCGACCGTTTCCGAGACGACGATGCCTGCGGAGAAAAAGAAGAAATAGGCAGGAAGGCCAAGTCTGCTACCGGTCTGTCCCCAGTGCGGAGCAGAGATGCGCATCATTGCCTTCCTCACCGACTATGCGGTGGTCGACAGGATCATCAACCACCTCAGGCTCTCATTTGTCGCAGACAAACCCCCTCCGCCTCATATCCCCTATCAGGAGCTTCTGATGGCCGCCCAGACCTCGACCGAATATTTTTCCTAGTTCTTTCCTCGTCCCGGAGGAGAGGTCCGGCTGATTTTCGCCGGTTCTGGCGCCTCGAACGGCCTCGTGGAGATACCCTCCGCCCCTAAGCTGTCCTTGGCATCTTCTTGAGCCATGACCTATACTTCCTCACGATGCTTGGATGGGAAAATCGATACAAAGAGGCTTATTCGACAGGCATAGCAAAAAAAGAATTTCTTATCACCAATACCCTTCGTACCCCGTGGTAAGCCGCGACTACTTGCTGGCTCGCCGGAAACGGGGGCTATAAATCTATAAGAGCCCTCTCTTGTCAGCTCGGAGGGGGCTCTTTCTAACCCTAGTATAAATAATTTGAAATAAGGAACTCACTCAACATAGAAGGCATTTGTGCTTCTACGGCTTTGTGTATAGGATGAGCAAGATAGTTTTTCAAGGCGGCTTCGCTGTCAAAATCGATAAATAGAGCTGCGCCATAGCGTGCTTTGCCTTCTACTTCTGAAGCTTGTCCCATGATAATATTTTTCGTTCCTGGTACTTGCGCTAGTGTTTCAGCAGCCTTTTTGGCAAATTCATCTCTCTCGCGTTGCCCGACCTCAACCTTGAAATTGACCATGACGATATGCCTTAACATTTTCCCCTCCTACAGTAAAACCAACATTCTTTTTAGTTCGACCTGATTCTGTCCCTCCATCGGAGACAGGATTTATGCTTAAGGCCCAAACTATCCATTTATTCAATATCTATTTTCTTCATTTTTCTCATCAGGGCCTTGTACCTTTTATCCAGCCGAAATTCCTGAGGAAAAACCCCATGCGCTTTATTAGAGTAGACGGATAAAGCCAAAAAAGGCTCTTTCTGAGAACAAGCCTTTTCAAGGTGTTCAAAGGCTTGGTCATACATTTCAAGCCCGCTGTAGACCGCAGCCCTTTGGAGAGGCGAAATGTATCTCTCCTTGGATAGCTCATCCAGTTGACTGAGAATTTTCAAGGCCTCTTCTTTTTTTCCTAATCGACCATACGCACATCCGAGCCACCCTAAGGCAAAGGTCAAACCTAAGTTGACGGCGCTTTGAAGCTGTTCCAGCGCCTTTTCATCCACAACCTTAGGGAACATATAAATCCATCCCAACCATAAATGTGCAAGCGCTAAGTTTGGCTCCATCTCGATCGCCTTCTGCATTTGTTTCTTCCCCTCATCGATATGGGTAAAGGAAACCTGTATTCCCGCGACAGCGTTTATGATAGGGGAGAGGGGTTCCATTTCCAACGCCATCTTAAGTTCCGTGTAGGCCTCTTCAAATCGACTCATTCCATTTAGAGAGCAACCATACCAAGCATGGGCATAGACATTGTTGGGATTGAGCGCAAGGCCGCGCTTAAGATTTTTTTCGGCAGCGGGCCAATCCCAATCAAACAGGAATTGATAATAGCCCAAGGACGTATAAGCTTCTCCAAACTGGTCGTCGATCTCCAAAGCCCTATCCAGGGCTTCCTTTGCCCTCAGGCGCGCCGTCTCCGGCGGCAGATAACTCCACAGCCCCATCATGATGAAGTGGTCGGCAATCCCGAGGTAAGGAAGGGAATATTTTGAGTCTTTTTCAATAGCTTCGTGATAGCACTCTATCGCTCTTTTCAGATCTCCTTCATTCCGCCTGTTCCAGAAATAGCGGCCTTTTAAAAAAAGATTATAGGCGTCTTTGTTCTCGGTATGGCGCTTTAAGACTTTCGTCTTTTCGCCCTTCAGTAGCTTCACCTTCAGCTTGTCGACAATCTCCAGAGATATTTCATCTTGGACGGCAAAGATATCATCCATGGCGCGGTCGTATTTCTCGGACCAGAGATGATAGCCATCAGCAACGCTCACAAGCTGGGCGGTGATGCGCAGCCTCTCGCCCGCTTTCCGCACACTGCCTTCAAGGATGGCTTGGACATTCAACAACTTTCCAATCTCACGAATGTCAAGATCCTTTCCTTTAAATGAAAAAGCCGAGGTGCGAGCAGCCACGCGCAGCTCATGAATGTGGCTCAGTGAATTGATGAGCTCTTCGCTCAGGCCGTCGCAGAAGTACTCGTTGTCCTTGTCCGCGCTCATGTTCGTGAACGGCAGCACGGCCAGCGACGGGATGCGCGGGGACTCCGCGACGCCGGGAACGGCCACCCGTCCGGACTCGCGCTCACGCTTCAGCCGCGTCAGGTCGACCAGCAAATCCCTGGCCGACTGGTAGCGGACCTCGCGGTCCTTCTCGAGCGCCTTGTTGATGATCCGCTCCAACTCGCCAGGCACATCCGGATTGAGGCGCACGGGGGACGTCGGCGCCTGATGGAGGATGCTGTCGAACACCGCCACCGACGTGTCCCCCCGAAAGGGCAGGTTGCCCGTCACCATCTCGTAGA
>CAZIDN010000119.1:0-8292 GCA_964537875.1 uncultured Eubacteriales bacterium
TCCGGCTGTCCCGATATAATAGCTGGCCATGCTGTAGAGTCTATTTTATGGGAATTCGATAAAATTTCCAACTCTAATGATGAATCAACGGGCTGCCGCTTATGTGATTTCAAGGAGGTGCTGGAATCGCCCCCGGCCCCCTGGGGAACCGGTCCCGTCGGTTCCCCCCGGAATCGGGGACACACACAGTGTGTGTCCCCGATTCCGGGGCCCCCCTCCGCTATGGGGGCCTATGGGCCGATTCCAGCGCCTCCTTGAAATCACAAATTTGGAGTGGCTTCCAGCGGATCACTGTTGCAATTCCATTTGGATTCTCCAAATTTTTCCCGCTCCGGATGGGCGGGGAGCCCCTGCGCCGCGCCACCCTAAAGTTGCGCGCGATGGTGCCACGGAATTCGAAATACGCAAAAGATAGATGTGTTTTTAGGCCCGGGGACACACACTGTGTGTGTCCCCAGTTCTGTACTTGCTTTATTAACGAATATGTGAGAGATTTTTTTCATTAACAATGGCTAAACGGAAGCCGGGGAAATTCGAAACTTCGGAATTTCAAGCGAAAGTCTTGGAGGCGTACGGGCGGATCCGGGGCGAAATTATCCGGACCCCGCTGGAATATTCGCCGGTCCTCAGCCGGGAGCTTGGCGCCCAGATTTACGTTAAATGGGAGTGCGATCAAAAGACGGGATCGTTCAAGCTCAGGGGCGCCCTGAACAAGCTCCGGCGGCTTCCGGCCGAACAGAAAAGACGAGGTGTCGTCTCGGCATCGACCGGCAATCACGGCCTTGCCCTCAGCTATGCCTCGAAGCTCGAGGATGTCGCGCTGACCCTTTTTCTTCCTGAAAATGCGGTCCGGGAAAAGATTCAGATGATCGAGAAATACGGCGTTGACTTGAAATTCCATGGAACGAGCTGCGAGCAGGCGGAGATTCATGCCCGTCGTATCGCCGACGAAACTGGCCGGGTTTTCATCTCCCCCTATAACGATTATGACATCATCCACGGCCAGGGAACGCTGGGGATCGAAATTTTCGAAGACTTGCCCGAGGTCGATGATGTCCTAGTGCCGATCGGCGGCGGCGGGCTCATCGCCGGGATCGGAGGCTATCTGAAATCGCTCAAGCCGTCCGTCAAGATCTGGGGGGTCGAGCCCATAAACTCCGCCTTTATGAAAGCTTCTCTTGCCGCAGGACGGCTGGTCGAGATCCAGGAAAAGCCGACCCTGGCCGATGCCGTGGCCGGGGGGATGGAGCCGGGTGCGGTGACGTTTCCTTTGTGTCAGGCTTATGTCGATGGCATCCTGACGGTCAGCGAGAATAGCCTGAAAAATGCCCTGCGCCGCCTTTACGAGGTCCATGTAAAAGTCGTGGAAGGCGCGGGAGCGCTCCCGCTTGCCGGTCTGATCAAGGCCCGCCGCCGGTTTCAGGGACGGAAGGCGGTTTTAGTCGTCAGCGGCGGGAATATTGCCGCCGATATATTTAACAAATTGGCACGGCGCAAGGGAAAGGAAGCATCTCCCAATATATGATTTCAAAGAGGTGTTGGAATCGCCCCCGATGCCCCCCGCCGCACGAAGCTGTCAAAAATCCTGCTTTCCCATCAAGAAGAGGCCTCTAATTGGTTCATCGTCAAATGCTCCTTGGAAAGGAGGCAGAGAGCGAAGCGAGCGTTGGAGGGAAACCCGGAGCAAGGGTTTCCCTCCAAGAGTATCCGACGGGGGGAACCGACGGGACTGGTTCCCCAGGGGGCCGGGGGGCGATTCCGACACCGATAGAAAATTATGTAAACAGAGTTGCCTACCTAGGCGAAAATAGGATTTGCCTCGCGATAGAATTTCGATTATGATTTTTTTGTCCTGGAGAATGAATAGGTTGAGAAAAGCCGGCATTCTTATTCTGCTCTTTCCGCTTCTTTTCTGTTTTTGCCGAAAGCCCCCGAAGACTCTCTACACCATCGGCATCGTCCAGCTCATCGATTCGCCGACTGCCAACGAGACGCGGAAGGGCCTTATCCAGGCCTTGGAGGACGGCGGCCTCAAGGATGGAGTGAACGTCCAGCTGAAGATCCGCAACGGAATGGGGGATATTTCCGAGGTCCAGAGGATCGCCCAGGAATTCGTCAACGAAAAAGTGGACATGATCGTCCCCATTTCCACGCCCTGTCTCCAGGCGGCCTTGATCGTCACTCAGAATATTCCGATCATTTTCTCTTCGGTGGCCAACCCGTATTTGACGCGAGCCGGCGTGTCGCCGACGGAGCATCTGAGCAACGTCACCGGCGTATCTTCGGAGGGGCCGATCAAGGAAACCCTGAAGCTCATTAAAGAAACGCTACCCCTGGCGAAAAGGGTCGGAACTCTCTGGACGCCTTCAGAGCTCAATTCTGAGTATTACCTGGATGTGGCCCGGGAAGGTGCCGCAGAGCTGGGATTCGAGCTTGTCGCCGTGCCCGTCTCCAATCCCAGCGAGGTGCTCTTGGCGGCACAGGTGCTGATCAATAAGAAGATCGACGTCATCTACCAGATCTCGGACAACACCATCAACGCGTCTTTCATGGCCCTGGGCAAGGTGGCCGAGGAGAACGGAATCGCGCTCTTCGGCGGATTTTTGAGGTCCACCGAGCTCGGCGCCTGCGCGGCCATGGGCTGGGAATTCTTCGATATGGGATATAAAACAGGCCAGATCGTCCTTCGGGTGAAGGGCGGAGAAAACCCCGTCAAGATTCCTTTCCAGAGCATGACCACGGTCAAGCTCCATCTCAACCAGAAGGCGGCCGAGAAGCAGGGCGTGAAATTTCCGGATGCCGTTTTAAAGCGGGCCGCCGAAGTCCTGACGTCCTCGGAGATCCCCGCCAAGTCCCGCTCCCTCGACTGATAAGAGCCGGCTTTCCCCTCGACTTGACAGGTTCTTTTGTTATTGAGTATGATTCTTTCGGCGAAAAAAGGGGAAAGTCGCGAGCCAGTTTCATGCCGCCGGAAACCATGATCGAATTCTTTAAAGATAGCCACCCGCCGATCGACATCCGAAGGCTTTATCGTATCCCCTGGTCCACTGCAGACAACAGCATGAGTTGGTTCGAGCCGACGCGCAGATGCAACATCAGCTGCGACGCCTGCTATGCCACCAACGATCCAAACAGCGAAAAGCCCATGAGCCAAATCGTCTCGGAGCTCAAGAATTTATTGGCTCTCCGAAAATGCGATTTGATGATGATCGCTGGCGGCGAACCATTGACCCACAATCGGATCCTGGACATTGTCCGCCTGGTCAAATCCTACGGTCCCAAACCAATCCTGGTGACCAACGCCGTCGCTCTCAACGCCAGCCTCCTCCATGAGCTAAAAAAAGCCGGCTTGTTCGGATTCATCTTTCATGTCGACAGCCACCAGAACCGGCCGGGATGGGCGGGGAAGACCGAGCGCGAACTCAACAGCCTCCGCCAGGAGCTGGTGGATATGGTTTATGCGGAAGGAGGGCTGGTCTCCGCATTCAACATCACCATCTTCCCCGATACAACCGACTCCGTGCCGGACATCGTGAATTGGGCCATGAAAAATATCGACCGGGTCCATGCCTACACCTTGATTGCCGTACGGCTCATGTCGACAGATGGGCGCTTCGATTTCTTCGCGGGATCCCAGCCTGCCGCGCTCGGCGAAAAGACCTATTCCTCCCTCCAACCGATGCGGAGAATCTCTTCGGCGGAACTCTATGCCCAAGTCCGGAAGGCTATCCCGGATTTCTCTTTCGCCGGCTATATCGGAGGGACCAGCCTGGCAACAACGGCCAAGTGGGCGGTGGGCGTCCGCCTCGGGACCCGCGTCCAATCGTTCGGCAATATCGGGCCGAAATCCTTCGAACTCATTCAGACCGCACATCATCTGCTCAAGGGGCGATATCTGTCCTTGCCCAAACCCGGGATCAGCCGCAAGGCCAAGACCATGCTCCTGTTCAGTGTTTTCGATCGAGAGGTCCGCCGCACATTACGCAACTACTTGAAAGCCGCGGTCCGAAATCCGGCATTTTTATTCCGCCCGATCTACGCCCAGAACATCATCGTTCTGCAGCCAATGGATATGCTCCCGACGGGAGAGATGGACCTCTGCGATGGCTGCCCAAACAAGACCTATTGGCAGGGCCGACTGATCTCCTCCTGCATTCTGGAGAGCTACCTGAAGTTTTCCGCACCGCTCATCGCGCTGCCCAAGGCCGAGAGACAGGTCTAGGAACCATGGATTCACGATCCTGTATCGGCCGAAAAGTCCGAATTTCGAGCTCTGTCCTCCCGAAATCTCTGATGGAAAAGTGAGCCGATGAGGTTCTCCTATATTTATGGGATCCGAATGGGGGACTGGATAAAGTTGCTGGCCGACTCCGAGCTCGAAATCGCCCTGAGATGTCTTCCTCGAGCCGGCGCAATTACGGTGGCCAGCATGATCAATTCCATCTTGGGGAGCCTTGAAGATTTTCGGTACGGTAAGCGTATCGAAGAGGTCGAAATTGAAGCTCACCCTTTGTTTATCCTGGGACATCCAAGGAGTGGGACAACCCACCTCCACAACCTACTCCTTCTTGATCCCGAATTTGCCGCTCCCACATTGCTTCAGGTCTTTTTCCCTCACTCGTTTCTCCTGACCGAGCGCGTCTTTTTGAGAACATTGGGTTCACGGCTGCCCAAGACGCGTGGCTTTGATAATGTGGAGCTGGGACTCGGAACCCCTCAAGAAGAAGAATTAGCGCTCTGTTCTCTCGGCGCTCCCTCGACTTATATGAGCCTGCTCCTTCCCCAACGAGTCGATGAATATGCGAAATACCTGAGCTTGCGGGAGTTGCCGTCTGATGGCGTCGAGAGATGGAAAAGCATCTATGTCAAGTATTTGAGGAAATTGACGTTCAGGTTTGGTCGCCGGCTCGCCCTCAAATCATCGCCCAACACAGCCCGGATCCAGACTCTCCTGGAGCTTTTTCCTGACGCGCGATTCGTCCACATCTCCCGGCACCCCTACAGCCTATTCCAATCCTACCGAACCTTCCTGATTTACCTGCATAAGAATTTTGCATTTCTCCAAAAGCCGGACATGGGCGATTTGGATGACGATATCCTTCGTTATTATACCCAGATGTACGACGCGTTTTTTGCCGATCTTCCCCTCTTGGCAAAGAACCGCTTCCATACTCTCAGGTTCGAAGACCTGGAGAAATCGCCCCTGTCCGAGATGAAAATCCTGTATGAAACACTCGAGCTCCCCGGTTTCCAGGCCGTCAAACCGAAGATCGAGAGCTACGTCGAACGCACCAGCCGATATCAAAAGAACGTGTATCCCGGATTGACGGATGCAGAAAAAGGCAAAATCCGCTTCGCCTGGAAACGGAGCTTTGAGGTTTGGGATTATGAATGTTGAGCATGAGTTGTGGGCGCTCAACGGCGTTCCCGATAGATCCGAAGTCCCCGGTGACAGATACGCGTATTTCAGACTGTCTTTTTCATGACTTTCCCAGCGCCCAGCCGAAAGAGCCTCGGCAAGAACCGGTAGGCCCAGGACAGAATATATGTTTCCGGCGAGATCCGAACGAGGGCCCGATTTCGATGTGCTGTAGGGACCGACATACGGCAAAGGGGCCAGACCGTTGGCCGAAGAAATATTGACGAAGTGGCCGTGCCGGTGCCTAGAGCGATCCTCATCGGATCGTCCTGAAATTCATTGTTTTTGATATTTGACAGGCTTGATCGGCCCACCGAAAATTCTGTACTCATCCAGCACGCAAGAATGCACCATTTTCCCTTTCCAGGGAATCAGGTTGATGCAGCCATCGCAGAAATTTTTTTCCTCATCAATGATCTCGGTGGGCTGAACCAAATTGATACATTGCAGATAGACTTTCCGGAACAATCTCGATGGATGACGAATCGACGCTCGCAGAAAGCGCCGGAAAGCTTTCCGGACTTCCCGGTCCAAGACTGAGACGAGGAAAATGATTTTGCTCGGCCTCGGCGTCCGCACCAGGGATGTATATCGTCCTGTGGAGAAGTGGTGGAGAATTTGAAACAGTTCGATCGATCTGGCGCCGCAAACTCCGTACAATTCATCCCCGCACCCGATCGGGACAATGACTAAGAACTTGTTCGTGGAAGCATCCACAGTCCCATTCAGAAAAGCGCAAGGCCGGAGATCCGGATTCATCTGTTGAACGAGTTCGAACATCTCGTCCGAGGTGATATCAATTTCCTGGGTCGAATCCGCAGAGCATTGGATCCGACCAACATCCACACTCTCGTTTCCGGCCCGGTACTCGATTCCCTCGGAGACGAGCAATCCCCGCATGGCAATCAGACTGAGGCTGTGGACTTTGTCGATATTGGCCAAGCCCCAGCGTATGATCTCAGGCAGGGCGCCCAGATTCGTCCGAGTCATGGTGATGTTATATCCACATTTTACTCCCCTGAGCTCAGAAACCATGTCGGCGTAGTACTGACGAAGTTGGTTCGCCTCGATTTCATCTTTTCCTTCCCATCCGGGTCTCTGCTGGCCGCTGTCCACGTGAAAATAAAACTGGGCAAGGCCGGCCTTTTTTAGCTCGAGGGCATATTCCCGCGTCAGACATTCGCCGTTCGTCATCAAGACCGGCTTCATGCCCTGCTTCGAGATGAAGTTCACGACATCAAGCAGATGTGGATAGATCAGAGGCTCCCCTCCGGCAATCGCGACTCGCTCGCAGTTGGTAGCTCTCTGACACATGAGGACCTCGTCCTTAATCACATCTAACGGCCGATGTCCTTCGAGCCGATGCCTGAAGCATCCTGGACAAAACAAATCACAAATGTCCGTGACTTCTATCCATGTGCCGGGATTGTCAACCTGTGACCAAGGAAATCTGTACAAGTCGTTTCTCTGCAGAGCCATCATCTCCTCCGGAAGTTCTTTGCTTTCCCCTTTCGATTTTATCGAATTGGCTATTGGAATTTGCTAGTCGGCGTCCCGGGTCGAGTATGCGCTGTTGATGCCTACGTCCCCTCCGGCGATCGAAAGGCAGTGTATATCATGAGTTCAAGATGAGTCAAGAGCCGACGCCGGAAAAGAAATGACGTGGCGGCCGCCGCCGATGCGGACGGCATTTTTGATGGCCCCAAAGGTCAATTCGGTGGCGAGCTCACAGGCTTTCCCCAGCGGATTTCCCAGCGCCAAATAGCAGAGCAGGCTTGAAGAAAAGAAGCAGCCCGTGCCGTGGACGTCTTTGTTAATTTTCGGATTATCGAAGAGAAAGGTCTGCCTGCCGTCGAAGAGAATATTGACGGCCTCTTTTTCCAGGTGGCCGCCTTTGAGGAAACAGGGGATACCGGTCAGCTCATAGATTTTCTCTGCCGCTTCTTTCATGGCCTCCAACGTCCGGACTTTTCGGCCGCTGATGAGGCCCGCTTCCTCCAGGTTCGGCGTGAGGACGGAAGCCCGGCCGCGGATTTTCCGGATAAAAGTGGGGATGGCATCCTTTTCCAGAAGCCATGCGCCCGAGCTCGAACGGAACACGGGGTCGATGACCCGCGGGATCTTTTTGTTCGCGGCCAGAATCGCGGCGATAATCCCGACGTTGTCCGCAGATCCGGCCATGCCGATCTTGACGCCGGCAAAGGGAAGATCTCTGGCCAACGTATCATACTGGTTTTTGAGGGTTCGAGCCGGAGGGCAAAAAACATCTTTTACGGCCTGGGTGTTCTGGATGGTGATGGCCGTCACAATCCCGGCGCCGTAAAAACCGAAATCGTGGAAGACCTTGAGGTCGAGAAGCACACCGGCTCCCCCCGAAGGATCGTACCCGGCCGCCGATAAAAGGACTCTTTTCATGAAAGGAACGGCTCGATCTTTGCTTTATATGAATCTAATCCCACTCGCGGCTTTTGTCAACTTGGATTGTTTTCGGGACCATCTTCAAGAATGTGTTTTCGAAGAGGCGCCGGAATCGTCCCCGAATCCCCCTGGGGAACCAGTCCCGTCGGTTCCCCCCGTCGAAAAGCGACGGGGCCCCCCTCCGCTATAGGGACTTCGGGGGTGATTCCGGCGCCGATAAAAAATTACACAAACGACGATACGCATATCTTTTTTCGAATTCTTTACGGCCCAGTCCCGTTGTGCTAAACTTTGCTCGGCCATGAATGCACGGGCTCACGCGTTTGTCTCGGGAAGGGTTCAGGGGGTGTTCTTTCGCGACCATACCCGGCGATGGGCGGCTTCGCTCAGCCTCAAGGGCTGGGTGCGGAACGTCTACGACGGCCGCGTCGAAGTCGTCGCCGAAGGGGAAAAAA
>CAZIDN010000120.1:0-7970 GCA_964537875.1 uncultured Eubacteriales bacterium
TGCCAATTTCACCTCCGCCCATCGTGGGGAATGATAGGTCGGGGCGTCATCGGATGTCAAATTGAGTTGAAACAAGCGGAAAGAGACCGGGAAGCCTCGGATATGCTCAAAACCACCAGAAATTCGTCATACCATTCCCCCCTAAGGAGATCATTATTCCTTTGAACTCTTAAGATATCTTTTTCGTGTTCTGGTGCCATATAGCGAAGCCACCTTCGAACACCTTGATCTCGTTTGCGAATGGAATTCGGGGGACACTATACATAATGCACTAAATCCGAAATTAAAAATAGTCCGATTCACGTCAGCAGAGAGGCGGTTCTTTTTTCTTAAAGCTTAGCCCGCCTGGCGCAAGGTTTTCCGGATTTCTTTTTCGTCATTCACAAGCTTATCGTAGTCCGCTGCCTTCCAGCGCAGTACCTTACCCATTTTGTGCGGTTTGCAAAGTGCGCAAGATCTTTTTTTCTTTTTTAATCGCTTTCTCATTGGATATTTTTGCCACTCCGGCCTTATGGCTTGATTAATAGTTTTATAGGCTCGTCAGCTTGGCGCTGACTAGGCGGTTAAGGCTGATTCCATCTTCAGCGGCTTTTATGGCAAGAGCGCGGTGGACTTCCGGGGGAATTCTGACGACGAATTTTCCGCTGTACGATTTTCCAGAGATCGGAGTGGGAGGTGACTCTCCATTGCTCTCCATATCTTGGACGGCTTTTTTTACGACCCTTCGAATTCCCTTTAAGGCGGCCTCGGGACTCTTGGCCAGCCAGCTGAGGCTGGGGAATTCGAGGCACAATCCGACAAATTCCCTGTCGTCCTCGGACCAGGTGATTCGATATGTATACCGGTCACTCCTCAGGCGCATTTTTAGCCTCCATTTTATCGATAGCCGTCAGCACTTGCTTCACCTGATAAGCTTTGGCCATGCCTTTATCATTTTGAATGTTGATTCTCGGGTCTCCCAGCCAGGGTGTCTTATAGATACGGTGACTGCCTCCATGTTTTCTAGGCGGTCCGAAGTAATAATTACAGACTCTGAGCAGATCGTTGAATCGTACATTCTTGGGATTGCGCCTTATTCTTTTTAAGATAGCATCGACAGTTCCGTTATTCATGATATCACTATTGATATTATTGTCAAGCTTTTTGATGATTTATTGTCTTGAGATAAGACGGTTGAGAGGCTTGCCTATTCTCAGGAAGTTCCGGCGACACGATCCGAATTCAAGAGAATTCTGTCACGTCCCCGGATTTCATCCCGGCCCATGGGTCGCTGCGCCTTTGAGCCAATCACCAGAGCGAAAGCGTCTTTTCTTATGAGGAGAGAGAGTCTTTATGGCGGCAAGAAGAGAAACTGGATAGCATGGTTGATTTTATACAAAGTTTGTATATAATATAAGGAGGTCGATTTTGGAGGAAAGATCAATGGCTGGGAGCACGGTTAACATCTCATTCAACAAGGAGCTTTTAACGGAGATTGATAAGACCGCCAAACAGGAGTCGCGCACACGGTCTGATATCATCCGCGAGGCGGCCCGCCTGTACATCGGACGTAAAAACAGATGGGAAAATATTTTTGCTTTCGGAAGCCGCCAGGCCCAACGACTCGGTCTTCGAGAGGAAGATGTCGCCGGTGAAATCCAGAAGTACCGCGCTAAAAAAGAAGTCCGAAAAGCCTAAGCTCGTCCTCGATTCCAACGTTTTTATATCGGCGGTGGTGTTCGGGGGGAAGCCGCGGGAGATCCTGGAGTTGGCCGTCAAAGGGCGGATCGAAGTCGCCATTTCGGACGATATTCTGGAGGAGATCAAGAGGGTTCTGGGGGGCAAAAGGTTCCAATATCCGAAGAGAATTGTCAGAGCGCTGATGAGGGAAATCGAGGACGTGGCCGAGCTCGTCGAGCCTAAGAAGAAGATCGAGGCCGTCCTGGAGGATCCTGAGGATAATCGAGTCCTCGAATGCGCCGTCGAATCCGGAGCGAGCGTCATCGTGTCCGGAGATTCTCACCTGTTGACGCTTCAGAGCTTCCGCCGGATAAAAATCATGAGCCCGGACGAATTTCTCCGCGGGCATAGAAAAAACCAATGAAACAGAGAAAAGAAGCGTATCGCTGAAATTCGGGGGACAGGGAGACCTCGTTTATCATCTGGGGGATTTTGCTTGGGGTGATTGGAACGTTATCCTTAGCCGGTTGAATGGCGATATTATCCTGATCAGGGGCGGACACGATAAGAAATCGGAAGAGAAATTCGCCGGCCGCTTTCTCCATAGGGCCGATTTGATGGATATTATCATCGAAGGATATGCGATCGTCCTTTGCCATTACTGCCTCAGAGTATGGAATAAAAGCCACTATGATTCCTGGCATTTGTTCGGGCACAGCCATGGCCGGCTCGCGGCAATCGGAAAGTCGCTCGACGTCGGTGTCGACGGACACGATTTCGCGCCCTGGTCCTGGGAAGAAGTGAAAGCATATATGACCGACCGGCCGCACAATGAGAATTTCTTGGGATTAAAGAAAAACAGAGGCGGCTAGTCTTTTTTTTGATACCCATTTTGTGAGATAGGGGACACTAGTGGGACACTATACATAATTCACAAAATCGCCCTAGCAAACATGCCAAGGCATTCTCGCCATAAAATGCTGGGGACACGATCCGAATTCCCGAGAATTCGGTCAGATCCCCAAATTCGCCATTTCGGCAACCAGGCGTTTCCCCCGCAGAGTTCCTGAGCGAACTCGGAGAAATGCAATTCGGGGGACACCATACATAATTCACTAATTTCTCCTTAGCTGTGAGCAGAACTTCTTCCTGAGGGCCAGATCATCCTTGACCCGGAACGGGAGCGGAGTTCAAGACACCACGGGCAAGTTCGCGCCAGACTTCAGGTCCCTTGAAGACCGGGTATGTTCGTGAGAATGTATTGAAGAAGAATGGCTTTTGAGTTTAAAATAGTATTCAGGAAGCGAAGAATGAAAAATCTGGATGAAATCAAAAGGCTCCTCGAAGCTAATAAGAAGAGATTGAGGAAGAATTACGGCATAAAGGAGATCGGCATATTTGGGTCTTTTGTGAAGGGGCTCCACAACAAGAGGAGTGATATCGATATTCTGATTGAATTCGAAAAGCCGATCGGCCTATTTACCTTTGTTAGAATCAAGCTGGAGCTAAGCGACCTTCTGGGCTGTCCGGTTGACCTCGTGATGAAAACTGCCCTAAAGCCGAGGATAAGTCAAAAAATCTTATCTGAGGTAATTTATGTCTGATGAGAGAGACTATATCGTTTTTCTTAATGATATTTTGGAAGCTGTAGATAAAGCCGAAACGTTTATCAAAGGAATGAATTACAGGCGTTTCGCCAAAGACGACAAGACAGTTTTCGCATCGATTAGGGCGATAGAGATTATTGGCGAGGCCGTCAAGAGGATTCCTCCCCGGGTTAGAGATAACCATCCCGAAGTCCCCTGGAAAGAGATGGCCGGAATGCGCGATGTTTTGATCCATGATTATTTTGGTGTGGATAAAAAAACCTTATGGCAGACTCTCAAGAAGGATATTCCCAAGGTCAGGCCAAAGATACGGCATATCACTAAGCGTGAGCTAAAGCCTTAGGCCGGCTAAAATTCGGGGGGACACCATACATAATTCACTAAATTGCCCTAGCAAAAGGGCGAAATATTCTCTCCGTTTGAGCTAACAAAAGCGGGGGGCAGCCAGGCTGCTATCGAAATGATGAAATAACACATGCCAGAGGACTGTCCGCTCAGGATGTCGAGGACGGCAAACTCTTGCCACAGCAGGAGCTTTTCATCAGGAAACGGACCATCGCCGCTCGAGGTGAAGCTTTAGAATTTCAATCCCGTTTTGATTTTGAGGTATTCCTCCCAGAAAAAATCGTCGGCGCCGGCTCCGGGCTCGCCGAAGGCCTTGTCGAAAAGTCCGATCATCGCCAGATATTCCCGGCGGTTCTTCTCGTAGATCCTGTCCCATTCCGGTCCCCAATCCTTTTTGGACTCCTCGGGACGGGGGGGTTGCGGCGAACGGCGCAAGATACATCTCAGCGCCGTGGTCGCCAGCATCCTCAACCGGTCTTTGAGCAGCGGAGACTTGGCCGTGCGCGCCGCATCCACCGTGCTCTCAAAAACGCTCCTGAATTGAGCGGCCTCTTCGAAGGTCAGATAGTTTCGTATATCGACCGTGTGGACGTTGTTATACCAATTCCGGTGGTGAAAAAGCGCCTTCTGATAGGTCAAGAGGGCGTCTCCCATCCGTGTATCTCCGTAATAGCGCCCGGCGAATGAATGGAGATAATCGGCGTGGGGAATCAGGCCGTCCCCGGCGACTTGAACATAATACATGGCGTTGAAGGGATTGTTTCCGGTCACACCCTGGGGCGCCAGGATATGACCTCGCTCGAGGGCTTCGGCGAAATACTTCTCCAGATAATCCAGCTTGACCGTGGGAAAAGCGCCGTCGCGGCTGACCGTGACGTACAGCCAATACCAGACATGCCGGAAATGCTCGCCGTAGCTCGGGATGTCGGTCAGGGCGGCGTCGATAATCGGAGTGTTCGGGACGATCCAGGCCACGGTGTCCGCGGGCAGGAGCTTAGCCAGCTCCGAGGCGGGATTCATATAGACCCAGCCCATCAGCATCACGAGCATGGCGTCTTTTTTGATTTGCCGGATGGCCGAATAATAGGAGTTGAAATAACGGGCTTCCCAGAGAGCCCGGGGCGTTTGATGGTATTCCTCGTCCGCCGCGAGCTCGATTCCCTCGCTGGCCGTGTGCCAGGCGAATCCGTCGAGGTTGAACCGGGAAACCAGGTCGACGAAGAGGTCGGTGCTCGCTTTCAAAGCTTCAGGGCTGGAGGGCTTAAGGGAGTGAAGAGCCGTCGGGAGCCGGTGGGTCATGTTAAGAAAAAGAACTTTCATCCCGAGGTCGTGGGCGTATTTGACGATGCTCTTAAGGCGCTTCTCCTCGGCTTCCGTCAGGGGAAAATCGCGCGGCGTCGAAACGACCAGCCGGTTGAGGCGATTGCGCGAAGCCCAATCGATCGCCGGCTGCGTCGCGGCGGTATATCCGACATAGAAAATCCGGTCGGAGATCGCGGGTTTCCAGACGAGTCTGCCGCTTGTCCAGGCCAGGGCTTCCCGCTGGCAGAGAATCGTCTCGGCAGGGGGGGGCGCCGCCTCCCGGCCGGGATGGAGATTGCGCGCGGGCTCCCAGAAGATCCCGGCGCTCTTTTCGAGGAGCGTATAAACTCCGTTGAGCAATCCCCGAACGCTTCCGCCGATAAGGGCGAGGCCGGGAGTTTTATCCGGAAATGCCTCCACGGGAAGAATCAGGCATTCCTGGTCGGCGAGGGAGGCTGGATCCTTCGCCAGCCCCACTTCGGTCAGGAGGCCTTCAGACCTGTTTGTCGCAAGCAGGAGAGTGAAGTCATGGGGGATGGCTTTCCGGCCGGCGATTCGGGCTTGACCTCCGCAGGCAAGGGGAAGGTAGCGAACGATGTCGGCGGCGGCCGAACGCCCTGCTTCTCCCAGGTCCGAAGCTGTTTGGATGAGAGTCGTTTTGCCCTTCGCGGCGAAGATGCGGCCTTGGCCGGCCGATTGGTCCGGAGCGGGCCTGATGACGACGACTTCACCATCGAGACGGACCTCTTTCCACGGCTCGGATCCCGCAAGGCCGCCGGGCTTGAGTATTAAAAGGACAAAGCCGAACCATAAAACGATGGGATGTCTTTTCATGGAATAATTAGTTCCTCTCCGAATTTGAAACGCGGATCTGTAAAGATCATAAAAACAATGTGGAGAGAGGTCAAGCGGATTCTTTCCCACGCGCCGAATTCGGACCTTCTGAGCCAAACGGCAGGGCTTAAGCGTCTAAATTAAATAGTTCAAGCTTTAACTTGACAAATAGTCTACTTTAAAGTAGTCTACTTTAGAGTAGACTAAATCCGAGGGAGGCAGCCATGACTTTCATTGACCGGGAACGCGAATTAGATGCTCTGGAAAAATACTGGCGAACGAAGGAGCCTCAGCTCATCGTGATCTACGGAAAAAGGCGCATCGGGAAAACGGAACTCATCAAGCAATTCATCAAAACGAAGCCGCGCCTCTATTTCTTGGCTCGAAGGATCAACGAGACCGAAAACCTGAGGTGGCTGGGCGAGGCGGTCGGCGAATTTTTTGGAGACGAAGTGTTGAAAAGATCGGGTTTCAAGGAATGGAGATGGTTTTTTGACTACCTCAGGAGTCATGTCAAAAACCGTCTGGTGCTTGTTTTCGATGAGTTTCCGTATCTCGCCGATGCGAACAGGAATATTGCGTCTATTTTTCAGGCGGGCTGGGATGAATCTCTGAATTCCACGCCCATCTATGTGATTTTATGCGGTTCAAGCATCGCCATGATGGAGAGCGAGGTGCTTTCCGAGAAGGCCCCGCTCTATGGCCGGAGGACGGGTCAGATTTTTCTCAGGCCTTTTTCCTTTTCTGATGCAGCCAAATTTTATCCAGGACTTTCGTTTGACCGCTGCCTGGAATTTTATTCCATTGCCGGCGGAAATCCGAGCTATCTCAAGAAACTCGACCCGAAAACCTCTCTTGACAAGAATTTGACCGAGAACATATTCCAGCCTGAAGCCTTCCTTTATAGCGAAGTCGAATTTGTCTTGCGGGAAGAACTGAGGGAACCGCGCAACTACTTTGCCATCTTGAAAGCCATCGCTTTAAGTAAGAACAAGTTCGGGGAAATCGTGAACGAAACAGGCCTGGACAAGGGAGTGCTTCATAAATACCTGTTCATTCTCGAGGACCTTCATGTCATTCAGAAAGAGGTGCCGGTCACGGAGAAGAATGAGCTGAAATCGAGAAAGGGCATCTATAAGCTTCAGGACCAGTTTTTTAAATTCTGGTTCAGGTATGTTCTTCCTAACAAGGGAAATGTCGAGGCGGGAAGGATTGACCTCGTTAGGAAAAGGATGAAAGCCGACTGGGCTTCCTTTGTCGCGGAGAATTATGAGAATCTGGCTCAAAATCTGACCAGAGAGCACGAGGAAAGATTTTTCCCGATGGACAAAGTCGGTCGCTGGTGGGATAAAAATGAAGAAATCGATATCGTTGCTTTGAACGAAAATGACAAAAAAGCCCTTTTTGGGGAAGCCAAGTGGAGCAACAGGCCCGTTGGTGTGGATGTCTATGAAAATTTGAAAAGGAAGACGCAATTCGTGGAATGGAACAGAGATGAACGAAGAGAGTATTTTTGTCTTTTTTCAAAAAGCGGGTTCACCGAAAATATGCTCAAGCTGGCAGGGGAAGAGAGAATTGTGCTTTTCCACGGGGATAAAATGTTGGAGGGTGGATTCTGACAGTAATTCGGGACACCATACGTAATTCACCAGTCTTCTTATTTCGCTTGGCGCTGCATATCGTCGAGCACGAAAAATCGGTGACAGTCACCAAATTCTGATAAGCCTTATTTCAAGCGGAGGACGTAAAGGCCGTCGCCTTGAAGGAACGTCTCTTCCTTCTCAACTTTGTAACCGGCTTTATCGACGCTGGCCAGGAGCTCCTCCCGTGTGGCCGACCGCTCGGATTCACCGCCCGATTTGGCCGGGTCATCCGGGATGCCCGCATCTTGTCTATCGGTATGCTTCTGGGCAGACTGGATTTCAGGCAAGGATTTCACCGGCTCCGCCTTTACATCTGGGCTCATCTCGATCTCTATGGCCTGGTATTTTGTTGATCCGATATTCTTTATCGAGTCAGTCGTAGGGCCTTCGTGCCAGCGAAAATCTCCGGGTTTCGTCTCCAATGTTTCGGGGCTTTTGCCTGGCTCTTGGATGGAGATCGTGGCTCGCTCCTTTTCTGCTGCGCCGGCTTTTTACCCCTTCGGTTTCATCAGCTCTCTAAACGGAGCAAAATCACGGAGCGGAAAAAGGTCCGCTTCCTGGATCATGAAAACCTCATAAT
>CAZIDN010000121.1:0-7951 GCA_964537875.1 uncultured Eubacteriales bacterium
TAAGGGCGACATCTCTTTCCAGGCGTTCATCCCTGGCCCGATAGACAACACCCATACCTCCAGCGCCGATTTTTTCGATGATGCGATAATGTCCGAGAGTCTGGCCTATCATGGTGGTTCACTCCTTGAAATCCAGCCGAATTGCAGGAATTCTCCTTCTCCCAGCAAAGTAGATAGTATGGCGGATTTCTGTTCTCAAACTCTTTGTGGCCCCTTTGAGTTCGGAATGCCTACAATTACTATAGGAATACTATATCACCGCCCGGTGATCGATGTCAAGTTACTGTATGGGGACACAATATCAATTTCCCATTTTTTTAATTCCGAACCGGGGTAACTGGACGGCTGTCATAAATTTCCAGGCCTGAGATTTTCGAATCGGGAGTTTCGTCTGAAAGGTGGGATTGACATTTCTTCGGAAGAGGCTTAGGCTATGTCTGAAATTGCGAAATTCAGAAATTATGAGAGCGTAACCATGAGCGAGAAGGCGAGAACAGAAGAACTGGTCAGGTTGCGGGCCCGAGGGCAGGTGACTCTCCCCAGCTTCATCCGAGAAAAGCTCCATTTGGAGGAAGGAAACCTGGTTCTGATAAAGGTTGTAGACAACACCATCATTTTGGTCCCCCAGGAAACGATCGACAAGGAACAGTCATGGTTTTGGCGGGAACGGTGGCAGAAGCTCGAGGCCGAGGCGGAAGAGGATATCCGGAAAGGAAAAGTGAAATCTTTTGATTCGGCCGAGGAATTCTTCGATGAAATTGACGCAAGGCCTGAAGCTCACAAGAACGGAAAGGTTCAAAAAAAGCGTTCTTGATTTAGACCGGCAAACCAGAGAGAAGCTGCGAAAACAGCTCGAGATCTTAGTCTCGAACCCACGGCATCCCTCGCTGGGCGTGAAAAAGATCAAGGGGACAAAATCAATTTTCGAGGCTCGGGTGGATGACCATTATAGGTTCACCTTCGAATACGGGGAAAAGAACGAGATTATTCTTAGAGTAATCGGGCCTCATAACTCGGCGCTCAAAAGGCCATAAGGTTCAGGGCTTTTCCATGGAAAAAAGAAAAGCAGCTTTGCCTGCTATTTTTCCTCGGCCTTTTTTTCTTCCTCGACCTCGATGGGGATGACGACGTCCTTGTTCCAGATGTGTTTGGCGAACCACTGCCAGTTGTGCCATGTGGCGGCGAGCCGCTCCTTGGGCCGCGAGATGCCGTGGCCGAAATCCTTGTAGACGATGAGCTTCACCTCGACGCCCATATCCTGGAGGCCCTGGAAAAGTTCGTAGGCGTTGGGGATGGGAACGCGGCGGTCAAACTCGCCGTGCTGGATCAGGGTGGGTGTGTGCGCCTTCTTGATGTTCGTCATGGGAGAAGTCTTCAGGTAGATTGGCATGTCATCCCAAGGTGTGGCCTTGAGATAATGACGGGTGAAGGGATGGATGTCGGTGTTGACGTAATAGGTTACCCAGTTGGAGATCCCGGCCCCGACCGATATCGCCTTGAACTTTGTGGAATTGGTTGCCAGGAACGCCGAGATATAGCCGCCCTGGCTCCAGCCCATGGCTCCCACCCGGTCGGAATCGACCAGGCCTTTCGCGATCAGGCTATCGACCCCGGATTCCACGTCCCACATGTCGCCCACACCTAGGTTGCGGACGTTCAGGGAGCGGAATTTCTCGCCGTAACCCCCTGAGCCCCGATAGTTCGGCTCCAGAATCAGGGCCCCCTTGCCTAGCCATTCAAGGTAGGGATAGACGAAGGCACTGACCAGGGCAGGGACTGAGGTGCCCGCCGGTCCGCCGTGAATGTTGACGAGCAGCGGATATTTCCGGCCGGGGTCGAACCCGTCGGGCTTCCAGAGGACGCCCTCGATCGCTGCCCCGTCTTTGCTCTTCCACTGGACCACCTCGCGTGTGCCGGTCTTCCAGCCGGCGACCTGCTCCGTCATCCTGGTGACAATCTCCGGCTTCCACGAATCCAGGGTCGTGCGGTAGATTTCGGGGAGGGTCGTCCGGTCGAACCCGGCGAAGGCAACCGCGTTGCCGTCCTCGGCGAAGCTCAGGTGGTAGATATTTTCGGGTGTGGAGGCGATTCTGGTAAAATTTCCGTTCGCCGGGTCGAGGAGATAGAGCCGTGTGAAGACCTTTTCGGAGCCCATAAAGGCAAGGCCGGCCTTTGTCCACTTGAGCAGGTAAGGATCCTCATCGAAGGTTGAGGTCAGGACCGTAATCGGGCCTCCCCCGGCCGGTATCTTGGCGATTTTGCCGTTGACAAAGTAGCGGTCGTCCCCCATCGCGGTGGAAAAGGCGATCCATTGGCCGTCGGGAGACCAACTGGGCCCGCCATCCGAGCCCGGCTGGGTGACGAGCGGAGTGATCGTTCCGGATTCCACGTCCAGGATGGAGATGTCCGTTCTGGGCGAGGAGTTGATCAGGGGATCGGGACAGTGGTCAAAGGCGATTTTCTTGCTGTCGGGCGAAAAGGCGAAACTTCCGACCGTGAAATCCGTGCCCGAGGTCAGCCGCTTTGCCTCCGGAGTCTTGCCCGGCTCGACAGGGACAAGCCAGAGGTGGGTCATCCGGTATTCGGCGTCTTCGACCTGGAACTTGCCGTATTGTTTTTCGCGGCCCTTGGATTCCTTGCTCTCGGGCTCGGTCGACGTGAAAGCGATTTGCTTGCTAGAGGGAGACCATTCATAGGAATTGACGCCTTCCTTATGGTCGGTGAGCTTGAAGGCCTCGCCGCCGGCGGGGTTGATGAGGTAAATCTGACGGCTCTTTCCGTCGCGGTTGGCAAGGAAGGAGATCCAGCGGCCGTCGGGCGCCCAGGATGGCGAGTCGCTGCTTTCGTCGGTCGTTTGGGTGAGCTGGAATGGGGCGGCACCGTCGCGGCTGAGCCAGATTTCGGTATCATACTTGTTCTTTTCCCAGTCGGGCTGGCGCACGGTGAAAAGGATGTGCTTTCCGCAAGGGGAAATGACGGGATTTCCGACCGATTTCAGGCTCAGAACGTCTTTGAAAGTCGGGCCGGGGATCAGAGGGGCTTGAGCGGCAGGCTTAGCCGGTTCGACCTGTTTGGTTTGTGCGGCCTGTGGTTGGGTTTGTGTGGCCTGGTTGGCCTGTTTAGCCTGGCCGTTGCCGAGTGACGCCAAAACGAATACGACAAGGATTAGCCAAATTATCTTCTTTATGTTCATGCTTGTGTTATAAATAAATGGGGACACAATATCAATTTCCGTAGGAAGACTGGAAGACTCGGGGGCAGCCCAAAATAAGATATTTCGCCTACCTTTTATAGACGTCCCTTCGGTGTCTGACCGTTTCAACCCAAATGTTCTTCTCTTGATCGATAAAATAGATGATTCTGGAGGCGCCAATTCGAAACGAAAATTCGCCCTCAAGATCGCCGAGCAGCTTTTTTCCGGCAAGGGGATTTGAATGGATCTCTATTAGAGCGGCCTCAACCTTGGATTGGCTATTTTTGGGAAGTCGAAGAAAGTTTTTTTGGAAAGTCCGCGTGAGAAAAAGAGCCATGCATAAATTCAGCGTTTCTCAGATAGTTTTTTGCCAAAAAAATCTTCATAGGCTGCGAACCTGCCCTCGAGAATGTCCTTCTTCGCTTCCAGGATCTCTTCGAGCAGCTTCCGGTCGGCCAGGACCTCTAGCGTCTCAACTTCTTCCGGGCTGAGAAGAACCGCTTTGGCCTTTGATCTTTGGACGATGACGTAATGAGCTCCTCTGGTCACATCCTTGATGATTGAGGCAAGCGAACTGCGGAGCTTGGCGATGCCGATAACTTTGTCCATTTCGTGTTCCAACTGAATTGTACTATTCATTGTACCAATTGTCAAATCATATTTTTCTGCATTTTGCGAGCTCCAATCAAATAGACGGAGTGAAAAGGCACAAATTCTCAAGATAAATTCGGCTTTAGAAATAGGGGGACACAATATCAATTTCCGAAATTCTGCGCGATGAGACGGCGCAAAAAATAAGTGGTAACTTTTGGTCCCCAAAAGAGTATTTTAATATGGAATAATCAAAAAGTCGCGCTGAGGAGAAATTCATATGAGGAAAAGCATGCCCGCCGCCGTCCTGGTCGTATTCATGATCGCCGCATATGGGCTCGGGCAGACGAAGACCGTCGCCGTCGAACCCTGGGAATGGGCCGTCAATATGCGTCAGCCCGTTCATAAGGTCATCGAAACGATCGGGTTGAAGCCGGGGATGGTCATCGGAGAGGTGGGAGCAGGCACGGGGCGAGTGACGGTTTGGCTCGCCGTAACCGTCGGGCCGACTGGCAAAGTTTACGCCAACGACATCGACGCCTCGGCCCTGGATCACCTCCAAAAGCGCTGCGAGAAAGAGGGCCTGACCAACGTGACGACGATCCTCGGGACCGTCGAAGACCCCCGCCTCCCCAAGGCGGCCCTGGACATCGCCTTTATGACCAACACGTACCATCATCTGGAAAAACCCGTCGAACTCGTCCGAAACCTCCTGCCGACCCTCAAGGAGAATGGGATTCTGGCCATCGTCGAACGCGATAAAGACCGGGCGGTCCACAAGGACGAAGCCACCTCGCAGGAAGATTTCATCGCCCAGATGGATCAGGCCGGGTTCGAAGTGATCAAGATCGACACGTCCATGAAGGAAGACAATATTTACATCGCCCGGCCGAAACGGGCCCCGGCGAGATAAGGCCGTCTAATCAGGCGAAAAATTAAGGGGCGTGTTGCCATAGACTCATTTCCAGTGTAGAATGGAAAACTTTTCAAACCTTAACGGATCATTTTCGTATATTCATTCTAAAGGAGGTTATCCATGAAAAAATGGCTTTATCTCATGATGGCCGGAATCGTTCTGGCTGCTATCATTTTCGCCGGCACACCTCAAGAGAAAATGCCGCGGATTATCCCGATGAAGGACTTCTTCCGCAACCCGGAAAAAGCGGCCTTCCGGCTGTCTCCCGATGGTCAGTACCTGGCGTTTCTCAAACCCTGGCAGACGCGCCTGAACGTCCATGTCCAGAAGATCGGCAAGGACGAGGAGAGGCGGATCACCAGCGCCACCGAGAGAGATATCACCGGCTACTTCTGGGCGAGCAACACCCGGATCGCCTATGTCCAGGACAAAGGTGGAGACGAAAACTTCAGGCTCTACGCTGTGAATATCGATGGCTCCGGGGAAAAGGACCTGACGCCCTTCGAGAAGGTGCGCGTGGAGCTAATCGACGACCTCAAGGACGACGATGAACATGTCCTTGCCGCCATGAACAAGCGGGACGCGCGCTTTTTCGATGCCTACCGCATTAACGTGCTGACGGGTGATATGGAGATGATCGCCGAGAACCCCGGAAATATCGTCAGCTGGGAGACGGATCATGACGGAAAACTCCGCGTGGCCACCACGTCCGACGGCGTCAACAGGGGCATCCTCTACAGGGACACCGAGAAGGACGGTTTCGAGACCCTGGTGACGACGAACTTCAAAGAGACGCTGACGCCGCTATTCTTTACCTTTGACAACAAGAGTCTCTATGTGGTCTCGAACATCGGACGCGACAAGTCGGCCATTTATGAATATGACGTCAAGGAAAAGAAGCAGACGAGATTGCTCTACGAAAATCCCGATGTGGATGTCGAAAACCTGCTCAAATCCGACAAGCGTAAAATAGTGACGGGAGTTTCTTACTACGTCGATAAGCGGCATTATCACTTTTTCGACGACCAGAGGGCCAAACTCCAGAAGGACCTCGAAGCCCGCCTTCCCGGGTATCAAGTGGCCCTGGCCAACTTGAGCCGGGACGAGACGAAGGCCCTGGTTTATGCGGGGAGTGACAGGACCTACGGGTCTTATTATTTCTATGACCTCGCGACTTCTGACTTCCGGAAGCTTGCCGACGTCGCTCCCTGGCTGGTGGAAGCGGAGCTGGCCGAGATGAAGCCCATCACCTATACCTCCCGGGACGGCCTGACGATTCATGGCTATCTCACGCTCCCCAAGGGCCTCGAGCCGAAGAATCTCCCTGTTGTGGTCAATCCCCACGGCGGGCCCTGGGGCCGGGATGTCTGGGGATACAATCCGGAGGTTCAGTTCCTGGCCAACCGCGGCTACGCCGTGCTGCAGGTCAATTTCCGCACCTCCACCGGCTACGGCCGGAAGTTCTGGGAGGCCGGGTTCAAACAGTGGGGCCTTAAGATCCAGGACGATATCACCGACGGCGTCAAATGGTTGATCGACCAGGGCATCGCCGACCCCAAGCGGGTCGGGATCTACGGGGGCTCATTCGGCGGGTACGCGACGCTGGCCGGGCTGGCCTTTACACCCGACCTCTATGCCTGCGGTGTTGACTACGTGGGAGTCTCCAACCTATTCACGTTGATCAAGACTATTCCGCCATACTGGGAACCCCTGCGCCAGATGTTCTACGAGATGATGGGCGACCCGGAAAAGGACAAGGAGCTCTATGAGAAGGTTTCCCCCGTCTTCCATGCCGACAATATCAAGGTCCCTGTGCTCGTAGCCCAGGGGGCCAACGACCCGCGGGTCAACAAGGCCGAGTCCGACCAGATCGTCGAGGCCTTGAAGAAGCGCGGCATCGAGGTCGTTTACATGGTCAAGGATAACGAAGGTCACGGATTCCATAACGAGGAAAACCGCTTTGACTTCTACCGGGCCATGGAGGAGTTCCTGGGCAAGCATCTGGGCGGACGAGTTGAGCAGGTCGAAGCGAAGAAATGAAATTGGTGAAATTGGGGACACAATATCAATTTCCGAATTTTTCTTGGGCTAATCCCCGATGATCTCGTCAAGCCCGTCGAGAATCCGGGCAAGGTCTTCGGGGCCGAGCAGCGCGATCCTTTTGCCGATGCGCTCGACGGCCAGAGTCCGCACCTGGCTGATTTTCATCCATGAGCGTTTGGGAAGGCCCCCTGCCTGGATCTCCAAGGTCAATGGGAACCCGGCCTGTTGAGGCTGGCTGGTTATCGCCATGGCGATGACGGTCCCAGAGCGCTCGTTGAAAACGTCATGACTCAGGATGAGAACGGGGCGCCGGCCGGTCTGTTCATGGCCGCGGCCGGGACTGAGATCGGCCCAGCGGATTTCTCCTCTTAGTATTCGGGCCATCTGGAAAATTCCTCGGAGAAACCCTCCTCGGCGAGTTCTTTCTCGTAAGCAGGGTCGAGCTTGCTGCATTCCTGGGCCAAACGGACTCTGTCAAGGCGCTGGAGTTTTTCCTCGACCGCGGCCTCGATAGCCTGGCTTCGGTTGGCAAAGGCCTTTTTCCGGACAAGGCGATCCAGGCGTTCAAGCGTTTGCTTGTCGAGCGATATCGCGATTTTAGCCTTTGGCATGACAAACCTCTTGGTATTACGATATGTCATACCGCTGCGGTTGTCAAGGCCTCTAGATTGAGTGGACACATCTCCTGAGACGCCTCTGGCAGTAGTCCTTTCTCAGCCTGCGGGGCTTTCCTACATTCCATAAAAAGTGACGGTCACAGATTTATTTGACATCTGTTATAAGCGTATGCTAATGCAGAGTTTGGAATTCGTCGGGTTCTAAGACTTGAAAATATGATCTTTGATGGAGCTGGAAATGGAAGATTCTCATAATCGCCGCGAGTTTTTGCATCGACTGGCCGTTCTGGGCGGCGCCGTCGCTTTCGGCACGGGCGCTCTGAGGCAGGACGCATCGCCTGCCGTTCCTCTGCCCAAGCGGATTCTCGGCCGCACGGGCGCAAACATTCCAGTCCTGGGACTGGGCCTGGGGCCACTGGGAATCGCCAACTTCCCGCCGGAAGAGCTGCAAGCTGTGGTCGAGGCTGCCATAGAAGATTGGGGAGGTCCGGTCCTGGTTGATGTCCAGTGGGACTACGGCGAAGCCGAAACCAACCTCGCTCCCCTCCTCAAAAAGCGCCGCGCCGACATCTTCATCGTCACGAAGACGGC
>CAZIDN010000122.1:0-7896 GCA_964537875.1 uncultured Eubacteriales bacterium
GGGCTGCGGGCGGCCTAAGCGCCGCCCGAACGGGGATGTCATTTTAATTATTACGCTGATATTAGATCCTTTTAAATCCCCTCTGGATCGCTCCAGGCGGGCACGGAGTTTCGTATCACTTGTGAAAAGCGTTTTGGCCCAGTTCGAAATCAGAAACCTGCCCCTTATCTTCATAAAAGGGAGAAAGAGCGGGCAACGGGATTCGAACCCGCGACTCCCAGCTTGGGAAGCTAGTACTCTACCGCTGAGTTATGCCCGCGCTCTCTCCCCAAGAGGTTCAACGATTCTTGTCGGGAATAAGAATTTAATCGGAAACCTCTTGCTTGTCAACACGGAAAAAATCCCCCGTTCTCTCCGTATAGCAGAGAGTGTTAGGGGATAATCCGTCCTTCTTAAAAAAAACGGGGACACGCACCGAATCAGGAGATTCGGATGCATGTCCCCAATTTAATTACTGCAGCCTGACCATCTTGCCGGCTGTGCCGCCTTTCAGAGAGTCGTACTTGACCGTGACCTCGCCCGAACCCTTGACAATATACATGATCGTCCGGGCGGTTTTGCCCGGCAGGCCATTCCGCAGCATAATCCGCTTCAGATTCTTCTGGTCGATGAAGCTGGTGACACTCGGCTTCAGTTTATACAATTCTTTGTTGTCGATCCAGCTCGCCGAAATGACCTCGACGTTTTTGCCTTCGAGCGTCAGCAGGTCGGGACGGAGGATGTTGTTCTGGGCGACGCGCTCCAGGATCGTCGGCGTGACTTTGGGATTCGAGATATCCACCATGATCCGGCAGACATCCCCGCTCACCTTATCCGCCGTCGCCTCGCCCATCTTGATTATCGGCAGTTCAGAGGCCTGATACAGAGTGAAGGCCATGTTCCGGTGGCAGAGTTCCTCGTTCATGAAGCGGGGCGGAACGCGGCTCGTGAACTTTTTCCAGGAGCCGCCGATCTCGATATCGCCGTAGTCCGGATGCTTGAACGGTTTCCAATCGACGAACTGATCGCCGAATTCGAGCTTGTCGTCGAAGAACAGCCGCGATTTCTGGGGGGCAATGGGGCTGTTGGGGTCTTTCTGCTGCTCTTTGAGCGCGGGACTCGTGAAATACTGCTCGCCGCTCCAAAGCTCATTGGAGAAGGACAAAATGCCCATGCCGTCGTTCGTCCAGTCGATGAATCCCCCATGCACGGTATAGAGACCGCTCCAGATGACAATATAGCGATAGAACGGCAGGATCCGCTCTCCGTTCCGGCCGAGTTCATCGTAGGCCCGGATATCGCTCGCGGGGTACTCGCCTACGGCCTCGGCGCCGGGGCCGCGAAGGATCATGCCGCCGTTGTTGTGATAGGACTGAACGCCGGCGATGTTGGGATGGGCAAAGATGAAATCCACTTCGGCCCGGGCTTCGGGGAGTTGGGTAGGAAAATCCATGGCGCCACTCTGGATATAGTTCGGCTGCCAGTCGAAGGGATAGTTCCGGTTTCCGTCATACCCACCGGCTCCGTCCTCGTTGACGCGGCCGTCCTTATCGTCATCGATGCCTTCCTGACCAAGCAGGATATAGTCGCCTCTCTCACCGAACGGAACGGGTTCGAGCATGCGGGGATCAATGCTGCTGATCCGATGCGTGCCTTTGCCCGGAAGGTATCTGCGCATCTGCTCGGTGATGCCGTTGCCATTTAGGTCGTTCGGACCGTCTTCATCGAACAGCCCGTCGTTGTCGTCGTCCACCGGAACATGTCCGGAGCGGGCACTCCCGCCGGGGCTCTCGAAGAAATACTGCCGGCCGTCCGGGTTGATCGTCGGGATGACATAGAACACGCGCTCGTTCACGAGGTTGGTGATGTCCTCGAGGCGCCCGTAATTCTCCATAAGATACCAGACCGTGTAGAGGCAGATCTCGCCGCCCTGGATCTCATTGCCATGGACATTGGCTTCGATCAACATGGCCGCCTTGCCCATCTCCGGGCCGGTATCGGGATTGTTGACGGTGACGACCATGATTTCGCGGCCCTCGTAGCTCTTGCCGATCGAGCCGACCTTGACGAACTTCGGCCAGGCCTGTGCCAGTCGCCGCATGTCAGCATACAGCTCGTTCGTGTCGTGCCAGCGGTTGAAGTCGAGCTTGACCTTGAATGGCGGGTCAGAGGCGAACTTCTGGGTCAATCCTCCCTGGGGGATCACGGCCAGGACCGTGAACACAAGGACCAGATACTTGACGAACCCGACGGCCATATTCGCTTTTTGGCTTTTTCTTAGGCTGTTCATTTCTGGCCTCCTCATTTCAAAACCACCGAACGTTTATCCGTGCCGCCCTTCTGGGATACGACCTTGAGCTCGATATTATCGCCGGCTTTAGCCTTGATCAGCCATTCGAACTTCGTCCGCTCGCCGGCGCCGGCCAGGGTCTGAACGAAACTAGTCTTCTGGCTCCCAGAGATGATGGATTCCGGCGGAACCTGGAGCTGGACCATGGTCGGCTTGACCGTCCGCGCCGTGACGGCATGGGCCAGGCTCGTCGGCAGAAATCCGACGTTCTCGACTTCGGCCTTGATCCGGAAGATGCCGCCGCCGTGGTTTATGGCTTCGAGCTTGGCAATACCGATCTTTGGGAAGAGTGAAGAAAGATAAACGGCGAACTCGGCGTGCGTCTTGCCCAGATCGGCGATCTTGCCCGGAGGAGGATTGACCGTTGTATAAGGCTTGAACCCGCCGACCTCGACGTCGCCGAGATCAGGATGCTTGAGCTTCGTCCAAGCGACGAATCCATCGACTTTTTCCTTGTCCATCCACTGGAGAAGCTGGCGGTCGATGGCCTGCGCTTCCTGGGCACCCGCTTCGCCGGCGCCCATTCCCGTGAGCCCCTGTGTTCCGCCGCGGCCGCCTCTCCCGCCCCGCTGGCCCATTAAGGCCGCGAACTGAGATTGCATCTGGGCGGCTTGAGCCTGTCCGCCGGCGGCAGGCTGTTGTGCTCCGGGCATTTCAGACCTGCCCGGCATTCCCTGGCCCCTTGGGGCATCAGCAAGTCCCCAACCCGGGGTCGAAAACGACGGCACGCCGAACTGGAAATAGCCGTATTGGAAGAATGCGCCTTCGGGCTTGACCACCAGGGGCTGTTGCCGGATGCCTGTCAGCTCGACATACTTGGCGGTGATCGTCCGGAAATAATCGATGTCGGCCGTGTTGACCGTTGTCGCCGGGGCGCGGGCCGGCATCATGGCCCTGGCGCTGGTCGGCTGTGCTGCGGTCGTCTGTCCGCCGCGGCCGCCGCCTGTAAATTCCCGTATCATCTCTTCGGTTATCACAAACTCGCCTCCGCCGAAGCCGCCCCGGCCGATTCCCCGCATCACTCCGGCCGCGAACATGCCAACCCTATTGGCACCGGCGTTAGTCGCGTTGGCGAATTCCACGAGGTCGATCTGCCTGGCCGAGCTCAACCGGCCGCTGCTCGTCGGGGCAACGATCAGGTTGTCGCTTTCGCCGAAGGTCAAAATGGCGGCCACGTTGCGGTGGGCAATCATCCATTCCAGGACAGAGCGCGTTTCAACTTCACTGGCCATATAGCGTCCGGCTTCAGGCTTATAATAGGGATATTCGTGCATGAAGTTGCGGTTGATGTTGACGCCGCCCGGCGGGTCCTCTCCGATAAATCCATCGCCGTCATGGTCGCGGCCTTCCCAGTAGAGAGCAAATTCGCCTTTTTCCCCCTTTTTCGGGTCGGCTTTCTTCATCAGTCGCGGCTCTTCAGGATCGATTATATAATCCCCGTTGGGATCCTTGACGCGCATGACCGTGATGAAGCCGTCCTTGTTGAGGTCTTCCGGACCGTCTTCATCCGTCCATCCGTCGTTGTCGTCGTCATAGGGCTTGGTGTTCGTCCGCCGCGCCCACTTGACGGGCGCCCACATGAACTCGGCTCCGTCGGGATTGAGGCGAGGCATGATATAGACAACGCAGTTGTCGAGACGCTGCTTGACGTTGACGTTCGTCGCATAGTTTTTGACCAGATAATCGGCGATGAAGCAGGCCAGCTCGCTTCCGACAAGATGGTCGCCCTCAAAATTGGCGGCGATGAGGAGCGCCGGCCGATCGGCCAATGGGACGCCGGCCGGGTTTGCGATCTGCAGCACCCAGAGGTCGCGTTTTTCCAGCGTCTTGCCGATGGACTCGAGCTTGACCAGATTTTTATTGGCATTGGCCAGGTTTTGGAGCATCGCCGTCATCTCGGCGTAGTTGTGATACTTCGAAAAGTCCTGGGCCAAGCCTATCGCTCCGAGCGTCGCTGAGGCGACAACGGCCAACAGGACCATTCCCGCAATCCTCGAGAGTTTCACTTTTCTACTCATTCCTCCTCCTTTCGTATCGATAATCATACTTTCATTAATTTCGGCGCGGGTGGCATGGATGCTGCCTCGTTACGCTCGAAGCGCATGAGTGGTGGGTGGGTGGGTCTTGCGCGAGAGCGTAAGAGGCACATCCGTGACAGGTCCCGTGCCGGCTTTCCTCCCTCACTTAAACAGCGGGTCAGGACTGACCGTGACCTTCTTGGTCTCGAAGTCTTTTCCGTCAACCGTCAGGGTGACCTTATAAACGCCGGCGTCCACTTGGGCAGCGCCGCGTCCTCCACGCCCGCCGCCCCCAGGGCCCATCATGCCGGGCTGTTGCTGGGCGGGGTCCACTCTCCGGTTCAATCCCCAAAAAACTTTCTGCAGGCCTTTTTTGCCGCCGCCGGTGACTTCATTGATCAAATTGCCTTCGAGGTCCTTGATCGTCAGCTTGGCGGATTTCGCCTCCGCTTTTAAATAATAATAGACCGTGGCGCCGACGGGCGGATTATCGACCTTGGCCATCTCGCCCAGAGTCTCGCCTTTCCGTTCATACCTGTTCCAGCGGATCGTGTTCTCGATATCGAAGAGGTAAGCGTCTTTTTGGAAGATCTCGGGTTTGAATTCCTTGATCGGGGCGATGTCGGCGATGTAGATGCCGCGGCCGTAGGTGCCGATGATGAGGTCCCGGTCGCGTTTCTGGATATCGAGGTCCTTGACGATGACATGGGGCGCTGCGGCCGAAAAAGCCGTCCAGGTCTTTCCCTGGTCGATGGTGATATAAACGCCGTAATCCGTGGCCAGGTAGAGGACGTTCGCATTGTCCGGGTCTTCTTTAACTCGATAGATCGGGTTCATCATGTTCCCGGATATATCTTCCCAGGTCTTTCCGAGGTCGCGGGTCACGAACAGCCAGGTCTTGTCCTCGTTATGCGTCCTGTATCCGTTGAAGGCCACATAACAGGTCTTTTCGTCAAACGCAGAGGGGAGCACCGACTTGACCCAACGGTCGTACGGGATCAGGGCGCCTTTGATATCTTTCTTGGGCTTGCCGGCCGCATCATAAAATTGATTGGTGATGTTGACCCAGCTCGTGCCGCCGTCGGGCGACATCTGGACGTTACCGTCGTCTGTTCCTACCCAGAACAGGCCGGGCTTTTTGGGCGATTCGGCGAAGGCGTAGATGGTCGCGTACTGAAGGTTGGTCTTCCTGGAAAGCGCGATCCTCTCCTTGCTGGCCTTGGTCAAGTCGGGGCTGATGGTGACGAACGTCCCCCGCTCGCCCCGGCTCAGGGAGCGGTGGACGAACTGGGAGCAAATATATACGATGCCGGGGTTGTGGGGCGAAAGGACGATCGGCGCGTTCCACTGGTACCGCTGGGCGGGCACGCCGGCCGCGCTCTCCTCTGGGGTGGTGCGCTTGGTCATCGAAATCGAATCGCCGGTCTTCAGGTTCATCCGGCTCGAAGAGCCGAATTGGCTTTCGTAGTAAACGTATTCAGGATTCCACCAATCGCGGAACGTATAGAACCCGTCCCCTGTGGGCAAGTAGGTCCAATCGGCCGCAAAAACTCCATATTGATTCCTGGTCTGGGAGGGGCCCAGCCAGCATCCGTTGTCCTGGGTTCCGCCCATCACATTGTAGGGCATTTCATTGTCCGCCGAGACGTCATAGAACTGCTGGGCGCTGACCGTGTTCTTCTGGCTCCAGTGCTGGCCGCCGTCCCACGTCTCGGAAATGCCGCCGTCATTGGCGCTCAAGATATGCTTGGAGTTGAGCGGGTCCATCCAGACGCCGCGGTGGTCGACGTGAGTCTTCCTGTTTCCGTCCCACCCGCTGACCTTGAAATTCTTGCCGGCGTCGGTGGAAATCGTGACGTTGGTGTCGCCACAAAGGACAACTTGATCGTTGTTCGGGTCGATGATGATCCGGCCGTAATAGCCGCCTTCGGTCTGGTTGACCTGAGCGCTGCCGCCGGTCGGGGCATAGACCGTCATTTTCTTCCAGGTCTCGCCCTGGTCATCGGTCCGATAAATGACGCCGGACCTCTTAAAGGGCTGTTGGATTCCGAGCGCCTTGGCGTATAAGACCTCGAGGACGTGCCGGTTAACGGCCTGGGCCCGGCCTTTGGCCTCGGCGGAGTCTGGCTTCGGCGCTTCTTTCTTCATAAGCTTCTCGATCTCGTCGATCGAGGCGATGATCTCCTTGTCCTTCGCATAAATCTTGCGCGCCGCGGAGTTGAGCTTGGCCATATCCACGCCGTTCTTGGTCAGGAAGTCCTTGTCCTGGACCAACTCGTTGACCTTCTTGATCAGGTCGGCCTCGGTCTCGGCCGTGAGCGAGGTGAATTTGGGCGCCAGTTTGGCGATCTCCGAGTTGATTTTATAGGTTTTGAATTTGGTGAAGTTGAAATCCTCGGCCCAGAGAGGGGCCGCGCCTCCCCCGCCGCCGCCAAAGCCGCCCAGTCGGAAGTTGGCCCCGCCGTCTCGCTCCGCCAAGCCGAGGTTGACTTCCTCGTCGAGCCGGGCGCAGATGATGTTGGGTTTCTTCTCAAAGACGGCCAGGCCGGTCCGGCCCAGGTCGACGTCGACGGGAAGCCCGGTGGTCAATTTGTTCCAGGTCTTGCCGCCATCCGTCGATTTGTACAGATGATTTCCGGGCTGGCGGTCGATGTACGTCCACGCCCGTCGGAAGGTCTTGTAAGCTGCCGCGATCACGATATCGGAGTTGTTCGGATCGATGACAAAATCCGCGACGCCGCGGTCTTTGACCGGAAATACATTGGTCCACGTCTTGCCGCCGTCCGTCGACTTGTAGAGGCCGCGCTCACAGTCCATCTCGTTGTCATAGAGCTTGCCCTCGGCCGCGACATAGACGATGTCGGGATTCTTGAAATCGACCGCGACCTTGGGAATGAAGTAGCTTTTCTCCAGGCCGATCTTGGTCCAAGTCTTGCCGGCGTCCGTGGACTTCCACATCCCGTTGCCGTGGGCGCTGGAGCGGGCGTGCATCGGCTCGCCGGTTCCCAGATAAAGGATGTTCGGGTTCGAAGGCGCGATGGCCATATAGCCCATGCTCATGTTGCCGTATTTCTCGAAAAGGGGCTCGAAGGAGATCCCTCCGTCCACGGTTTTCCAGAGGCCGCCGCTGGCCGTCAGGGCGTAATACGTCTGGCTTTGGCCGCGCGGCACGGCGAATTCGGTGATCCGGCCTGAGAACGTAACGGGACCGACCCAACGCCAGCTGAACTGGTTGAAATCGTCCGCCGTGACCGGGCTCTGTGCCGGGGCAGACGTCTGGGCAGCGCCCGGGCTTTTGGCCGGGGCTGCGGCCTGTTGGGCAAAGCCCAAGGAAGCGAAACCCAAGCACACACACAAGGCAAGACAAAATCCCTTCCATTTCCCTTGAAGCGACAAGATCATGAGACCTCCTTAATTCGTCAATGATTCAGCTCTTCCCTGAATTTAAATCCTTGCCGAAGATATATAAACAATCGAGAATACATCGACACGACTAATATCAACGCAATAATTAAAATGACATCTCCGTTCGGGCGGCGCTTAGGCCGC
>CAZIDN010000123.1:0-7889 GCA_964537875.1 uncultured Eubacteriales bacterium
ACCGGCTCTTTAGCGGCCGGCTCTTCCAGCTCGAAATATTCCTTCTCTTTGAAGTTGAATGTCTTGGCGATGATGTTCGAGGGGAACACCTGCTGCTTCATGTTGAACTTCATGACCGTGTCGTTGTAGAACTGACGGGCGTAGGCGATCTTTCCTTCCGTGCCCGCCAACTCCTCCTGGAGCATCAAGAAGTTCTGGTTGGCCTTCAGCTCGGGATAATTCTCGGCCACGGCGAACAGCGTCTTCAGGGCTCCGGTCAGCTGGTTTTCCGCCTGGCTCTGGTCCTTGACCGTGCCGGCGTTGATGGCTTTGGCCCGCGCTTCCGTGACGTTCTGAAAGACTTCCCGCTCGTGCTTGGCATAGCCCTTGACCGTTTCCACCAGGTTGGGAATGAGGTCATACCGCCTTTTGAGCTGGACATCGACCTGGGCCCAGGAGTTATCGCACCTGTTCCTCAGGCTGATCAGGCTGTTGTACATGCCGATGGCGATGATGAACAGCGCGCCGATGATGATGATAAAAATCAGCAATGCTCCCATGTTTCACTCCTTCCATAAATTTCAGGGACGCCAGACCGCTCCCCCGTCGAGGGACTCAAAAGAGCGGTCTTTTTTCTCAATCACGAGAAGCATAATGGCAGCCCCAGAAAAAATCAAGGGCCTCCCGAAAAAGACGGCCCTCCGGCGGCGTCTTAGCATTTGACAGAGGCAAAAGAGCATGTTATATTTGCCTGGCTATTGACGAGGAAAACGGACTTATTTTTTAATAAAAAATCTAATAGGAGGTTAATCGAGTGGCTTCATTAAAAGAAAAGTTTGCTGCAAAAATGGTCCCGATGCGCGAGCGGGTCCAGAAGATTCTCAAAGAGCATGGCGAGATGAAAGTCGGCGATGTCAGCGTCGCTCAGGCCTACGGCGGCATGCGCAGCGTCAAGTGCATGGTTTGGGAAACATCCGCGCTAGATCCCATCGAAGGCATCCGCTTCCGCGGCTTCACTATCCCCGAACTCCGGGAAAAACTCCCGAAGGCCCCGGGCGGAGCCGAGCCCCTTCCCGAAGGCATCTTCTATCTCCTGCTGACGGGCGATCTCCCGACGAACGACGATGTCAAAGAAATCACGGCAGAATGGCAGAAACGCAGCGCGCTTCCCGCGTACCTGCTCGATACCCTGAAGTCCCTGCCCAAGGACATGCACCCGATGACCCAGTTCTCGCTCGGTATCCTGGCCCTCCAGAAAGACTCGATCTTCGAGCAGAGATACAGAAAGGGCATGAGCAAGGTCGAGCACTGGGATCCGATGTACGAAGACGCCATGAACCTGCTGGCCAAGCTCCCCTCGATCGCGGGCTTCATCTACCGCAGAAGCTATAAAGATGACAAGCAGATACCCGCCGACATGAACCTCGACTGGGGCGGAAACATGGCCCATATGGTCGGGGTGAAGGATGAAGCGTTCAAAGAGTTGATGCGCCTCTATCTCGTCATCCACAGCGACCACGAAGGCGGAAACGTCTCCGCCCACACCTGCCACCTTGTCGGCTCCGCGCTGTCCGACGCTTATTATTCCCTGTCCGCCGCCATGAACGGCTTGGCCGGCCCGCTCCACGGACTGGCCAATCAGGAAGTTCTGCGCTGGATCATGAACCTGATGAAAGACCTGGGCGGAGTTCCCACGAAGGACCAGCTGATCAAGTACATCTGGGACACGCTCAATGCCGGGAAGGTCGTCCCCGGCTACGGCCATGCCGTTCTCCGCAAGACCGATCCGAGATATGTCGCCCAGAGAGAATTCGCCCTCAAGCACCTGCCCAATGACGACATCTTCAAGGTTGTCAGCATGGTCTATGAAGTGGCCCCCGACATCCTGACCCAGCATGGCAAGACCAAGAATCCATGGCCCAATGTCGACGCCCACTCCGGCTGTCTGCTCTATCACTACGGCCTCACCGAATACGACTTCTACACCGTGTTCTTCGGCGTTTCCCGTGCCATGGGCGTCCTGGCCCAGCTGATCTGGAGCCGCGCTCTCGGACTTCCGATCGAAAGACCCAAGAGCGTCACGACCGACTGGGTCGAAGCTCAGATCAAGGCGGCCGCGCAGCCGAAGTAAGAGAGATCTCTCTCGACCTTCGCTGATTGAGGGAAAAAAAAGGACGGCCCCTGGCGGGGCCGTCCTTTTTTTTATTTGGGGTCAAAGCTACACATTTGACAAATTCAATCCCGGATTTTGAGATCGCGTTTTTAATTGTTTGTCAGATTTCTTATTTCTCTATAATCCCCACAAGCCATGATAATTGCTGATTTGTGCCAGACATTAAAGCTATGCGGCTATTTTCTTGGTAAATGTGTCGCTATGACCCCGGCTTATTAAAGCGGCTCGTCTCTAAGGAATTTTTGTTGAATGTTGAGAGCTTGACCCCGTCACCCCACATTTCGGGCCAGACGCCAGAGCTTAAGCATTTCCATAAAATCATTGGATACAAACGACACCGAGCGGGCGCCCGTCCGAATAGCCCCCGGTATCCAGGACGCTTTCACAGCCATGGCTTCGTCCGTATAAACGACCTCCAGGTTGTAGGGTGGGTTCAGCCTGTACGGTTTGAAATCCTTGATCCTTTTCAAGGCGGCCGTTGTTTTTTGACGAATGAGCTCCTGGGCTTTCTGCGGGTGAAGCATGATCGCCGCCGTAGCAATCGCTTCCTTCACGACAACTCCCTCCACCTCGCCAAACAGCTCCTTCGCCTGCTCGGCGATCGCCTGGTCCCCCGATACGAGAACAACAGGCACTCCGAAATATCCGGCAATAGCCCCGTTGAAGCCCGCTTCCGGCATTTTTTTCCCGTTGAGGATAACATCATAGATCGATAAGGTCATCGTATGTTTGAGGACCGCGTCCGGCGTGCCCGCCCGGGCATGATAGCCGATGAAAATGACCGCGTCAAAGCTCTTGTCGATGCCTTCCATCATGCTCAATGGCCCGTACGTCCAATCCCGCAACAGCCGGGCTTCGGGCCGGAGAAGGTCGGGCAGGATATTGCGCCCGCTGCCGTGGGAATCGCGAACAAGGATCTCCGTGGCTCCCGCCGCCAGCGCCCCTTCGATTGCGGCGTTGGCCTCCTCCGTCATGAGCTTCCGGAACAGAGGATAATCCGGCCCGCCCTGACTGGTCTCATCCCAATTGATGACTCCGCAGATTCCCTCCAGGTCTACCGAGATGAAAACCTTCAAGCCTTTTGCCCCCGGCTGGGCCTGGGCGGAAATCCCGGCCAGCAAAAAAATGAGCGATAAAAGAGTAAGCGCTTTTTTCATGAGTCCTCCTCATCTAATATCAACGTAATAATTAGAATGACATTTCCGTTCGGGCGGCACTTAGGCCGCCCGCAGCCCCCGGACCCCGGGGAACCAGTCCCGTCGGTTCCCCCCGTCGGAAAAACCGACGGGACCCCCCTCCGCTACGGAGGCTTGAGGGCGGCCTAAGTGCCGCCCATACATTGTCACTTTATTTTTTGCGTTGTATTAGATGGCCCCATCATAAACAACCAAAAGAATGAAGTCAATCCGGCGGCCGTTTTGACATCCGCCGGGCCAATACGATAGGATTGTCTAAGGTTCTTCAATTCCGATCCATGGAGGCCTCATGAAATACAAAATCGGGCTCATTGGCTGCGGCACCGTCGGCCAGGGATTCTTGGACATTCTGGATAAAAAAGCAGACGCCCTAAAAAAGAAATTCGGCTTCGAGGCCAAGGTCGTGGCCATCAGTGACAAGCTCAAGGGATCCCTTCTCGCGCCGAATGGGATCGACATCAAAAAAGTGCTCGGTCTTTTGAGCCGGGGAAAGACCCTGAGCGACTACGCGCCGGAAAAGGCCCAAAAAAGCGCCGCCCTGGACCCGCTGGAGATGATCGAACGGTCGAACGCGGATATTATCGCCGAGCTGACGTACACGGACATCAAGACCGGCGAGCCGGCGACAAGCTATATCAAGAAGGCCTTGCAAACCGGCAAACATGTCGTCACTTCCAACAAAGGCCCGGCCGCCCTCCACTATCCGGAGCTCCGGGACTTGGCCAAAAGAAAGAAAGTCCAGTTCCGGATCGAGGGCACGGTCATAAGCGGCACGCCCGTCTTTACGCTCACCGAAAGCGGCTTCGCCGGCAACACGGTGAAAGAGGTCAAGGGCATCCTAAACGGCACCACCAATTTCATCCTGAGCAAGATGGAACTGGATAACATGGATTATCAAGAAGCCCTGGCCCTGGCCCAAAAATTGGGCTATGCCGAGGCCGACCCCACAGCCGACGTGGAAGGTTTTGACGCGCTGGCCAAGATCGTCATCCTCTCCAATGTCATCCTGGGAGGAAACGTCCGCCCATCGGATGTAAAAAGAGAGGGAATCACCGGCATCTCGCGGGACATGGTCCTGGCCGCCAAACAAGAAGGCTTTCGGTATAAGCTGATCGCCCAGACAAAAAAAGAGGGGGGCAAGATCACCGCCGGCGTGTCGCCCCAGAAGCTTCCTTTGTCCGACCCGCTGGCGGGCGTCATGGGCGCCCAAAACGCCCTGACCTTCGACCTGGACCTCCTCGGCAAAGTCACCATCCAGGGGCCCGGCGCCGGGAAAACCGAAACAGGGCATGCCATCCTCCAGGACATGCTTGCCATCCACCGCGATTTGAGCTAGACTGGACTCTAGGAAATCGGGAATTCACGAAATCCTGTATCATGCGTTTTGACACGCAGGGCAAGAGAAACGCGACCGTCCGATTGCGTATTCTTCTTTAGCTTAAATCATGGCACGCTCAAAACAACAAACGTCCCTCGACTTCCTTGTCACGCTTGAATGCTTCGGTTCATTCGTCAATCCATCTTGGAGGAGTCATGCCTGATAACAAAACATACAGCCCGGGAGTCATGAAGTATGTGGCAGAGGCCAAGAAGCTCATCGCCGAACGTGAAGCCCATTTGGCCGAGGTCAAGAAATGGAAGTTCGACACGATCGCCGTCCACGGTCTATACTCCGTTGAGGAGGCCCTCAGCCGCAACCAGGGAGCCGTCATCGAACCCCTGTATTTATCAGTCTCCCAGGCCTACCGCGATTCAGATGAGCTCGAGGCCGCTCTAGCCTATCTCGTTCCCACTTGGTGCTATACCAGGATCGCCAACCCGACGACTTATTACCTGGAGTGGGTTTTGGCGCTGCTCGAAGGCTACAAGACCGGGCACGACACATCCTGCCTGGTGACGGCTTCAGGCATGTCTGCCATCATGTCGGCCACGGACCCGTTCCTGGTCAAGCAAAAAGACGGCCCGGAAAAGATCAACTTTGTCTCCTGCGTCCAGGTATACGGCGGAACGTTCCAGCATTTCTCCGTCCGCAAGATGAAGGAGCGGGGCATCGAGGTCCGCTGGGTTCTCCATCCCGAGGACGTGAATGAATGGAAGGCGAAGATCGACGAGAACACCCGGTTCCTCTATATGGAAGCGCCGAGCAATCCTCAGCAATCTTTCTGTGATAGCAAAATGTTGGCCGAGCTCGCCCACTCCTGGGAAATCCCTTTCATCGTCGATGCCACCTGCGCCACCCCGGCCCTGATGAGGCCGATCAACTGCGGCACCGATATCGTTGTCCATTCCCTGACGAAATCCATCACGGCCGGCGGGCTGGCCATCGGCGGCGCGCTCATCAGCCGCAAACCGATCGTGACGAAAGTCAAAAACGACCATCCTCTGTTCAAAGAGAGCTTTGCCGAATACGTCAAATTTCTGCCCTACCGGGACAACGGCCCGGCCGCTTCGCCCGTCAACGCCATGTTTGCCCTGAACGACCTTCGCACCCTTCGCTCGAAAATGGATCTGCTGAGCCAGAATTGCCAGAAGGTCGCTGAATTTCTGCAGGGCCATCCCAAAATCTATCGGGTCGATTATCTAGGTCTTCCCAGATTTCCCCATCACAACCTGGCAAAAAAATACATGAAGCTCGCCGACTCCGATAATGGGAAGGGCAGTGAGGTCAACCGCTATGGGCACCTGATGAGCTTCCGGGTCGATGGCCCGCCGGAAAATGCCCGCAAGGCCTTTGACCGCTTCAAGCTGATCTACAGAGCCACGGACCTCGGCCGGATCAAAAGCGTAGCGACCATCCCGGCCATCTCTACCCACCAGCAGCAGGGCGAGGAAGCCCGCCGCATGGCCGACATTCCGCCCCAGCTCATCCGACTCTGTGTCGGCGCCGAAGACCCGGCCGATATCATCGCCGATTTGGACCAAGCCCTGAAAGCCGTCTGATTAATCGGAGTCCGACCTTTTGAAATCCCCTTAAATCCCTAAGGGGGTAGAAGGATTAATAAATTATGAATCTTGATTCTTCTCTGCTGATATTCCCCCTTCCTTCTCAAAGGCGATAAAGGGGGATTAATGTCACTCATTTAAAATCTGTTAACTGGGCTGCAACCATATTTTCCGCTTGTGTCAAATGAGTCGGCCTGATCCCAACTAAGCAAGTTGAATTTTGGCGCCCGATCGTCTAAAATCCTCTCATATGGAAAAGATACGGATTCTCGGCGATCACAACCTTAGGCTCAAAGGCGTAGTGAAGATCAGCGGCTCGAAGAACGCCGTCCTTCCCGCCATCGCTGCGTCTCTCCTCACCCAAGACAAGGTCCGCCTCGGCAATATCCCCCTGGTCAAAGACGTTTTTTCCATGCTGACCTTGATGAAGGAGCTCGGCTCGGACTACGACCTCAAAAAAAATGTCCTGACCGTCCAGGTCAAAAAGATCTTTTCCGAGGAAGCCTCGTATGAGCTGGTCCGGGTCATGCGCGCCTCCATTCTGGTTCTAGGACCGCTGTTGGCCCGTTCCGGAAAGGCCATCGTCGCCCTGCCCGGCGGCTGCGCCATCGGATCCCGGCCGATCGACCTCCACATCGCAGGACTCCAGAAGCTCGGCGCCTCGATCACGCTGGAGCACGGCTACATCAAGGCCGAAGCCGAAAGGCTGCAGGGGGCGGATATCCAATTTGAAAAAAAGACCGTCACGGGCACCGAGAACCTGGTCATGGCCGCCTCCCTCGCCCGCGGCGAAACCGTCCTCCGCAACTGCGCCCGGGAACCCGAAGTCTCCAACCTCTGCGAGCTGCTCGTTAAGATGGGCGCCAAGATCGAGGGCATCGGCGAAGAGGTCATCCGCATCAAGGGCGCCGATGAGCTCGGCGGCGCCGTCCACGAGATCATTCCCGACCGGATCGAAGCCGGCACGTTTCTCGTCGCCGGCGCGTTGACCCAGGGCGATATCACGCTCATCGACATCCAGCCCGTCCACCTGATCACGATCATCGAGAAATTGCGCTATTCCGGGGCCGTCATCGAGACGATCAAGGACGATGTTCTGCGCGTTATCGGCAGCCCGGAGATCAGGCCCCAGGACATCACGACATCGCCCTACCCGGGTTTCCCGACCGATATGCAGGCCCAGTTCATGGTGCTCATGACCCAGGCGTTAGGCACCTCCATCATCACCGAGACGATCTTCGACCGGCGTTTTTCCCATGTCAACGAGCTTTTGCGCCTTGGGGCGAACATCGAGGTTTCCGGCGACAAGGCCCTGGTCAAAGGAAAGACGCCCCTGTCCGGAGCCGAGGTCATCGCCACCGACCTGAGGGCGTCCGCCTCGCTCATCCTCGCCGGGCTGATCGCCGGCGGAGAGACGAATGTGAACGAGGTCGAGCATATCGATCGCGGCTACGAAGCCATCGAGGAAAAGCTCAAGTCGCTGGGCGCCCGCATCGAACGCATTAAAATCTAATACAAACGCAATAAATAAAGTGACAATGTTTGGGCGGCGCTTAGGCCGCCCTCAAGCCCCCGTAGCGGAGGGGGGCCCCGTCGGC
>CAZIDN010000124.1:0-3440 GCA_964537875.1 uncultured Eubacteriales bacterium
AATCAAAAAAACCTTGACAGGTGCCGCGCTTTCATACATGGAAGGAAACCCTGGGTAAGGGTTTCCTTCCAAGAGTGTCCGACAGGCCCCATCATTTGATCTCCTTGACTTTTTCCCGGAAAAACGATAATTAGAATCCACATTCAATAGATTGGAGGGAAATATGTCAAAAATGAGAGCTCGGATCACCTTCTTGTTCATCCTTCTGTTCAGCCTGGCTCTATTCGGTCTTGCCCAGACGGCCGAAGACCACCTGAAAAAAGGGGATGAATATTACGGCCAGCTCAAGGACAAGGAAGCCCTGGAAGAGTATCTGGCTGCCGTCAAGCTCGACCCCAACAACTACGAAGCCCTCTGGAAGCTTTCCCGGAGCTACGTGGATGTCGGAGACCTGGTCAGCCCTAAAGAAAAAGACTACGAAGAGCAGCAGAAAACTCTCTACAAGAATGCTCAGACATACGCCCGCAAGGCCGTGGCCGCGAACCCGAACGATACCTGGGGGCACTTTTATCTCTCGGCAGCGCTCGGCAAATATGCCCTGATGCTGGGGAAAAAAGACCAGATCAACATGTCCAAGGAGATCAAGACCGCGATCGACAAGGCCATCCAGCTCGATCCCAATAACGACCTGGCCTACCACGCCCTGGGCCGTTGGCAGCGCAGGATGGCGGAGATCGGCGGCGCCCAGCGTTTGTTTGGAAGCATCATCTTTGGCTCGATCCCCAAGGGTTCCTTCGAGGCATCCGAAACGGCTTTGAAGAAAGCCGTCGAGCTTAAGCCGGACTACATCAACCATCGCTTAGAGCTCGGCCGGACCTATGTCTCTCTCAAGAAATACGACCTGGCCGCGCAGGAATTCCAGAAGTGCCTCGACCTGAACCCAGCTTCTTCAAAAGACCAAGCTTATAAGGATGAGGCCGGCCAGGAATTGGCGGCGGCCAAGAAGAAAATCAAGTAGAGAGACGACTCCCTATTTCTTTGTCGCAGGCATGGCCGGCGAGTAGTTCACGGCAGCGGCGGCGTTGACGATTCCCCAGCCGTAATTATTATTCGGTGCAGACGCGTTTCCGGCCGTATCCATCAGGGCGGCGCGGACCTGCTTCGGCGTCCAATTTCTGTGGGCTTCGAGGAGCAGCGCCACGACGCCGGCGACGAGAGGCGTAGAAAATGAAGTTCCGCTGCCTCTCACATAATAATCGCTCTGATCCTTCCTGTTGGCTGCAACCCAATTGCTGACGCCTAGGGCGCAGACCTCGGGCTTGATCCTTCCATCATAAGTCGGGCCGGGCGAACTGAAGGAAGCCAGTTTCCCCGTTGAGTCCACAGCACCCGCCGCAATGACATCATATCCGTCGGCAGGGGCGATGATATGTCCCCACGCATTGCCGCGCTCGTTCCCGGCGGCATTGACGACGACGACTCCCAGGCTTGTCGCCCGGTTGGCGGCGCGCGTTGTCACGGCCGTCTTGCCGTCCATGTCCTTGAACTGGTACCAGTCCGTATAGCCGAGCGAGGACGACACGACTTCGGCCCCGAGCGATTCCGCCCATTCGATCCCGGCCGCCCACCAGTCTTCCTCGATCGCGTTTTCGAATTTTGACGTTTCGGTCTTGCCCAGGATGAAATCGGCGCCAAAGGCCGGCCCCATGAGCCCCCCGACCTTGAACCCGCCGAGCAAGGACCAGGTGGCCGTCCCGTGGTCATCCGTATAATCATTCGGGTCGGAAAGGTTCTGGGCGACATCGCCGTCGCCGTTGACGAAATCCCATTCGGCGACGAGATGGGCCAGCCGGAAAGCCTCATGGTTCTTGCGGAAACCGACATCTAACAGACAAACGAGCACGCCCCGACCGCTCAGCCCCTGCTGATGGAGGGCGGGCACGTTGATCTGGCTCAGCTGGGTGTAGGAGAATCCATAGAGAGGATTTTTTACATCGGCCAGGCTTTGGGGCTCCGCGGCCGCGTCGGAAAAACCGTCCTCCCTTTTGTAACTCTTGACGATGTCCAAGGCCTTGACGCAGTCGAGCCCGGCCAAAGCCTGGATCTGTTCCGGATAAGCCTCGACGCTCGCGGCATTGAGCCAGCGTGATACGGTCCTGACCTTGACGTTCAAGGATTTGACCTGCATCGTGTAGGGTGGAAACAGGGGAAGGTCCTCGTAATCGACCAGGCCGGCATTGCTCCGGACCTTGGACCGACGCCAGAGGCAGCGTGCTTGAAGGGTACGCTTCGCTTCGGCCAGGGCCCTTTTAATCGAGGCTTGGCCGGCTTCCCCCTTATCGCGGAGATAAACCCAGATGGGAAGGGTTTCGCCGCTCCTGACGACCGTGGGCAGAGCATCCCTGAGGGCTTGGCCGATCTTCGCCTCCGGATTCGTTCCGGTCGGCATCTGGCCTTGGAGAAGGAACATAAGACTGAGAAGAATCCAGGGCCTGTTGGACTTTTTCATCGGTTTTTTCCTTTACTCTTCCGAGAAGACCTGAGCTTCAAAAACTTCAATCTCGACTTTCTTTTTCCACTCGTATTCGTCCAGCCCGGCTTTCATACAGCCGTGGCGCAAGTAGGTTTCGAGATCCCAATTGTATTCCTGGGGGACCTGGGGAAGCAGCAATCCCTTGTTGAAACCCTTGGAAATGACGATGCCATGTTTTCCCACTTCGATCTCGTGGATGTCCTTGATCGGGCGGGGCTGAGTCAACACGGATATTTCGATTTTGAGGTTCGCCAAATCCTCCTCGTTAAGAGACTGAAAACGGTAATCTTGGGTGGCGGCTGCCACGGCCATTTCCGCAACGGTTTCGGCCAGGGGCTTATAAGGCTGAGGGTAACCGATGCACCCCCTCAGCTCGCCGTCCACCTTCAGGGTGACAAAAGCTCCCCTCTTGTTCAAGAGCATTTTGTCCTCGACCTTGGGCTTGAGGATTTTATCCGTCCGAAGTTTGGTTTCGATCGCCTGTCGGGCCAGCCCGAGCAGAAATTTCTTTTGCTCTTCGCTCAAATAATCGTTCATGGCCGTTCTTCATCCATCGAAGTTTATTTTTGGAGCTTGATCGGCGCCGCAAAAAAACGGTCGTCGTAATCGATGACCAGGGATTGGAAGTTCAGAGTTCCCCGTTTGTTGAGACGAACGCCCAGGAACAGCTTTCCGCAGGCAAAGGGCTGAAGCAGGCGTTGCTCTTGGTTGACGTCGGCCGGGAAGGCAAAGAACCCGATGATTTTTCCGTCCAGGAGCCGGTTGAGTCCGTGATAATGTTCAAGCGTCGGCCGGAAGCCTTTGGGCAGGGGAAAGATTTTTTCCACGAAAAACCGGCGCCCCCGCTTATGACCGATCAGAAATCCCGAAAGGTCGGGCTTGGCCGAAAGAGAGCCGAGCGCCCTGAGCGCCTGGCGGGCTTCCACTGCAAGATAGGCATCCATTGCAACAATTATAGCATAGATAC
>CAZIDN010000124.1:3540-7777 GCA_964537875.1 uncultured Eubacteriales bacterium
TGGCGGGCTTCCACTGCAAGATAGGCATCCATTGCAACAATTATAGCATAGATACTAGTTGCGCGTTTCGCAAGTATCTTGCATAAACGAAGATACTCCCTTGAACGCGCAACCGCCCAGACATTGCCACTTTATTTATTGCGTTTGTATTAGCTCATTATTTGATGAGCTCAAAGGAGGCCAGGATCTTCTTAAAGATGGGGCCGAGGCCGTCGAATTTTTCCTGGGGCGCGATGAAAACGAAAAGGTATGCGGTGGCGCCGTCAATGAGAAGGATATTTTGATTGACGATCGTCGCCTGGTCTCTTCCACTCTGGGAAAAAACAACGCCCGGAGCCTTCCGGCCGACAATCTCCCATTCGCCTTCCTCGAGAAGTTTGTAGTTTTGGACCATTCTGCTCAGGCTGGCCAGCCTTCCTTGAAGGATTGCCTTGGCGGAAGTCCCCGGCGGAACGGCAAAAAAGACGAGAGCAAACTGGACGCCGCTTTCTTGAGGATTCATCAAAAGCGTCGTGACCCCGCCTTTGGCATCTTCTTTCATCGTCCAGGCATTGTCGGGAGCGGAAATCCTGCAGGCATAGTTGGCGTTGACATAGCTCGAACCCGAGATTCCCGTTTTCAACCCGGATTGAGTTCCACTCTGCTCGAAATCCAGGATCTCGATCTCGAGGTTGTCGGTCAGTTTCCAGCGGAGGCCCTGCGTTCCCATGACCGTCGGGCTGTCGATGAATTTCAGATGAGAAGGTCCCGCGACAAACATTCCGGCGGCGGCGTCCACGGCCGTCCATTCGCCCAGCCACACTTCGTCCCACATGTGTCCCATCCAGGCGCCGCCGCTGTAAAGCTCGCCCAGGACGATGCGCGTCGGAATCCCCGCCGCCCTGGCCAGCGAGGCGAACAGGATGGCGTATTCGGAGCATTTCCCCCGCTTCTTCTGGAGGACTTCGGGACCGGTCAGGGTCTCGGCGATGAAGTCCGAGACGACGTTGGTGTTGACCCATTTGAGGATCTTTCCGACAATTTCAGACGGGCTTTTTGTCTCACCGACAATGGCCGCCGACTGTCTCCGGATCCCGAGGTCCTTGGGCTTGATGTAATCATCCTCGGACAAAAAGGCAGCTCCCTGTTCATAGGGAGCCTGGGCGGCCATGTCTTTAGCAGGGTCCGAAGGGCTGGTCATTTCCAGCACGGTCTCGAATTGCCCGCCCGATTCATTCTTCCGGACGATTTTCTGGCGGTTATCTTCGAGCCGGAATTCATCAAAGGGAATATTTTTCCAGCGGACTTGGAGCCGGGCCCGGGAGACTTTGAAAACATTGGGAAACGATTTTTGGCTGCGGACCGTCAAGGTGTAGCCATCGGCCGTGTTGAGATAGGTGATGTTTTGGGCGTCCTCGGCGTCCGTCAGGTAGGCGCGGCTGCCGAGCTCGACGAATTGGATTTCCTGGATCTGCCCGTCGCGGGCGATGCGATACCGGCTCGTGATCAAGTCTTTGACAGACGCCTCGATTTCCTTGTCGTCGGCCCGGAGAATCTCGACCTGCATCGCATTGATCTTGATGTCTGAGGGGTCAAAGATATCGAGACGGAAGCTTTTTTGGCCGGCTTGCCCGGCGATCAACTCGGCCAGGACGACATCGAAGTAGACGTCCCTGAACGAAATTTTCCTCTTCTCGGGCTGCCCGTCTTTTTCTTGGATAGTCAAGGTCATCGTATCGTTTGCGCATCGGCCGACGACATGCGTCTCTTTGGCCTGGAACTTCGTCCGGATATCGAGCGAAAGCGGCCGATAGTCGGGATCCATGACATAAAATCCGGTCTGGCTGATTTCCTGGGGATTGAGGCCGGCGACGTCGGTCTTGATGTGCTGGTCGTAGTCATAGCGGAGGTTTCCATCCGGAAGCTTGGTGATGGTGATGTGCTGGTAGCCGTAGCCCGTCCCCTTTCGCTCCGTTTTCAGCCAGTAGTCGCGGGCTTGAGAAAAGAGACTCGATTGGAAGAGAAATAAAATCAGGATGAAGGGTCCGTATTGGAGAAGCCTTTTTCTTTTGTGGACTGTCATGCGCTTCCTCGAGAATAGGGGATTCAATCCCCATTTCCTGATTATTCCAGGCTGCCGACGGTTTTTTCGACGGCCTCCAGGATCTCGCAGGATTTGACCAGCTCTTTCATCGTGTTGTGGTCGGGATAGAGCGGCCGATCCTCTTCGAGGTGGTTTACGTGCTTGCGGATTGCGCTTTTCGCCGCCTGGACGCCCTTGCCCGGCGTGAATTCGCGGAAATCGAGCCCCTGGGCGGCCGCCATGAATTCGATGCCGAGGATCCCATAGGCGTTATCCAGGATCTGGACATTCTTCAGGGCGGTATTCATGCCCATCGAGACGAAGTCCTCCTGGTCGGCGGCGGCCGGGATGGACATCGTCGAGGCCGGCGTGGATAAGATCCTCTGCTCAACGATCATCATATCGGCCGTGTACTGGCTGAGCATCATGCCGGAGAACATGCCCGCGCCTTTGGTCAGAAAGGCGGGCAGCCCGACGCTCAAGGCCGGATTGATCAGGCGGTTGAGCCTGCGCTCAGAAAGCACGCAGATCATGGTGACGGCCGTCCCAACCATATCCATGGGCAGCGAGATCGGGGAGCCCTGGAAATTGGCGCCGGTCAGGGCCAGCTTATATTCATGGAAGTAAATCGGATTGTCGGCGACGCCGTTGAGCTCGGTTTCGACCTGCCTGCGGGCATGGGCCACCGCATCGTGAGCCGCTCCGATGACCTGCGGCGAGGAGCGCATGGAATAGGCGTCCTGGACCTTAGTCTTGATCTTCCCGGTCTGGAGGTCGCTACCCGCAATGCATTTCATGATGGCCTGAGCAGAGCGGATGGCCCCGGCAAAGCCACGCTCCTGATGCAGCCGCGCATCGTAAGGCTTGAGGTTGGCCAGAAGGGCTTCGAGGGTCATGGCGCAGGCGATCTCGGCCTGCTTCAGCCAGCGGTTGATGTCATAAAGCTGGAGCGCGCTTATGGCTGTGATCAGGTTGGAGCCGTTGATGGCGGCCAGGCCGTCGCGCGCCTGCAGGCCGGGGACGGCGATTCCGGCGCGTTCCATGGCCACCCGGCCCGGAAGCCGTTCCCCTTTATAGAACGCCTCGCCTTCACCCAGGAGGAGGAGTGCGATCTGAGACATCGGGGCAAGGTCGCCGCAGGCGCCGACCGAGCCTTTCGTGCAAACGACGGGTGTCACGCCCTTGTTGAGCATCTCCAGGTAGGTCAAGGTGATTTCCGGGCGACATCCGGACCGGCCCTTGGCATGGACGTTGATCCGGCTGGCCATAGCGCCCCGGACGTGTTCGATGGGGGCCGGGTCGCCGATCCCAGCGGCATGGTTATAGATAAGATACTTTTGAAAATCCTTTACCTGTTCGTCGGAGAGGACGATCTCGGAGAATTCGCCGATGCCGGTGTTCGTGCCGTACATGATTTCGCGGGCCTTCAGCTTTTCCTCGAGCATGCCCCGGCACTGCTTGATCTTCTCCAGCGATTCCGGATGAAGCTCGACTTTTTCATTGTGCCGAGCGATCTTCGTAAGTTTTTCGACCGTTAAGCTTTTACCGTCAAGTATGATTGCCAAATGAACCTCCAATATTCACGAAACAAATTCGACCACATATCATAGGCCAATTCCCCGCGGCCGTAAAGACTCTGAACTAGTTCAATGAACCGAGAAAAAGGCCGTATTCTCGTTTTTTCTAAAACAAGGACGATGCCGTCTTCTTCATTTACCGTCCACTGCCATGTCGCAGACGAGGTCCAACGAAAATTTTAAGATAATGATAGCGTCTCGTTTTTAAGCTAAACCAACGAGCGGCAGAAGAATTCTCAAACCTAACCAGAGAGTCAGGCCGCCAAGAATATCGAACAGCACTCCCGCCCGCAGCATTTTGGTAATGGGGACCATGCCCGACCCGTAGACGATGGCGTTGGGCGGCGTCGAGACCGGCAGCATAAAGCCCCAGCTCGCTCCCAGGGTGGCCCCGATCGCCGGCGGCACGGGATTGACGCCGGCGGCCATCGACAGGGAGATGATCACCGGCACCACCATGTTGGCCGAAGCCGTGTTGGAAGTCGTTTCGCTGACGATGATGGCGATAAAAATGGCGGCAAAGGTGATTCCCCACATAGAGCTGGCGCCGCTCAAGCGGAGCAGGCTTCTGCCGACGGCATCGGCCAGTTGGGTTTGG
>CAZIDN010000125.1:0-7638 GCA_964537875.1 uncultured Eubacteriales bacterium
AGAGAATTACGAGATTTTTTTTCGGGTTCATGGTTTCTCTCCATCGTTCGATTTCGAAGGATTGCGTCCTGCGGTTTAGGACATAGATAGTATAATCATTTTCATTTATCAAGCACTTTTTATTGAACCTTTTTAGTTCTTGTGCTAGATTGAAAAAACCCGGGAAGCGTCATTGATCGAACGCGCCGAGCTCGACTTATGGCATCCCTACAAGCAGATGCTGCGGAGCCGTCTGTTCGAGAAGGCCGTCACGCGCGTCAAATGTCGCAGAGTCTGTACGGACGGGACCATTCCCTACGCCCGTCCTCTTGAGGACGAAGCCTTTCCGAATACGAAGCGAATCCTGGAAGCGGCATGGCGATTGATGAAGGGATGATTTTGAGAATCCCTCAAAAAAATGATAGAATAAGCCGGCCTTCCAGGTTTTCGCGGAGAGGTGCTGGAGTGGCCGATCAGGATCGCCTGCTAAGCGATTGTCCCGGTGAATGCTGGGACCGTGGGTTCGAATCCCACCCTCTCCGCCAGTTCAAAAAGGATACCAGAGCCTCCTCCAGGAGGGGATGAAGACGATGACGATCAGGATTAAGTTTTCGTTGGTCGGACTGCCGCTGGTGTTCGCCGTTTGTCTCTTCATTTTCTTGGGGACTCTGTATTTCCAAAAGCGGCAGGCTCTCTCCGCTCTTGAATCCAAGATCCAGGTGATGGGAGACCTGGCCGCGTATAACCTTAGCTTTGCTCTGCCCGCCAATAATCCGCGGGATGTCCAAGAAGTTATTGAGAGCCTCCGCCAGAATCAGGACCTGGCCTATGTCATCATCCTGGATCCATCGGGGAATATCATCGGGCAATACAGGAAAGCCCTGGCTGACCAATTGAACTACCGGTCGATCGGAGAAAATGCCCTCTCGGATGACAAATCGATCCTCAAGGGCAAATCTGTCATCCAACGGCAGGATCAAACGCTGGGCGAGCTCTATTTGGGATTGACGCTCGATTCGCTCCGCCCAGCGCGAGAAACCGTGAGACGAAATCTTCTCCTGATCATCCTGATCATTTTTCTGCTGGGAGCGGCGGCGATTTTTATCGGCGGCTCGTTCATCACCACGCCCCTGCGGCGGATGACCCGGACGGCACGAGAGATCGCAGACGGCGATCTGAGCCGAAGAGCCGTGGTTTCTGGCAGTGATGAAGTGGGACAGCTGGGCCGCTCGTTCAATGCCATGATCGACCATGTCCAAGCCAGCTACAGGCAAATGGAGGCCACCAAGCAGAGCTTGGAAAAGAGAGTGAAAGAACGGACCAAGGAACTCCAGTCCGAGATCGGCGACCGCCGGAAGGCCGAGCAGGCCCTTCAAGATGCCAACATGAAACTCCAGCTGTCCGTTGAACAGTTGGAGCAGCGCAACGCCGAGTTCAAACTGCTGAACGAACTCTACAACTCTCTCCAAACCTGCACTTCGGAAAAGGAGATTTTTACCGTTTGTGCACAGTATGCCAAACGGCTCTTTCCTGAGTTCGAAGGCATATTCTTCGTCTATCGGACCAGCCGAAAACTCCTCGAGCCTGCCGTCGTCTGGGGCGAATCCATTGCCGGTTTTGATGTCATGGAACCGGATGAATGCTGGGCCCTGAGGCAGGGAAAACCTCATGTCGTGGAAAAACGGAATGCCGGCTTGATCTGCCCCCATATGGAAAACAACGACCAGCTTTTCCAGCCCTATCTTTGTATTCCGCTTGTTACCCCCGATGAGATCATCGGGCTGTTAAACCTCAGATGTACCCCGTCCTTTGTTTCGGCCGGCTTGAGCCTTGCCGAAATCGGGCAGTATCGGAGTATCGATTTCACCCAGCAACTGGCCCTGAACTTTGCGGGGCGCATCGCTATGACTTTGGTGAATTTGGACCTGCGAGAAAGGCTCCACCAGCAATCCATCCGTGACCCGCTCACGGCGCTGTTCAACAGGCGGTTTATGGAAGAAACTCTGGACAAGGAAATATCCCGGGCCATGCGGTCCGGGCAGCCCCTGGGGATCATTATGATGGACATCGACTATCTCAAGAGATTCAACGATACCTACGGACACGAAGCCGGAGACATGATGCTCCGGGCCTTGGGCAATTTCCTCCAGCAAAATGTCCGGAAAGGGGATATCGCTTGCCGCTTTGGCGGAGATGAATTTGTCCTCATCATGCCCGGCGCGTCGGCGATGATCGCCAAAGACAGGGCGGAGCTCCTTGTCAAGGACGTTCAGACTATCAAATTGACCTATTCCGACAAAGGCTTGAGCGGCATCTCGGCTTCCTTCGGCGTCGCCGTGTTTCCCGGCCATGGAGATTCTGCGGCGGTCCTGATTAAGGCGGCCGACACGGCCCTGCTGCTGGCCAAAAAGAGAGGCCGCAGTCAGGTCGTCATGGCCGGCGACTGATCCAGTTCAGCCAGAGAGTTGCTTCAGGCCAAATAAAATGAGGGGTGTCGTCATGAAAAATATCCGACTCCAAGCCGCCGCCAGAAAGCTTTTCATTCTGGTTCCTTTGTTGGCCGGTTTTGTTTGTATCCAAGAAATGATGCACGGGGAGAAGGCCGTACCGGCTTCGCCCTCGAATGCGGTTGCCGATGTCTTTGAAAGGTTCCAGGATCCCCCGGCCGAATACCGCAGTGCGCCCCTCTGGGTGTGGAACGACAGGATCACCCGCGACGAGATCGATGAGCAGTTGTCGGATTTTAAGGCCCATGGTATCGGAGGCGTTTTTATCCATCCGCGGCCGGGCTTGGTCACGCCCTACCTTTCTCCAGAGTGGCTGTCGCTCGTCCGTCACGCCGTCGATGTCGGGAAAAAGCTAGGCATGAAGGTCTGGCTGTATGATGAGAACTCTTATCCCTCCGGATTTGCCGGGGGCCACGTCCCGGCCCAGATGCCCGATGCGGTCCGCACGGGGCTGAGGATGACGACGGCGGCGGAGCTTCCCAAGAAATTCGAACGCCGGCCGTTGCTTATTTTACGAAAAACGGCTTCCGGTTTCGAGGAAGTCACAGCCAAGACGGGCGAGCAGAATCCTGGGCCAGGGGCCTATTACATTTTTGATTTGAACAGGCAGGCGCCCAACCCTTGGTACGGCGGCTTCACCTATGTCGATCTGATGCGGCGGGACGTCACCGAAAAATTCCTGGACGTGACGATGAACGCTTATAAAAGCGCCATCGGCGATGAATTCGGAGGTGTCGTGCCCGGCGTGTTCCAGGACGAGGCCGAGATCTCCCCGGCCGGCGGCCGCGATATGGTCGTCGTTAATTACACACCCGTTCTTTTTGACCGGTTTCAGGCCAAATGGGGGTATGATCTGCGGCTCCAGCTCCCCTCGCTTTTCGATGATATCGGGGACTATCAACGCGTCCGCCATAATTATTATGCGACTCTCCTGGATCTCTTCATCGAGAACTGGGCCAAGCCCTACTTTGATTATTGCACGGCCAACAACCTCCTCTTCACCGGCCACTACTGGGAACACGAGTGGCCCCGGCCGGTGGTCAATCCGGACAGCATGGCCTTCTGCGCCTATGCCCATATGCCGGGAATCGATATCCTCATGAACGACTTCCAGCTCGACACTCACGCCCAGTTCGGCAACGCCCGGGCGGTCAAAGAGATCCGCAGCGCGGCCAACCAGATGGGCAGGCCGAGGACGATGTCCGAGACGTTCGGCGCCGGCGGCTGGGACATGACCTTCTTCGACCAAAAAAGGATCGCCGACTGGGAATATGCGCTGGGCGTCAATTTTGTGAACCAGCACCTTTCTTATGTGACGATCAAAGGCGCTAGGAAGCGAGACCATCCGCTCTCCTTCTCCTACCATGAACCCTGGTGGAATTCCTACAAGATCCTGGCCGATTATTTCGGCCGGCTGTCGGTGGCGCTCTCTTCCGGCAGGCAGGATAATCGGGTCCTGGTCATCGAGCCCACGACAACGGCATGGATGTATTATTCGGCGCGGGGAGAGACGGAGAAGGTCAAAGCCATCGGCAAGGATTTCCAGGATTTCGTCAACCGGCTGGAGGCAGCCCAGGTCGAGTATGATCTGGGCAGCGAGTCGATCATTAAAGACTTCGGGAAAAACCAGGGCGAAAAATTCATTGTCGGCGAGCAGGCCTATGGGCTGGTCATTCTGCCCCCGGCCATGGAGAATTTGAATAGACCGACGGTTGAGCTATTGGATAAATATCTGTCAGGCGGCGGACGGATCCTTTCCTGGGTCAGGCCTCCGCAGTTCATAGAAGGGAAGGCCGACGACCGGCTGGAAAAGCTGGCCGCTCAATATCCCCAGAAATGGCTCATGGCGGCAGAGCCGCTCAGCCTTAAGAAAATCGATGAGTTGTGTCCGCCCCGTTTCGTCTTCGAGATTACGGATACTAAGGGAGCATCGCCAATCCTCCTTTTCCACCATCGACGTTCGCTCAAAGACGGGGAGCTTATCTTTCTGGCGAACACGAGTAGCAAAGACGGCGCCTCGGGCACCATCCTGGGGGAAGGCCGGTCTTGCGAGCAGTGGGATCTTTTTTCGGGGAAGGCTTCCCCGTATCCCTGGCAGTGGGAAAAAGGCCGGCTCAAAGCAAAGTTCGGACTTCCTCCCGGCGGAAGCCTGTTGCTCTGTTTCAAGCCCGGGGCAGGGCCAAAGGTCCCTGGTCGAAGCGATCGAACATCGATCCTGGCGCCCCAAAAAGAGCTGCTCATCAAGCGTGAATCTCCGAACATCCTGACCTTGGATTACTGCGACCTCACCCTCGGCGGGAAAACGGAGAAAGACCTTTATTTTTACGAAGCCCAGCTCAAGACATTCCGGCACCATGGGCTGGACCGGAATCCCTGGGACAGCGCGGTTCAATACAAGACCAATATTTTGGACAAGGACAAATTCGCTCCAGATTCCGGGTTCGAGGCGGCGTTCAATTTTGAAGTCGCTGAGGGCGTGAATGCCGCCTCGATCCGGGCGGTTGTAGAAAGACCCGAGCTTTTTCAAGTATCCATCAACGGCCAGAAGATCGGGCCTGTGAAGGACAGGTGGTGGTTGGACCGGGCCTTCGGCGTCTTCGAGATCGGCAATTTCGTCAAGCCCGGGAACAATCAAGTTGTGTTAAAGGCCGCTCCGTTCACGATCCACAGCGAGCTGGAGCCGGTCTACGTGCTGGGCGATTTCGGGCTTGAAGCCAAGGCCAAAGGATTCAAGGTTGTTCCTTCTTCGGAATTGAAGCTGGGCGGCGCGTGGAATACCCAGGGGCTGCCTTTGTATTCGGGCGCGGTGGTTTATAAGAAGACATACTACCTTCGTATGAATGACCTGCGCAAGAACCGCTTCTTGGTTGAGCTCGGCCGCTGGCTGGGCGCCGTGGCCGAGGTCAAAGTGAACGGCAAATCGGCCGGCGTGATCGCCTCCGAGCCGGCGAGGCTTGATGTCACGGACTTCCTCACTTTGGGTATCAATGATGTGAGTGTCATAATCTACGGAACGCTCAAGAACACACTCGGCCCCTTCCATAACAATCCGCGGCTGGGGATGGCCTGGCCGGGGTCATTCCAGCAAGGCGCCAAGGGCGGATATCCGTCTGGGTCGGAATACAGCGTCGTCGGCTACGGCCTCTTCGACGATTTCCAATTGACGGCGAAAAAAACGAACAGATAGCAGCCGGGGTCAAACCTACTCGTTACGCACGTTCGCCGAGGGATTTTTGCGTAACGAGTAGGTTTGACCCCGGGCTGGGGAATTTTACCGGGTTGACATGGTTTTTTTGATGAGGTATAAGGATTTTCGCCCAATCCGATATGATCGGGCAACCATCATTCTTGTTTTTTAAATTGGAAAGGAGAAAGGCGTGGCCGAGAAGATCGGGTTCGACAGCGAGCGCTATCTGAAAGAGCAGACGGCGGCTATCCGGGAAAGGGTCCGGCAGTTCAATAACAAACTCTACCTTGAGTTCGGCGGCAAGATCCTCTTCGACTATCACGCCGCCCGGGTCCTGCCCGGGTTCGACCCGAATGTGAAAATGAGGCTTTTCCAGCAGCTCAAGGACCAGGCCGATTTCCTCCTCTGCATCTTCGCCGGCGATATCGAACGGAAGAAAGTCCGGGCGGATTTCGGGATCACCTATGACGTCGATGCGCTCAAACTGATCGACGACCTGGCCGACTGGGGGATCAACGTCTGCGGGGTCGTCATCACCAGGTTTGAGGGCCAACCTTCGGCGAGGGTGTTCAAAAACAAGCTTGAGCGGCGCAACCTCAGGGTCTACACCCATAGCTTTACCAAAGGCTATCCGACCGACGTGGACGTCATTGTCAGCGATGCCGGCTACGGCGCCAACGAATACATCGAGACGAAAAAGCCGCTGGTCATCGTGACGGGTCCCGGCCCCGGCAGCGGCAAGATGGCCACCTGCTTGTCGCAGCTCTACCATGACTACCGGCGTGGAATCCAATCAGGATTCGCCAAGTTCGAGACGTTTCCCATCTGGAACCTTCCCCTCAAGCATCCGGTCAACGTCGCCTATGAAGCCGCCACAGCCGATATCCGTGATTTTAACATGGTCGACCCCTTCCATCTGGAGGCCTATGGGACTGTCGCCGTGAATTACAACCGCGATGTCGAGATTTTCCCGGTGCTCAGGAGGATCCTCGAGAAGATCACGGGGATGGAATCCCTCTATAAATCGCCCACCGATATGGGAGTGAACCGGGCCGGCTTCGGGATCATCAACGATGAGATCGTCCGGGAGGCGGCCTTCCAGGAGCTCATCCGACGCTATTTCCGCTATCTCTGTGAATATGCCATGGGCTTTGCCGACCACGAGACCGTCGAACGGGCCGAGCTCCTCATGAAAGAAATGAAGGTCAAACCCGAGGACCGGAAGGTCGTCGGGCCGGCCAGGCAGGCCGCCCAGGCCGCCATAGAAAAGGGGAAGGGCAACAAGGGCATCTTTTGCGGCGCGGCCATCGAACTCAAGGACGGGACGATCATCACGGGCGAAAACTCGGCGCTCATGCATGCCGGGTCGAGCCTCGTCCTAAACGCCATCAAACATCTGGCGGAAATTCCTCCCAAGATCCCGCTCCTGTCGCCCGGGATCGTCGATGCCATCACCAACCTCAAGGAAACCATCCTGGGAGCCAAGACCATCAGCCTGGACGTCGAGGAAGTCCTGATCGCCCTCAGCATCAATGCCTCCTCGAATCCGATGGCCCAGATGGCGCTGGAGAGGCTCAAAGAGCTCCGCGGATGCGAAGTCCATATGACCCATATGCCGACGCCCGGCGACGAGGCCGGGCTGCGGAGGCTCGGCCTCAACCTGACCAGCGATTCGAATTTTTCGAGTAAAAGCCTTTTTATCACTTAAGAAAAAATGATTGGTTCTCTTCCGTTTCGTATTGGGAGCGAGGCTGTCTCCGGATCGTTTCCCAGACAGTTTTTCCGTATCTGAAATGGGAGAGAACTAATACAAACGTAATAAATAAAGTGACAATATATGGGGGGCGCTTAGGCCGTCCTCAAGCCCCCGTAGCGGAGGGGGGACCCGTCGGCTTTTCCGACGGGGGGAACCGACGGGACTGGTTCCCCGGGGCCCGGGGGCTGCGGACGGCCTAAGCGCCGCCC
>CAZIDN010000126.1:0-7574 GCA_964537875.1 uncultured Eubacteriales bacterium
GCGCTGGGCCAACCGGCTTCGGACGCTGCCGCGGGTGCGCTTCTACTCGAGCCTGGACCCCGCCGAGTCCTGCGGCGTCACCACCATCGGCGTCGAGGGCATGGATATGGCCAAGCTGACCGAGCATCTTCTCGACAAGTGGGGGATCATCGTCTCGCCGATCAAGCACCCGGACGGATTGATTGACGGAATCCGGATCGTGGTGAACGTGTCGTTATCGGCCAGGGAAATCGACTACTTCGCCGACGTCATGGAGGGCATCATCAAGAAGGGCGCGCTGGTCTGGAATCGGACGGGCAGCGCCATTTTGCGGGCTAGACAGATCGGTCATCATTGAACGACGGCTGACAAGGATTTTTTTTTGCGCTTCTTGACGGCCGCTAACAAGAATTACTTCAACGTCGCGACGTAGTTTCCGATCCCGACGACGATCGTGGACAGGATGAGGACGAGGATCCCGCCTACAACCAGGCGGCGCGTCGGCCGGCTCGTTCCCTTCCATTCATGGAAGTAGATTCCCCACAGGCTGCTGAAGGTGATGATGAAGGCCATGTGGATGGTCCAGCTCGAGAAATCATACTTTCCCATCTTGGTCGTGCCCATCCCGTAGAAGAAGAACTGGAAATACCAGGTGATGCCGGCCAGGGCCGAGAAAAGATAATTGGAGAAAAGCGAGGGCGCCGGGTCGGACTTTGGACTCTGGACGCGGAAATAATCGCGGCCCGTCTTGTTGCGGACGCTGAGAGTCAGGCACCAGAGCGCGTTCGTCGTGAACCCGCCGAGAAGGGCCACGACCAAGATCGGGAAATTCTGGAACAACGGCGCGGTCCCGGCGCGGACCGCGGCCTCGGCTATGGGCTTTCCCGCCGCGAAAGAAAAGGCCATGCAGGAGCTCATGACGCCCGCGAAAATGGCCACCCAAGCGCCCTTGACGAAGGAGAACTCGGCGATCGAAACACGTTTCTCGGCGTCTGTGAGTTCCCGCTCTTTTCGCATTCCGGCGCTGCCACAGATGGCGATGCCCGTGAGGCAGACCGCGATCCCGAGCAGCGTGATTCGGCCGGAGAGACTTGCCGCCATGCCGGCCAGCTGGCGGTGGAAAAGAGGCGGGACGAGGGTGCCGAATACGGCGCAGAACCCGAGCGAGAGAGCCATACCGAGGGAGAGGCCGAGATAGCGCATGGAAAGTCCGAAGGTCAGGCCGCCGATCCCCCACATCACGCCGAAAAGGTAAGTCCAGAGCAGCGTCCCTTCAGAGGCCGAGGTCAGGACCTTGACGATGTCCGGGCAGGTCAGCAGCCCGACGACGCAGGGCGTGATGATCCAGCTGAAGAATCCGCCTGTCAGCCAGTATGTTTCCCAGGCCCAGCCGCGGACCTTCTTATACGGAATATAGAAGCTACCCGCGGCGAAACCGCCCAAGGCGTGGAGGAAAACTCCAAGAAAGGGATTGGGATTCATGGCATCTCCAACATGTCGCGCGAAATATATAACGCATGCCGATCGAAGTCAACTTGGAGGGGGAACCTGAAATTCCATTAATCTTTTAACCAACCCTTGAGGATCTCCGCTTGAAGCGGATTTGGATTTGAGAGGGGCCTGATCCGGAAGCTCCGCTCCATCTTTTTTCCGAGAATGACCTCGACTTCGCGGAGCGCGCCGCGACGCGAAACAAGGACTCGAACTTTATCCCCGGGCTTCTTGGAATTGAAGAACTCGCCCATGGTCCGCGAGCTGACACGGGCGCCATCCAGGGCGATGATTTCATCCTGCAGGCTGAGGCCGGCCCGCCCGGCCGGAGAATCCCATTCGATATTCGAAATCATCAAATTTCCGCCCTGGTCCTGGGTGGCGGCCCCAAAAAAGGCGCCGGGCGATTCCCTGGGCTGTACGTCAATGTCCAGCCCGGCGTAGGCGAAATATTTGGGATAATCGATGTCCTTGACTGTGGAGGCGTATTCAAAGATCTCGGCGAGCGGGCATCCGGCCGTGCTTTCGCAGACCTGGCGAAACTCCTGGTCTGTAAAGCCCCGCTTTTTTTCTTTGTAAAATTTTTGGTAGAGAGTCCTCATCACGTCGTCCAGGGACTTCCGATTCTTCGTCTCGTTGCGGATCTTGAAGTCCAGGAGCATCCCGAGCCCGGCGCCTTTATCGTAGTAAGAGATGGTGGTGTTGGCCGTATTCCCTCCCCGGCTGAAGAACTTCATCCAGGTGTCGAAGCTCGACTCGGTTGTGGATTGGAAGCGACGTCCGGGGGCGTTCTCGTACCTTGCGATAGTCGACCGGAACCGCTCGAGGACCTCGTCCTGGGTGAGGAGCCCGGCCCGATTGAGGATCAGGTCTTCATAGTAGACGCTGATCCCCTCGGACACCCAAAGCATGTTGGTGTAGTTTTCCTTGTCGTAATCAAAAGGGCCCAGGGCGATCGGCCGGATCCGTTTGACGTTGAAGTGATGGAAATATTCATGGGCGACGAAGCTCAGCCATCTCTTGTAGCCAGCCGGGTCGTTCAGGCTGGCCGCGTTGAAGGTGAGGGCGGTTGAATTCAGGTGTTCGAGGCCTCCTCCGCCCGGGCCGATCATCAGGAAGGTGTAGTGCCGATAAGGGATCTCCCCGAAAATGGCCACAGCCGCCTCGACCATCCGCTTGTGATCGGCCATGAATTTTTCACGGTCGAAGGTTCCCGGATTATGGATGGCAAAGACATGGGGAATCCCCTGGACCTCGAATTTGAGGATCTCCTGGTTTCCTATGAGGATCGGGCAGTCATAAAGAATATCGAAGTCCTGAGCTAAGAACGTGTTCGGCCTCCCCTCGACCGGATCGAGCCCGGTTGAAACCCTGGTCCAGGTTTCATTCAGTTTGACGACGATGGTTGCGGGATGGGCAAGGCGGCCGGCGACATGCATGAAGACGCCGGTCGGCGAGATGAAGCCTCGGCTGTCATCCAAGTAGCTGTCGGCGACCGAGGGAGCGAACGCATAGACATCATAGCTCACCGTAACGGCGGCCGCGTTGCCGGACTTGACCCGCCAGGTGTTCTTGGCGGTCTTTTCCCACGCCAGGGACTTGCCCGACCCGTCCTCGGCTCGGAAATTCAGCACGTTTCGGGCGTAATCCATGATCTGGTAGTAGCCCGGCGTCCAGGCCGGCATTTTGAAATCCAGAGTTTCGCCTTTGATCCCTTCACACCGGAATACGACATGATAATAATGCGTGTTCGGCTGCTCCATGGATACGGTGAAGGCCATCGTTCCTTCCGGCTTCTGGCCAAGGGCCAAGGACGTAACAGCTAAAAAAGCGATAAAAAAAACGACCGCCCGGGATCTGTTCTTCATCTCCATAGGTCTCATCATCTCACACCTCCTGGAAGCCTGATTCCTATCCTTTAGGATATAACCAAGTCCACCCTTAATGTCAAAGGAGAGCAACTTTGTTATTGAGGCATCCTATAGAGTTTTCCTTGATCAGACCTAAAAGGAGTATAATAATATTATGAGCAAGAAGAAGAGTATTTTACTATCGGGTCTTTTGGTTTGTGGTTTAGTCGGGCTCGGCCTGGCGGCCGTCCAGCCGGCGAATCCGTCCGGCTATCACCTTCTCAAAAAGTTCGTCATCGGCGGAGAAGGCGGCTGGGACTATATGGCGTTGGATGTCCAAACACGCCTCCTCTACGTGACCCACGGCAACGCCGTCGAGATCGTCAATGTTGACACCGGCGTTAAGAGCGAGCCGATGGCTAACCTCCAGGGTGTTCATGGCGTCGCCTTCGCTCCGGACAGAGGACGCGGATACATCTCGAATGGACGAGGCAACAGCGTCTCCGTTTTTGATCTCAAGACAAACAAGGTTTTGGAAGAAATCCCGTCGTCCGGGCAAAACCCCGACTCCATCATGTACGACGCCTTATCGGGGCGCGTCTTCACATTCAACGGCCGGACAGCGAACGCGACGGCCATCGACGCGGCCACAAACAAGGTCGTCGGGACCATCGACATCGGTGGAAAGCCTGAATTCGCCGTCACGGACGGCAAGGGCATCATTTTTGTCAACAACGAAGACAAGAGCGAAATTGTCGCCTTTGACGCCAAAACGCTCGAAGTCAAAAAGAGATGGTCGATCGCTCCCGGCGAAGGGCCGAGCGGGCTGGCCATCGACCTGAAAAACAAACGTCTGTTCAGCGTCTGCGACAAAGTGATGGTCGTCTCGGATTTTGAGAACGGAAAAGTCGTCACGACGGTGCCGATCGGCGGCGGCCCCGACGCGGTCCGCTACGATGCCGGGACCGGCTTGGTCTTCTCCTCCAACGGCGAGGGCACGTTAACGGTGGTCCGCCAGGAATCGGCCGACAAATACAGCGTTCTCGAAACGATTAAAACAGCCCCCCGGGCCCGGACCATGGAACTCGATCCCAAAACGCATCACGTTTTTGTGGTGACGGCGGAATTCGGTCCGGCTCCTGCCCCCACCAAAGACCAGCCGAAGCCCCGGCCCACCCCCGTGCCCGGATCGTTCCAGGTGCTTGAATTCGGGAAATAAAAGCGCTGTGGGCTCGGCTCTTTCTCTCTTCTAAGACTTCTCCTTTTCGCCCTTGGCGCTCCACTTGAGCGCCTCGACGATCTTGCCGTCTGGATCGACCTGGATTTCGCCCGTCTGGTTGCCCTTGACAATTTCCGCTTCATAGACGTACTTGGGACTGGCAAGTTTGACGATCGTCCCTTTTTCGCCTTCTTTCTTGATTTCGGCGCGGACCTCGGACTTTTCGAGCTGTTTGATCGTGGCGCCCTCGGCAGCCTTCTGGATCGCCTCGGCCGCCGCCTTAGGAACATCGGTCATGGCAATGATCGTGACGATATCCATGACGGTGCCGTCCTCGGCGACTTCGATCTCACCCCTGCCCGCTTTGAATTCGATATCATAGAGGGCGATGCCGGCTTCCTTCTCCACGTCCATAATATCAATCTCGGCGTCCGGGACGTTGTCTTTGATGGCTTTGACGACCGCCGCCGGGAGTTCTACCTTCGCCTTTTTCGCCTGTTCCTGACCTTTCTCGGCTTCCTCTTCCTTTTCTTCCTTCTCTCCCTTCTCTTCTTCCTCTTTTTCTTCGGCTTCCCTGACTTCTGCCTTTTCAACCGCCTGCCCCTGAGCCTTGACTTCAGCCTTCGCCGGGACCGCTTCTTTTACCTTCTCTTTGCAGCTTATGGCAAAAACGAAAACAACCGCAACCAGAAGCACCAAGAGACTCTTGAGTTTCATGCCTTCCTCCTTTTCTTATCGTTTCCTGTTTTGTTTTTCTATGGATCATCTCGGCAGCACGATCCGGAATGTGCTGCCTTGATTTTCCCGGCTGTCCAGCTCGACGCGGCCGCCGTTCGCCTCCACCGCCCATTTGGCGATAGCCAACCCCAAGCCGGCCCCGCCGATTTCTCTGGACCGGTCCTTTTCGATTCGATAAAAACGATCGAATATTTTCTCCCGATGCTCGGCGGCAATTCCCGGCCCTGTATCGGTCACTTCGATGATCAGTTGACCTTCGTCTTTTTGCAATCTCACGGAGATCGTCCCGCCCTGCGGGGTATATTTAATGGCATTATCAAGAACGTTGACCACGGCCTGTCGCAGGGTGTCTTCATCGACACTCCCCCGTGCTCCTTTCTGCAGGCTGGTCATTAAGCTCTGGCTTTTTTCTTCGGCCATGATTCGCATGTCTTCGACGGCTTTCTCGACGAGTCTTGTCAAATCATGGTCTTTCCGGCTCACCAGGAGCTCGCCGCGGTCGGCTCGAGTCAAAAGAAGCAGGCCGTCGACCAGACGAGTCAGGCGCGCCGTTTCTTCGAGCATGCTGCCGATCCTGTCGCGATAGGCGCCGGCGTCAAGGTCCTCCTGAAGAGCCACTTCCCCGACGCTCTGAATGGCCGTCAAAGGCGTCCGCAATTCATGAGAGGCATCGGCCGTGAAACGCCGCAGCCGTTCAAAGGCATTCTCCAAGCGGGTGAGGGTATGATTGAAGACGGTCGCCAATTTCCCGAATTCATCCTCAGGATTTCGAACAGGAAGCCGTTCGGCAAGATTCTCCGCGCTGATTTTTCCAGCTTGATGGGCCATGGACGCTACGGGCTTAAGCAGCCGGCTGGCCATGACGGAGCCACCCAATGCGGCAAGAACGAGCGCGCTCGGAAGAGCTAAAGCCAATATCATAAAAAGCGTGCGGAGGCTGCTCCATAGAGCCTCTTCATCCTGAGCGACGGTCAGGACAAATCCATTTTTTGTAGGGCCCGTGATCAGGCGAAACCTCTTCCCCGACGCTGATCGAAAGGTCAGGTATTTGACAGTCGGCACGCTTAAGATTTCCGGCAGTCCCGCTTTTTGATAGGGACCGGTTTGGAAAAAAATATTTTTTCCCTGGACGAGTTGGAAAAGCTTGGCCGAACTTTCGGGCTCCAAATCGCGCACATCCCCGGGCTCTTCGGAAACCTCTCCGGCGATGGCTTCGAATTCCTTGTCCAGCTGCTGGTTCAACTGTTGGCCCAGCCGGCTTTTCACAAACATATAAACGGAGATGGAAAAAACCAAGACGATGCAAGCCAGGATCAGCGTGTACCAGAGGGTCAGCCGCACCCGTACGCTCGATGGGCGAAGTCTCATGGCGTCCTCTCTGTCAGGATGAAACCGACGCCGCGGACTGTATGTAGGAGCTTTTTGACAAACGGCTCGTCGATCTTTTTTCGGAGGCGGGCGATGTGGACATCGATGACGTTGTCAAGGGGCGTCGCCCTCTGCGTTTCCTCCCAGACGTCCTTGGCCAGCATTTCGCGCGTCACAATCTGGCCTTGGTTGCGGAGGAGATATTCGAGAAGCTCAAACTCCTTGACGGTAAGAGGAAGGAGCCGGCCATTGCGGATGACGAGGCGGCCGACGAGGTCCATTTCCAAGTCGGCCAATTTGAGTTTTAATACGTGGCCGTCGATCCCCCGCCGGAGCAAAGCCCTGAGCCTGGCTAAAAGCTCGGGAAAGGCGAACGGCTTGATCAAATAGTCATCCGCCCCCGCATCCAGCCCGACCACCCTGTCTTCTATGGCGTCTTTCGCCGTCAGGATCAGGACCGGCGTTTTGTCGTGTTTGCCGCGAAGAGCGGTCAGGATTTCCAGCCCGCTCCTTCCCGGCAGCATGAGGTCCAGGATGACCAGGTCGAATTTTTGAGAATGGAGGAGGAAGAAACCTTCTTCCCCCGAGAAGGCCACCTCGACGTCATAGCGCTCGGATTCCAGCCCTTTCTTGAGCGCTTGAGCGACTTTTTTCTCATCTTCGATGACCAATATTCTCATGGGTACTTTAAAATGAATATAACACTCGGAAAATAATTTGACTACTGAACTTTTCCTTAAGAATTTGTCAAGAATCGGTTGGATGCGAACATTGGTCAGGAGGGAAGCCAATAGCAAAACTGAGTCGTATAGGTTATGGCTTGGTTTCCTAGGGCAGGCTGAAATACCAGACAAATTTCATCATGGCTACGGTCTTGTTCAGCCGCCAGTTCCCGTGGGGGTCAAGGGTGTCGCCGAACTGGTTGAGGA
>CAZIDN010000127.1:0-7532 GCA_964537875.1 uncultured Eubacteriales bacterium
ATCACCGGGCCCTTCAACATCCAGTTCATCGCCAAGGACAACGAGATCAAGGTCATCGAGTGCAACCTGCGCGCCTCGCGCTCATTCCCCTTCGTCTCCAAGGTGGCCAAGGTCAATTTCATCGAGCTGGCCGTGGCGGTCATGATGGGACGGCCGGTGAAGAACATTAAATCCACGCTCGACCTGAATTATGTCGGGGTCAAGGCGCCCCAGTTCTCATTCTCAAGGCTCAAAGGGGCCGACCCGACGCTCGGCGTCGAGATGGCCTCGACGGGCGAGGTAGCCTGCCTGGGCGAGGACGTCTACGAGGCATTCCTCAAATCCATTTTATCGGCGGGATTCGTCCTCCCCCAGAAGACCATCCTGCTCAGCATCGGCAGCCGCGTGGACAAGGCCAAATTCCTCGAGGCGGCCAAAAAAATCCAAGGTCTGGGGCTGGCCATCTACGCCACCGAGCAGACCTCGGCCTTCCTTAAGAACCACGGGATCGAAAACACGCTTCTCTACAAGGTGCATGAAAAGAAAAAACCCAACATTCTGGACTACATCACGGAGCGGAAGATCGATTTCGTCATTTCGGTGGCCGACCCGGAGAGAAAATCTGCGTTCGACAGCGACTATATCCTGCGGCGGGCGGCCGTCGATTTTTCTATCCCCCTGCTGACGAACCTCCAAGTGGCGGAGCTTTTCGTCCAGGCCATGGCCGCTAAAAAGCCGGCCGACCTTCAGATCAAGCATTGGGCGGAATACGAATAAAGAAGAATCGTTTCCGCCTTCTAGCAGATCATTCAGCGGAAAATTCGTCCTAAGAATTCCGCCCGGAGGGAAACCTCTATTTTTCTTTGACCGCGCTGACGCTGAGGCTGATGACCGAGCCGAGGGACCGAGCCAGCTCCTCGCGAGAAATTTTCAGCGTGCGAACGATTTCGGCCGCCTGCGAGCTATCGAGCACGAGATCCGCCGGGAAGGTCGGTTCGCTCACGACCTCGACTTTGCGAAACCCGGCCGCCTCGATCTCCCGGAGGTAATCGTCCCTGAGCATCGCACCGGCGACGCAGGCCGCGTAAACCTCGGCGGATTCCCGGAGCGCTTTGGGAAGCGGCTTGCTCAAGACGAGGTCGGAGACAAGCATCCGGCCGCCCAGCCTGAGAACTCTAAAGGCTTCCCGGAAAACGCGATCCTTCTCGGGAGAGAGATTGATGACGCAGTTGGAGATGATGACATCGACGGAGTTATCGGCCGCGGGGAGGTTCTCGATCTCGCCCAGCCGAAACTCGACATTGGTGTAGCCGTTCTTGCGGGCGTTTTCCCGGGCCCGGTCGATCATCTCGGGGGTCATGTCGACGCCGATCACCCGGCCCGAGGGTCCGACCTTGTTTGAAGCGATAAAGCAATCGATTCCAGCGCCGGCGCCCAGGTCGAGAACGGTTTCACCATCCTTTAAGCTGGCCAGCGCCGCCGGATTGCCGCAGCCTAGTCCGAGGTTGCTCTCTTCCGGCACTTTAGCCAGGTCCTCCGAGGTGTAGCCGACTTTCAAGCTGCCGCCATCTTTATTGAGGCCTGTCTCGCCGCACCCGCAAGGCGACGGGCTGCAGCAGGAAGCTCCGCCGGTCGTCGCCCCGGCATATCTTTCCCTGACTTTTTTTTTGATTTCGTCTTTTTTCATTTTCATGGCCATAACCTCCTGGTCAAAAGAGCTCTCTCATCAATGGACCCAGCATGCCCTTGACCATACCCGTCAGGGCATCGACCTTGATGAGGGACATGCAGCAGAACTCTTCGTCTTTCTTCCACATGATGAGGGCCAGCTTGTCGCCGGGCCGGATCCCGGCGGCATCGCGGACTTCCTTGGGAAGCACCATCTGGCCCCTCTCGTCCACGCTCACGATGGACTCGACCTTGCAGCATTGGCCCCGGGCAATTTTATCTTTTGCCGTCATTCCGCATCTCCTTATATATCGTTTTATTCTGATTTATCAGAATAATAAGATAAGCCAAGGCCGCCTGTTTGTCAAGAGTTTTATTAAAGTTCCCGACCCGCGGCCGCTCAGCTCATTCAGAGGGACCGCGATCCTTGTTGGCCGTGGCCCGGCCGAGCCGCTTCCGGCCGATCCGGATGAGGGCTTTGATGAAGTCGACGGCAACGAAAATACAAATGACCAGCAGGGTGAAGGTCAAGCTGAGCTTGATGACGCGGACGAGGCCTTCGGGCAGCTGGACCGGGAGCGCCGTGTCGAAGGGCTGGCGGAAGGCGAGGCTAAGAAGGACGAGGGAGAGGGCCTTTTCGACGGCATCGACCCAGGGAGAAGACGTCACAAGCTTCGCGGCCAATCTAATAGTGCTGAGGGCCCACAGCCCGATAAGGATAAGGGAAAACCATTGGCCGGCTTCGGGGGTGAAGATGGGCCGGTGCTGCGCGAAGTCGAGGTTGACGAAGAAAATCGTACGATACCGGATGTAAAAGTAGAGTGCGACGCTGGTCAAGGCCGTCATTGCGATGAGCCCGATCATCCGCCCGATCGTCCTGCCTGATGGTTTTACTTCATCGAGGTCGACGCTCAACCTGGGCCAGGGCAGCTTGACGTCCTTTTTGCTCTGGGTGATGAGGTAAAGGATCAGGGCGACAACGCCGAGGTCGAACAGGAACGCCGTGGGCAGATAGAACAGGGCTTCGAAGGGGCCCATGGACGGCACATAAAGGATCGGGAACATCAGGAAACTCTTCTTGAAGACGACCGCAACGACAGTGAGGACGAAGTGGAAGAGGAAGAGAAGCGCCGTGTACCGGAAGAGGTACCGATTGTAGGCCGGGGCGATGATTTGTCGGCCGTCCATGTATTTTTCTGCGACCCGGCGGGCCGGGCCGTAGGCGGCGATGACTTTGCCGAGCGACGCCTCCGTGGCCTGACCGTATTCCTGCTCGGCCTTTTCCAGGATGTGGCTCCTGATCTCGGCCAGGATCTCCTCCCTCTCTTCGCGGCCGGATAGAAAATGGCTTATTTCTTCGAGATAGGCTTCGAGTTTTTCAGACATGGCTATTCTCCTCTGTGAGTTGTTTCAGGATTTGGACTTGTTTTCTCCAGATGCCGAGAAGCTCGGTCCGGAGGCCGCGGCCGGCGTCGGTGATCCCGTAGAACTTGCGGGGCCGGTCCTCGCCGACATCCCACCTGCTTTTGACCCAGCCGTTCTTCTCGAGCCTCCGGAGCAGCGGATAGAGGGTGTTTTCCTCAACCTCGTATCCCAGGTCCCGGATGGTCCGGACCATCGCATATCCGTACATATCTTTTTCGAGCAGGGCCAGGACCAGGATCTGGAGGAAGCCCCTATTCATTTCGGTTTCGAAATTGCTGATTTCAGAATCCATGGCTCGGTCTCCTTGTTTTCGGGGCGCTTTCGTAAGGCATGCTGTTTATCATATATATTGTGTGTTATATACTATTATGTGTATTATACAGTATGTCAAGCGATTTTTTCGTTTTTTCTTTATCTTTATTATTTTTTGTAATTTATGAGGCTTCTATGCTGTATTCCTGGATTCCAACAAACTTGTCTACCAAGGTATATCGTGGTTTTTCACGTTTTAGCGTTCGCGGGAACTTTCCTCCTCTCTAAGCTTTTAGGAATTCGTCCCGGGAGATATCCGATTGCTGTCGAATCGTCCTCAGGATTGATGCCCTGATTTTCAGGTGACTGGGCATGATAAGGGGAGAATTCGTCCCATCTGGATTCTCGCGTACAAGTGAAATATGCTTTTTTTAAGGACGACCAGGAAACCCAGTTTCTCGAATTCCTCGGCAGTCTTTTGCTTCGGGGTATCAGAGGGAGATTTCTATGTATTTAACTTTTGTCGACGGCTCGATGATTTCTGTTCCTTCGTTTCTAAGTCCTTCCAGACGGAGGTGGAGGTTTCGTCTATGGGCGCGAGAGCGCGCGCAGGAATTGTTTGGCGGCTCGGGAACGCGGAGCCGCCGGTTCCCATCGGAATTCCTCGAGGTCGATGCGGCCGAGGCCGCTGACGCGCACGCCTTCATCGAGAAGGAGGCGCGTTTGCTCTCATCGAGATAACGTCTTTTCGCGCGGCGCGAAATCATCTACAATGAAGGCCGTGATCGATCACGAGGCTCTCTTTAAACCGGTCGTGGGGAGGCTGAAATGAATAGAAAGCAATTTTTAAAAAGCGCGGCCCGGGCATGCCTGGCGTGTGCCGGAGCGAGCGCCTTAGGGGGACAGGAAGCCAAACCGGTAGCCGACCAGGCCGGGAAGGAGCGCAAGGTCCGGGAGATGGAGAAACGTTTCAAAGAAGAATACCTCCGGACGCTCATGGAAAATATAGAGAAAGAGCTGGATGAGAAGACACGGACGAAACTCATGGAGGAATGCGGCCGGGCTTGCGCTCGACGCGGCCCTCTTCATAAACAGGCTCAAAAATACAAGGGCGACGTTAAGAGCTTCGTCCAAGATATGGCCCAGCCCTTGGGAAAAGAAAACGCCGTCCTGGACGGCGATACCGTTCGGTGGGGATACCCTCGCTGCTTCTGCGAGCTCGTGGCCGATGGGCCGGACCGGCTTCCCGCCGCTTACTGCCTGTGTTCCGTAGGCTGGGTGCTTGAGATGTTTGAGACCGTCGCCCAAAAGCCGGTTCGTGTCGAGCTTGTCCAATCCGTCAAACGGGGCGCCTCGTCGTGCAAGTTTCTCGTCCGGCTTTGATCTCGATAGGCCTAAGCGAATCTGGTTTGTTCGATTAGTCTATCCGGCAACATTGTTTGGCGCTATCAAACGCAAGCCTTGCCCTCTCTCGAGAAAAGAGAAGGCGCGGCCATATCGCTCCTCGAATCGGAAGAATTATTGCCCTTATCCAAAGCGAATGGGGTGGAAGGGAAGATTTATACGCGGAATCGCGTTCTCATCTTCTCTGTAAATCGTCCATCGAGAGCTTATCCTTCTTGGTGTATCCTGCCGGTGGGGCGTAGACATTGGCCGGCGGATTCTTTTTGGAGATCTCCAAAACTTCGGTATTCGTATTGAACTTCATACCCATGACCTCTCCGGACATCTCGTTGGCGATCTGGAATCCCTTGATCTTCATCATCTCTTTGACCGAGGCTTCATCAAACATCATCTGGCCTTTGAGCACGTTGCCCCAGATCTTGGCGTTAAAATCGTTATAATCGAAGGGGACATCCGTCGTCGCCCACACCCGCATTTTCATCGGCATGCCCATCATGGTGATCGAAACATCATAGCCAGTGCATTTCCACTGTCCGACCTGTTTCGTCTGGGTCGTCGGGCTGACGGTCGCCGTCATCATCATCATGCCGGCCATGGCTGCAAACTCAGGCGGAAGGAGCTTGGTCAGGTCCATGGGCAGGGTGGTTTCGACATAGGTCTTGGACTTGTGATAGATCATGTACATCAAGTTCTTTTTCATGTCCATGATAATGGATTGATCGGCCGATACAGAGGCAAATGCGTTCTCGCTGATCCACTGTTCCTGGATAACATCCGTAGCCGGCTGGCCCATCATACCGTCCATATGCGTCTTCTGCTTGACATAAATATCCGCACTGAGGGAGAGCGCCGCCATCAGGACCAGGGCCGTAAGAGCAAAAAATTTCTTCATAAAAATCCTCCTTTATCTGCCTCCGGGGAGGCGAGCAACGATCGAAAGCGCTATTATAGAGAAAAAATCAACGGTTGGCAATGAAATTCCGCGGAACTCCGGGGTCAAAGCTACTTTTTACGCATCTTCCTGACCTGATGCGTGCGTAATGAGTAGGTTTGACCCCGTCAATAGAGCAGGAAAATCCGGATATCCATGACGTTGGTTCCGGTCGGACCGGTCCTGATCAAGCCGCCTACTTTTTGAAAAAAATGGTAGGAATCATTGGCCTCGAGGTATTCCCGGCCGTCGAGCCCGAGCTCGGCAGCTCTCTGGAGGACGTCATGCGCCGCCCAAGCCCCCGCCGCATCCGTGCCCCCGTCAATGCCGTCCGTCCCGAAACTCGCCACCAGCCAATTTATCGGGCTCTCCCCGGATCCGTTCAAAAATCGTTTCTTCATTTCCAAAAGCGCGGCCAGGACGAACTCCTGGTTCCTGCCTCCCTTACCCTTCCCCCTCACCCGAACGGTGAGTTCACCGCCGCTGAGAAGACAAAGCGGCTGGAGGAGTCTGTTTTTGGATTGAGACAAGCTGTCAAGGAGCGCGACGTAGCGTTCGGCGGCCTGCCGGGCTTCCCCCCGGTCCCCGGAGGTGAGGATAATGGTCTTGAAGCCGAGCTGCTCGGCCTGCCTCTGGGCCGCCCTCAGGGCCAGGGCATTATTGCCGATGACAAAAGCGGAGACCTTTTTGAAGATGTCATTGTCTCTTTTCATGGTCTCGGGGAATTTCCCTTCGATCCCGCCCGCGATCACTTGCCTGACCGGAGTGGGCACCTCGTCCCAATAATCGTATATCTCCAACACGTGTTGGGCATCGGCATATGTCGAAGAATCCCAGTGGACAGGACCCGAAGCGATGCTTTCTAAATCATCACCGATGACATCCGATATGGCCAAGCTCACGATGGCGGCCGGATTCGCAGCCAGGGCCAACCGACCGCCTTTGATGGCCGAAAGGTGCTTGCGGACGGTGTTCAGCTCGGTGATATCAGCGCCCCTCCGGAGGAGCTCTTCCGTCGCGCGCCTCTTTTCCTCCAATGTCAACCCGGGCACAGGACAGCAGACCTGGGCCGATCCACCGCCCGAAAGGAGGAGGAGCAGAAGATCTTTATCGCCCGCGTTCTGGGCCAGGTTCAGGATCAGATCTCCGGCCTTGAGGCTCCGGCGGTCGGGAAGAGGATGAGGGGCCGCCAACAGGAGAAGACCCGACAGGAACATTTCCTGGCCCGGGACGCAGACGACGATTCCCCTGCGGATGAAATCCCCCGCGATCTTCATGAGGCTCTGGCTCATGGGAAGCGCCGCTTTGCCGAACGCCACCAAGTTGACATTCTCGTACCAGGATAAATCCAGGGCTTTTCCCTGGATGATCAGGCGGCTGCCGTCCCGAACAACGTTTTTCTTGATCAGGCTCTGCGGGGCGACTTCCTCCAGCGCCGCCCGCAGGATTTTCTCGGCTTTCTCAAAGTTCCACTCCATTTCCCCCGGGCTATTCATTTTAAACACAGAAAAATTTTCCTCGGGATCAAATATAACTAAATTTGAACGTTTTGGAAACAAGGTTTCATCCTTCAGAAAGCATCACGTCTTCTATGACTGATCTAGACCCGAATTTGCCGATAGGAGCAGATCATCAACCAATAGTGCTTGGCTTTCATTGAAATATATATTTAGAGCCCCCGCCCGATGGGTGGCGTGGTTCGGGGGCCCCCCGGACACTCTTGGACGAGGACCCCTTCACCAGTTCCCCTCTAAGGAGCACCCTCCCATGAATTCATCGCCAGATGCTCCTTGGAAGGAAGGCAGGGAGCGAAGCGAACGTTGATTATATGAAAGCGCGGCCGATAATCCGCTAGAATGTGGATGAAGGAGGT
>CAZIDN010000128.1:0-7502 GCA_964537875.1 uncultured Eubacteriales bacterium
GCCGACGGGGCCCCCCTCCGCTACGGGGGCTTTAGGGCGGCCTAAGCGCCGCCCACACATTGTCACTTTATTTATTACGTTTGTATTAGCTCTCGACAATCTCCGTTCCAGATTTCAGCGTGCTGATATAAAACTTGGGATTTTTGCCGAATTGGCCACGAAACGCCCGGGCGACCACTGTCTCGAACTCCTCAACCGCTTTTTCCTCGAGAAGGTTGATCGTGCAGCCGCCGAATCCGGCCCCCATCATCCGGGCGCCGAGAACGCCTTTAATCCCGGAGGCCGCCTCAACCAGAACGTCGAGCTCGCGGCAGCTCACCTCATAATCGTCGCGCAGTCCGCTATGGGAGCCGAACATGCGCTGCCCGAAAGAATGAAAATCGCTTTTTCGAAGGTCCGCGCAGGCCTGTTCGACCCTGGCGTTCTCGCGGATGACATAATCGCACCTCTTATAGACAACCGGGTCGATTTCAGGACGATGGGCCTCGAGAAGCTCAAGAGATACATCCCTGAGGCTCTTCAAGCCCGGAGCGTATTTGGCCAGGAGGTTGACGCCGGATTCGCACTGCTGCCTGCGAACGTTATACTCGGATGAAGCCAGCTCTCTTTTGACCAGGGTATCGCAGAGGACGATGCGGAGGTCCGGCCGGTCGAACGGATAGTATTCGTAATCCAGACTCCGGCAGTCCAGCTTGAGCACCGACCTCGGCCGGCCAAAGACGTTGATGAACTGGTCCATGATGCCGCAGCGCACCCCGACAAACTCGTTTTCGGCCTTCTGGGCCAGTTTGACGAGAGTCAGCGGGTCCAGGCCGAGGCCGAAGATTTTATTCAGGGCAAAGGCCAGCCCGGCCTCGATGGCCGCTGACGAAGACATGCCCGCGCCGATGGGGATATCCCCGCCGAAGACGCATTGGAATCCGGAGATCGAGCAGCCCGCCTTCTGGAGCTCGTCGGCAACGCCCATCAGGTAGTTCGGCCAGCCTTTTTGGCTTTTGGCCAAGCCGCTCAAGTTAAATTCGTGGCTTTCTCCCAAATCGTAGGCGTAGACCGCACAACTCCTTCCTTTTCCCGGAGCGATGGCGAAATAGATGGCCTTATCGACGGCCGCCGGCAGGACAAAACCCTCGTTGTAATCGGTGTGCTCGCCGATGAGGTTGACCCGTCCGGGCGACCTAACCAGCAGGGGCTTTTCCTTGAAGGTCTGATGGAATTTTTCCCGAATGGAGAGGATGCGGTCCGCCGGCGCGCCTCCCGAAAGACTTTTAGCGGACTTCGACATCTTCAGCTTTCTCCATTTGGACGATCCGGGGCACGTTTTTCTTCCCTCCTCCCAGAAAAATGGCGCGGAAAATGAAAAGAGAGAAATATCACAGCCCTCGGGGTATGTCAAATCACGAAGCGGCATTGGAAGCATCCAAATATGTGATTTCAAAGAGGCGTTGGCATCGCCCCCCGCCCCCTAGGGAACCAGTCCCGTCGGTTCCCCCCATAAAAAAAATGGGGCCCCCCTCCGCTATGGGGGCTCAGGGGCGAAGCCAACGCCTCCTTGAAATTAAAATGTCAAGGAATCGGGGACATATACTTTGTGTGTCCCCAACTTCAGGGGCGATTCCGACACCGATAGAAAATCACACAAACGCTTACCGCGGCATTGACTTTCAAGGAAGAAGACCGCTATAATCTGACACGAATTTCCGGGGAGAGAGGTGAGCGCTCATGCCGAGACCGGACGAACAAAGTCCTGCCGAAAAAACCTGGAATCCTGTTCCTGAAAAAGCGACGATGCTGGGTCCGACCATCGTCGCGAGCGGCGAGCTCGCCGGCCAAGAAGACCTTGTCATCAAGGGCGCATTCAAGGGCAAGATTCAGCTGCCGAAGCACAGCCTTTTTATCGAAGCCGGAGCCCAGGTGGAAGCGGAGATCGCCGCCGTCAATGTCATCTTGAACGGAAACCTGACGGGAAGCATCCTGGCCTCCGGGAAAGTCCAGGTCTCCTCGTCGGGCAGGATGAAGGGCGATATCACGGCGGCCAAGGTCTCGGTCCTGGACGGCGCCCAATTCAAAGGCAGCATCAAAATAAAAAAGGGGAACTGAAGACAGTCCCCCTTCCTCTTAAATGAAGTCTCTTTCGTAGACTCGGAATTATCTGATGTCGATCACGCCCTTGGTCCGCTCTCTTCTCTTCTGCTCCATCTCATCCCATTTCTTCATACAACGATCGTCTTTGCCCCTGGCCATGGAGCATTCCAGATACTCCGAGAGGTAGACGACGCAGGCGCGGATCGCCTTTCCGGCCGGGGTCCGGTCAAAGCCGCCGGCGCGCAGGGAAACGTTTCTGATCGAGAGGCCGCCCTCAAGCCCGATCCCTTTGGCTTCGGCTTCAAGCGTCCGGGCATCGACGATCTCTCCGGTCTCCGTGTTGATGATCTTGAGGTCGACCGCGACATATGTTTTTTCTTTTGACCCCCCCAGGCTGAGGCCCCCGACACTGATGCCTCCGCTTTTGCCTTTCGTCGATTCATCATAAGAAGAAACCGTCGCGGCCACCAGAAACTGGGCACCCTTGAGCCTCTTCATCTGGACCTTTGTCGCCTCGCTGACGCGGTCCGAGGCGCTCAAATCCTGCTCGCCCAAAACGGCGTCGAGTTCCTTCCGTTCCAGGATCTGGAAAGCCTTTGTGCTGACCAGTTCCGATGCGAGCATGTCCGACAGCTCCTCTCCGACCGACGCACTCCACCAGCCGGCGCTCGTGTGATTGGTGAATCTCAAGACGCCGACCCGGGGTTTTTCCTGGGCGATGGAAAAGCCGGCCGCCGCCAGAAAAACGCCCAGCGCCAATAACGCGCATGCCCAGACAATGGTTTTTCTCATGCATCCTCCTAATTTTTATCCTTTTTAGTTTAATATGATGGAAGAAACTTTTCAACGACTTTTTTGGTATATAATTGGGTCGATGGACGCCTTCAGACTCCGCTCCGAATTTTCGGCCAAGGGCGACCAGGTCCAGGCCATCGAAGCCTTGGCCGCAGGATGGGAGGACGGTCTCCGGCACCAGGTTTTGATGGGGGTGACAGGCTCCGGGAAGACGTTCACCATGGCCAATATCATCGAAAAAGCCAACCGGCCGGTGCTCGTCATCTCCCACAATAAAACCCTGGCCGCCCAGCTCTATCAGGAATTCCGCCGGTTTTTCCCCGGCAACGCGGTCGAGTATTTCGTCAGCTATTACGACTACTACCAGCCCGAGGCCTATATCCCCTCGTCCAACACCTACATCGCCAAGGAGGCTACGATCAACGACGAGATCGACCGGATGCGGCTGTGCGCGACGAACTCCCTGTTTGCCCGGCGCGACGTGATCATCGTCGCCTCCGTCTCCTGCATCTACGGCATCGGCGCTCCGGACACCTACTATTCCATGAGCTTCAGCCTGGCCGCCGGCCAGAAGATTTCCCGGAAGCAGATCCTCAAGAACCTCGTCGAGATCCAGTATGAGCGCCAGGAAGCCGATTTCAAAAGGGGAAGCTTCCGGGTTCGCGGCGACATTATCGAGATCTTTCCTTCCTACGAAGATTCGGCCTTGCGCATCGAGCTTGAAGAGGACCATGTCAGAAGGATCTCCTCCATCGATCCTCTTCTCGGGAAGACGCTGAACGTCTTCGAAAAGATCATCATCCACCCGCGAACGTTTTTCTCAACGCCGAAGGCCATTCTCGACACGGCCGTCCTGGGCATCGAAAAAGAGCTCGAGGGACGTATCGCTTTCTTCAAGAGCCAGGGGAAGATCATCGAGGCCGAGAGGATCGAGGAGCGGACGCTCTACGACCTGGACATGCTCAGGGAATTCGGCTATTGTCCGGGCATCGAAAACTACTCGCTCTACCTCAGCCGGCGACGGCCGGGAGAACCGCCCTACACGCTGCTGGATTACTTCCCCCGGGACTTTTTGATCATCATCGATGAATCCCATGCGACCGTCCCTCAAATCGGCGGGATGTACCACGGCGACAGGTCGAGGAAGCAGACGCTCATCGAGCACGGCTTCCGCTTACCGTCGGCCCTCGACAACCGCCCTCTGAATTTCCAGGAGTTTGAAAGCCGGGTCAACCAGGTTTTGTATGTATCGGCTACGCCGGCCTCCTATGAGCTCAAGAAGTCCGGAAAGCAGGTCGTCGAACAGATCATCCGGCCGACGGGGCTGACCGACCCGGAAATCGAAGTCCGGCCGGTCAAAGGCCAGGTCGATAACCTCTTGAAGGAGATCCAGGTCCTGGCCGAAAAGGATGAAAGGACTCTGGTCACGACGCTGACCAAGCGAATGGCCGAGGATCTGACCCGCCATTATCATGAGCTCGGCCTCCGCGTCCGCTACCTCCATTCCGAGATCGAAACCCTGGACCGGGTGAAGATCCTGAGGGATTTGAGGAAGGGGCAGTTTGACGCGCTGGTCGGGATCAACCTCCTCAGGGAGGGCTTGGACCTTCCGGAAGTTTCCCTGGTCGCCATTCTGGATGCGGACAAGGAAGGTTTCCTCCGCTCGGCCAGCTCCCTGATCCAGACCTTCGGGCGGGCGGCGCGGAACGTCAACGGCAGGGCGATCCTGTATGCGGACACCATCACCGGCTCGATGAAACAGGCCATCGCCGAGACCAACCGCCGGCGGAAGATCCAGCAGGATTATAACTTGAGGAACAACATCACGCCCCAGTCGATCCGGAAGCGGATCGATGAAGTCCTGACCAGCGTCTATGAACGGGATTACCTGGACTACACCCGCATCGCCGAGGACAAAGAATTTTATCTTTCGCCGCAGAAGCGCAAGGAAAAGATCGATCAGCTGGAGAAATGGATGAAGGACGCCGCCAAAAACCTGGAATTCGAAAAGGCGGCCAAGCTGCGCGACGAGATCGTCAAGCTGAAGAAGCGCGAATTGGAGCTTGAGCTTTAAAGAAAAGAACGGCTCATGGAAAATGTGATAAAACAGAAACTGACCATCCTCCCCAAAAAGCCCGGCATCTACTTTTTTAAGAACGCCGCGGGCGAGGTGATCTACATCGGCAAGGCCCGGCTGCTTAGCGACCGGGTCAAATCCTATTTTCAGCCCACGTCCGACCCGAAAATTCAGAACATCCTGGCCGAGACGGCGGACATCGATTACATCCTGACCGATTCCGAGCGCGAGGCCGCCTTCCTCGAAAACAACTTCATCCAGCAGCACCAGCCGAAATTCAACCTGCGGCTCAAGGATGATAAAAGCTTTCCCTATTTGAAGCTGACGGTGCGGGAGCGGTTTCCGGGAATCTATTTCAGCCGCAAGGTCATCGAGAACGGGGCTAAGTATTTCGGGCCGTTCAGCCCTGCCCATGAAGCCCGGAAGATCATTCATTTGATCAACAAATACTTCCGGGTGCGAAATTGCCAGGAGGCCGTTCCCGGAAAAAGGACAAGGCCCTGCCTGGAATATGACCTCGGGCTCTGCTCGGCGCCCTGCGTCGGCCGCGTTTCCGAGGAGGACTATAAGGAGAGCGTCGGCAACGCCCTCCTTCTTTTAGAGGGGAAAACCGAAGAGTTGGCGGAGATTCTTGAGGAGAAAATGAGATTGGCCGCCAAAAGCCAAGATTTCGAGGAGGCGGTCCGTTGGCGGGACCTCATCCGGATCCTGGAGAACATCAAGGTCAAGCCCAAGCTGATTTCCGTCAAGCGTGAAAACCTGGACATTTTCGGCTATGCCCACGAACAGCAATTTGGAGGGGAAGACCCCTTCCAACGAGCCTCAAACTTCGCCCGACGCCCTGCCTCCCCTTCTCGGGCGGGGCATGAAACCCCGCCCTGCGACCAAGGGGGCGACTCCCCCTTGGAACCCTCTCGAGCGGAGATTTTGCCCCGAGGCATAATCTCCGCTCGTCACTATCATGCGGTTGATGTCTTCATCATGCGCAAAGGCAAGGTCATCGAATCCCGGGAATTTTTCTTCGAGGACGATGAAAGCATTCCGGAGGCCAGGATTCTTTCGGACTTCATACGGTCCTTTTATCAGGAAGAGACGAGCCTCCCCGAAAAGCTCCTTCTTCCCTTCGAGCCTGCCGAAAAACGCGATCTTTTTGAATGGCTGTCCGCCAGAGCCAAGAGGAAGGTCGTCCTGGCCGTCCCCGTCCGCGGCAAGTATAAAAGCTTGATCGATTTGGCCTCCCGGAACGCAGAGAACTTGTTGCAGAAAAGGGTCGAGGACCTGGCATCGCTCATGGAGCTGAAAAAAGCCTTGGGACTAGAAACTTTGCCGGTCCGCATCGAAGGATTCGATGTCTCGAACACCGGCGGCGCGGAGACGGTGGCCTCGCTCGTGACGTTTGACGGCGGCCGGCCGTGTAAAGACGGCTACCGGAAGTTCAAAGTCAAGACCGTCGAAGGTCCGAACGACGTGGCCGGCCTGGAAGAAGTCATCCAGCGGAGGTACAGGCGCGTTTTGGAGGAAAAGACCGCGGTTCCCGACCTGGTCTTCGTGGACGGAGGAAAGCCGCAGCTCGGAACGGCCCTGAGAGCACTCCAGGGACTAGGCCTCGAGCGGGTCGGAGTCGTTTCGCTGGCTAAGAAAGAGGAAATCATTTTCTCGCCGCTCCATAAAAACGGGCTGAGGCTGGACAGGACATCACCGGCCTTAAAGCTTCTCCAGCATATCCGGGACGAGGCCCACCGCTTCGCCGTCAAATTCCATAGGCAGCGCCGGTCCAAGCGGAGTTTTTTATAAATCTCATCAATAATAGAGGCATGAAAGGAAAGGGATTAAGAAAGGCGGGAGTGAAGAATAAAGATCCAGACTTCATTAATCCCCTACCCCCCTAGGGAATTAGGAGGTAAGGGATAGGAAAGCAGGTACGAAGAATAATGATTCGAAATTTATTAATCCCCCCAACCCCCCTTGGACAATCAAGGGGGGACGTCAAACATGTCGCCCCTACCCTCTTGGCCAATCAAGGGGGTATACAAAAAGGTCGAAGGATAAACCAATGATTATCGGCATCGGCATCGATATCCTTGAAGTCGGCCGCATCCAAAAAGTCGTCGAACGAAATGCGCGGTTCCTCGACCGCGTTTTCACGGAAAGAGAGATCCAGTACAGCCAGCCGAAAAAAAATAAATACCAGCACCTGGCGGCCCGTTTTGCCGCCAAGGAGGCCTTCTTCAAGGCCATCGGAAAAAGGATCGCCTGGACGGATGTCGAGGTCGTCAACGAGCCTTCGGGACAGCCGCAGCTTGTCGTTCATGCCAAGGAAGATTTCGGGTTTACCCGGAGCCATCTCTCGCTCTCCCACCTGCCAGAATACGCGCTGGCCGTCGTCATCCTCGAAAAATAAACCGGGGTCAAACCTACTCGTTACGCATTTCCCCCGAGAGAACTTTGCGTAATGCGTAACGAGTAGGTTTGACCCCGATTTAAATAAGCAGTCTGACCAGGAAGCTGACGATCACCGCGACGGAAATGCTCAGCCCTGCCGAAATGA
>CAZIDN010000129.1:0-6939 GCA_964537875.1 uncultured Eubacteriales bacterium
CGCCCACTCCAGCCGTTATTTTTATGCCGAATTGCTCCAGCTTTTTATAAAGATTGCTGCGCGGCGTGTCGATCTCCCGCGCCGTCTGCGATATGTTCCAATTGTTCTGCTCGAGCTTAGCCAGGATAAAATCCTTCTCCGCCATGTCCCGAAAATCCTTCAGCGTCTTCACTTTATCCGGCTCCGGAAGATACACCAGGTGTTCGCCGGTAATCTGCTCCGGCAGGTCCTTCTTTTCGATCACGTCCCGGTCGGTCATGATCAGCAGCCGCTCGACTATATTCCGCAGCTCCCGGACATTGCCCTTCCAGAGATATTTTATCATAGCCTCGACGGCCTCCGGGCTGAAATTCTTCATTTTGAAATTATTCTCTTCTGCATACAGCCTGCAAAAATATTCGATGAGCAGCGGGATATCCTCTTTTTTCTCCCGTAAAGCCGGCGAATAAACCGGAACGACGTTCAACCGGAAAAAGAGGTCGTCGCGGAAATTCCCATTTTCGATCTCCTTTTTCAAGTCTTTGTTCGTTGCCGCAATCACCCGGACATCGACCTTGTTGATCTTGTTCGACCCGACGCGCTGAACTTCGCCTTCTTCGAGCACCCGCAGTACCTTGGACTGCGTCTTTAGGCTCATATCGCCGATTTCGTCAAGAAAGATCGTGCCGCCGTCGGCCTGCTCAAACTTGCCCATTTTCCTTTCTGTGGCGCCGGTAAAAGAGCCCTTCTCATGGCCGAAGAGCTCGCTCTCGATGAGCTCCTCTGGGATGGCGGCACAGTTCACCTGGACAAAGCCATCCTTTGCCCGCAGGCTATGGGCATGAATCGCGCGCGCGATGAGTTCCTTTCCCGTTCCACTCTCGCCGTAAATAAGGATCGTGGCATTGGTCGGCGCCGTGAGGAGCACCTCTTTCCAGAGCTTTTTCATCATCGGGTGGTTGCCGACGAGCTCATAGCGCTTCTCGGCTTTCCGCCTCAAATCCAGGCATTCTCTCTGCAGCTTGTTCTGGTTCAGGGCGTTGCGGATCGTGAGCAGGACCCGGTCCCTGTGGAGCGGTTTTTCCAGAAATTCAAAGGCTCCCAGCTTGGTAGCTTCCACCGCGGTCTGGATCGTCCCCTGGCCCGAGATCATGATCACTTCGGGCGAATAGGGCTTGGCTTTGATCTCCTTCAGGATCTCCAGGCCGTCCCGGCCGCCGGGCATCTTGATATCCAACAAGATCAAGTCCAAGCCGACGGTTTCCTCGGCTTTCTGCAGCCCATCTTCTCCGTTCGATGCTTCCAGAAACGCGTAGCCTTCATACTCCAGGATCATCTTCAGGGATTTGCGGATATTTTCCTCGTCATCCACGACCAGGATCTTGCCCTTCCGTTCGGTTTTCATCCGGTAAACCTCTTTTCCAAGTTGATTTTAACACAATGCCGCTCCTTTCGGCAAAGTCAGGAAAAATTTTTCGGGATCAATGTTCGGGGTCCCGGTTCTGGGCGTAAGATTAATTGGCCGGCTGTAAAATGAATTTACAAGCGATAGACTCTTGCCCTCTGTTCTCCCGGTTGGTATAAAAATTGCTTTTCATTTGATCATTGAACGATTACAATGAAACCGCATCGCGTTCTAATGAGAAGAAGCCCTTTTTCCTTCATCATTAAAAAAGGCGTTTTGCCCCTTGCCCTTCTTCTCGCGGGGGCCATGCCCGGCCTCATCTCTTCTCAGGAATCCAAGCCGCAGGAAAAATCATTCACCTTGGACAACGGCATGAAGGTTTTTCTGTATGAAAGGCATACATTGCAGATTCTCAATGTCGTGGCCGCCGTCAATGCCGGCTCCAAAAATGAGACCGAGGAGACAAGCGGCCTGGCCCATCTCCTCGAGCATTACATCCTGTTCCGCGGGACCGAGGTCCGCAGCGGCAGCGAAATCAGCCGAGATATTCGCAGGCACGGCGCCTATTTCAATGCCCATACCGGCCAAGACCTGGCCACGTTCGAAATTTCACTCCCCTCAGACTATGCCGATTTCGCGCTGCAGAATCAAAAAGAAATCCTATTCAACCTCAAGTTCGTCCAGGCGGAGATCGACGCCGAAAAAGACGTCATCTTCGAGGAGATCAGCCAGATCGAGGACGACCCGTTCCGCTTCGCTTCCGCTCTCGTCTACCAGAATCTTTTCAAGGGACACCCCTACCAAAAGCCCATCTACGGGAAAAAAGAGAGCCTGAAGGCCATTACGCTCAAACAACTGGAAGATTTTTATAAGACCTATTTTCACCCGGCAAACTGCGCCCTGGCCGTCGTCGGCGACTTCGCCATCAAGGATATGGAGGAAAAAGTCCGGACGGTTTTCGGCGCCATCCATAGAGAGCCCTTCGCGCCTCCTAAATTCGAGAAAGCCGTCCTGTCCGAAAAAGCCATCGAGATCGAACAGGAGCTCGATGTCCAGGAGGCGTACCTGGTCGTCGGGATGATCGGCCCGGACTACAACAGCCAAGACCAGTACGCCATGGACGTCCTCACAGAAGTCCTGGGTCGTGGGATCCGTCCCTTGCTCAATGTTGCCCTCAGGGGCGACCGGGATCTCATTAACGGCGTATCCATGTCCTACATAACCCTCAAATACGGCGGCGCCAGCGTCGTCTACTTCACGCTTGAGCCCAAGAATCTGAACGCAGCCAAAAGGCAGGCCGTCCAGTATCTCCGTCAGCGGACGCGTAGCGAGAATTATGCCAAGGATGATGTCTATGGGGAAGCCCAGATGTATGCCTTCGATTATTTGGAAAGCGCGAAAAACCAGATCCGGTTCAGTATCCAGCAGGCGCAGGAAGAGGGCCTGATTCTGGCCAGTTCATTGGCCATGCACTTGATCCTCAGCGAAGGCGCCGCTTCGGTAAACTACCTGGAAAATATCGGCAAAATCAGCACCTCGGATTTGCGAAAAGTCGCCGCCAAATATTTGAGCCCCGGCGGGTATGTCGTCGTCTCGATCGTCCCGAAAAAGAAATGAAAGCAGGCGAAATCCATGAGGATCCGCAAACATAAATCAAAGAGGCTGTCGGCCTTGGCCGGCATCGCGGGATTTTTCCTGGCGGGCGCCTGTCTTTCGGCCGCCGAATCGGCCAATCCTCCCCAGAAGAACAGCTTAAGCAACGGACTTCCCGTGATCTATCAGAAGGATACGGCGTCCGGCGTCACCGTCATCACCTTCCTCATCCGCGGCGGCCAGAAGGCCGAACCGGACGGCATGGACGGTTTGTCTTACATCACGACGCGACTTTCGGTCGAGATTCCCGACCAGAACAAAGTCCAGGACTTGATGGTGAAAGCCACTCGTTACAGCCTGACCTCCAAAGGCGATTACTCGCTCATCCAGTTGGAGTGCCTTTCCGAAAGCCTCGAGGACACGCTGAAAATATTCGCCGGGATCATGATCGACCCGCTCTTTTCGGGTCTCCGGATCAATTTTGTCAAAGAAAATATGGCCCATCTCCAAAACATCCAATCCGACGATTCGGTCAATGTCGGGCGCCTAGCCCAGCTTGACGCCATCTTTGGAAAGACGGGATACGGCCGCTCAATCTTCGGCACGGAAGAATCCCTGAAAAAGATCAAGGGCAAGGACATCGAAAATTTTTATAAGCAGCAGTTTCGGGCCAATCGCCTGGCCTGCACCATCATCTCGGACCTCGACTCGGAAAAAGTCCTGGCCCTCCTCCAGAAATATCTATCGAAGTTTCCATCCGGGGAGATCGCCCCGGCATCCGATGCGCCGGCCCAGGCCAGCTCTGCCCCGACTCCAAAAGAAATTTTCATAGAAAAAAAGACGAAGCAGTGTCTGGTCTCTATGGCCTTTTCCCTTCCCGCGACTTCGGCGAAAGCCTTTGTCCTGAATTACCTCCTGGAAAACCTCCTGGGAAAAGGACCGGGCTCAAGGCTGTGGGGATTGCGCTCGGAAGAGAAGCTCGCCTATAACGTCAACGCCCAGGTCACCCAGATGAAAGACGCGGGAATTCTCGAAGCCTACCTCGAGACAGACGCGACGAAAACAGGAGCCGCCTCAGAAGCCCTCAAGAAAGTCCTGGCCGATTTGTATGAAAAGGGCCTGGGCGAGGAAGAGCTTCAAACCGCCAAGGTAAGCACGAAGGCCCAATTCCTGCGGCTCAATGAAACGAAGGATAAGCGCGCCTCGACGCTTGTCATATTCGAGGGGCTGGGCCTGGGCTACGACTTTTTTACGAAATTTCCCCAAGAGCTCGAAGCCGTGACTCTCGCGGACCTGAACGCCCACATCAAAAATATTCTTGCTCCCGAGAAGGCTTCACTGGTCGTCGTCGGGCCGAAAAAATGAGATGGCCACGTCTCTGATAAAGATTGTCTTTTTTCATATAGGTGCTCGTCAGTTCCCGATTTCAGCCCAACCGCTTTCCTGGCCGTCTTCATCGACAGCCGTAATCCGATAGGTATAGGCTATTCCCTTTTTCAATCCCCGATCGTCATAAGAAAAAACGTTTGCCGGTAATTCGACAAGTAAAAGGAAAGCGCTTGCGGAATCCGCGGAAACTCTTCTGTAAATTTTGTATCTTACGATATTTCGAGTGTTCATCGGATTCGCAGTCCAAGTAAGCCGATTGATGTATTCCTTATAAAAGATCAAGTTGTTCACCAAGCGCTGGAGGGAGAACTGCGAAGGCGGGAATATTCCTAGATCGATCATAGCGATAAAAGCATTACAACTCCCGGCGAAGGGATGGACCGGCGTGCCCCAGGTCCCATAGCTAGTGCCCGTCACATAGACGTTCCCGCTCGTATCCACGGTTAGGCCGCCGCCAAAGTCATCACCTGACCATCCCAGGAAGGTGTTCAACTGGAGAGCGCCGCTGTTATTCAATTTCGCGGCAAAAACATCTCGCACTCCAGCGAAGGCACGGACCGGCAAGCCCCAGGTCGCACTGCTTTCGCCCGTCACAGAAACGTTCCCGCTCGTATCCACGGCTATGTCGCGGCCAAAGTCATCACCTGACCCTCCCAGGAAGATATTCCACTGCAGAACGCCGCTGTTATTCAATTTCGCGGCAAAGGCATCAGCACCTCCAGCATAGGGACGGACCGGCAAGCCCCAGGTTGCATAGCTATTGCCCGCCATATAGACGTTCCCGCTCGTATCCACGACTAGGCCGCCAGCAGAGTCATAATCTGACGATCCCAGGAAGGTGTTCCACTGCAGAACGCCGCTGTTATTCAATTTCGCAGCAAAAACATCGTCAATTCCAGCGAAGGGACGGACCGGCGAGCCCCAGGTCCCATAGCTATAGCCCGCCACATAGATGTTCCCGCTCGTATCCAAGGCTATGCCGACGCCATAGTCAGCATAAGTTAACCCTCCCAGGAAGGTGTTCCACTGCAGAGCGCCACTGTTATTCAATTTCGCAGCAAAGACATCGTTAGATCCAGCGAAGGGACGGGCCGGCGAGCCCCAGGTCGCATTGCTTTCGCCCGCCACATAGACGTTCCCACTCGTATCCAGGGCTATGTCGGTGCCACGGTCAGCACCTGACCCTCCCAGGAACGTGTTCCACTGCAGAGCGCCACTGTCATTCAATTTCGCGGCAAAGGCATCGTCAGATCCAGCGAAGGGACGGACCGGCGAGCCCCAGGTCGCATTGCTGTAGCCCGCCACATAGACGTTCCCGCTCGTATCCACGGCTATGCCGATGCCATAGTCTGCATATGTTGGCCCTCCCAGGAAGGTGTTCCACAGCAGAGAGCCACTGCTATTCAATTTCGCGACAAAGGCATCCCGCCATCCAGCGAAGGGACGGACCGGCGAGCCCCAGGTCGCACTGCTTTCGCCCGTCACATAGACGTTCCCGCTCGTATCCACGGCTATGTCGCGGCCAGAGCAAAAACCTATTGATGATCCCAGGAAGGTGTTCCAGGTTTGGACGAGGTCGATCACCAGCGGATATCGAGGGTCATATGACCCGGCCTTGAATCCAACTTCCTGTTCCCCTATTAAGGGGATCTGAGCCTTATCCCGAATGAAACCCAGCCGGACCTTCGCAGAATCGAAAGCAAGGCTTGGATTTCCCAAGACTTGTTTAGGTCTCCAGCGGGCTTTTTGAGCGGAGCTGATGATGTTGTTTGCCGGGAAAAAAAGTAAGAGAATGAAAGGAATGAGGACTTTTCGATGTAATTCGGACATGATACCTCCCCTAAAGGTTTTTGATTACACCTAAGGGCCAGAGGAAGTTCTCGTAATGCCCTATGACTCTGGCAGTGCCGCCTTGCAGCGGTTGGTTAAACCTTATACTCATTTAACCACGTTATGAATTTCGCCCATTTTTCATGCCAATGCCTTAAAGCTCTCTCTTTTTCCTCGGGAGCCATGGCTGAGTAGAGCAGCGAGTTCATCGCCAGCTGCTTGAGACATTTCAAATCCAATCCCCAGGCCATGAACGCAGCATAGAAATCATAGGAAAACGAGCATCTCCAGATGCCCGGATCATCAGGGCAGATGACAACCGGCAAGCCACTGTTGATATAGAGCACGGCGGGGTGGTTGCGAAGGTCGGCGACATAACCGAGAACTTGGTTGCTGATCGGACAGACCTCGATGGCGATACCCCGTTCTTTCACTATTTGCATGAGGAGGGGATGTTTGAAGAGTGCAAGGCCATGGCCGATCCGTCTGGAATCGAGTAAAACGGCATCCAGAACATTTTCGTTTTCCGTCCAGTTGCTTTCGCCGGAATGGAGGTAGAAGGGCAGGGTGATCCCACGCCGCCCCGCCTCATGGCGCGCTTCAAGAAGTTCATTGATAAAATAAAGATTTGTTTGGCATTTGTCCTCTTCATCCACCAGATCGAAACCAATCATGAGACCTGGATTTGCCGCTCGCTCGTCCAGGGCTTGAGCCAAGCTCTTGGCGATGCTCTCCCGGGGATC
>CAZIDN010000130.1:0-6806 GCA_964537875.1 uncultured Eubacteriales bacterium
AGATGCAATCAATAAGAATATTGAGATTGCTATTGCGGCTTTAATTTCTTATAGTAATGACCGAAATGCAGAGCAAGAAGGAGACAGCGATGCCCAAAAAAAAGATCATTCGAAGGGATTTTTTAAAAGCGATGCTGGCGGGGATCCCCGCCCTGGCCCTTGACTGGGATTCGTTTCCAAGGGGCGAGCAGTCATCGCCGGCAAAGGACCAGTGGGATGCCGTCATCATCGGCGCCGGGCTGGGCGGGTTGAGCTGCGCCGCCGCCTTCGCCCGCCAGGGCTTCAAGCCGCTCCTCCTGGAGCAGCATCGTATTCCCGGCGGATATGCCACGACATTCAAACGCCCCGGAGGTTTTGAGTTCGACGTGTCGCTGCATTCGACCTCGGTCGGAGAGCGCGACGGCATCCACAACCTTATTCCCGGGTTTCCGGAGATAAGAGATATCGAATTCGTGCCTCACAAGGTCCTCTACCGAGCCATTTTTCCCGACTATGACATCCGAGTGCCGCCAAGAGACCTCGACGGCTATATCAAGATTCTAACGGGATGCTTTCCCCAAGAAAAGGAGGGCATCCAAAACCTGTTTACCGCCATACGGGGATTGGTTGCGGATCTCAATAAATATTCGGGCGCTGGCGGAAACGTCGACATGTCGAAGTTTCCCCAAGAATATCCTCATCTCTTCAAAAGCGTCACGAGCACTTGGGGAACATTCCAGGACGGCTACATCAAGGACCCCAAATTGAAGGCCATTGTCTCGTCTTTGTGGGGTTACTTCGGACTGCCGCCGTCCAAGCTCGCCAGCATTTATTACGGCATGCCCCTCCTGGGGTATCTCGAAGGGGGCGGATATTACCCGATCGGCAAGTCCCAGAAAATCAGCAATGCCCTAGTCAAGTTCATCGAAGAGCGCGGAGGAAAAGTCTTGTTGGGGGCGCGCGTGGAAAATATCCTGGTCAAAGAGCATGCCGCCTGCGGCGTCAAGACAGCCGACGGGAAGGAATTTGAGGCAAAGGTCGTCGTCTCGAACGCCAACGCTTATGACACATTCCACAAAATGACGGACGAGAAAGAATACCTGAAGGATTATTTGGCCCGGCTGGACGGGTTCAGCGTCAGCCTTTCTTGCTTCCAGGTTTTCCTGGGGTTAAAAAAGGACCTGATCAGGGAGGTCGGCATCACTGACAGCGAGATCTTCTACGCACCCGGCTATGACGACGATGCCGTCTACAAGGCCGCGCTTAATGCCGACGTAGAAAACGGGGGGTTCGGCCTGGCTCTCTATGACAACCTCTACAAAGGCTACTCGCCGGAAGGCAAGAACACGATCAACATCATTACTTTGCAAGGATATGAACCCTGGAAAAAATACGAGGCCGATTATTTTGCCGGCAAAAAGGATGCCTATCGGGCTGAGAAAGAACGGCTCGCGGATGTCCTAATCAAAAAGGCTGAAGAGAAGCTGCTGCCGGGACTCAGCAAGGCAATAGAGGTGAAGGAGATCGGGACGCCGTTAACCAACGTGCGCTACACTTTGAATTACCGCGGAGCCGTTTACGGCTGGGACCAGACCCTGGATAATTCAATGCCCAGGCGCCTTCCTCAACAGACTCCCATCAAGAACCTTTATCTCGCCGGCGCGTGGACCCAGCCCGGGCACGGTTATACGGCCGTAATTCCCAGCGGGCTCCAATGCTTCGCCGAGATCATGAAGGAGTGGAAGCAGGCGTAGCTTTTAGGCTTTTCTCAACGCAGGGCGAAATTAATCGTTGGGTTCAATGACCCGGCCCTTGACATTCCTGTGATTCACGCTTCCGCTGCCGGTGTCTTTCAGGATCAAATCTTTTCCGACGCCGTCAACGTCTATGGACCCGGAGCCGTCATCCACCGTTACGTTTCCCCCCACATTCAGAACCGTCATAGAGCCTGACCCGTCCTCAATCGAAACATTGCCGGTAATCTCCTTGACCTCTATTTCGCCCGAGCCGTCATTTATTTCCACATCTCCCTGGATGTCTTCAACCTGGATGCCGCCCGAGCCATCTTCGATATTGAGGTTTCCGGCGATGCTGCTGATTTCTATTCTGCCGGAACCGTCATCGACATTCAGGTCCATTTTTTTCGGGATGTTCACCGTTAGGTCGATCTGGACATCATGGAAGGAGAAAAAAAGACGCTCTTTGACCTCGCTGACCAGGACCGCCCGGCCTCCCTTGTTCTCGAGAGTGAGCTTGATATGGTCCTCGATGAACTTCTTCATGTCTTTTTCATCGACCCCTCGGGCAAGGATCTCGGCCTTCACTTCTATCGCCTTGAGTCCTTCCACACCCTGGACCTTTAAAAATCCCGCTCCCGAGTCGATCTCCAACTGAGTGATTCCTTCCGCCGCCAGGCTCAACGTCTTGGTTTCCTGGGCGGAAAAAGCAAGAGAGCCGGTCAGGAAAATTGCAGCAAAAAGAATAGCTTTACGCTTCATCATGGCCTCCTCTTCAGAAACAGAGTTACGATATCAATTATAAAGACGAATTCTTGGGACAAAAGGTTCAATTTTCGGTGAATGTTTAAAAAACCCTTGTCTCTGTTTTCTGTTTCTGGGATATAATAAACAAAACTGGAAAAGCCCATGCTTAATAAACCCATCTCCAGGCGGGAATTCCTCAAGCGAGGCGTCACGGCCGCTGCCGCCGGAGCGGCCGGTCTCACTATCCTCCCGCGGCACGTGTTGGGAGGCCAGGGCTTTCGAGCGCCGAGCGATGAACTCACCAAGGCGGTTATCGGAGTCGGCGGCATGGGCAGGGGGCATCTCAGATATCCCGGTTCCAGGCTGCTCGCCGTCTGCGACGTCGATGAGAGGCATCTTCGGGCCGCCCTCGAAATCTCGGGCCCAGGTGTCGCCGGATACAGGGATTTCCGGGAAGTTCTCGAGCGGGATGACATCGACATCGTCCATGTCGTCACGCCTCCCCACTGGCACGCCTTGATCTCTATCGCGGCCGCGGAAGCGGGCAAAGACATCTGGTGTGAAAAACCGATGACCCGCACGATCGGCGAAGGCCAGAGACTCGTCGAGGCCATCCAGAGAAATGGCCGGGTCTTCAGGATTAACACCTGGTTCCGGTTCGAGGATATATTTTACGACTTCGGTACTCCGGTCAAGCCGATCAAAAAGCTGGTCCAGAGCGGCCTCCTCGGCTGGCCCCTCAAGGTGACAATCAGCGAAACCACCGGGTTCGACTGGAAATTTCATCATAGCGGCCTCACTTACCTTCCCCCGCAGTCTGTCCCCAAAGAGCTGGATTATAATATGTGGCTCGGCCCCGCGCCCTCTAAGCCCTACAATTCCCACCGCGTCCATGGCACGTTCCGCGGCTACTGGGACTACGACGGCGGCGGCCTGGGAGACATGGGCATGCACTATCTCGACCCGGTCCAGTACCTATTCAACAAGGACGATACAAGCCCGGTGGAGGTTGACCCCGACTGTCCCCAGCAGCACCCGGATGCCTGCGGGACCTGGCGCCGGATCCGGCTCCGGTACGCGGACGGGTGCGAGATCATTCTCGACGGCGAGAACAAAGACAAGAACGCCCCCTTCCTCGAAGGACCCGGCGGGAAACTGTTCAAAGGGTTTGTGTCCGATATCCCCAACCTCAAAGAAAAGCTGGCCGCTCTTCCCGACCCCGAACCGCAGGTAACCGATTTTGCCGAGGCGGTCCGCGCCCGCAAGAAATTCGCTCTGAATGAGCAAAACGGGCACCGCTCCTGCACCCTGGTCAACATGGGTAAAATTGCTCTTCAACTGGGCCGGCCGCTTCGCTTCGACCCGGAGAAGCAGGTTTTTAGCGGCGACGAGGAAGCCAACCGGCTGATCAACCAGCCGATGCGCGCCCCCTGGCATTTGTGAACTATCGGAAAAAAGAATGAATCGGCACCTCAGAATATTGCTGGCGATTGCGCTGACCTCGAGCCTTGCCTTCTGCCCGCTCAATTCTGCGGACAAAACCAGCACGCTTGACGCCCAAGTCTCGAATATCGTCGCCAAATTCCCCGGTCAAACAACGGCCGCGAAGGATGCTTTGGCCGCGGAGCTCATCGCCCTGGGTCATAAGGGAATCATGAGACTCTGCCGTATGCTCGCTCCTCCAGGCGCCACAGATGATTCAAAAGTCCGGTACGCCGTAAACGGGCTGGCCACATATGTCGCGCCGACCCGGCTTGAAGAGCAGAGGAAAATGTTCGTCAAAGCGCTGGCCAAGGCGATCGAACAGGAAAGGTCGCCGGATGTCCGGGCATTTCTCATCAGCCAGGTCGAGCTCTCCGGGAAGAATGAGTCGGTGAAGCCTCTCAAGAAGTATCTCCTCGACCCAAACCTCTGCGCTCCAGCAACCCGGGCCCTTGTGACCATTGCCACACCGGCTGCAGAGGGGGCCATCCTGAAAGCGCTCGGCCCCGCTTCCAACGCAAATAAAGTGACTCTTATTAACGCCCTTAGTGAATTTCACAGCCGCAAGGCCACAAAAAAAATATTGCCCTATGTTTCGAGCGATGATGCCGATATCCGGCAGGCCGCGCTTTACGCTTTGGCCAACACAGGTGACCCTCTGGCTGAGCCCGCACTGAACAAAGTCCTCCTCGAAGCCGGTTTTTATGAAAGGGCCCAAGCGCCCTCTCTCTACATCCTTTACGCCCGGCGATTGGCGGAATCTGGAAACAAGACCGAGGCTATAAGAATTTGCCGCGGAATCATCAAGAATTACCCGGCGCCCGGCAAGATCCATGTCTCCTGCGCCGCGCTGACTTTGCTTGCGGACATTATGGGAAAGGAGGCCGTCGAGGACCTCTTCGCGGCGCTCGGCAGCGCTGACAAGGACCTCCGTTGGAGGGCCCTCGAGCTCGTCAACCGGTTTGAAGGCGAGAAAATCACGGCCGGATTAACAGCAAAGATGGCCGGCGCACCCGTGGAGACACAGACGCAGATCATCGCTTGTCTGGCCCTTCGCGGCGACAAGGCCGCCTTCCCCTCCGTGAGAGAAAAATTGAAGAGCGACGAAAAAGCTCTGCGTCTGGCGGCCATCCCGGCGGCAACGCGCTTAGGAGGAAGCGCGGTCATTCCCGATCTTTTCGGCCTTCTCGACACTGAAGACAGCGAGCAAATAGCCGCGGTTGAACAGTCCCTCCTCCAGTTTTCCAAGACTCAAACCGTCCCTGAGGCCGTAAATATTCTTGAGAAGGTGCCGGTCGCCGCCCAGGCCGCTCTCATCAAGATCATGGCGGCGCGAGGAGCGACGGAGGACCTTGAACTCATCTTTGCCAAGGCTAAAAGCGGGGATGAGAATATCCGCCTGGCCTCCCTGCGCGCGCTCGAGCCTTTGGTGACCGAAAATGAGCTGCCGCGCCTGATCGCCCTTCTTGGTGAACCCGCCGCAAGCCGGGAAAAAATCCTCATCCAAAATGCCATTGTGGCGAGCGCCAGCCAGATTGCCGACCCGGAAAGCCGGGCCGATTTGATCCTGGAAGCTATGCCCAATGCGCGGGGGGAAAAGCTGGCCGACCTGATCAAGCCGCTCCCCGAAGTCGGCGGCAAGAAGGCTCTCGAAGCCGTGCTGGCCCAAACGCAAAGCGACGACCTTGAAGTGCAGACTGCCGCCGTATACGCCCTTTCCCAATGGCCGGATTTTGGCGCCGTCGTTCCGCTGCTTGACATCTGTCGGACTACGGGCAGCCGCAAGTTCCTTAATCTGAGCCTCCAAGGACTTGTGCGCCTGGTGGACACCGAGGAGCTCTCTTCCCAAGAAAAATTCAAGCTGCTGAGCGAGGTCATGGCTATCCCCACCGAGCCGGCAGAAAAGAAGATCGTCATGGAGGGGCTGTCCCGCCTAAAGACGATGGGTTCCCTGAAACTTGTCTCGTCTTTTCTTGATAACCCGAATCTCAGCACAGAAGCGGCCCAGGCGGCGGCACTGATCGCCGTGCCTTCACGGGGCGAAGAAGACGGCCTCACAGGAATCGAGGTCATCCGCACTCTCAAAAAAGCCGCCGGTTTCGTCGCGGACGAGGATTTCAAGAAACGAATCGACAATTATGTCCGGACGCTTCTTGCGCGCGAGGGCTTCAGGCCGCTGTTTAACGGCCAGGACCTCTCCGGCTGGAAGGGCCTGGTCGGCGATCCTCCAAGCCGCAGCCGCATGTCCCCCCAGGAGCTTGAAAAAGCCCAAGCCGAAGCGGATGCCGATATGCTCGCCCACTGGAAAGCCGTTGACGGAATCCTTGTCTTTGACGGGGCGGGCCGCAGCCTCTGCACAACAAAAGATTACGGCGATTTCGAGATGTTCGTCGACTGGAAAATCGAGCCCAAAGGCGACAGCGGCATCTATCTGCGCGGCTCGCCGCAGGTCCAGATCTGGGATCCCGCGGAGCGGCCTGAGGGTTCCGGCGGCCTGTATAACAACGAAAAGGGCCTGAACAAGCCTCTCAAGCGGGCCGACCATCCTGTCGGCGAGTGGAATTCTTTCTTTATCCGAATGACGGGCGAGCGGGTAACCGTCTATCTGAACAACGCCCTCGTGGCGGATGATGTCGTCATGGAAAACTATTGGGAGCGGGATAAGCCCATCTATCCTTCGGGGCAGGTCGAGCTCCAGGCCCACTCGACTCCCCTTTATTTCCGGGATGTCTATCTCCGCGAAATCAAGCCCTGATCGGGAAGGATTCCCAATTCCGTGATACTCCCATGTTGATAGAAGGGGGGGTGGCGTGGTTCGGGGGGCCCCCCGCCGAGGCTCGGGATATGTGGCTCGAAGTCACG
>CAZIDN010000131.1:0-1433 GCA_964537875.1 uncultured Eubacteriales bacterium
TCGTCAGCATGGGCTGGACCACGGCCCTCAAGACCAAGCAGATCATCGACAACGCCCAGGCCGTCGTGGCCATCGAGCTGATGGCCGGCGCGCAGGCGATTGATTTCCGTGCGCCGCTGCGGCCGGGCAAGGGTGTCCAGGCGGCTTACGATGTCATCCGCAAATACGTGGCTCATCTCGAGGAGGACCGGCCGCTTTACGACGATATCAACAAGCTCAAAGAGGTCGTCCAGGCGGGCGAGATCCTGGATGCCGTGGAGCAAGCCGTCGGCGAATTGAAATAATTGTTCAAAGCGCTCATTTTCGACATGGACGGCCTGATGATCGACAGCGAGCGCCTCTATCTCGAAGTGGAAAAGGAAATGGCCCGGAGCTTCGGGAAAGAGTTCCGGATGGACACCTGGGGGAAGCTGATGGGCCGGAAGCCGATCGAGGGAATGAGGGACTTTGTCCAGGACCTCGGCCTGCCGCTTTCAGCCGAAGAGGCCCTGGAAATGAGGAATGTCCGGATGCGGGAAAAATACAGGAATGAGTCCGAACCCATGCCGGGCCTGTTCCATATCCTGGATGCGTTTTATGGAGAGTTGAAGCTCGCCGTCTGCACGGGTGCGCAGCAGGAATTCATGGAGATTGTCGTCGACCGGCTGGGAATCCGGGACAGATTCAATGCGCTCCAATCCTCCGATGAGATCATGAGGGGGAAACCGGAGCCGGACATCTACCTGGCCTGCTGCCGGAAGCTCGCGCTCGGACCTTCAGAGTGCATCGTGCTCGAGGATTCTTCGAACGGAGTGCTGGCGGGGAAGCGGGCCGGCTGCTACACGATCGCCGTCCCTTCCGAATATTCCCGAAACCAGGATTTCACTTTCGTCGATTATATCGCCGCCGACCTCGATGAGGCCGCGAGCCACATTGTGGGCTTGATCTAATTCCTTCCGGGAGAAGATTAGATAAGACGCCGGTTTTATTCAAGCCCAAGTTGGCATATAATTAAAGCAGGGAAGAGCGGAAACTTAGTAATTTTATAGAATCGATAGAAATTATATAATTTAGCGCCGAGAAGGCCGGAACTGAGTTTTGCTATTGACTACGTGATTCTTATGGAGACCTCATGAAAGAACAAAGAGTCGCCCTGGTGACCGGAAGCAGCCGGGGGATCGGCCGGGAAATCGCCCTCCGGCTGGCGGATGATGTCGCCGCTGTGGCTGTCCACTTTAAAAACAATGAGAAAGCCGCGGAAGAGGTTACGGAAGGAATCCGGAAAAAGGTCAAACTCAGCCAATCCTTCCGCGCCGACCTGACCGTCGAAGAGGAGGCCAGAAATCTGATCCGCCGGGTCGAAGAGCGTTTCGGCCGGCTGGACATCCTGGTCAACAATTTCGGGCCGATCATCGTCAAGCCCTGGCAGGAGCTCACAACAGCGGACTGGGAGA
>CAZIDN010000131.1:1533-6762 GCA_964537875.1 uncultured Eubacteriales bacterium
TCGCCGGGGCTGATCGAAGGCGGAATCATGCCTGCGGGGGGGAAAGTCCCCCAGGAGCTGTTCGGGAAAGCGGCGGACGTGGCCGAAGGCGCGGCCTTCCTTGCCTCTGACAGGGCCACTCACATCAGCGGCACCAACCTCGTCGTCGCCGGCACCTGGAAGCTCTGATAATCGCTGTCTCCTATCATCACAGATTCCCGCCGCGGGCCTGCCGCAGGCGCTGCAAGAACGGCTTGTGGAGAAAGCTGCGCTCGTCGAGCTCGCAGAGCAGCCTGAACATCGGCTTTGTAACCGTCAGGGTGAGGATATCAGGCGGGAGGTGCTGGCGCATGGCGATGTCGGTCGCGCCGATCGACGCCTGGGCAATGGTTAAATCCTTGAATGGCTGGAGCTGGCTGCAGCCGGAGCCGAATGGGGCGATGACTGGGGGAGGGTCGCCGAGAGCGCTGTGATACTGGGTGCCGATCGTCAGCGCGCTCAGCTGGTCGGGATTGACGAGGAAGGTGATGGTTTTGACAAACGGCCAGGCGTCTTCTTTAAGCGGCCCGAGGAAAAGATTAGGATTTTCCGCCTGGTAGGGTTTCGCTGAGTCGATCCACTTCTCCATCAGCTCAGGGGAAGCCTTGAGCCCTTCGTCGTCGACGAGAAACTCGAGGAATTCTTTTTTTGACCTGAGTTGGATCCCCCACATCCAGTGCCCGGCGCCGCCGCAGCCGTATCGGACTTTGGTGATATGGAGCGTCTTGCCGTCCAGCCAGTTCTTATACTGGCAATAGACGCAATCGCGCTCCTTCGGCACTACCAGCGGCTCGAACAGCGCCGGGTCCGGCGCATCATAGAATCCGATGAGCGGAGTTTTGATATCGAGAGTCGTCCTGAGGCGATTCGGATCGGGTGAGGTGTCTTTTTTCATGCTTCTTTTATCTCATTTTTTGCCTTGATTTGACAAGCCGGGGAAGAGGAAAAAAATTTTGCTTGACAGGATAATTTTTATGATCTATACATATACGCATATGAACATATCAATTAGTCTTATAAATATACGTATAGGTATAGGATGAAAAACAGCATTTACACCAGGGGCGAATTTCTGGCCAGGTTTGAATTTGCCGAATCGAGCTTCAAGGAGTGGGAAGAACTCAAGCTGGTGAAGCCGGCCGGATTCACTGACGACAAAGTCCCCCTGTATGCAGGAGAAACGGCCGAGAAGGCCAGGCATATCCAGAGGCTGGCCGAACTGGGCTATAAGCCCGATGAGATCGAGAAAATCCTGAAGAAGGTCGGGCTGCCGAAAGCTGCCGAAAAAAAGCGAAAGCCCGGTGATCCGGACCAATATCTCACCATCGGAAACCTGGCCGAGCGCGTCGGCCTGAGCCCCCGGACGATCAAACACTGGGAAGACAAGGGAATCATAGAGCCCGATATGCGGAGCGAGGGCGGATTCCGGCTCTATTCGGAGGTCTATGTCTATTTGTGCGAGCTCGTCCGTGACCTCCAGCTTTTCGGCTATACCCTGGAAGAAATTAAGGCCGCTTCCGATCATTTTCGCTATTTCCTGGCCCTCCAGGAGAACCTTGAGCCCTTTCCCAAGGCCGAAGTCTCCACCAGATTGGATGCCATGCTCACAGATATCAAACTCCTGTTTGACAAGATGGGCCTCCTGGAGAAGGGGATCAAGCGGTGGGAAGGTTTGCTGAAAAAGAAGAGGAAGGAAATTTTGGACTTAAAAAACAAGAATCAAAAAAGAGACGGCAGGAAATCCGGAGGAGAATGACATGAGCAAGATCGTTTTCATAGAGCCCAAGGCTCCCAACCTGCACATTTTCTCGCGTTACCCCTTGCCCCGGCTCGGTCCCGTGATCCTGGGCACGATGATGAAAAACCGGGGCTGGGAGGTGGATGTCTTCGTCGAGGAATTCCGAAAGATCGATTTCGAGGCCGTCGCCTCCGCCGACCTGGTGGGGATATCGACGATCACTTCGACCGCGCCCCGGGCCTACGCCCTGGCCGACAGAGTCAGGGAGCTCGGGATTCCGGTCATCATGGGCGGTCCGCATGTCACTTTCATGGCCGACGAGGCTCTCGATCATGCCGATTTCGTGATTCGCGGTGAAGCCGAGCAGACCTTGATGAGCTTTATCGATGCCCGGGAAAGGGGAGAGGGGTATTCCGGGATCCCGAACTTATCCTACCGGACGAACGGCGAGGCCGTCCATAATCCCCTACAGCCGGCCGTAATAGATCTCGACCAGATCCCGTTTCCCAATTTTTCTCTGCTGGGATTGCCCAAGCGCGTGGTAACCGGATTCAGGACCATCCCGGTCCAGACGTCCCGCGGCTGTCCCTATGACTGTTCCTTTTGTTCCGTGACCAGCATGTTCGGCCGGAAGTACCGCTTCCGCTCGACCGGGAACATCCTCGAAGAATTGAGGCAATACGACGACCGCAAAAACATCATCTTCTTCTATGACGACAATTTCGCCGCCGACCGACGGCGTGCCAAGGAACTGCTCGAGGCCATGATCCGGGAGAACTTCAAGTTCACCTGGACCACCCAGGTGCGCGCCGATGTGGCCAAAGACCCGGAGTTGGTCGCTCTGATGAAGAGGGCCGGCTGCCGGGCGCTGTTCATCGGGTTCGAATCGGTGAACCCGGAGAGCCTGAAGGCGATGAAAAAAAAGCAGTCGGTGGAAGAGATCACCGAGGCGATTAAAGTCCTCCGCCATCACCGGATCGGCATTCACGGGATGTTTGTCTACGGGTTTGACGATGACGACTGGAATACCGTCAAAAAAACAGTCCGTTTCGCCAAAAAAACCAAGCTGAACTCGACTCAATTTCTGATTTTGACCCCGCTGCCGGGCTCAGCGTTCTTTGACAAAGTGAGAAGGGAAAACCGGATTCAGTTTCGCGATTGGGCTTTGTATGACGCGCACCATGTCGTCTTCCGGCCGGCCCGCCTATCGCTTTTTGACCTGCAGCGCGCCCAGATGTTCAGTCACAAGAAGTTCTATTCACTCAAGGAGACGGCGAAAAGGATGTTGAAGGGGAAATGGTTTGATGTGGCCATCGCCAGTTATGCCAGGAAACTCAACCGGGCGTGGCAAAAAAAGAACGAGACATATCTTAAAGTTGTTCGATTGCTCAAATCGAAGAAGGGACCGAAGATTACGATCGATTATAAGGAAGAGATCATCCTCGACCGCTAGCGCTCCGGGTCCGTTTCTTTGACCATCCGGAAGCGCTTGACGACAAAATATTCCTCTTCGGTGCGGATGATGCTGTAGGCTTGGTCCCCCCGGACGAGGTGCAGAGTTTCGGGGACGCGGACTTGCTTCAGGTAGATCCCCTCCGGCGAAAAGACATCGAAAACGTGATCCTTAACTCCCTCCTCAACGTACTGTTCCAGCCAGAGATTTCCCTTCTCGTCGAAGAACTTCCGCCAGTCGGAGTAGGCCGGGTAGAATTCCGGATTGCCGGAGTCCGGCTTATAACCCGGATGCCGGATGGGCGTAAATTGCCTCCCGAACCGGAAAAGCAATTTCCATTCCGGGTCGTAGACATCGAGAAGGTAATCCTTGTTGTAGCCCAGATAAACCAGGTCATCCGGGCCGACGAGCCAGCACGTCTTATAGGCTTCACGCGAGGTCAGGCTGACGCTGCTGACTCCCTCCTTGGCTTTGACCATTTTTCTCAACTGGATAAAATCCAGGTATTCACCCAGCTTGATCCGGTCCTTTCCCTCCATGTCCGCTCGAAACAGAGCCATTCTGTTCTCCGTTTTTTGAAATTCCTCAGTGATTGTCGGCTCCGGGGTCAAGAGCTGGCTGTAATAAACTCGGTGATTCCTGTCGACCCCCAGGGCCATGCAAAAACCTTCCACTTTGAACCCGGAGAGGTAGACGCCCGTCTTGTCAAGAACGGATATCTGGTACTGGCGGCCGGAGAGCAGGAAGATTTGATCATCAGCGGAGATGACAAAGCTGGCGGGGACGTCAAATTCCCCCGGTCCCTGTCCCTTTTTGCCGACCGTCCGGAGCAGCCGTCCGTCCGGGGCGAAGACTTTGATTTCGACGTCTCCCCAGTCCATCACATAGATGTTGCCTTGCGAATCGAGCTTGAGTTCGATCGGCCGGTTGAGGACGGATTCGGCCCCTCCGCTTTCTCCTCCTATGCTCAGCTCTTCCTGGAGGGAATAGCGGACCACGCCTTCTTTGGGAAATTCGGGGTTGCGGACGGTCTTGACTCCCTCGATGGTTTCAACGGTCACGGGATAGGCCGGCTCTGATTTTCCCGCGCCGGTTCTTTTGTCGCTCTCCCGGCAGCCAGTTAGAATTACGATTGCAGTCAAGGTGATGATTATCGATGCGGCTTTTTTCATGCTGTCCCTCGCTGTAGTAATTACATTTGAAGCACTCAAATATTTCTTGAGGCCGGCTCCTAGAGGTTATGCCCGCCGGAAACCTTGATGACCTGGCCCGTCAACCAGCGCGCCTGATCAGAAGCCAGGAAGACGATGACGTCAGCGATATCTTCGGGAGTGCCCACTCGGCCGAGCGGAATGTCGGGCAGCACTTTTTCTACCAATTCAGCGCTCATCCATCCGGTTTGAACCGGGCCCGGAGCGACCGTGTTGACGGTGATCCCGAGATGGCCGACCTCCCAGGCGATGCTCCGTGTGTAGGCTTCGATGGCGGCCTTGCTTGCTCCATAAGAGATTTGAGTGGCAAAGGCTTGGGCGGCGTCTGTGCTGAGGTTGATGATTCTTCCCCAATTTCCGCCCCTCATTTTATGTCTTTTAACGAATTCTGAAATGAGTAGAACCACCGCCCTCGTGTTCACCGCAAAATGACGCTCGATGTTCGATGCCGTCGCCGAGAATATATTGTCGGGAAGTTCGCAGTGGGCGGCATTGTTGACTAGAATATCGACTCGGCCGAAAGCTGTTTCTGCCTCATCGAACAGCCTAGGAATGGCCTCGGGAACCATCAAGTTGGCTTCTGCAATAATCGCCTTGCCACCTTTGCCCTTGATTTGACCGGCCAATTCAATGGTGCCTTCTTTGCCTCCAAAGCCATAGTATTCAGGTTGGAAGGGATCTTCGATCTCAACCTTTCGACCGAGATAGTGAATTACGATATTTGTCCCTTGCGCCGCGAAAGCCAGGGCAATCGCCTTCCCGATCCCCGTGTTCGCCCCGGTGATCAGGGCGGTCTTGTTGTTGAGCTG
>CAZIDN010000132.1:0-3038 GCA_964537875.1 uncultured Eubacteriales bacterium
AGGGAACGGCGCCTTCATCTTCTGCTTTTTTTACGATCGCTTGCGCTAAAGGATGTTCCGAAAATTTTTCTATGCTGCAGGCCAAGGACAGAATGTCGAACTGAGCGGCGTTTAAAGCCATCATATCCGTCACAACTGGCTTTCCCTTGGTGAGAGTTCCTGTTTTATCAAGAGCGACGATCTTAATTTTGCCCAGGTTCTCCAGATGGACTCCTCCCTTAATAAGGACCCCGCTTCTCCCTGCTTTTCCGATTCCGGCGGCAATAGCAACGGGTGTGGACATGACCAGAGCACAAGGAGCGGCAGCGACCAAAAAGACAACGGCCTTAGTCGCCCAAAGAGAAACGGGAGCGCCGAGAAAAAGCGGCATGACTGTCAAAAGCAAGGCGGTCAGAAGCACCAGGGGAGAGTATTTCCTGCCAAACTTCTCGATGAAGAGCTGGGCTTTCCCTTTTTGTTCCTGCGCTTCCTCCACAAGATGAATCATTTTTGAAAGCGTGTTTTCCTCAAAAGCGGCGGTGGACTTTATTTCCAAAGCTCCCTCCTGGTTCATCGTGGCCGCATATACCTTCATCCCTGGCTTCTTTTCGACCGGGATAGACTCCCCTGTCACAGGAGCTTCGTTCACAGAGGACCTTCCCTTGACGATGACTCCGTCTGTCGGGACCGACTCCCCCGGCCTTACAATGAAAATCTCACCGACCTTCACTTCTTCTGCAGGAATTGTTTCCTCCCTTTCATTCCTCAGAACCCGGGCTTCTTGGGGAGCGAGATCGAGCAGTTTCTCGATGGAATGCCTCGTTTTTGCATAGGTATATTCTTCAAGGCCCTCGGCCGTCCCGTAGAGGAATACCAAGAATGCCGCCTCGTCCCACATCCCCAGCGCGGCTGACCCGAAAGTCGCGCCCAACATCAGGATTTCTATGCCGACTTCTTTCTCTCTGAATAGTCCTTCCAGACCTTCCCGGCCCCAATGGAATCCACCGAGCAGAATGGCGACGGCATAGATCATAATTTCAGCGAGGGCAGAAATCACGCCGCCATGCGCCAGTCCGAATCCAGTCCCGGCTAACAGACCAGCCAGGAGAGCGTTCCGAAGCAGCGGGTGGGAATACCATCGTCCTCCAAATGTTACTTTGTCTGGTTTTTCTTCCATTCTTTTCCTCCCCCCATCAGCGCCCCTTTTTTACCGGGAAGCTGCTTCCTCCATAAGGGTCGCTTTTCTTAAAGCGCGCTCCGGCCCCTCTCTCCTGTTCTGATCTTCACGACGTCGAGGACCTCGGAGAGGAATATTTTTCCATCTCCTTTCCCCCCGGTTCTCGCATTTTCTTGGATAACCTTGATGGCATTCTCTGCCAATTCATCAGGAAGGACGATTTCAAGCTTGGTTTTGTTTTCATGTTCACTGATCTCATCCAGAGACTTATCTTTCAAGATTGTTTTTTTTGTTTTTCCGAAACCCTTGACTTCGGAAATTGTGATGCCGGGAAGTCCTTCGATCTGTCTAAGGGCTATTAGAACGCTTTCCAGCATCGCCGGCTTGATAACGGCCTTGATTTCCTTCATGTTATGTCTCCTTAAATTTCGACTTCTTCTTTTTTGGCCTCGAACCAGCCATAGAGGATGGGGAGGACCAGAAGAGTCAATAAGGTCGAAGTGATCAGCCCGCCCACAACCACAACTGCAAGAGGGCGCTGCACTTCAGAGCCCGGCCCCGACGCAAAAAGCAACGGGATGAGGCTGAATACGGTGATGGAAGCAGTCATTAGGACCGGCCGCAGCCTCTTTTCGCACCCTATGAGAATGGCTTCCCGAAGAGGTCTCCCCTCTTGCCGGATTTGGTTGATATAAGAAATCAGGACGACGCCGTTCAGGACCGCGATACCAAGAAGGGCGATAAAGCCGACGGAGGCGGGCACGGAGAGATAAAGTCCGGAGATATAGAGGGACAGGACTCCCCCGATCAAGGCGAATGGCAGGTTCAGGATAACGAGCGTCGCCAGCCGGAGCGAACCGAATGTGAGAAAGAGCAGAAAATAGATAAGCCCGATCGTAATCGGCACGATGAGCGCCAGCCTTCTCATCGCCCTCTGTTGGTTTTCAAATTGGCCGCCCCAGGTCAGGTAATAGCCGGACGGGAGATTTACGTTCTTTTGGATCTCTCGTTTGGCTTCGGCGACAAAGCTACCCATGTCCCGGCCCGAGATGTTACACTCGATCCCGATCCTTCGTTGCCCGGATTCTCGGCTGATCTGGTTCGGGCCTTCCGAGACGTCAATATCCGCCAACTGGCTGAGAGGGATTCTCGTCCCTTGGGGTGATGCCACCAGGATATTGGAGATGACCTCGATAGAGTTTCGTTTTTCTTCCGGATACCGGACGAGGACATCAAAATATTTTTCCCCTTCGAAAAGCACTGTGACGGGCTTGCCTCCTATCGCTGTTTCCACGATGATCTGCACATCATTGACGTTTATCCCGTATCTGGCGATCCTGGCCCGGTCGGTTTTAATGGAAATATAGGGTTGCCCGGCAACCCTTTCCACCACGAGGTCCCTTGTGCCTCGGATCCTGGCCATGACCTTGGCGATCTCGTCCGCTTTGCTCTTCAGGAGTTCCAGGTCTTCGCCGAAGAGCTTCAGAATGAGCTGGGCCCTTGTCCCGGCCACGAGCTCGTCGATCCGGCAGGCAATAGGCTGGCTGAACGAGAAAGCCATGCCGGGGAAATCGGCAATCGCTGCGCGCATCTTGTTCGTCAGCTCTTCTCTTGTTTTTGCGGTCTTCCATCCGGAACGGGGCTGCAGAACGCCGACAAATCCTGTTTTTTCCACGCCCCTGGCTTCGAGAGCGATGCCCGTGAGCCCCGTTCTTGAGACGATTGTCTCGAGCTCCGGGAACTCCTTGAGCTTTTCTTCGACTTTGCGGCTCATTTCCAGGGATGCCGGGAGCGAGATCCCCGGCAGGAATTGGATGTCCATGTCGAAAGCTCCCTCGTCCATGATCGGGATGAATTCAGTCCCAAGCCGGGGGACAAAATA
>CAZIDN010000132.1:3138-5032 GCA_964537875.1 uncultured Eubacteriales bacterium
GGGATGAAGGTGAGGGCGATGATGAGCTCGCCGAAAATGCTGGGTTTCCGGACTTCAAGCACGGCATTGAAGACCGTGGAGAGCTTGATTTTGGCGTCGGGGGATTCCGATAAGTGCCGTTGGGCGTTTTCCACCTGGATGATGGTCGCGTCGATGATCATGCCGATGGAAATCGCCAGCCCTCCCAGGGACATGAGGTTGGCCGAAAGGCCGACTTGTTTCATGGCGATGAATGTGCAGAGAGCTGAAAGCGGCAGGGCCAGGATGACGATAAAAGCCCCGCGGAAGCTTCTTAAAAAGAGATAGAGGACAAAAAGGACGAAAATGGCGCCGATGATAAGGGCTTCGGTCACGGTGTGAATGCTGCTCTGAATGATATCCGATCTTTTATAGAAAGGGACGATCTTGATGCCCGAAGGAAGCACCCGGGTTCTGCTGATTTCCTCAACGCGCTCTTCGACCTTCTTGACGACCTCGCGGCTATTGCTGCCGCGAAGCATCATGACGATGCCGCCGACGACCTCCTTTTTTCCGTCCTTGATGGACGCGCCCTGGCGGACAGCCTCCCCAACGCGGATATCGGCGATATCCCGCATGAAAATGGGTACGCCCTGTTCGGATTTTACGATGACGTTTTTGATATCGTCCACGGATTGGAGGAGACCGATGCCGCGGATGAGGTACTGCTGGGAGTGGCTCTGGAGGACGTTGCCACCGACGTTGATGTTGTTCTCCTTTAAAGCATCCGCGACTTTATCGAGGGGAAGGTCATATTTGAGGAGCTTATCGGGATCTGCGGTGACATGATACTGCTTGATATATCCTCCGAAGGAATTGATTTCATTGACGCCGGGGATGGATTTGAGAATGGGGGTAAGAACCCAGTCCTGGATCGTCCGCAAATCGGTCAGATATTGGATTTTTTCCGCCTCGCCCTCCGGCATTTCTCCTTCCAGAGTATATTGGTATATCTCACCCATAGCCGTAGCCACAGGTCCCATGGAAATGCCGATGCCTTCTGGGACTTTTTCCCTGGCTTCCATCAGGCGTTCGAAAACGAGCTGCCGCGCGAAATAGATGTCCACCCTGTCTTCGAAGACGATGGTGATTACGGACAGGCCGAATTTGGAGATCGACCGGAGCTGGGCCAGCCGGGGAAGGCCGCGCATGGCCATTTCGACCGGGTAGGTGACGAACTTTTCCACTTCGAGGGGTGAGAGCCCAGGCGCCGAGGACAGGACTTCAACCTGAATATTTGTGACGTCTGGAAATGCATCAATGGGGAGTTTCAGGAAAGAATAGACCCCGAGGCCGATGAGCAGGAGAACACAGATGAGAATGAGCAAACGCTGTTTAAGAGAAAAGGAAATAAGATGCTCAATCATGTCTATTCTTCCTCCAGGCTTTTCTTAAGGAGCTCGGACTTCAGGAAAAAGCTACCGTTCGTCGCGACGACTTCCTTTATTTCCAGACCTTTTAGGATTTCCACGAAGCCGTCGAGGGTCATTCCGGCCTCGACGTCTCGCCGGGCAAACGTGTTTTCTCCCGTCCGGACGAAAACGACCTTCTTATTTTGGAAATCCTGGACAGCGGCTCCGGGCACGAACAGGGATTTCGCTTCCGCGGAAGAAATGAGTTCGGCTTCGACAAACATGCCCGGCCGAAGATCACCGGCCGGGTTGGTGAGCTCGATACGTCCTTCGATCGTCCGATTTTTTTCGTCGACGACGGCGCCGATCTGGAAAAGCCGTCCTCTGAACTCCCGGCCTGGGAACGCGCCCGCGCGGAGGACGACTTCAGATCCCAGGCGAATGAGGGAAAGGTCTTTTTCAAAAATATGGACATGCACCCAGACCGTCGAAAGGTCGGCGATTTTAAAAAGGCTCGCCCCGAG
>CAZIDN010000132.1:5132-6665 GCA_964537875.1 uncultured Eubacteriales bacterium
TTTCCGTACTGGTACTGTCTGAAGCCGAGCTTAAGCTCGTCTTCCATGTCCTTCAAGAGTATTTGCTCGAAAATTTTCACTTGTTCCTCCGCGGCCCGGACGCTGGCATAGGCGGTTTCGAGACGGGCCATGATCCGGCGTTCCTCTTTTTCTGCAGAGACTAAGGCAATCGCGTTCGCCGCATCGGCTTCCATGATCTGGCCTTTTTGTCTCGTTCCCCAGAGCGGCACAGAAAGCCCTGCCAAGACCCCCCAGGCGCTGGTCCTAAGGCTCGGAAAATACAGGCCCAACGAAAAGTCGGGTAGGCGGCTCTTGGAAGCCAATTTCAGGCCGGTCTCGGTTTGCCGGCGTCTTAAGGCAGCGATCTTCAATGTCGGGCTCGATATCCGAGCCTCATCCTTCAACAGGGAAAGGTCTTTGCTCAGGGGAAAATAGGCAATATCCGTGGACAGCCGCAAGGATTCATCGCCTTTCCGCCCTAGCAGAAGGTTCAGTTCCGCGCTGGCAACCCTCCATTCTTTTTGTTCTGTGATGATCTGGTTTCGAAGCCTCGCTTTCTCCACTCTAGCGCGCAGGACATCGCTGTAGGAGGCCGTTCCCGTCCGGTATTTGATCAGAATATTCTCGATGAACTCGTCGAGAAGAAAGGACGAGTATTCCAGAGATTCGACCGTCCTCATGAAGAGCACAGCTCTGTAATATAATCTTTTCACCCGGGCTCCGACCAGCATCCGGATTCTATCAAGCTCCAGAGCGGCCTGTTCTTCGCCAAGCCGCCCAATCGCTCCCCTGAGAGCTCTCTTCCCGGGGAACTCGAGAAATTGTTCAACTCCGAGGCTGACCTCGGTCTCACCTTGGCTGTCTGCTTTCTTGCGGAAGTTCATACCTTCATTGCTGAAAACAAGAGAGGGGTCGGCAAGGGCCTGCATCTGTAGCCTTTTCCCCTGGGAAATGATCAGCCCCTTTTGAGCCGCAATGATCTCCGGATTCTGGGTGAGGGCGATGTCGATAGCCTGCTCTAGGGTCAGCCTTTCTTCGCTAAAGACACAAGGCGGAAACAATATGCTCGCGAAAAGAATAAAAAAAACAGTTTTTTTCATAGCAAGCCTCTGTGGTAGGACTTTTTAAAAAGCCAGATGAGATCTCAGGTCGGGCTCAAGAAAATAAATTGGGCGGATGGAAAATTTTTTTTATGAACTCATAAGGAAGGATTTTTTCGTTTGAATAAGAAAGGAAGGTTCTCGCCGGCGGGCAGCCGAAAAAGGATTCAGTTTCAAAAGATCCGGGGCTATCGTAAAAGCCGTGTAGGACGTTGCACAAATCCGGCAGTTGTTTTTGGCAGAAATGGTCGTGGAGGATAACGGTTGCGCCGAGTAAAATGATCAGGAGTAGAAAAAAAGAGCGACGAAATCCCCTTGTTTTAATGATATGTTTTGTCACAAAAAACCAGAATTTCTTCAATCCCAACTTGTTAAATAATGATGAATTAAATCTTTTTTATTTTAATGTCCTCAAAAAGATTTGTCAACGTCG
>CAZIDN010000133.1:0-6475 GCA_964537875.1 uncultured Eubacteriales bacterium
ATTGTGAATGATACGAACGCCGTCTTTATCTTCAATCTTTTGAGCATAGGAAAATATAGAGAGAGATAAAAAGATTGTCAAAATACGGAAAATGATGTGGATTGTCTTCATAATTCCTCCCTGGTAATCCGGGGTCAAACCTACTCGTTACGCATCTATCAGATCAGAAATCTGCGTAACGAGTAGGTTTGACCCCATTTATTCAGCGGATCGTCGGCTTCGCCTTTTTTAGATCCTGGTCGAGGGGGATGTTGTAATAGTTCATCCCGTTGAACTCGTGTTTCTCCCAGCCTTTGGGAAGCTGCTTGAGCTCGGGGAATGTCTGGGGAATTGTGACCGTGATTTTTTGCAGGCGGCTTTCCAGACTGGCGACCTTCTCTTTAAGCGCTGCCACCTGCTTTTTCAATTCTTCAACCTGTTTAGCCAGATCTTCCTGCCTTGCGGGGAACGCCGCGCCCCAGGACAAGGCGATGGCCGATAAGCAGAGAATTCCGACCATCCATTTCGTTTTATTCATCCTTCCCTCCTTTTAAAATAAAAGCCGCAAATTTTATTTTATGATTTCGGGTTTTGTCTCCACGGTGAAGAATTTGTATTTGTCGTAGGTCAGGTTGATCGCCATTTTTTCTACGGGGCCTCGAAAGTCGATCTCAGGATAAGCGGCATGGACCTTTGAACGCGAAGGAAACAGGACGCCGTTTTTCTCGGTCCGATATTCGTGGGTCATCGTAAATATGGGCTTGATATTCAAAATGGCGCAATCGTCCAAGACGTCCTCGTATCCATCGATCGGCACGCCTTCGATCTCGCTCTTGAGAATTTTATAACTCTCCTTATCGACCCAGATCTTGGCGGACCAGATCCCGTCTTCATTCCCAGATTTGGGCACGGCCTCGATGACAAAAGTCTTGTTCCCATGAACCTTCTCTTCGTCGATGATCCTGAAGTCGAACCGCGGCTGTCGGTCTTTTGCGAGGACCCGCAAGGGGGCCAGAAGAGAGCTCAGGCCGGAGAAGCGCCTCTCTTTCAAGAGCTTGTTCCGATCCGTATTCTTGCGGCCGTTCTCCTTCGAAATAATTCTCCGCTCCTCGACCGCCCCGGCTTTTCTGACGATCAGGTAGTCGCAGACAAAATCATTTCTTATGGTCAGTTGGGGATCCATGATTTGCTGCCGTCCGACGATTCTGGGTTGATCATTGGTCCATGCATTGTTAGCAAAATCATCGTTGACTTGACTGATTTTTGTGGTGGCCTTCGTCGTGGGCGCTACGGCCAGGACCATCCAATTGATGTTATTTATTAAGTTATAATGCGTTTCTCTAATCGTCTCCTCGCAGATGAAATCCAACACCGCGCCGGCGAGCTTTTGGCAGTAATCTCCGCTTCGGTCAAGCGCCGTACGCAATTCTTCCTGGGAGAAAGAACCGGATCCGGCGGGCGGCGTTTCGCTTCGTGGATTCTCTTGTCCATATGCCCGGGGATAGAAGTTGTATGAAAAACGAAACGCCGCGGGGACGGGCTTTCCCTCGATGCGGATCGGCTCAAACGTCCACTGCCGGAACCCCTGGACCGCCGAATAATTGAGATAGGGATAAAGGGGCTTCTCGACATCGACCCGCCGGACAATCCCTTTCTCGTCGATCGTGATCCGCAGACCAATTTGGCCGCCGATAAGACGCCTCCTCAGCTCTTCGGGATAAGACGGCTGGACCTCGGTGACGGCCTTCGGTGCCGCAAAAAAATAGATTTGCCTGGGCTTTTTGTCTTTCTCCGGATCAGGCCTTTGTGCGCTCGGATCCCCGACCGTCAACAATACCATCATGAAGTGAGCCCGGCCTTCATAAGGCACGCCGACGATGACAAGATCTCCGACCTCGAGGACGAGCTCTTGGTCGACAATGACCTCCTTGCCCCCCGATTTTTTGGTCTTGGAAATGACCGTGTGAAGGGCTGTCTGTTGCGAGGGAAGCTTTTTAAGCGAAAGGCTGATCCCATAGGAGGCCTCTTTGCCGATTATATCGAAGGGAAGATCGGGAGATTTTCTTTTCCCCGCTTCCTCGGGGCGAATCCTTCCATCCCACTGTCTATCATGGAGATCCTTTCCATCCCACCATTTATCGTGTAAAAACAGGTCTTCCACCGTCTGCAGACCGTAGAGATCCAAGAGGGCATTGATAGCGGCGAACGTCAACTCCCTTTCCGAGAGTGTCGCTTTATCTTTAAGGGTGGACAATTCAGGACGAGAAGATGTCGTAAGGACCTCGATTTTTGTCAGGCCGGGCTGGTCCTCCGTCCAAACTCCCTGAAAGAGGTGGACCTGGATGAGGATGCGCTCCGCGGCGAGTATCGACTGGGCGGCGAAAATAAGGCTCACGAATATGCCAAGCAAACGCCGCTTATTTTTCATCCCACTTCACCTCTAATTCAAATTTCTTTATCTGAATCCGGGGTCAAAGCTACTCTTTACGCACAATTCTCCGGGGGGAGCATGCGTAAAGAGTAGCTTTGACCCCGACTGTTTTGTCTTTTATCCACATCTCTTTCCTCCGCCAGGAAGTAAGATTTATTGGTTCTCTTCCATTTCGTGTGGGTAGAAAAGAGAAACGATCCGGAGAAGGCCGAAGCGACCATGGAGGGTTTAGCCTTCCCGAGTCCTCCTTCGAGGGCAGCCGGCTCGGAAGAAGCCGGCCGGCGAAGTTGTCTGAGCTTCCCGGCGAACGTCCGTAAAATCAAGGCCGGGAAGCGAGTTCTTCGCCGCCGAGAAGGAGGGCTCGGGAACGGCGTGAAAAACCCGGATGGGGAGCGAGGCCGTTTCCGGATCGTTTCCCATACAATTTTCCCCATACGAAATGGAAGAGAACCGATTTATTTTATGGTCAAATTCGCCCTTGCATAGGAAACGTACTTCGTCCCCGCTGCCTCGGCATGAAGATAGAGCAGATATTTTCCCGGTGGGATATTATTCAGCAACAGTTCGAGGAACTGGGCTTCGCCGCTCTCTTTCCGGACCCTGTCCAAAATGGAACCGGCCAGGGGAATTCTCTCGCCCGACGTGGAATTGACGAGATCAGCCGTCATGACGATCTCCGGCAGGACAAGGCCTGTGATCGAGCAGGGGACAACGGCGAAAAGCTTGGTCGTTCCCTTGGGCGCCTCCCCGATAAGAGGCGAGTATTGGGCCCGGTCGTAGGGATACATATTTTTCCAGGCCGTGATTTCACTCTTTTTTGTCGCCACCGGTTCTAGATACGCGAAGTTGCTCTCGGAGACGAGCAGAAGAGGAGAATGCAGGCTTAAGCCGAAAGACGCTTTCTTGGCAACGCTGGCCCAGGCCGTTCCAATAGCTGCATTTCCGGTATTCAGGTCCCTTAGGACAAAGCGGCATTTGTATCGGCCCGGCTGAAGCGATGCTGCGGACGTATAAAAAACGTCCACTCCCCGGTATTTTGTAAGGTCGGCCTCGGTTCTTTGGAGGCTGACAAGATTTTCTTCCTCGTCGAACACGAGCGAAACAAGCTCAACCCTTTTACCCAAAAACTTTTCAACCGTTTCAGGGGGGATTTTTGAGAGCACTTGAAGACGGGTCTTGTCTCCGGCGGCGTAAGACAGGGCGGCGACAGGGAATCTCTGGGGTGTCTGTAACAGAGGTCGTTCGGTCAGAGCCAGGTCAAACAAATGGAGTTGTTTCTCCAGATCCGAATACTCGCGGAACGGCTTCGGGTTGAAGTACCCGGCTTGGGCGCGGACTTCGCACCCTTTCCGCTTGACCTCGACTTTGATCTCGTGATAACGGCCGTCCCATTGCTCGTTGATATAATAGCCTAGGACGTAGTAGGAGCTGGTGAGGTTCTGCACCTGTTCCAGATTTTCTCGGTATTTTCTGATATTGGAGTAATAATTCCCACCCGTCGTGTTGGAAAGCCTTTGGAGGGAATAGCCGCCCGTGATTTTATCATCCTTGAAGATGAGCTGGTTCGTCTGTGAAACGCCGCCGCTCGTGAATATGTCGCGAGTACGGCCCACTCCGAAGGTCTGCTCATCGTAAGCAAAAAGGGATGGGACCATGGCGGCTTCGCGCGTGTCGAAGGTATGAATAGCACAGTTGGCCGAGTTCAGCTCTTTGAGCATCTCCTCGTATTGCGTACGCAAAACATAGTCTCCCGCATCGAACTTGGACCGGCCGCCAGAGGCACTCCCTTGAGGGGTACCGGCCTGATTACCATAGAGCAAAGAGCTGGCAATGCCCGCGGAAAAAAGGATAAAGTGTTTTTGCCCCGGAATGGTGCGGAAGGCCTTGGCAAGAGTCGTCATCTTGAGGATGAAATTCTGGGCCAGGTTTTTAGACTCCTGCCGCCGCCAATCGAAGGTCGGGGAGCTGCCCTCTGTGGCCCCTCGCCAATATTCTTCCTCGATGTCCTCAGCGCGCCCCGCGATGGCTTTTGCGTCCAAAGCCTCCACGGCCTCCCGGACTTTTTGATGGCTGGTCGTCATGTATTCGTGAATGGAGAGCCCTTTCAACATCGAATAAGAAAGCAATCCCACTTGGTCATCCGGCATGATCTCCGTGTCGATAAAATGCAGGGCGGCTTCTTTCGACTTATTGACGCCCTGCTGGTTGTTGAAGGCGAAGTCAAGGAGAAGGAAGAATTTGCGGGTGATGGCCGGGATGACCTGGTCGGGGGGAGGAAGAGTGGTTGGGACGATCTTTTCTTCGGCCGGCTGGGGCTCGGCCTTGACCGGTGGCCGGTTCAGAATGTGCTTCTCGAAATCCGTAATTTCCTTCCTCTGGCCGTTGTCGTAAACGATGAAATCCGATTTTTGGAGGTCCTGAACCGGCTTGCCCTTTTTATCCGTGACATAGACCTGTACCAATTTCAATGTAACCGAAACTTCGTGCTGGAGGGGCTTCTGGAACTGGACCGCTTCCTGGGAAGCTGAGTCTAGTCGAAAGGTCAGCCCCGCGATAAGGCACAGGGCGGCAAAAAGAAGAAGAAAAAAGAGTCTCTTAATGTTCATTCTGACAATCATCCATGAAGCCCGTTTTTTCTCTTATTAAGGAGAGCGATAAATATCTTGCATTGGTTCTTGGGCAAAAATAGTGGTGCACGCAATCAATTTATCGCTCTTTGTAATAATACGAATATGTTTACCTGCGTGTTTATTCCTAAAGAAACCTCATAAAACCCCTGCTTTCCCTATCATTATGCCACCTGTTCAATTATAACCCTAACAGATATATATGCATATATCGTTGTAATCCCGTCATGGCCAGCGACCGCAGGGAGCGTGGCAATCTGACCCAAAGGGTCATTCGGGCAAAGAGAGGAATCTCTTCCTTTCGCGCAATCGGCATGAAATATCCACGGTGCAAAGTGCCTCGCAACGACTGCGTCGGATCGCCACATCGCTTCGCTCCTCGAGATGACATTTTTTGTGCATTTCCATAAGTGCGTGCGAAAGTTACTCCGTACGTCAATTTAGCCCAAACGAACACCTTAAAAAACCGCAGCATAAAATGTGCCAAAAGTTTATCGGAGTCTTAAGGCGGAAATTGTTTTAGAATCTGATAGTTATGTCTGATTCTGAGGACAGCTGATTGTTTTTTCCTAAATCGAATTGTCAAGAAAATTATCATATCCGATTGAGGCCACCCGCATCATTAGAATGAATTCCCCTTTACCCCTCTATGATAAAATAAGATCAAAGGCGGACTCCCTAGAAATTAGCCTCGCAACTTCAAGGCCTGCAACAAATCTCCTATTTTAATCGTTCGCAGGTGATCCTTCGGCGGATAAGAAATTTATAATGATTTTTTTAGGTGAGATAAATGCTGCTGCCTAGTCCACAAGCATTTCCTGGATGACGGCTTTTATTTTTTTTATCAAGCTCGGCCGGAGCTGCCCAAGCTTGGCGACCAGGCGCTGCTTGTCCACTGTCCGAATCTGATCGAGCACGATCCAGCCTTCCTTGTCTTTGAATTCAACCGGTACACGCGTAGGGTAAGGATAGGATTTGGTCGTCATCGGAGCGATGATAACCGTGGAAATATGCTGATTCATCTCATCGGGAGAGATAACGACGCAGGGACGAGATTTTTTTATTTCATGTCCGACCGTCGGGTCCAAAGAGATTAAATAGATATCGTACTGCTTCATCACCAGTCCCAGTCTTTTTCGTCCAGGTCTAGGCGGTCATCGATGAGAAGCTTGTCATCCTGCTGGGATCTCATTTTCTGGAAGGACTGAGCCCAGCTTTTCCTGGGCGTTTTCCTCAGGGGCCTAATGATGATCTTGTTGTCTTCGAGCTCGAGCTCTACATCTTTTTCGAGGCGGCACTGTTCCAGGATGGCCTTGGGGATGCGAATCCCCCGAGAATTCCCGATAGAAATGATATGCGTTTTCATGCCGGTCGTCCCTGCCGGCGTAATTATAATGTAATCACATTGCTTGTTCAAGCGATATTTCCTTACAATAGG
>CAZIDN010000134.1:0-6450 GCA_964537875.1 uncultured Eubacteriales bacterium
CGGTAAACCGGTGCGCGTGGAGCGGCTGCCTTTGCCCGATCCCATCAAGAATGCGACAGGGGAATCATGGTCGCCAAAAGGTGACGAGATTGCGTTCGAAGAACGCACTGAAGGTAACGGCCGTATCCTCTGGGTTGTCAGCACCGACGGGAAACGCGCGGAGAAGCTCGTCGAGTATACAAGCAGCACGTATGGCAGCCTTGATTGGACGCCCGATGGGAAAACCATCGTTTACGGAGCGCTGGCCGGCGAGCGGATGCAGATCTTTGCCATTCTGCGTTCGGGCGGCCCGCCCCGGCAACTAAGCAACGATCCTGCCAACCTGATGCATCCGCAGGTATCCCCCGATGGCCGCTGGATCGCCTGCACGCGCATGTCACAGTCGAAGGAAATCAGGCGACTGAAGTTCTAACGCAAGCCGATTAAGATTAGAAAAATAGTTTATTAAAGACCAGCCGCAAACTAGTTTTCATCGAGTATTACTATATGCAATACTACTTGCATTTAGTAATCTTGCCGGACGACGATCAGTAACTATCCAGCCGTCCTTGAAGCCACGTTCGTTGTCCATGTGATCCGACCCTTCAGCACTCACCGGGCTACCGAAATCGTCTCTGCGCCAAAGCTCTACGGCTTCGATACAGGATTTGTCTGTCATTACAAAGGTTGGGAGACTCTCCGGTTCGAAGACCTCGGATTCCTCTGGGAACATTATGTGGGGTCGGCGTCCTTACTTCTTTCCTATGGGGCAAAGGCGCTTGAGTTCTTCGAACCAGTTGAGCACTACAATGAGCTGCGTGACCGGGTTCGGCCGGGATCGTCTTACAAAAATGAACCTCTGGCCATCGGGCATAACGCTGTAGGAACTAAAGAACCCGGATCGGAGACTTGGGTCAGTTTTAAAAAGGACCTTACGGGTGGTAAATTCGATAGTGGCCGGTTTAAAGACCACTTCTACTGCCACGAATTGGCTGCTGTTGCGATAAAAAAGCTCTTTCCCGGATGCCGCCCATCGCGGTTCCTCTCCGCCATCCTGCGAAACTTGTCTCTCGCCGCCTGCATCTGGATATCGCACTACATAGACCTGCATCTGCCCCGACTTATTGGACTGATAAGCAATCCATTGACCATCAGGCGAAAACGCGGGATTTCGCTCCTCATATTTTGTTTGCAGAAAAGGCTTTGGCTGGCCATCTCCTTCGACCGGGCCCGTCCAGATATCTGACCCTGTCTTGGGATTGTCTTCCACAAAGGCCAGCACCTTGCCGTCTGGAGTGAAGGAATTGGGATATCGGGCATTCTCGCTGCTGAAAATCGGTTTTGGGTTGCCGCTTCCAACGGTGTTTTTCAAGAAAATCTGAAAACTGGATCCAGGCTGCGAGGTGTAGGCCAAATGTTTGCCATCAGGAGCCCATACCGGAGTCGCCTCATCACCACTTTCGAACGTCTCCCGAGCGAAAGTGCGGTCGGCAAAATCATAAATATAGATGTCGTTGTTCGCCATGGAAAGCATGACAGCCAAGCGATTCCCGTCGGGCGAAAGTCTGTTCTGAACCAAGATGTGGCTTTCGTCTTTTCCACTGGGCAGATCGATCGGATTTTCCTTTCCGTCGCGATCGATGAGCACAAGGCTGTCGCTGCCTTTGACCATTGTACCTGGTACATAGACAAGATGACCGGTGTTCGAGAATGCGATTTCCGCCTTGCCCGAATCTGGGTACATCGAGATCCCTTCCAGAACCTGCACGGCATTCCTGGTTAACCTTTGTTCCCCAATGTCCAGAGGAGCTGCCATCAATTTGCCGTCATAGCCATAGATGAGATGTCCCGTAGGCAGATAGCGACCATAGGTGCCGCCGGCGAGAATTTTTCTTTCGGATTTGCCGCCTGCGCCTCCAATGGCAATCTGGGCCTCATTCATCGAGGCGATATCGTTGGAGGCGACCGTGAACAGAAGAAGACCCGGCGCAGGCAGTTGCTGAGGCCATAAGATCATTCCCGCGTTCTTTTGAGGGTCCGGCGCTATGAGCTTTTCCGGCATCCCTCCAGAGGCAGGCAGACGGAAAATGCCCTGCCTCCAACCGGCCTGAAAGAGGATGGAGCCATCGGTCTCCCAGCTTCCGCCACCAGGGTAGGTAAAGCCAATATCAGAGATCGTTTCCGGCGCCCCGCCGGCTAACAAAACTTTTTTGACCTTTCCTCCATCAAAAAAACCAAGATAGGAACCATCCGGAGAAAAGAAAGGATTTTCTGCACCTTCCGAAAACGCAATCGGCTTAAACTCGAGATCATCGATACGTCGATAATAGAGACGGCTTCCTCCATTGAAGACAATTTGCCTGCCGTCGGGAGAAATAGCCAGACTGGGAAAGTTACTCTCTTCTTTCAAAGGCTCCGGTAGGGAAATGACAAAGCGCATCGTCTGTAGCGGGGCCTTCTCCGGCCGCTTCAAGCTTCGCAGGCCAAAAGCCGCGGCAACGAGGGCTATGACAACGACAAGAATCCAGGGCAACGCCCGCCATCGGATGGCCGCTGGCACAACTACCGCCTGAGCTGATGAATCCGCCGACGCAGCGTCTTTAAGCATTATGCGTATGTCGGCGATGTCGTGAAGGCGCTCTTTGGGATCTTTTTCGAGGCAACGCCGCAACAGATCCTTCACCTTCCACGGCGCAACGGCCGGCAACGTTTGCCAATCAGGCTCACCCTTGAGAATCGCCGCCAATGTTTCCGTGATAGTTTCGCCTTGAAACGGCCGGTTGCCGGTTAGGCATTCGTAAAGGATGCAACCGAAAGCCCAGATATCCGCCCGCTTGTCTACGGCTTTCCCTTTAGCCTGCTCAGGACTCATATAGGCCGCCGTGCCGAGAATCACTCCGGCTCCGGTCATTTGGTTCGTTATCGTGGGAGATTTAGAAATGTTAGCAGCCACGGCTTCTTCACGTAAAGCCTTGGCCAGACCAAAATCGAGTATCTTGACTTTTCCCTCAGGTGTGATCTTGATATTGGAAGGTTTCAGATCCCTGTGGATGATCCCTTTTTCGTGGGCAGCTTCCATCCCTTCGGCAATCTGGAGACAGCCTTTCAGTGCATCCTCTAGGAGCAGCGTTCCTTTTCTTATCCGATCGGACAGCGTCTCGCCTTCGACCAATTCCATGACAAGAAAACGCTTCCCTTCGGCTTCTTCAAGTCCGTGTATGACAGCGATATTGGGATGATTCAGTGATGCCAAGACTTTGGCCTCACGCTCAAAACGGGCCAGCCTCTCCGGGTCGCTGGTGAAGACATCAGGCAAAACCTTGATGGCGACTTGGCGGCCTAAGCCTATATCCTCAGCTCGATAGACAATCCCCATGCCGCCTCGGCCGAGCTCATCATCAATCTTGTATTTGCCGGCCAGCATTTTGCCGAGGCGAAATTCGCGCGCGGGCGTCTCCAGGGTTTCGGTGAAGTGAATAGAGGCCTTCTCAGAAGCATGAATCGGAGTCCCGCACTTGCTGCAGAAACGGGAATCATCAAGAATTTCGGTCTGACATTGAGGGCATTTCATGACCCTTGTTCCCTTTAACGATTGCTCGGCAAAAGAATATCACCAATAGAGGAGTGAGTCAAACGGATGCACTGTTTATGTTTTTATGTCTGATTAGGCTGTGACCAAATTGTGGCCATCCCAGGTATGCTTTCGTATGCTTTGGTATACCCCCACATTCCTAGAGACAATTTGCAAATTGCTGATAAGAAGGAGAAGTCACCGTTATCGTCGCGGATCAATATTCACTTGGGCCGGCGAATCCGGCAAACGCAGCAGTGGACCGGGCTTGCGGACATTGCCCGCGGCTTGGTTGAGCAGATCCCGTTGGAAATGCTTCTCGGTCGGGGCTTGCGGGACGGCGCCCGAGACCGACCAGGTCATGGTCAGCGCGTCGAGATCGACATCGATTTTCATGTCCGCGTAAGCGCCATTCTTGTCAAACCCAAAGAATTTCTGCCATGCTTCAAGATCAAGCCGCAGGGTCGCGCCCGCGTCTGGAATCCAGTTCAGCCCGCGTCCCTCCGACTTGGTCTCGTCGCGGACGCCGCCCCAATCTCTCGTATAGAGGTTGTAGTCGGCAGAGTTGTCGGAATTGGAGAAATCGATGGCCTTGCCGCAACGGAAGAAGATGTTGTTCAAGACCTTGTTCCTGCGCGCGGTGCCGCCCCGTCCGCTCACGATCCGGCTTTCGATGTTTCGAAACTTAATGGCCGCATCCTGGGTGTATCCAATTAGGTTATGGGCGATGACCGTCTCGTCGCTTCCATCTATGGTAATGCCCCAGCCGCCGTGGGGCGGCATGTTGTAGGACCCGCCCCCCACGCCTTCGGTCGCCTTCCAGATGATGTTGTTGTCGATCATGTTGGGATCGTGCGAGGCTTCGAGATAAATGCCGCCCCGCAGCGTCTCCAGCGTGTCCCCCATCACGTTCCCGGTGACGCGCGTATTCGTATTCTCGTAGTCGAGCCAGATGGCCTCCGCGTGGATCGTGTGCCGGATGACGTTGCCGCGGAGCAGGCAGTCCTTGGTCTGATGCAGTTTGATCCCGCCGGTCTCCCAGGCCAGCTCCACATCCTGGTAGCCCACGTGTTCGATCAGGTTTGATTCGATCAGGGTATCCCGCACCGCCATGCCGGCAATTCCGCACACACCGACGTCGTCAATATGATTGCGGCGCACTATCGCGTGGCCGATGACGGCGGGCGGCTCCATGTCCCAATCCTGGGCGCCGATGTCGAGCGCCACGCCGTTGGCGTGCCGCAGGACACAATCCTCGATGATCCAGTGGTGGCCCCGGCTTAAGGAAACCATCCCGCGCTGCGGAACCGGGAAAGCGTTAGCTGCGTGTTCGAAGGAGATCCCCTTGACACGGAGGTAACTGATCCCGCGCGTCCGGGGAGCAAACACCTGTTCCTGGATCGCCAACTCCACCTCGTGCTGAACGGGATCAGAGTCACCGGGAAGGCGGACGTGAATCGTGAGCCCGTCGTGTTCACACCAAAAGGCGCCGTCTTCCCGGCCAAGATGCTGATAAAGTTCGACCTGCTCGAGGCGTCGCCCGTCCACGAACACCAGGCCGCGCCGCGCAAGGTGCCGCCATAATTCTTCGGGCTTGGGCATCAAATAGACGCGGTCCTGCATGATGCTGACCATGTCGAAGGGGTTGTAGCCCCGGAAATCGAGGTCGTCCAGGCGGCGGCGATAGATTTTCGCCTTGGCGCGAGCCGACGCAGGAAGGTCAATCTTGAAACCGGCAGAAGGCTCCCAACCCGTCTTGGCCGGCCGCGAGCCCTTGACGACGACGTTCGCGCCGGCCGCCGCTTCGTAGCTGATCATCTTGTCAGGGCCGGTGCCGCCGCGCGCCGGATCGACACGCTCGTGATAGACGCCCGTCATGATGACCACGCGCTCGCCCGGCTGCAACACCTGCGCCGCCTTGTTAATGGTGAGAAAGGGCAGTTCCTTCGAACCGGGGTTCGAATCAGCGGCGCGAGGATTCCTGTTGTCGACATAATATGTCCTGGTGAACTGAAGCGGCCTCTCCCAAGAAATAAATTCACGGCCGTCAGGCAGCAGCGTTCCGGTTCCGCCTTCTTCACCAGATAATGAACCGGCCGCGAGGAAGGCCAGGCACAGGCTCGTGATAAGCAGGGCCCGCCAGATAAGGACGCCGGGCTGGTGGGCTCGTGGTTTGGATTTAAAAAAGACTCGTTTTCCGCTGTGCTGGCGAAACAAATTCTTTTCCTGCCCGTTCTTTTAGCTCACCGAGGATTTTTTGTAATTCACGGCAAAAAAAATTACTCGATGGCGGGGAGGGTGATTTTCTCCGGCTCAAAGACGACGCAGCGCTCCCCTGCTTCGACTTGGCCGAGCTCAACGAGGTCATATCCCGCTTTCTTGCCTGTTTTGATGGTTCGGTCGACCTCTTCTTCCGGCACAAAAATGTAGAACCCGATTCCCCAGTTGAAGGTCGTCAGGCAGTCCTCCAAGCTGACGCCGACCTCGAGCATAAACCGGAAAAGCGGCGGTATTTCATCCACCCATTTTTTGATACGATAGGTGAAAGCCGTCTTGGCATAGGCGATCTTGGAGATCCCTCCGCCCGTGCCGCCCAGCAGAGAGTGGATCTCGATATTTTTTTCCTGCAGGGCCTCGACGAGCCGGACATACGAGCGGGTGGGGATGAGCGCCTCCTCGCCCAGGGTTTTCCCGTTCGGCAGTTGATGGAGAAACTTGTCTTTTAGCGCTAAGGCCCGCTTGATCACCAGGGAAATCCCGTTGGCGTGAAGCCCTGATGATGTCGCCCCGATGATGCGGTCTCCGACGGACAGCTTTTCTCCCGTAACCATCCTGTTTCGAGGAACGATAATGCCGGTCACACAGCCGGACAAAGAGGGAGCGCTCCGCACCGGCGGCTC
>CAZIDN010000135.1:0-6402 GCA_964537875.1 uncultured Eubacteriales bacterium
AAAGGCTGACAGAGTTTGCCCAAGTTTTGGGCATCTCCGTGAGGCGGAATAAAAGGAGGAAATCATGAAACGAAGAATTCAGGTTTTGGAGCGCCTGGCACTCATTCTCATCTTCTTTTTTATCGCGGACGGATGTCTTTTCGGCCAATCACCGTTCAAAATCCTGATCTCCAACGATGACGGCATCGACGCACCCGGGATCGCCGCCCTTTTCGAAAAACTCTCTTCCATAGCAACGGTCACGGTCGCCGCCCCGGCCCAAAATTACAGCGGCGTCAGCCATGGAATCACCTACCAAGACCCGATCATGATTTCGGAGTCGGAGAGAAAAGGGTCCAAGTGGTACGCCATAAAAGCTCTGCCGGCCACCTGCGTTCGGCTGGCCCTCGAATCCCTGCTCGCCGAAAAGCCTGACCTGGTCGTCTCTGGAATCAACCGGGGAGAGAACCTGGGAGTCGTTTCATTCTATTCCGCAACGGTGGCCTGCTCCCGGGAAGCGGCCATCAAGGGCATCCCTGCGGTGGCGGTTTCGTTGGAGAGCGGCAAAACCATGGATTACGCCCCGGCCGCCGACTTTATCGTATCCTTGGTCCGGGAGATGAAAGAAAAACGTCTAAAGCCTGGAGTGTTCCTGAATGTGAATGTCCCCAACCTACCCGAGGACAAGATCAAAGGGGTCGTGATCACGCGCCAAGACACCCAGACGTCGCTGGAGTCCTATGAGAGGCGGGTTAGTCCCAGGAACCAGGTCTATTTCTGGAACTTTTACAAAGAGCTCGAGCAGGCGCCGGAAAGAACAGATGTCTGGGCGGTCAGGAACGGATTTATTTCTATCTCTCCGTTTCAAATTGACCAGACCAACTATGGGGAATTGAAGGGGCTGGAAAACTGGAATATTATTAAAGGCAAGAAAAACGACTAAATACATAGAGGAGAGTCATCAATGAAAAAAGCAACAATGATCTGGACGGCGACAATATTTATCGCATCGGCGATCGTAGTGTCGGCCTCTGCCCAACAACCCGAAGCCACGACGAGCGTGAAGGTTCGAGATAAAATCGAGCCTTTCTACTACGCCTGCCTCACTCATAGGGGGCCGATCGAGGACATGCAGAATGTCATCGGAACTCTCATGATGAACATGCAGGCTCAGAATCTCCTTCCACCCATGGGCCCCTTGGTTGGAATTTTTTACACCAGCCCCGGATTGACCAAAGCCGAGGATATGCAATGGGAGCTCGGGTTCCCCGTGACGGCCCAAGCGCTGGTTCAAAACCCGCTGGAATTGAAGAAATGGGGTTACACGACGGCCGCTGTCTGTCTCCACATCGGGCCCTACGATAAAAGCGTAGAAACCATCAATAAAATCATGGAATGGATCAACACCAACGGCTACACGGCCGACGGCCCCGTTATGGAACAGTACCTGGACATGGATCCGTCAAGCGTCAGGCCGGACAAATTGAAGACTGAAATCTGGGTTCCCTGTAAGAAAATCGGCGGCTGAGTTCGATCCCTTTCAATCGATCCAGCCGATGGCGCTGAATTCAGGAAAGCCGGGGTGGGAGATTCCCCAATAAGCAAAGAGCGTCAGGCTGATCAGGTAGCCGAACAAGAAAAACAAAAGGACAGGATTTGGACGTCCGGTCTTCTTATTCTTCAAATAAAGAACAAGCGCGGCAAAAGTGCCAATAATTGCGGCCGGAAAGGTGAGGGGAAAAGTTTGTCCTTCGATCCCGTTGCAGGTGAAGGTAAAACCATACAAAGCCGCTCCTAGTCCGATAAACAGATAATTCGCCTTGGACAGAGACGGAAAAGATATTTTTGAGGCCAGGATGATCAGGCCGACCGAGATCAGGATCACGCCGCCGTCCCAGATATAGTGGCTGATGACTTCGTCATAAAGATAGGCCGCCCTGTAAATGGCCGTCCCCGGCTCCATCAGCCGGGCGAGCGAGTTCGACGGCAGATGAATGCCATGGCCCTCGATATAAAAAATCACCCCGACCGCAAAGGTGATCATGGCGGCAATTTTTATTCCACGGGATTGTCCCTCATTCGGCCAGCGAATTTTAATTTTATGAAAAAGGATCAGGGCGACCGGCATCACTGCCAGCGGCGTTAAAAAATCCAGGGCATCGCCCCTCGTGATGGGACTCTTCCACATGCCCGGAACGAGGGCCGGTAGGATCCCAAAAAAAGCGAAGGCAAAGCCGTAGAGAAAAAGCCACCCGCTCACATTGTTTTTACGTTCTTCCATGCTCGCCTCGCTCTCAACACCTGAAAGAAGGGGCTAGGTCATTTTAAAAAGCCCTGGCACCCATTCACGCTTCGTTCTTTTGTTTCAATATATCGAAATTCCTTGAAAACTCAACATATCTTTTTTACGATCTTTTTCCTCTATCCCATTTTTCATAAACTTATAATAGCACCGTTTCCTAGATGAAGTTGTCATAGATTTGTCAAAAATTTGCAAAGATTTTGTTAAAGGAAAAGCCGGAAAATATCCTATTTTTGAAATTTATACCCCGACCAGGGAATCGTAATCAGATGAACGGGTTTAGCGGGGTTTTTCTCGATTTTCTGCCGGAGATTGTGGACGAAGGTGTCCACGGTCCGCGTCGTCGGAAATTTATCATATCCCCAAACCTCGTTCAGGATCATTTCACGGCTCACGACTTCGCCCTCATGAGAGATCAGAAGCTTCAAAAGACCGAATTCTTTGGCCGTCAAATAAAGGTCTTTTTTGCCCTTGGCGGCGGTTTTCTTCTTGAAATTGATCGTCATATCTCCGAAAGAATATTCCTCGATGTCCTTGGGCTCCGGCTGGCCGCGGCGGAGGACCGCTTTGATCCGGGCCAGGAGCTCTCTCTGGCCGAAAGGCTTGAGGAGATAGTCATCCGCGCCGAGCTCGAGCCCCAAGACCCTATCGATTTCGTCTTTTTTCTGACCCGTGAGGATAATGATCGGCGTGTGGATTCCCTTCTCCCGGAGCATCCGGCAAATATCCAACCCGCCCAGGGACGGAAGCATCAGGTCCAGGACGATCAGGTCGACATGTTCCTTGCAGGCCAGAGCGAACCCCTTTTCGCCATCGGTGGCTGAGATGATTTGAAAACCTTCGGCTCCCAGAAAACAGGAGGTCGTCTCCAAAAGGGCTTTATTGTCTTCGATGATGAGGAGTTTTTTCTTCATGGTTTGGGGAAAATCAGCATAAATGTGCAGCCCTTGCCGATTTCACTCTTGACCCGGACTTGGCCGCGATGGGCGGCCATGATATGCTTGATAATCTTCAAGCCCAATCCGGCCCCTTTCGGGCTGAGCTTTTCGGCCTGGGCGACCCGATAAAATTTGTCGAAGATCTTTTCTTGCTCTTCCATGGAAATCCCGATCCCCTGATCTCTGACCTGAATTTCAAGCTCCCGTTCTCGGTCCTGAAAGTTTATTTCGAGGACCTTCTTTTCTGCTGAATATTTTATAGCATTATCAACAAGATTAATCAATGCTTGTTTCACGGCATCCCCGTCCACCTCGAGAAAGAGGGGGCTTTCGGGAAGATGCATCTCCAGGATGAAGCCTTGGCTGTCCAGGATCTGCCGGAAAATCGCGACCACCTCATGGATGAGCGTCACGATGTTGGTCCTTTGAAATTGGTAGATTTTCACCCTTTGTTCGATTCTGCCGAAATCCAGGACGTTGTGCAGAAAGCGGGACAGACGGCTGCTTTCCGAGGCCATCAGGTTCAAAAACTGCTCTCGTTTTTCTTTGTCCTTGATCTTTCCCGATTGGAGGATCTCGGCCAATCCCTGGATGGAACTCATGGGTGTCCGTAGCTCATGGGAAACGGTCGAGATAAATTCTGTCTTTAAGCGGTTGAGCTCGTCGAGCTTTTCCTTTGACGCCTTCTCATAGATTACTTCCTCCTGGAGCCGCAAACGGTCAAGGTTGATGGTCAATTCGGTGGCCATTGTCCGGATGAGTTCGATATCCTCACGGGTAAAATGCGCTCCGGATTTTTTCTTGCCGAGGAGCAAAAATCCTTTTCTCCCGCCGGAAGGAAAAGCCAGGGGCATCGCAATGTCCAGTTTGTTTTTTTCCAGGACTGCCTCCTGGGAAAAATCGATGTTTTCCGCCGTCTGAACCCCTGCCCGTCTGGCCGATATTTCGGCGGATTCAAAGTCTAGGGTCAGCCTTGGAAGGAAAGGCTGTTCATCGCCCTTTTTCAGGACAAAATATTTCTCTCGGCGCCCCTCCGATTCCGGGCCGACCGAAAAGCTCAAGCTTTCTACGGGGATGACCCTTTTCATTTCCTGGAGAAAATAGTCCAAAAGCTCATCCTGGCTGACGAACCGTTGAGCGTTCTCGCCGAAGTTGAGGACCGTCTGGCGGTAATCATACCGTTGGCGGAAGAAGGCCTTGTCCACAAATTCTTGAATCTTCCTTTGGGCCGGCTGAAAAGCCAGCGCGGCCAAAAATACGCCGACCACCGAAAACACCATCTCGTGGACGACAAAAAATTTGGTGAAAAGCCGTTGAGAGATCTGGATAAAAATGAGATAAAGGCTGACGACGAAGATCGTTAAGAGAGAATAGACCAGGCTGCGGTTGATTACAAGCTCGATATTCATGAGCTTATACCTGATGATGGCGATAGCAAACACAACGGGGATGACGATAAAAAAGACGGCCGAGACCTCCTCGGACATGATCGGCCTAAGACTCAGTGTCTGAGGAATTTGGTATAGGAAAATGAAGGCCGACAGACCGACAATTAACCCATAGAAAATCCATTGGATCTGAGCCCTTTCCTCATCCAACTCCGCCCTGCGGTAGCTGAGCCAGAGAAGAAAGATGGAGATGAGAACGTAGCTAATGACATAAAGAAGAAAAATGAAATACATGGCATGGTAAAATCTAAAGACTGGGTAAGAAGGTTTAACGAAAGCATAGAGGAATGTTGACTCCTGGACACCGCCGAGGAGGAGTGCCGGAATGAAAATGACAAAGCGATTCAGCCTGTGTTTGCCCTTGCTGAAAGTCAGGGAGAAATACATCATCCAAGCCGGAGCCAGGGCATAGCCTAAAATGAAAAGCAGACAGGGCATGAAGCTCGGCCATTCCTGCCTGAGGCAATAATCGTCTCCGCTGATAATAACGGCAGGAGCAAAAGCCAACATCGTCCAGTAAAAAATACGGGCTTTAAGATCCTGGGGCCTCAGCCAGAAGACGGCGATCCCGATGAAAAGGCAACACAGGCCTATAATAAAATAGATGAGGGGAAAATTCGCCCGGGTATAATAGGGGACGACCGGCACGACCTTTTTCTCGATCTTGCCGTCGGCTTTTATATAGAATTCCGCCGGGTCGCCGATTTTCTTGTTTCTAAGGGCGAAATCTTCATCTCGCTTCGCTTGAATGTCGAAGTCGTCGATTCTGACAATTTGATGTCTTTCGATGTCCTTGGGGATGCCGGGTCGGTCCCGAAGCAGGGAAAATCCGTAGACGCTGATGACTATGACAACCAGGCCGACGAGGAGAGACACAATAAACGGAAATTTGTTCGGCTCTTGACGTTCCCCCATTCTGTCTAAGAATATTACAGGGGCCTGGAGAAAATGTCAAACGGATGGCGTGTCCGGAGGGGCATGGGACCCGCTTTTTTTTGTTTGAAGGCTGCCGGCGGGTCCAGGGCATGCCTTTACGCACACGCCGCAGATGTGCTGGCTGACAATGTGCTTCTTCCGGAATTCATCAAGTTTTTCATAGCAACGGAGGTGGTCAAAATCGGCAGGATTTTCTTTGATGGCCTGGGCCGGACAAGGCAGAAGGCATCGTCTGCATTCTCCGCAGGATCCTTCTATGGCCTGATCGGCCTCCAGCGGGAGGTCCGTCAACACAGTCACCAGGCGGAACCTGGATCCGAGCTTCGGATTGACCAGGAGATTGTTGCGTCCGATCCAGCCTAAGCCGGCTAACAAGCCGATTTTTTTATGAGAAACATGGGCCTGTTGTTTTTCCCAGTCGATAATCTGGGAGGCTGGAATTGGGAGCGCACTGAAGCCGAGTTCCTGTATATGGGATGTGAGAAGAAAGGCGGCCCGGTCCAGAAAAAAATTGAGCTGGCGGTAGTGATGAAAATAGAGCGGCGTCGGCTGGTCCTTGATGTCTTCCAGGACGGCATCCGCCGCTCTTTTTCCGAGCGAAATCCCCCAAGGAAATCTTGTTTTTATCGAATCGGCCAAACGAAACTCGTCCCTGACCTTTATGATCTCGGCCGTACCAAACAGGGAAATCCCAAGGTCGAGACAATATTTTTTGAGTCGTTGATAATTTTCGTTTTCTTTCGACATGAAAGCCCATTGTAATTGCGAGGGTCGCGGCTGTCAATCCGGGCATGAATGC
>CAZIDN010000136.1:0-6355 GCA_964537875.1 uncultured Eubacteriales bacterium
CTCCTTGGAGGGGTGGCAGGGCGGGCGGGTATTCCCGCCGCCCGTTGGAGGGGGACCCTGTGAAAGGGTCCTCCTCCAAGAGTGTCCGGGGCCCCCCTCCGCTACGGGGGCTTGAGGGCGGCCTAAGCGCCGCCCATACATTGTCACTTTATTTATTGCGTTTGTATTAGAATCTTCTTTTTGAGATCGAATCCCCCAGTGGGTCTTCAAAGCCGACTATTTATTTGATATCTTATAATCCGAGGATATACTTGGTCGCGAAGAAGGAGGGTCTGCGAATGGAAAAAATCTTGCGGCGGGCTTGTTTGGGCGCCTTGGCCGCTCTTGTCATCTGGGGAGCAGCAGCCTGCAATAAAGAGACGGCGACTAAAACAGATAAAACGGAGCCAACTCCAATGAAAGGAATCGCGCAAATGGACCTAAAAATAGAATCGTTTGGGAATCTGCCGAACGGCACGGCGGTTGAGATCTATACTCTAACCAATGACAACGGCCTAAAAGCCCGGCTGATGACCTACGGCGCAACCCTCGTCTCGCTCGAGCTTCCGGACCGCAACGGCAAATTGGAAGACTGCGTGCTCGGGTATGATCATCTCGACGGCTATTTGAAGAGCAGCCCATATTTCGGCTCCATCGTCGGGCGCTACGGCAACCGAATCGCCAAGGGGCAGTTCGTTCAGAACGGCGTCACCTTCCATTTGGCCAAGAATAACGGCGAAAATCACCTCCACGGCGGGGTCAAAGGCTTCGACAAAGTCGTCTGGAATGCGGAACCTGTGAAGGAAGCCCGGGCCGTCGGCGTGAAATTCACCTACCTCAGCAGGGACGGCGAGGAAGGCTATCCCGGGAATCTGGCCTGCACGGTCACTTACACGCTCACCAACGATGACGAGCTCGTCATCCGCTACGAGGCGACGACAGACAAAGTGACGCCCGTCAACCTGACCCACCACAGTTATTTCAATTTTACTGGCGGACGCCGCGACATCCTCGGCCATGTGCTCATGCTTAACGCCGACCGCTATACGCCCGTCGATATGGGCTTGATCCCGACCGGCGAGCTGCGCTGCGTCAATGGCACTCCGATGGACTTCATGACGCCGATGCCGATCGGATCAAGGATCGCCCAGGTCGAAGGCGGCTATGACCACAACTATGTGCTGACGGGCGGCGGCGGGACGATGGCGCTCGCGGCCAGGGTGGTTGAACCGGACAGCGGCCGGGTTATGGAGATTTCCACGACCGAGCCGGGCATCCAATTCTATTCAGGCAACTTTCTCGACGGGACGATCTCGGGGAAATCGGGTCGAGTCTGCCAGAAGCACTTCGGGTTCTGCCTTGAGACGCAGCATTTTCCCGATTCCCCCAACAAGCCGAATTTTCCTTCGACGATCCTCAACCCGGGGCAAAAATATAGCACGCAGACGATCCACAAATTTTCCGTGAATTGAAAAACGGGGACAGGTACCTTAGGTGTGCGTCCCCAATTTTTTCCAGTCTGCGGCCAGCTTTCGCATCCGGGCGTCGGCGTGGGCGAAAAATGTTTTGTAGGCTTGGCAAAAATGATTGTGCCCCCGATCGCGCGGATCACGGAGGCGGTCCTTGGTGCATCCGCCGCGGCAGATGCGGAGCCACTCGCAGGCAGGGCAGGCTTCGGCAAGATCCGCCTTGATCCGGCCGAATTCGTTCTGCCGGGCGGAATTCAGCATATGGATGAGCTTTCCCTCCATGACGTTGCCCAGCTTCCAGCCTTCCTCGACAAAAAAGTCGCAGGCGTAGACATCGCCGTTGTGCTCGATGACGACATAATTGCCGCATTCGGCCCGCAGGTCGCATTCCGGAGGATCGCGGTCCACATAACCATAGAAGACGGAATCGAAAAAGCGAATGGAGGTCGTCGGCCGGCCATCCTGAAAATCCGCCAGCCAAAGGTCAAACAGTTTATTTAAAAACCGGCCATAGCCTTCGGCCGGAGCGGAGAATGGGGCGGCGCGCGATGTGTCCGCAGGATCGGTCTCCACGCAGGGAATGAACTGCATGTGGTCGAGGCCCAGCCCTTTGTGAAATTCATAAATTTCTTGGGGAAATTGGACCGAGTAGTCGTTGACGACGACCAGGGCATTGACTTCGACTCCTTCATCCAACATGAGGCGGGCCCGGTCCACGACTTCCGTCCAAGAGTCCTGTCCGCCCTGCCGTAATCGATAGCGGTTGTGAATATGTTCCGGGCCGTCGAGCGAGAGGCCGACAAGAAACTGATATTTTTTCAAAAATCGAGCCCAGTCTTTATCGATGAGAAGGCCGTTGGTCTGGAGCCCGTTGCCGACGGATTTGCCCTTTCCGTATCGGATCTGGAGGGCGACGGCCTTTTCAAAGAAAGGGAGTCCCATGAGCGTCGGCTCTCCGCCCTGCCAGCCGATGGAGACGGCCTGGAGCGGCTGCGCGAACACCTGCCTGATCGTCTCTTCCAGAATCTCATCGTTCATCCTGTGGCTTTTGCCCCCTGGGAAAAACGCCTCCTTATCCCGGTAGAAGCAGTATGTGCAGGCCATGTTGCAATCAGGCCCGGCCGGCTTGATGAGGACGGAACTCAGCTGTTTTTTAAGAGGAAAGCCTTTCTTTTTCATCGTCGATTGGATCGGACTTCGAATTTTATACCAACTCCATCCCTTCTTAAATAGGCATTGGGCTTGTCCGCGGGGGAGCCCCCGCTACCCTGGAACACAAGCCTGAGATGGAATTCGGTGATGTCCTGGCCTTCATTCGTTCTTCCAAAAAGCCTTAGTTATTCGGAATGAAAGGGACGGCTTAAAACCTTTTAAGATGGCAAAATCTCGATAAAATATTTAAATTGTACAATTTAGAAGCAAAAAAATTAACCTAAAAATATGAAAATTTTACTTGATTCTCAAGCTGATATCTGATATATTAGACTCGGAAACGGAGAAAAAGCGTGGCTAAAGGCATGATTTTCGACATCAAGCGCTTTGCTATCCATGACGGCCCTGGGATCCGGACAACCGTCTTTTTAAAAGGCTGTCCCCTTCACTGTCTCTGGTGCCATAACCCGGAAGGGATTGAAAATGACTTCGAGCTGATAGCCCGGCCGTCGCGCTGTGCCCGCTGCTATTCCTGTGTTTCCGCCTGCCCCTTGGGAGCTATTTCCGAAAATTCGGGGCCTGTCGAGATCGACCGCAGTCGATGCGATCTTTGCGGGAAATGCGTCAAGGTCTGCATGTATGAGGCGCTGGAAATGGCCGGCCGGAAGATAAACGTGAAGGATGTCATCGAGGAGGTCGAAAAGGACCGGATCTTTTATGAGCAGTCCGCCGGCGGCGCGACCCTCTCCGGAGGGGAGCCGCTCGGCCAACCCAAGTTCTGCCAAGAAATTTTAACCGCGCTTGAGGAAAGAAAAATTCCCTCGGCCCTCGATACGTCGGGACTGGCTCCTTGGGATATCCTTGCCAAAACCGCGCGCAAAGCGGACGTCGTTCTCTATGATTTGAAAATAATCGACGCCAAAAAGCACAAAAAGTATACAGGCGTCCAGAACGGGCTCATTCTTGACAACTTGAAAAAACTGTCCCGTGAGCACAAGAGTATCGTGATCCGCATTCCGCTGGCGGCCGGCGTCAACGATGACGAGGAAAATATCCGGCTGACGATCGATTTTCTCAAGCCGCTCAAGACGATCAAGAACGTCAGCCTGTTGAAATACCACAAAGGCGGCGTGGAGAAATACAAGAATTTAGGAAAAGCGTCCTGTTTCAAGATTTATGAATCTCCGTCCGACCAGAGGATGGAAGAGATCCGGCGGTCATTCACAACAGCCGGGTTCACCGTCAAGATTGGAGGCTGAGCCATGAACGAACGAGTCAGAAAGCTGCGCGAACAGAGCCTGAGTGCCAAACCGACAATCACGGCCGAGCGGGCGAAACTGGTCACCGAATTTTATAAAAGCCCCGAGGCCTGCCGGCTGTCCGCTCCCATGCAGCATGCCCTGGCCTTCAAGCATATTCTGGAGAATAAAACAATCTGCATCAACGAAGGCGAGCTCGTCGTCGGCGAGCGCGGCCCTGCTCCCAAGGCGACACCGACCTACCCCGAGATCACCTGCCACAGCGCCCAAGACCTGGAGATCCTCGACACGCGGCCCAAGACCTGGTTCAAAGTTGATGAGAAGACCAAGACATTCTATAAGGATGAGATCATTCCTTTCTGGAAGGGGCGCTCGATTCGCGACCGAATCTTCGGCGAAGTCTCGCAAGAATGGATAGACGCCTACGAGGCTGGGATATTCACCGAGTTCATGGAGCAGCGCGCTCCGGGGCATACCGTTCTCGACGATAAGATCTATAAAAAAGGGATGATCGATTTTAAAAAAGACATCGAGGATGCTATTGCCGGACTCGATTTCCTCAATGATCCCGAGGCCTTCCTGAAGCGCGAGGAACTGCGGGCCATGGCTGTCTGTTGCGATGCCCTGATCACCTACGCCGGCCGGCATGCCGAGAAAGCCTGGGACCTGGCCAAGAAAGAAAAAAATCGCGATCGCAAGAAGGAGCTGGAACGGATCGCCGAAGTCTGTTCCTGGGTGCCGGCGCACGCGCCGCGCGATTTCTGGGAGGCCCTCCAGTACTACTGGTTCGTCCATCTTGGAGTCATCATCGAATACAACACCTGGGATTCATTCAACCCCGGCCGGCTGGACCAGCACCTCTGGCCGTTCTACAGGAAAGGCCTGAAGAGCGGCGCGCTGACGAAGTACAAGGCGAGAGAGCTTCTGGAATGTTTCTGGGTCAAGTTCAACAACCAGCCGGCGCCTCCCAAGGTCGGCGTCACGGCCGAAGAGAGCGGCACTTATACCGACTTTGCGCTGATCAACGTTGGAGGGTTGAAGGAAGACGGGACCGACGGCGTCAATGAGCTGTCGTTTCTTATCTTGGATGTCATTGAAGAGATGCGGATCCTTCAGCCCAGCTCCATGGTCCAGATTTCGAGCAAAGGCCCGGATTCCTTCTTGTGGCGGGCCTTGAAGATCGTCAAGACCGGCTTCGGGCAACCTTCGATTTTCAACACGGACGCCATCGTCAAAGAGCTCGTCCGGCAGGGCAAGTCCGTCGAGGATGCGAGAAACGGCGGCGCCAGCGGCTGCGTCGAGGCGGGAGCCTTCGGCAAGGAAAACTACAACCTGACCGGCTATTTCAATATGCCCAAGGTCTTTGAAATCACCATGCACAACGGCGTAGATCCGCAGACGGGGAAAACGATCGGCCTTCAAACGGGCGACCCGGCGAAATTCAAATCGTTCGAGGAGCTGTTCGAGGCGTTTAAAAAGCAGATTAAGCATTTTGTCGATATCAAGGTCGCGGGCAGCAACATCATCGAGCGGCTGTATGCCGAATACCTGCCGTCACCGTTTCTGTCGATCCTCATCGACGATTGCATCAAGAAGGGCAAGGATTACCACGACGGCGGCGCCCGGTACAATACGTCCTACATCCAGGGCGTAGGATTGGGCACGATGACCGATATTCTGGCCTCGATCAAGTACAACGTTTACAACCACAAGCATATCGCCATGAAAGAGCTCGTCGCGGCGCTGGACAAGAATTTCGAGGGCAAGGAGAGCCTGCGGCAGCGGCTGCTGAACAAGACTCCGAAATATGGGAACGACGACGATTATGCCGATGACATCATGAAATCCATCTTCGAGGCTTATTTTAGCGCCATCGACGGACGGCCCAACACCAAGGGCGGCCGCTACAGGATCAACCTCCTGCCGACGACCGTCCATGTCTATTTCGGCAGGGTCACCGGCGCCAGCGCCGATGGCCGAAAGGCCTGCGAGCCCTTATCCGAAGGCGTGTCTCCCGTCCAGGGCGCGGACCGGCGCGGGCCGACGGCCGTGCTCAAATCGGTGGGCAAGATGGATCACGTCAGGACGGGCGGGACGCTCCTTAACCAGAAGTTCACGCCCCAATTGGTGGCCGATGAAGAAGGGATCAAGAACCTAGGTCATCTCGTCCGGTCCTACTTTAAAATGGACGGCCACCATATCCAGCTCAATATCGTGACGGCCGAGACGCTGCGGGAAGCCCAGAAAAATCCGGAAAAGCACAGGGACTTGATCGTGCGGGTGGCAGGCTACAGCGATTATTTTGTCGACTGCGGCACGGAGCTCCAGAACGAAATCATCAAGCGCACCGAGCACCAGGAATTCTGACCTTATTTTTGGCAGGCCAGCCAGTCAAAAAAGCTTTTGTGGTCTTTTGTGAGTTGGCCGGCCAGTACCCCGTTGGTGCTCATCCACAAGCAATAGAAATCGCGAATCCGTTTTGTCTCGGAGCTCGAA
>CAZIDN010000137.1:0-5964 GCA_964537875.1 uncultured Eubacteriales bacterium
TCCGATGGCTGAAAACCTTCCCATCTTTCTGACAAGCTCGAGGCCCAGGCCGATTCCAGCTTCCGTCCCGCTCGCCTCGACAACGAGATCGGCGCCGCGGCCTGCCGTCAGGTCCATAATCCGAGAGACGACATCTACTTTCTGGATATTCCAGACATGGTCTATGGCTGGAATCTTCCGGGCCGCGGGCAGTCGGACTTCTTCATCCATGGCGGTGCCAAGCAAAAAGACTATTGATGCGCCGCCGGCTTTGACGGCCATGGCAGCCATGAATCCAATCGGGCCGGGTCCGATCACGGCGACGACATCGGCAGGCTCGACCCGCGCTCTTTCCAGGACGTCGTGGACAACATTGGCCGCAGGCTCGACAAAGACGGCCTCTTCAAAGGCAAGCTGGTCAGGAAGACGATGGAGAAGGGCGGGCTCCGGATACCTCATAAACCTGGCAAAGCAGCCGTCGATTCCCCAGCCCGGAGATCTTTTGGAGGGGCAAAGCTGGCGGTTTCCCGTCCGGCACAGCCAGCATTTCCCGCAGGCCATGGTATGCGGCTCCCCGACGACGCGGTCTCCGGGCTTCCAATCTTCGATGTTTTTCCCGACTCGGGCGATCACCCCGGCAAATTCATGGCCGAGGATGACCGGCGGCCAGTAGGGAAATTCATCATGATAGATATGGAGGTCCGTGCCGCAAATTCCGGCGGCCTTGACTTCAATCAGGACTTCGTCGCCCGCGATCTCGGGGATGGGAACTTCTTTGAGTTCGATCAATCCTTTTCCCTTGGCGGTTTTGACCAGGGCCGTCATTGTTTTTTCAGGCATGATACAACCCGCTCCATTTCTCGATGAAAAGAATCAGCGACTCGGCCGCTTTCCGGATGTCCTCCAAGGAGATATACTCATCCGGGCCGTGGGCCGATGTGATCGTCCCGCCGCCGAAGACCACGGCCGGGATGCCAAGCTGCTCGGTGTATCTCCACGAATCGCAGGAGGCATTCATGAATTCGGGCCGGGAGGGGAGTCCGGCATCACGGGCGGCTTCCACCAGCGTCTGGACAAGGGGATGCTGTTCCGGAATGTATGACGGGTCGCTGTTGAGCATGTTGAACATAATTTCGGCGCGAAACGGGTCCATGGCCTGCCTGAGCTTCTCCTGAATATCTCTGCGTTTAAACGGCGGCAGGAACCCGAAAACGCCTTTTAAGACGGCTTCAGAGGGCACAGCGGCCGGCCAGTTCCCTGAATGCAGCATGCCGAATGTGCAGGGCATGGGGTCTGGATGAGACGAGATTTCTGCGACGGCCCGTCTGGAGACGAGAAGAAGCTCTTGGCGGACCTTTTCTATAGCTCCCATCACTCGGACGGATTCTTTGAGGGCGCTGACCGTCGAGCCGGGGCTCCCGCTGTGTCCGGCTTTTCCCCGCGTTTGGACTTCAAACCAGACGGCGCCGCGGACCAGATAGGCCACCTGAAGATCCGTCGGCTCCAGGACAACGGCTCCCTCGGCCGTGAGCCCGTCACGGACGATTTTCAGGGTGCCGTTTCCGCCGCATTCCTCCTCGACGACAAAGTCGAAGATCATGTCGCCGCCGGGCTTCAGCTTTAAGTCGTGGAGGGATTTAAGGACAAGCCAGAGGGTCGCGATCTGGCCTTTTGCGTCGCAGGCGCCACGGCCGAAAATTTTGCCTTCTTTGATTTCGGGCCGGAATAGATGTCCTTGGCCGGGCCCGGCCGGGACGACATCGAGATGTGTATTGAAGGCCAGGCTTTTCCCCTCGCCCGTTCCTTTTAACCGGCAGCGCAGATTGGCCGTTCCCTCATAACGAAAATTCTCCAGCCTGAAAGAATAGTCCGGATCCGTCATCATCGAGTCGGGGATGGCTACGAGTGCGGCCTCCTCGACAAAGGGTTCGATGCCCGCTTTTAAGAAGCGTCCGATGCCTTGTTCCTGTCCTCGTATCGAGGGAAACTCAATCAGCCGCGCCAGAAGCTCGACGGCCGGTCCCATATTTTTTTCGACAGTTCCGCAGAGCTCCGGCTTATTCATGGTCATCAAATTTGATATTGGAAATAATATATGATACATAACATCCAAGCAAAGAAATTGTCAATGAATAAAGGTTGGTTCCCCCATGACAAGAGATGAAGTTTTGAAATTCATTCTCGAGGCCAAGGTTATTGCCGTCATCCGCATGTCAGATACGGACAAGCTTTTTAAAGTCACCGAAGCCATCAGGCTGGGCGGAGTGAAGGCTATCGAAATCACGATGACTGTTCCCGACGCCCTCGATGTCATCCGGACCATGGCCCAGAAAAAAGCGCCGGATGTTCTCATCGGGGCGGGCACCGTGCTCAATGCCGAGACCGCCGTCGCCGCGGTCCGGGCGGGAGCGGACTTCTTAGTCTCACCGATCACGAATTTCGACATGATCAAGGGCTGCCGCAAGCTTGATAAATTTGTTGCGCCCGGGGCCCTGACGCCGACTGAGATCGTGGCCGCCTGGGAGAGCGGCGCGGACGTCGTAAAAGTGTTCCCGGCGACCTCCGTCGGGCCAAAATATTTTAAGGACCTCAAGGGTCCGCTCCCCCAAATCCGCTTGATGCCGACGGGCGGTGTCAGCATCGAGAATGCCAAGGATTTTCTCGACAGCGGTGCCTGCTGTGTGGCCATCGGCACCGCCCTCCTGGACAAAAAAGCCATCGCTGAGAACAACTGGAGCGTCCTGACCCAAAAGGCCAGGCAGCTCGTCGAATCCTTGACAGTCAGACCCTAGGCAAACCCGATGAATAATCCAGGCCTTCAAACTCAAGCCTTTTTGGAGATTTCTCAGAAATATGAGCCGGCCTGCATGAATTGGCAGGCGCCTGTCGTCTGGGATCATGCTCAGGGAGCGGAGATTTGGGATGTGGACGGCCGTCACTATATCGACTGGACGTCCGGGGTGCTCGTGGCCAATGTCGGGCATGCCCATCCGGACTTGGCCGAAGCCGTCTCCCGCCAGGCTCGGCGTCTCCTCAACACGTTTGACTTCCCGACTCCGGAGCGGCTGCATCTGGCCCGCAAGGTCATCGAGACGACGCCGCCGCATCTCGACAAGGTCTTTTTTGTCACGACGGGCGCAGAGGCCATGGATGCGGCGATGCGCATGGCCAAACGGGCGACAGGCAAGTATGAGATCCTGGCTTTCTGGGGCGGGTTTCACGGCCGCTCGTTCGGGCCGATGAGCTTGACCGGGCTGCCGAAGATCAAGAAAAATTTCGGGCCTCTCCTTCCGGGGACAATCCTCGCTCCGTACCCGTACTGCTATAGATGCCCGTTTGGAAAAATTCATCCCGAATGCAAGTTTTTTTGTTTGGACTTCATGGACCGTGTGGTCGAAACAGAATCGACGGGGAACCTTGCCGCGCTGGCCGTCGAACCCTACCAGGGGACATCCGGCTTTGTCTTCCCGCCTTCCGGATATTTAAAGAAGCTCGAGGTCTGGGCCCGGAAGCGCGGGATTATCTTTATTTTGGATGAGGTGCAGTCCTCATTCGGGAGGACGGGGAAGATGTGGGCGCTGGAGCACGAAGGGCTCGAGCCTGACATCCTGGTCCTCGGCAAGGGAATCGGAAGCGGCATGCCCATTTCAGCGGTCGTGGCCCGCGGAGAGATTCTCTCGGCGCTGGAGAGGGGAGAGATGTCTTCGACCACGGGAGGCAATCCATTGAGCTGTGCGGCCTCGTTGGCCGTTTTTGAGATCATCGAAAAAGAGAAACTCGTCGAGAAGGCTGCTTCGAACGGCGCCTATCTGAAAGAAAAGCTGCTCGAGCTCAAAGATAAGCATAAGATGATCGGCGACGTGCGCGGGATGGGCCTGGTCTATGGAATCGAATACGTCAAGGACCGGACAAGCAAAGAGCCGGCGCCCGACCTGGTCCGGGAGATCGTCCTCAAGTGCGTCGAGAATGGGCTTATGGTGGGAAAATTGGGTATCCATGGAAACGTCATGCGCGTGGCGCCTCCTCTGGTGATAACTCCGGAGCTCGTCGATGAGTCTGTCGCCATCCTGGGCAGGGTTCTCTCTAAAATCTAAGCCTCTTCGCTTATGTCGTCAAAATTTTTTTCGAGGAGCCTGGCGATGCCTCAACCGCAAACGATCCAGCTTCCAGATTATCTTATCCTCCTCTCCTATTTTTTAATTGTCGTCGCCGTCGGGTTTTATTTCGCCCGATACATCCGGCAGTCCAAGGATTATTTTGCCGCGGGGAACATCATGCCCTGGTGGCTGGCCGGCACGTCCTTTTACAAGGCATCGTTCAGCGCCTTGCTGTTCGTCATCTACAATGAGATCGCCTACAAGTACGGCATCGTGGCCATCATCATCCTCTGGATTTCGCCCGTTTGTATTCTTCTCGGCGGGTATTTCACAGCCCGCCGATGGCGGCGGGCAAGAGTCATCACGCCCCTCGGCTTTATGGAGCGGCGTTACAACAGATTGGTCCACCAGGTTTTTGTCTGGACAGGGCTGCCGCTCCGGATGTTCGACAACGGCCTGAAAATTCTGTCGACCTCGATCATCTTTGCCGTCGCTCTACGAGGCCTGGGAATGACGATCGTGGGATTCATGGCCATCATCGGCCTGATCATGATCCTTTATTCGTTCATGGGCGGGCAGATGACGGTGATGATCACGGACTTCGTCAACGTGTCTATCTTGGCGGTTGCGGTCATCACTCTTTTTATCTTGACGCTGGGCAAGGTCGGCAATATCGGAGAATTTATTCGAACGCTTCCTCCCGGATTCATGAACCCCGCCCCGGAGCCCTACGGCTGGAGCTATCTGGTCTTCACGGTCTTCCTCATCAACATCCTCACCTACAACGCCAGTTGGGCCCTGGTCCAGAAGTTCAATACCTTGAAGAGCGAGAAAGAGATCAAGAAAATGCTGTGGTGGATCGCCTTCCTGATGTTTGTTATGCCGCCGATCTTCTTTTTCCCGGGGATGGCCGCTCGCGTCCTTTTGCCCAAAATCGATAACGCCAGGGAAGTTTATGCCCTCATCAGCATGAAGGTGCTGCCCGTGGGACTCATGGGCTTCATCCTGTCGTCCGTCATCAGCTCGACGATGTCCACGCTGGGGTCGGAATTCAACACTCTGTCCGGAGTCCTGACCCGCGACTTCTATAAAAGAAAGATCAAGCCCGGCCTTTCTGAGAAACAGGAAATTTTCACGGGAAGGATTTTCACCGTCCTGATCGGCATGGTGACGGTTGTCCTGGCCGTCCTGTTCAATGCGCTGAAAGAATTCAACATGATGGATATCATGTTCCGTATTTTCAGCGCCTTTGCCCCGGCCATTATGATCCCGCTCGTCTTCGGCCTGCTCTTCAAGAGGTATAACGCCCGCGGGACGATGTGGGGGTTGATCGCGGGTTCGATGACGGGCATGGTCCTTGTCCTCGCCAATTTCTTTTTGGTCCAGATGTATGCCGCGCAGATGAAAGCCAATCCCACCTTGGAATTCTGGCTCCGGAGCGGCTGGAATTCGGCGACGACTGTCCTGAGCATAGCCGCCACGATCCTCGGCATGTGGCTGGGAACCATCGCCAAGCCGACGCCCCAAGAGGAGCGGCATCGTGTCGCCGATTTTTTCGGGGACCTTGCCAAGCCGTTTCTCTACCAAGAAAAAACGGAAAAACCGCTTTCTCCGTTCAAGATCATCGGCTTCATGCTCGTCGCCCTCGGCCTGTGCATGGTCGCCATTTCCATCCTGGTTCTCGTATATTACAAGGACCGCAGCGCCTTCAAGGTGGATTTGATCGTCGCCTTGACGATAGCCGGGATGGGAGTCCTGATGAGGTTTGGGAAAAAGTCAAAGAAAGCGCAATTGCCCTAGCCCGTCAATTTGGAGGGGAAGACCCCTTCCAGTCACTCTTGGAAGGAAACCCTTGCCTAGGGTTTCCTTCCATGTATGAAAGCGCGGC
>CAZIDN010000138.1:0-3089 GCA_964537875.1 uncultured Eubacteriales bacterium
CGCCGGGCGATTTCTTCCGTGTTGTTGAAGATGCGGTTCTTGAACTTGACGTTGAAGATCCAGTCCCGGAGGGCCTTGAGCTCTTCCGGGTCATAGCCGCCTTTTTGACGAAGCATGTCGGCGAAGATCTTCATCGATTCACGGGTCGATTCCAGGCCGAAAAAGCGCCGGGCGGCGTGGACATGGTTCAGGGCCGTCTCCATCTGCATCGAATCCGTATCGACGGCAAGGTACCTTTTTCCGCGGAGGGCCGCCACCGCCAAAACGGCATAGGCCAAATCGACAATTTCTTCTTTGGTCCGCCCGTCAAACTCCGGCTTCATGCCGGTCTCGGGCATATTTCCGATGACCATGGGGCATAGACGGCCGGTCTGGGCATAGGCGCCGACAAGCGCATCGATTCCGACGACGCCCGGCTTCGGCGCGTTATTCCCGCCGACGCAGGCGATAGGCAGGCCGGCCGGAAAATGGGCCGTCAGGGCCATGGCGGATTTGCCGGGGAAAAACCAGGTGTCGGGAACGATGAACAGGGCATCGACCCCGGCTTCTTTCAATTCAAGCGCGGCGGAATCCGCAGTCTTTTCATTATCAACGAGATGCGAGCAATAGACGAGGTTGGGATGGGCGCCGCCGGGCAGATGAAGCTTTTCGGCCAGGAGCCGGGCGGTCATCGTCCCGATATTATAGGCTCTTTGCCTGGATTCTTTATCGATCCGGGGATCGCAGGGGACAAAGACACCCAGGGTCGCCACGCCCGATTGTTTCTTTTTTACCAAAGGCATGTTTCCTCTCTTTCACGGGGATACAGACATTGGCTGTTTATCCCCGCAAAGAAATCGTCGGCCTTCATTTTACTAAAAAAAAGCGAGAGACAACACCCCCTCCCTGATTTTGGAAGAAAGGAAATGGACTAATACAAACGTAATAAATAAAGAGACAATGTATGGGCGGCGCTTAGGCCGTCCTCATGCCCCCGTAGCGGAGGGGGGCCCCGTCGGCTTTTCCGACGGGGGGAACCGACGGGACTGGTTCCCCGGGGCCCGGGGGCTACGGGCGGCCTAAGCGCCCCCCGAACGGGGATGCCATTTTAATTATTGTGTTGATATTAGATATATTCGATCGTGGCCGGCGGTTTCGGCGTCAGCTCGTAGGCCACGCGCGTCACCTGGGGCATCTCTTTGACGATCCTCTTGGCGATCCTTTCCAGGACCGCCCAAGGGACTCTCGTCGCTTTTGCGGTCAGGGCGTTCTTGCTTTCCACCGAGCGGATGATGATGATGTCGCCGAATTTCCTCGTTCCCTTCTCAACTCCGGTCCCCTGGTCATTGAGAAGAACGGCAAAAGCCTGGAACGGCCTGAGCCGGGCGATCTCTTCCTCGACGATTTGGGTCGCCTTTCGGACGACGGCGACCCTGGGCGGGGTCACTTCACCCACGACCCGCGTGGCCAGACCGGGTCCCGGGAACGGCATCCGGAGGTAAATCTCCTCGGGTAAACCGAGGGCCTTGGCCACGATCCTCACTTCATCCTTATACAAGTCTTTGAGCGGCTCGATGACCTTGAACCCGTATCCTTTCTCTGGATCGATGCCGATCTGCTCCAGGATATTGTGCTGGGTCTTGACGCCGCCTTTCGTTTCGAGGATATCGGCCTTGATCGTACCCTGGACGAGGAACCCGGCCCGGCTCTTGAAAACTTCGCGCCCAAAAACCGAATAGAACTTGTGGCGAAAAGCCTTCCGTTTCTCTTCGGGATCGGTCTTGCCCTTCAGGGCGGAAAAAAATTCCCGCTGGGCGTTGACGACATCGACTTTGATTCCCAGTTCTCGGAAGATCTGGCGCACTTGCTCCGCTTCCCGCTCCCGCATAAGCCCGTCGTCGATGAAAATGGACTTGAGGTTGGAGCCGATGGCCCGGGCGGCCAGGACCGTGCAGGCGGAGCTGTCCACGCCGCCCGAAAGAGCGGAAATGGTTTTCTGGCCGCCGGCGGTCTTTTGAATGTCCTCGATTTTTCGCTCGATAAATGCTTTAACGTTCACTCCCTCTCCCCTTTCATGAGAATTTTCGGATCACCCTGCGTCTATCATCGGTAAAGGTGAAAGACCATCCCAAAAATGCCCTCCCCAACCACCTTCAAAGGCGATTGACCGGGCAGAATTCACGCGTCATCATGGAGCCGATTGAAGGACGTAGGAATGACATAAAATAAAGGGAGGGCCTCATCCAAGGCGTATATTGGTTGATAGAGGGAGATAGAGGCGCGAGTTTCTTCTCCCGGCCCTCCTCTAAAAGCGTCGGAAATATCCAATCATCCTCGACTTACACAATATCTAGGGTTTCTGTCAAGGAAAATACGATATATAGGCCTATTTGTCAAGGATTTTTTCAAAAAAATCGTTTAAACCCTCGATATTTTCTTGGGAAATGCGGGCCGATTCTTTTGGCCGTTTTCCCCTGGCCAAGAAAACCCTCGATGAGCGATCTAATCCTTGAACCTGTGAACCGCCTCTGACAAGGCAGAAACAGCCTTCCCCGTTTTTGAAGCATCGGCAGGAGCGCTAAACTTCGCAGTGGCTTTTTTGACATCCGGTTTCATCTGTGCTATGTTTTTCCAAGAAAGGTCCGATTGCATGCGGCCGGCCCATCATCCTCGAAAAAGCAAGCCTTGCCTGGTCTTTTGTCTCCTCCTGTTTTTTTCCCTGCCCCCCTTGCCTGCCGCCGGCTTTGGTGAAGAAAAGCCCGCGTCCGACCGCCGCCTGAGTTCGCTCGAAAAATCCCTGATCATTCCCGGCTGGGGCCAGCTGGCTGAAAAAAGATATGTCGAGGGCATCGTTTTCCTTTCGGCTGAAATTTTTTGCCTGGTCAAGATCTTGGCCAATAATCATCTGGGGAACGAACATTACGGCCTTTACAAACAAGCAGCGACCATAGAAGATGCCGTCGGCTACCGGCAGCTCACCGAGAGATATGACACCCGGAGGAACCAATTCATGCTAGCGGCAGCCGCGGTCTGGGCCGTGAGTCTCGTCGATATCTATCTCATCGTCAACCATCAGGGAAAAAAGGAACGAGCTCTCGAGCTCAAGGTTG
>CAZIDN010000138.1:3189-5855 GCA_964537875.1 uncultured Eubacteriales bacterium
CGTCAGCGGCAAAGGCCTCTTTTCTCTTGAAACGGCAGGCCCTGACGGAATGGACGCTGGCCAAGATCCAGAAATCCTTGATTTACTACACCGCCACGGCCGTGCCCCTATTTCTATATCAAGAAAAAAGATGCTTCCATGTGACAATCTTTCTGCACTCCTTTTAAAGAAAAAGATTTTTATAGTTTGCCCGTGAAAGAAATTATGGGAAGCCGGCTGGCCATTTAAAGCCGGGTGAATCTTTTGACGTACCCTTGGACCTCACGGACGCCCAGGAGCAGGCAGATTCCATAGAAAACGGCCAGGGCGGCCGACCCGCTCAGGATGACGTTCAACAGCTTGATCAGGAGCCTGACGATGACAGACGAGCCCAGGCTGCCCAGGCTTCCGGCTAAAATCTTGTAGAAAAGCCCTCCGGCCAAGCCTCCTAGGAGTCCCCCTACGATGAGCTTGAGAGCAAAGGCGGCGAGAGGACGGCTGTCGAATGTTCCGATTTTCCTGGGCAGCAGGAGATAGAGGATGAAGACATTGGCCACGGCCGAGATCGTAGCCGACAGCGGAAAGGCGCTGTAGCCGAGCGGATGCATCAAGGTCAGGTTGAGAACGATATTGATCCCGACCGAGGCGAAGCTGGCCATCATCGGCAGCTTGGGGTCCTTGGTGGCGTAAAAAACACCGGCGACGTTCCGCAGGACGGAGATGAACGGAACGCCCAAAATATATAAAATAAGAATCTTAGCCACCGGCACGGTGTCCGCCGCCGTGAATTTTCCGTGCTCAAAAATGAGACTGGTCAGCGGAGACGAAAGAAAAGCGATGACGGCCGAAGTGGGGATCGTCAGGAAGAGGACCATCTTCAAGGAATCCAAAAGCGTCGTCCGTATCTCGTCCAGTTTTCCTTCGCTGGCGAGCCTGGAAAAGGCCGGAAGGGCGACCGTGCCCACGGCGATGCCGAACAATCCCAACGGCAGGTGCATGATCCGGTAGGCATAGTTCAGCCAGGTCAGGCTCCGCTCTTCCAGCAGCGAGATGAGCTGGGTGTTGACAAAGACGTTGATCCGCGATCCCGACAGCCCGATGGCGACGGGGATGAACAGGGCGATGACTCTCCGGAACTCGGGATCCTTGAAATTCAAAACCCGCTTATACCGGAATCCTTTTTTCACCAGGCGCGGCGCCTGGACCAGGAGCTGCATCAGCCCGCCGACCGTGACGCCCACGGCCATGGCGAAGATGGGATCGCGACCTCTCTTTGTGTAATAGGCGAAAAGGGCGATGGGCGTCAGGATCGAAAAAAGATTAAAAAACGCGGGCGCCAGAGACGGGATAAAAAATTCGCCTTCCGTGTTCAGGATGCTCATCGCCCAGGCGGCCAGGGCGATGAACAGCAAAAACGGAAACATGACGGCCGTGAGCTTCCCCGTGAGGCTGATCTTCCCGGGGATATCGCCGAAGCCGAAGGCGATGAACTTGGCCAGGGTGGGAGAAAAAAAGATTCCGGCCACGGTGACGATGCCTACGACCAGCAGCAGCGTGTTCAGGATATTCGAAGCGAGGAGGTTTTCCGCGTCTCTTCCCTTCTGCTTCTGCGTCGTCAGGACAGGGACGAAGGCGGAAGAAAGGGCATTTTCGGCAAACAGGTCGCGGAGCAGATTGGGAATGCGGAAGGCCGCGTTAAAAGCATCCGTGGAAAGGCTCGAGCCGTAAAGGTGGGCGAAAACCTGTTCGCGGACGAGCCCCATGACCCGGCTTATGGCCGTGCCAATTGTGAAAGCCCGGACTCCTTTTGCAATATCCGCCATGTTCTCTGCTCGTTCGATTCTGGCTTATAACATAGGCCTGGGTAGATGTCAAAAAGCGACAATTATTGATCGTATAAACATAATAAAAATATATATTTATGTTGACATTTTAGCAATATTGGATATGCCGGGAAACGTAAGTCCGCCATAAAAAAATTCTTGCTCTGGGAGTCTCTCTTTCTACTGGTTTGGGTTTTGGTCTATTCCCAGCCGTCTTTCCTCAGGATGAGATGACCCAACCTAGGTGAAGACTCACGTGAAAACCCTATCCAAAGGTATTTCACCCGTCCGGAACAAGAATCAGTTTTTTGCGGGCTTGAGCTTCAGCGTCTCAATGGCATGGTGGCCGACGCGGAGTTTGAGGCCGGATTTCAAGGAGGGAATGGCTTTCCCCTCCTCCTCGATCATATTGACCAGCTCGGCCTTTTCCACCGGCGCGAAACTATTCAGCTGGGCATCCGAGTCCCTCCCCTCCATATCATAGATCCGGACGATCACCGAATCATCCTCTTCGCACTTTTTGATCGTGCTGACCAGAACGTTGCCGGCGGAAACGGAGAAGAAGCTTTTTTGCTCGGGAAGCATGGCCGTATTCTTTTGTTCGGGATTGACGACCGCGACAAGCGGATGATTGGCTTGGATGCCCCGGTGGTATCCTCTTTGCCAGCCCGGGGCATGGGAGAACAGCGAGAACCTGAAGGTGTGGTCGCCCTCCTGGAGATACCAGTTGCCTTCGCCGTGGCAGCTCCGCCGAGAAGCCAGCAGGACGGCCTGGAGAACCGGATGGCCGGCCGGGGACGTCCGGGTTAAAATAGACGGCGGCATCGCAGCCGGGAAAATTTTTCTTGATCCACTTCCGGCCGA
>CAZIDN010000139.1:0-5543 GCA_964537875.1 uncultured Eubacteriales bacterium
TCTAGCGGATTATCGGCCGCGCTTTCATATAATCAACGCTCGCTTCGCTCGCTGCCTTCTTTCCAAGGAGCATCTGGCGATGAATTCATGGGAGGATGCTCCTTGGAGGGGAGTGTCCGGGGCCCCCCTCCGCTACGGGAGCTTGAGGACGGCCTAAGCGCCGCCCATACATTGTCACTTTATTTATTACGTTTGTATTAGGCTCATTCTCCCTTTGGACTAAGTTCAAAACAGCTTCTATCGCAGTCTTTTTTGGGGGATGGGTCGGCTTTCCGTTCCGTGGACAAGTAGCTCGGTGGAAACAGGATCCGATGAGCCGGGAGAAATCCGGGTATACCTCATGGGCGGTCAGGTTATAACCCTCGCGGGCCCCGGATTCAGAAGATAAAATTTAGAAGCCGCCGCCGCCACTCCCCGGTCCGCCGAATCCGCCGCCGAAGCGCGGATTGACGACATTGCTGTAAACCGAGCCAAAGGTGTAGCTGAAGCCGACGGAGAGGGAATAGCTAAACTCGGTCGCCAGCTCTGTCCGGCGTAGCAGTAATTCTTCGAGCGTGGCCTCGCCTTTCCGCAAGGCGAGCTGGTCGTGGACCGCGGAATAGCGGCCGTCCATGGTCAGGGCTAATCCCTTCCAGATACGCAGCGACAGATTGGCCGAGACCCTCAGCCTGTTATAAGCGAAATCCTTAAAATAGTTGGACCCTTCGACGGTAACTTCGGCATTCCCCCAAGGCTCGGACATGGACAACGTGATGGTCAGAATTTCGTTCAACAGCTTTTCCGACATCTTGCCGTAGACGGTCTCCTCGAGGTATTTGGCGTAGATGAAGCCGAGGCGGTAGAGGACGCGCAGCTGGCGCCGGGTCGAGATGGAATAGGGGAAGAAATTGTATTCGATGGCCGGGGCGAGGGTAAAACCGATATTGATATTGCTGTATGTCGAATGGTTGACATTGACGAAGGCGCCCGCCGACCAGTGTTCGCCAAGGCTTTGGACGAAGAGCCCGTCAAAGGCGCTCGATTTTGCCGAGCTCGTCTCCTGATAGTCCTCGTAATCGAACTTGCTCTCATCGAGGCTCGCCGAAAATCCCATGCGGATTCTGGATTCGGGCGTCACCCGGTTGATGGAGATGTTGCCGTTGACCGAATCGTACTTTCGAGATTGTTCGCCGTTTAATCGGCCGCGGGCGCTGAAGCTGAAAACCCAGAAATTCCATTTATCGACGACCGACGTGGGCTTCACTTTGCCGTTCGTGCTCAGCGAGAGGATTTTGGAGATCGGCGTCCGGGCGGCATAGGGAGCCAGGCCGAGTTTCAGGATCTGGACCAGCCCTTTGCGGATCTCGTCTTCGGTCTCCGTCCGGTTCGAGTAAAATTTGAGCTCATTTCTCAGCTCTTCATACGTGTTCAGGCCGATAAAGGCCAGCGTATATTCGCGGCCGCCTCCTCCCGTGCGCTGTTGGGTGATCAAGACATGGACATCAGCCTCCTTGCGGTCCCTGACATAGTTGACGAATGTGATTTCCGTCCGGATATAATCCATGTCGATGCGGGCGCCGTCAAGGAAAACCTTGGGCGCGGCTTTCTTCATCTCATCGAGGCTTGGATTTGCCGTCTCTTGGGGGCGAACGCAGGGAACAGAAATGAGAAAGAAGAGAGATAGGGCTCCGAGGATGATAACTGCTTGTTTTTTGACCATCATGCTCCTTCCTGAATTCTACCCGGGCGGTCCTGCAATCCTGCCGAATCTAGAGTTCCAGGCAGACCAATGTCAATATTTAGACGCATACCGATTCCTTTTCTTCCGAAATTTCGCTTTGATTTATTGGGGAACGGCCCAATACCAGATCATCGACAAAAAATTTTAAAAGAAAGGCCGGATTATAGCAGAAACAGGCGAGAATCCATATCATTTCCGGGGACTCAGGGAAGCCGCGTCGGCCGGCCGGCTAAGGCATCGATGTCCGAGAGCTTGAGGCGGACACTGACGATAAAAGGCGATTCGCCCTCGATCCAATGGCCGTAAGTCGTGGTCACGAATGTTCCATCGGGAAGGACTTCCACACCCGGGTAAGCGCAGTCCCCATCTTTATGATTATCCATCAGGCGGATCCTGTATTGGCCTTGCCGGCCCTGAGCAATATCATCATACGTTCCCACCCAGGCCGCCCAATCGCCGTGCCAGGGGGAGTTCGAAGCCATATCGCGAAAGGAAATAAAGAGCCTTCCGTCCGGGGCATTTTTTGCCGTATGGCGGTCTCCCGTGAGGGAAGCGGGGAGTTCGCGCGGAGCCGTCCAATGCTGGCCCTCATCGTCAGAGAACATCACAAAAGAATTCCGGGTCCGCGTATTCTCGCGGAGGAGGGCGGCAATCTGCTTTCCATCCGGCGAGCGGACGGCGCCCGGCTCGCACAAATGGATTTTGTCGGATTTAAAGATCTCTTCGGGGAACGACCAGGTCAGGCCGCCGTCCCGAGAAAACGTCTTGTAGAGCGTCATGATCTTGGTCGAAGACCCGTTTTTTTTGAAAAACCTGCCGTCATCATGGAAGAGGGCCATGTCATCGCCGTTTTTGAGCCGGACCAGGCTGGACATCGTCACGATTCCGCCCCAATCGCCCACCGCAGCCAGCGGCGTCCAGCTCTCGCCGTCGTTTTCCGATACGGACATCCGGCACGGGTAGAGCCCCGAAAAAAGGATCAGCCTTTTTCGGCCGGCCCTATCGATGACCCGATAGATCGTCGGCGTCTCCAGGCTTGTCGCCCAGTTTTCCGGGACCGGGAGTCGGTCGCTCCATGACAACCCGCCGTCCGTGCTTTTTTTTAGGCAGATGGCGCCTTTTCCATGCCCTTTAGGGTACACGCAGAGGATCGTTTTTTGGTCTTCAAGCAGGACCGTGGTCGGATGGCCAAGATACTGCCCGGGCTCCCAATCCACAATCACCTGCCGGTCCTTTTGCGTCGAAAGATCGATCAGGGGAATAGTGATGACTTTTTGAGCCTTCTCGATAGATTGCCGGGAAGCGTGGAGGTTTCTTTGGGAGAATAAGAAAATCATCAGAAGGGACATCGACAGAAAACAAAAAAATCGACCTTGGGTCATCCTGTCTTGGATGGGTAAGAACATATTTAAATTATAGAAGGAGGCCCTTGGTGAATCAATAAAATATTGTTTGATCGGAGCCAAGGCTTCATCCTTGACGGGATGGCGATCCTTTGTCATAAGCCGGACCTATGCACCGGCTGCGAGATGTGCACGATCGTCTGTCCCCACGGCGTGTTCGGCATGAACGGCCGGAAGGCTAAGATTGTCCGGTACGAGGCCTGCCTGGAATGCGGGGCTTGCCGGATGAACGGCCCGTTTGATGCGATCACTGTCGACAGCGGCGTCGGCTGCGCTTTTGCCTTGATGAAAGCCGCACTGACAGGGAAAAAAGAGTCCTGTTCCTAATACAAACGTAATAAATAAAATGACAATGTATGGGGGGCGCTTAGGCCGTCCTCAAGCCCCCGTAGCGGAGGGGGGCCCCGTCGGCTTTTCCGACGGGGGGAACCGACGGGACTGGTTCCCCGGGGCCCGGGGGCTAGGGGCGGCCTAAGCGCCCCCCGAACGGGGATGTCATTTTAATTATTGCGTTGATATTAGTATTTTGAAACGGCCATTAAGACAGGGGGGAGGCCAGATAGTTGGCCTCCCCCCATGAGGATGATGTGAGGTTAAGAAGAAGAGATTGCGATGTATGCCTCCGGCCTTAATTGGCCCGTCCTAAAGACCTCAAAGAATCGGCGACGCGACCTACGGCCAGGATATAAGCCGCTTCCCGCATCGTGACCTTGTGCTTTTCCATGACTTTGACGACTTCCCAGAAGGCCTTCTTCATTTTCTTCTCGGTTTTTTCCCTGACTTCCTCTTCCGTGAAGAAGTATCTCTGCAGATCTTGGACCCATTCCAGGTAGGAGACCGTGACGCCCCCTGCGTTGGCCAGGATGTCGGGAGCGACCAGGACTTTTTTCTCGGCTAGAACCTCATCGGCTTCGAGGGTCGTCGGCCCGTTGGCTCCTTCGAGGACGATCTTGGCCTTAATCTTCGCGGCGTTCTCCTTGGTGATCTGACCCTCGACGGCGGCGGGAATCAGGATATCCAAGGGCAGGGCGATGAGGCTTTCGTTGTCGATCGGCTCTGTTTCCGGGAAATTTACCAGGGAACCGGTTTGAGCGATCTGTTTTTCCACTTCATAAGGATTAATCCCCTTTTCGTTATAGATGCCGCCAAACATATCCGTGGCCGCGATAACCGTGCATCCGGCATCGTGAACAAGCTTGGCGATCGAGGAGCCGACGTTGCCGAACCCAAGAACGGCCACCCTTTTCCCCTTCAGGGTCAGGTTCAGGTATTTCGAGGCTTCATCCAGGACGAAGAACAGGCCGGTGCCGGTGGCCATGGCTCTTCCGAGAGAGCCCCAGAGATGAACGGGTTTCCCGGTAACGACGGCAGGCTCGACGCATCCGCGCCCTTGGCTGTAAGCTTCTGCAATCCAGGCCATGGTCTGGGCGTTGGTGAACATGTCGGGCGCGGGAATATCCTTATACGGCCCGATGATGTCCCGGATAGCATAGGTGTATTCCTTGGTCAGCTTTTTGAGCTCGTTTTCGGACATCTTGAGCGTGTCGCAGATGATGGCGCCTTTGCCTCCTCCGAAGGGGAGGTCGACGACGGCGCACTTCCAGGTCATCCACGTGGCCAGGGCCTTGCATTCGCTGATCGATGCATCCGGAGAATAGCGGACGCCTCCCTTGGCCGGCCCGCGCACCGTGGAGTGCTGGACCCGGAAGCCGGTGAACGTCTCGGCGCGGCCGTCGTCGAGCGTAATGGCGAGATGGACGGTGAGTTCCCTTTCGGGATACTTAAGCCGCTGGTATATCCACGGCTCGAGGTCGAGATAGCCGGCGGCCCGCTCGAACTGCATGGTCGCTTCGATGAACGGGTCGTATTCCTTTTCCCTGTAGACGGGGATGGGGCTGATGTATTTGATCTTTGCTTCTTTGGCCATGACTTTATCTCCCGTCGATCTCTTTCATCAGAAGATAGAGGAGCTTGTCATAACCCGCCTTCTGGAAATGGAGGATGGGGATCTTGCGCCCGCGGTGATAGAGATATTTTCCGTCGACGCGCTGGGCCCTTTTTTTGGAAGCCTTTGCCGGCGACGGAACTTCCTCGGCGCCCGGCCAGGGAATGATTTCGGCGACCTTGACGGGTTCCACGATTTCGAGTTCAGGCATCTCGTCCCGAACTTTTTCTTTGGCGGCTGTCGATGATTTTGAATAAGTGCTCATTTTACCTCCTTTATGATCGATCTTATGATCACTTGAACACGCCCTCATTAGAGCAAGTCCTGTGCCAGAAATTAACTTATTGAATTTAAAAGAATTAATATTTAATGGAGGTATAGCTATAGCATTTTGCTATATAGCAATTTGCTATATAGGGGGTCAATTTGGAGGGGAAGACCCCTTCCAACGGGCGTCGAACTTCGTCCGACGCTC
>CAZIDN010000140.1:0-5276 GCA_964537875.1 uncultured Eubacteriales bacterium
ACCAAGTGCCCCAAGTGTCAGTTTGAAAATCCTGAAGACACTTCTTATTGCGGGAAGTGTGCCGCACCGCTCTCGTCTTTAAAGGACATCTCCGTTTCTCAGACCGAGACCATTCAAGCTCCCGTAAAAGAACTCACAACGGGCTCCACCTTTGCCGGCCGCTACCAGATCATCGAAGAGCTGGGCAAAGGAGGGATGGGCAGGGTTTATAAAGTCTATGACACCGAGATTAAAGAGAAAATCGCCCTCAAGCTTCTTAAACCCGAGATCGGCGTCGACCAGGAAACGATCGAACGATTTCGCAACGAGCTCAAATTCGCCCGCAAGATCGGCCATCGCAACGTCTGCAAAATGTACGACTTGAACAAAGAGGAAGGCGCCTACTATCTTACGATGGAGTACGTCCACGGCGAGGACCTGAAAAGGCTGATCAGGAAAATGGGCGTCATCTCGACGGGAAAGACTATTTCCATCGCCCGGCAGATCTGCCAGGGCCTGGCCGAGGCACACAGCCTCGGAATCGTTCACCGCGACCTCAAGCCGCAGAACATCATGGTGGATGAAGGCGGCAATGCGAAGATCATGGATTTTGGGATCGCCCGTTCCCTCAAGCTGAAGGGAATCACGGGCGCCGGGATGATGATCGGGACGCCGGAATACATGTCGCCCGAGCAAGTCGAAGGCAAGGAAACGGACCCGCGTTCGGACTTCTATTCGCTGGGCATCATCCTCTATGAAATGCTGACCGGCCGCGTCCCGTTCGAGGGCGATACACCATTCACGATCGGCGTGAAGCACAAGAGCGAGATTCCGAGAAACCCCAGGGAACTCAACGGGCAGATTCCCGAGGACCTCAGCCTCCTGATCCTACGCTGCCTGGAGAAGGATAAAGAGAGGAGATATCAGACGAGTGAGGATATCATTTCCGACCTCGCTAAGATCGAAAAGGGCCTGCCCACCACCGATCGTGTCGTGCCCCGGAGAAAAACACTCACCTCGCGGGAGATCACGGTCAAATTCAACCTGAGAAAGGCATTCTTCCCCGGTCTTGCCATCGTAGCGCTCGTCATCGCGGCAGCGATAATCTTCTGGCGCGTTCTCCCCGAGAAAGAAGCCGTTTCCCCCAAGTCCGGCCCCCCATCCATCGCCGTGCTTCCTTTTGTCGATGACAGCCCGGAGAAAGGCCATGGGTATCTGTGTGAGGGATTACCTAATACACTCATCAATGCCTTGAACAATATCCAGAATCTTCGGGTTCCGGCCAGGACCTCGGCTTTTTCCTTCGTCGGCAAAGGCATGGATATCCAGGGAATCGGCCAGAAGTTGAACGTTGAAAATGTGCTCGAAGGGAGCATCCAGGTTGTCGGGAATAACCTTCGCGTCACAGCCAGCCTGATCAAAGTGAATGACGGCTACCAGCTCTGGAATGCGACCTATGATCGAAAACTGGAGGACGTCTTCGCGATCCAGGATGAAATTGCCCAAGCCATCGTCAAGGCCCTGAAGATAAGGCTTCTGGGCGAGCAAGTAGAACGGCTCGTCAAGCGTGACACGGAAAATATGGAGGCGTACAAGCTTTATTTGGAAGGTCTCTATTACTGGAATAAGCGGACGGCAAAAGATTTAAGCAAGGCAATCGAGCTTTTTAACTTGGCCGTCGACAAAGACCCCAATTATGCCTTAGCTTATGTCGGGCTGGCCGACTCTTATAGCCTGCTCTCGATGTACGGTGGCCCACCCCCCAAAGAGGTTTTTCCTCGAGCCAAAGCGGCGGCGACCAAAGCTCTCGAGATCAACGAGAATCTGGCGGAAGCTCACAATTCCCTGGCCTATGTCTACGAACGCTATGATTGGGACTTTAAAGCCGCGGAAGCCGAGTTCAAGCGGGCCCTTGAACTCAATCCGAACTATGCGACGGGCCGCTTCTGGTATGGCGAACTCTTAGTCTGTTTAGGCCGCTTTGAGGAAGGGATCCGGGAAATGAAGCGGGCTTTAGAGCTTGATCCTGTCTCTCTGGTCATCAACGAAAACTTGGGCTGGGCATATCTCATGGCTGGGCAACTGGATCCGGCACTCGTCCAACTTCGCAAAACGCTCGAAATGGAGCCTAATTTCCCGGCTACACATTTAATGCTCGGGTATGTGCATATCCAAAAAAACAATTTTGGAGAAGCCATCGATGAGATGAAGAAAGCCAGGGAACTTTCGGGCAACGCTCCTACGGTCGTTGTATCCTTAGCACATGCCTACGCCGCAGCCGGAAAGTTTGAGGAAGCCAAGGGAATTCTCGAGGAATTGACGGAGAGACCTCAAAAACAGCATGTCTCGTTGTACAGAATGGCAGAGGTGTATGCCGTCATGGGCGATCTTGACAAGGCCTTTGAGCTGGTGAACAAAGCCTATGAAGAAAAAGACGAGTGGATGATTTTAATTAAAATCGACCCCAATTTAGTTCCTTTTCACTCAGACCCAAGGTATCAGGCGTTGTTGAAAAAGATGGGATTGGAATAAGGATAACAAGGAGCGCGATTTTTTGGCAGGCCAAGGACATGTGCGATAAGGTGAACGCAGCTAAAGAGTTTAAATTGCGGCCTGAACAGCGTGTGCTGTTCGCCCAGACGGTGGGTTATCCGGCGAAGACATAGTATGGATCCACTATCACCACCGATCTATACGTTCTGGCGTATCCAGCTTACTTTGCCCGGGGAGTGTAAGAAAGATCGGGCCGGGACCGGCCATTCTTGGTTTCATATTTTTTAAAATAGGCAAATGCCTTTTCATACGCAGCCCCGAGTTCTTCTTTCTCTTCTTGGCTCAATAATTTCATGATTCTTTCTTCTTCGATAGAGGTATCAGCCTGCGTTTTGGCACTCATCGCCGAAAAATAAAAGGGCATATCCGTTCCGATATCTCCCTGATAGGCGGCATATCCGATATGAAAACCTATCTTCTGACATAAAGCGGCCCATTCTTTGTAGTAGGCCTCGAACTCTTTCACTTTCCCTGGGAGAATATGGGCAAACTCAAAGAAAATATAGTTCGACTCCTCGGGCTTGATATTCTGTTTTGCGGGCGTATAGGACAGGTCAGGCCTGAGATAAACCACCGCCGCCCGGAAATATTCATAGGACCCTTCCAGCCGTTTCTCCAACGTCTTGTAGTTCTCGCCGAGTTGTGTTTCGGCTTGACCAAACGCCGCGTAGATGCCGTCTATTGCAGCGAAATTTCTTATCGGAATGAAAAAGTAGTAATGAAAATCTTCGGTACTGTATGCGGTCCAGCCGTAGGGAAATTTAATCCCGGCAAACAGGCCGTTTTCTTCGATGGCTGCCGCTTCAAATTCCTTTGCCATAGAAGGCTTAACCACATAGTCCCACATCAGGTAGGCCTGAGCTTTCTGTTCTTGGGCTTGAGTGAAAACGGGAAGCACAACAAAGCATACCGCAACCGCAAGGCCCACAGATGAGAGAAAGGAAATTTTGCTTTTCATAGATCCCTCCTTTTCTGGTTTTGGAATTCATAAATAAAAATCCGCCTTTTGACTTTGGCAGGACTCCTGTTTTTGGCTTTACTCATTCGGTCCCCCGACCGGGTTGTCATTTTTTTTTATCAAACGGGGAAAGGGATGTCAAATAAGGGCGGGACAAATGCCCAGAAAATTTTGATATGGCTTGGAGGGACGGCTGGTGGGCGATACAGGATTTGAACCTGTGACTTCTTCCGTTCTCGATATTTTTGGGCACACTTTGGGCACAGTTCTTAGAAGATGGATTAACTGGAGTTCATCGCCCGCGTGACTTCGCACATTCCCGACAAAGGCCAGGTCATGTGGTAATTGACATCTCAGGCAAGATTCTTTTCCTTGCCGCAAACACCGAATGACGTTTAAGGGCGTTGCATTCAATAAATTCTGTAATGCTGCAACACCTCCTTTAACCACGTTCAATAAGATTTGTTGCGGGGGCTTTCATAGAATCATATAATTCATTCGTGCTCCTCACGGATACAGAGACTGTCGCTTTAGGCAAATCAGTCATTGCTGAGCTCGTCGGCGCCTTCGGCCTGCCCAGGACTAAGCCGTTCCTCCGCCTGTTCTGGTTCCTGTTCCGCTACCCGATAATCCGCTTTGCGACTCTGGGCCTGACCTTTGACCAACTGGTAGCTGAAGCCGGCCTCCCCAAAGCCAGCGAATGGGCGCTGACCCACTGGTGCAGCCGTGTCACGGCGCGCAGCACCCAAGACATCCCGGCCGAGGGTCCCCTGCTGATCGTCTCTAACCACCCGGGGACATACGACGCTCTGATCATCTTCTCGCAAGTGGGGCGTCAGGATATCCACTGGATCTCCACTGAAATCCCCTTCTTTAATAAACTTCCGCACATGCGTAAACACGTTATCTTTGCTTCCAAGTCGAGTGCCCTCAAGCGCATGTCTGCCATGCGCAGCGCCATCCGGCACTTGCAAGCCGGTGGGGCCCTGCTGTACATCGGCGCCGGCCAGATAGAACCCGACCCGGCCGTCTATCCTAACGCAGCCGAGCACATCGAAGACTGGCTGGCCGGCATCGACTTCTTCTTCCGCCACGTGCCGGGACTGCGGCTTATGCCAACGATCGTCAGCGGGGTGGTCTCGCCCAAATGGGCCCGCAGCCCTATCACCTGCCTGCGCCGGAAAGATGTTGACAAACGCCGCCTGGCTGAGTTCGGCCAGGGCATTACACAACTGCTCTTTCCGGGAAGGCTGATGTTCACGCCTTATGTCAGTTTTGGTCCGGCTGTAACCATTGAAACCCTGCGCGGCGAAAGCAGCCAGGAAAACGTCCTGCCGGCCGTTATCGCCCGCACAAAAGCGCTCCTGGCCGAGCATTGCCGCACCTTCGGTGGATATTCCGGCCCCTAAACAGGAGCAAAGCGCACCCTCTATGTGATAGCTGAATAACTCGAGGGATGATGAAAGTCATCGCCTTCATCACGGATTTTCAGGCAGTGGACCGCATCATCGAACACATCAAGCTCGTGTTTGTAGCGGAGAAGCCGCCGGCTCCCCGGATCGCTTATTAGGAACTTCTGATGGCCACCGAGACCTCGGCCGAGCTGAAAGAGGTATTTTTCTGATCACATTGCTGAAGTTATTTTGGGCTCGCGAGGAAATCGACTGTCATTCGGCCCGCAGACCCGAAGATTTTTGTGAAACGGATGATTATGGCTGTCATGGATAGGGCATGGTGGGCGATACAGGATTTGAACCTGTGACTTCTACCGTGTGAAGGTAGCACT
>CAZIDN010000141.1:0-5189 GCA_964537875.1 uncultured Eubacteriales bacterium
CATACTTTTGTTGAAAATAAAAGAGTTAACCGTGCCAACTGTCGAACTTGGGTTAAGCCGCTTATTTCCGCTTTTTGGTGAAATTAAGAAGGCCTACCGGCTGCCGCTAAAGACGAATTGCATACAAGGACCGAGCCGGAGGGGCTGCTGAACAAAGCCGCTAGAGGACTTCGGAAAAATTCCCGCTAAAGAACAGGGTGATCACGTTCTTGAAGTCGCTGCATCTGCAAAAGATCGAGTAGGCGGCGCCGATAAAGATTTCGCGAGCCACCTGGATCTTGATTTCGGGCTTGAAATAAGTGCGGCCGATGAAGCTCAGCTTCTCCTTGTCGCAGTCGAGGCAACTGGCGATCTCACGCGTGGCGGAAACGCCCATGACGCCCTCATGGGCACCGATCCAGAGGGGAAAAAGGCCGCTCTTGTTCTTGAAGGGGATGGGGACCTGGACGCCTGCCTGGGCATAATAAAAGAGTGGCGAGACGCTGCTTGTCTTTTCGCCCCCTGTCGTCAAATTCGTGAATGGGTCTTTATCCTTAAGGAAGATCATTCCGAACCCGACGCCGATGTCAAAAAATTTAAAAAAAACAATGCCTCCGCCCAGGCTGAAAGTAAACCCGGAAGAACTCGTTTTCAGCCGGCCGGCACTCGCGTCTTTCAGAGAAGCGATTCCCAGGTCCATGAGGACGAAAGGCTTGAGCGGGCTGATTTTCTCTTCTTGATAAGGCTGATTCTCTTGGCCGGCAGGTCTGTTTTCCGGCCGGCCGACCAAGCTGAAAGTGGGAAGCCTAGGCGTGTCGGCCGCTGAGGCCGTGACCATCATGGGGAAGAGAATAAACATGACAACGGCCAGAGGCAGGATGAATGGTTTATTACATTTCATGGATGAATCCTTTTTTCGGAAATAACATTTTATTTTCGATCATTATTGGGCTAGCGTCTGGATGATCTCAAACCGGCAAGGCCGTCGGAGCGATGATTCCGGCAGCGCGATAAAGATCATGTCTCCTTCCTGGCTGCTCGGAGAAGGGCGACCGTTGATGGTTACGCGGACATTAACAGCTTTACCTTTGGGCGGCAGCCGGACTCCCAGCCTCTGCGGATGGCTTCCTTCATAAGTTCCCACAACTTGGTCAAGCATCATTCGATACTGTAGGGTTCGATCGCGCCACTTGAGCGACTGCCCAAAGCCTCGCTGCCAGAATTCTTCCGTGACCGTGGGCACGATAACGAGTGAGTCGTCGAGTCGAAAGTCAATCCCGAGCAGAAAGCGCTGAACGATGCGGATCAGGTTGGCCGGATACTCGCAGTATGTGTTGGGGCCGACCGCGGCCACGCCCCCTTTGCCGTCGGGCTGGTACCTCTCACGCCAAAAGTAGCCGTTGTTCCGGCCCGCTTCGCAGACTTTCCGGATTCCCCGCAAAAGTCCCGGAGCATCTCCCATCCGCGCTCTCGCCTGCGCGTCCAGGTACCAAACACGCCCCATCGCGGCTAAATCGTGCCGGTCCGGATGCGTAAATTCCCAGTCCTCGTAGGTTTCCGGACGCGTCGAGATGCCCGTGGGCATCCCGCCGTAGTAGAAACGCATTTCGTCTTTAAGCTGCGGCCAGAGGATCGCCCGCTGATCAAGCGTCGCCACATCGAGAGCGATGGCCGCCCAATCCACATCGGTCAAGCCGTGGCTCGCAATCAGGCCGCGTTGAGGATGAAAATACTCGGCGAAGTGATCCTTGACCCAGAAATGGTTCACAAAATTCTGCCGGACTCGCTTAGCCAACTCTTCGTATCTCCTCGCCGCCGTCTCATCTCCGACAAGGCGATTCAGCGCCGCCACCCGGCGGAAAGCGTCCACGGCATGGCACTGGGCGACGCCATCCGATTCGATTCTGGTCGGCCGTTCTATATAATAGCCTGCTCCTTTGACTGCTCCCCTATCGTCGGTCAATGAAGCGAGATAATCTGCCGCCAAATTGATCGAGGGAAGTTGCGCCACGAGCCACTTTCTATCGAGTGTATTCCTAAAAATGACATCCGCATTTTGGATGTACGTCGGGCTGGCGAGCGCTGCCAAAGGATTGCCGGGAACCCAGTGGGCATAGAGCCCGCCGTTGAGGTCCACGGGGGCTAAATGAGTCCCGTCGCCGGCCTGTTTGCCGGCCAGGTTTGGCAGAATGGCTATTGGCAAAGAGCCGTCTTTGCGTTGAAAGGTGCGGACATAGTCCCAATTAGCTTTCACCACCTCGACATGCCCGAGCCAAAGCAGCGCGTCGGTCATCTGATGTCCGTCTAGAGAAGGATAGGTGTAGCCATAGCCGAACCCCTGGCCGTCCGCGCACACGGACCAATAGCCGAAAAAAATCTTCGGGTTGACCGCCGCCAGCACGTTCTGCACGGCCGCCCGTTCATAGGCCTGTAAGATTTCTTGGTCTGGGATTTCTGGTAAAAAAAAGGACGGCCGTTGTTGGCCGGCAAGGACCGCCGTTGCCAGCGCGAACAAAATTATGGAAAACTTGAGAATATGCGCCCGTCTCACCTGATGAGGTCCTTCAGGAAAATATATCCTCGGCTGGAGATAGGTGTCAAGGCATTAAAAAGGCGGGAAGGCGAATAATTGCATCAGTCCCCGACATCTAAAAAGCTGATCAGGAAGATGATCAGGCCGTTCGTCGGCCTTTCAAGTTGAAAATGTGCCCTGACTCTGCTACGCTTATCTACTGGTTCTTAAGGTCATTCTTGCGCCTGTGATAATGCCCATGGATCGGCACTTTTTCTTCTAGGTCAGCGATAAAAATGATGCCTTCCCCCTTTCGAAAAATCCGAGTGAAAGCTTCTTTGTTCGTTCTCCTGCTTCTTATCGCAACGACCCTTACGCTCTATGTCGTCACGATCCGGATCATGAAAGAGCATATCCTGAACGAAGTCCTCAAACGGGCCGAATCCATGAGCCGGAGCATCGCCATCGTGGCGGGCTTCAGCTCTCTTTCTCAAGATATCATCGCACCCGACACATTTGTTTTCCAGAACAAGGATTTGAATCCGGATTTCGAGTATGTCGCCATCGTCGGCCTCAATAATGAGATTCTCGTGCACAGTGATATGAAAAGGGTCGGTACGACATTCGTGCCCTCGGGAGGGATACTGATCAGAAGGGACGCGGAAGGGACGCTTGTCAAAGAAGTCCTGGGAAAAACGGGCCCTCTTTTCGAAATCACGAGCCCGATTGTCTTCATGAAAAAAAATCTCGGGTCCGTCGTTCTCGTTGTGAACAGATCCATGCTCACCGGCGCCCAGAAGAAAGCCCAAAAAACCATTGTCTTGATATTTGCCTCGATCCTTCTGGTCGGGATCACCGGCAGCCTCCTTCTTTCATCTTACTTGACCAGGCCTATTCAAGAACTCTCCTCGGGCGTTGAAGAACTCAAGGAAGGAAAAAGGAGCCATCCGCTTCGTGTCTATTCAAAGGACGAACTCGGGAGATTAACCGAGAGCTTTAACGAGATGACGGCCCTCATCACGGCCCAACGGGATCAATTGAACAAATATGCCGGCGATCTTGAAGAGGCATACGTCTCCACGGTCCGGGTCCTCGCCGCCGCGATCGATGCCAGAGACGACTACACGCTCGGCCATTCGACACGAGTGGCCCAGATCTCAGTCCAAATGGGCAAAGAAATCGGGCTCGGCAAAAACGAGCTCGAAGAACTCGAGATCGCCTGCCTCTTCCATGATGTCGGCAAAATCAAGATTCCCGATTCCATCCTCCTCAAAAAAGGGAAGCTCGAGCCCGCGGAACGAAGGGAAATGATGCGGCACACGGAATATGGCACGGAAATTCTGAGCAAAGCCTCCTCCCTTGCTAAGTATATTCCGGCCGTCCGGCATCACCACGAATGGTACGACGGAACGGGCTATCCGGATGGATTGAGCGGTGATAAAATTCCCCTCCAGGCGGCGATCATGGCCGTGGCGGATGTCTTTGATGCGATGACTTCGGGCAGGCCCTACCGGGATGCCCATACCGTCGCGGACACGGTCAGAGAAATGAGAGGACAATCAGGAATACAATTTCGTCCCGACCTCATGGATGCTTTCTTGAGGTCCTTGGAAAAACTAAGACTTGGAATTCACAACGGCGGTCGAGGAACGACATGAAAAACGGCTTTTTCCGGATCGCCTTTGTCTTGACCTCGATTCTCTCCGGGATCCTGGTGACGTCATGTGCACCGCCCAAGAAGGTGTCTTTCTACCCGCTCATCTACCAGTCCCAACAATATCTCCAGGCGGGAGACTTCCAGAAAGCAATCGACACCTGTCAGGCGACTTATGACGCGTATCCTGAGGCACGGACCGTTCTGGAGAATTACCTTAAAATCCTCCAACAGATCAAGGCCTCCGCCGATCGATTCTTTGAAACAAAGGATTTTGTTTCGGCCATCCGGATTTATTCCCTCCTTTCGAGAAACTTCCCCCGTTTCCAGAAGTTTGAGAAGTCCCTTTCTTTCACCAAAGGACTATTAGACACGCGATTGAGGAATTCCAGAAACGGGGAGAGCGAGAGACAAGCCCGCCAAGCCCTTGAAGCCGGCGATTTCGACAAGGCGATCAAGGTTTACAGCACCGGCTATCTGGAAAATCCGGATGATGCGGATTGTCGGGCCGGCTTCATCTCCATCCTTGAAGAAATCAAACGCACCGGCGAAGGAGCATTCTCAAAAGAGAATTTTGTCCTCGCCGGACGGACGTATTCCAGCTTGCTCAAATATTTCAAATCATTCGAAAAATTTCGGGCCTCGCTCTCGTTCTCAGAAAAATCCCTGGATGAGGGAGTGCGAGTCTGCCGGACGGAGCTCAATAAAAAAGCGCTGGAACAATACCGGAAGGAAAATCTCGCTGAGGCCATCTCGATCTGGCAGAGCCTCTTGACATTTGACCCGGACAATATCGAGACGAAGAAGGCCATCGAAACGGCCACCATCCAGCTCAAAAAAATCAAGAAGCCGGCGAATTACCCTAAAACACGCTAGGCTAGACGGGCCAGTCGTTCGCTGATGGTCCAAAGGCGCTGGGCCGTTTCCCGGTAATATTTAAACAAGCTTGACCTCGCCCGCTGCTTATAGATAAAATTCGCTCATTCCTGATTAGGAGATCGCCTGCCATGAAAGAGCCTCTGGAACTATTCATCCCGGGACGCG
>CAZIDN010000142.1:0-5112 GCA_964537875.1 uncultured Eubacteriales bacterium
ATGTCAAAAAGAATCCCTACAAGCCGTTCCTGCCGGCGGACGCCAAGCCGCCCCTGGATATCAACGAGGAGCTGATGAATAAATACCGCCCATTGTTGGAGAAAATGATCATCGACCGGTGATGAGAGCTATTCTTTAAAGAACGGCGGGGCGCTCATACAAACATAATAAATAAAGTGACAATGTATGGGCGGCGCTTAGGCCGTCCTCAAGCCCCCGTAGCGGAGGGGGGCCCCGTCGGCTTTTCCGACGGGGGGAACCGACGGGACTGGTTCCCCGGGGCCCGGGGGCTACGGGCGGCCCAAGCGCCACCCGAACGGGGAAGTCATTTTAATTATTGCGTTGATATTAGTTATCCTGTTTTTTCTTTTTCCGGACGAGGTCCACGTCATCGGGAAGCTCGTTGGCATCCGACAGAGGATCATAGGGAAAATGGGCTGCCAGATGCTCTCCGACTTCTTCAATGCCTTTGATGAGCCCCTCTGTGAAATCGCCTTTCCGAAATTTCTCGGACATGGCAGCGGCAATATGCTCCCAGAATTCCTGGCCCACTTTGGCATGGATCCCCTCGTCGCCGAGGACGACAAAGCGGCGCCTGGAGGGGACGATGAAAAAAAGGATGCCGTTTCTCTGGCGGGTGTTGGACATCCCCAGGCGCCGGAACGCCTTTTCGGCGACGGGCCGGACCTTCCCGTAAAAAAACGGGGAGACAGAGACGCGGATTTCCCCCGACGTCTTTTTTTCAGCGGTCTGGATGGCTTCCCGTATTTTTTGGGAATCCAGGCGTTTTAAAAGTTTTCGGCGGTGCATGAAGGTCATGTTCCTCTCCTCGGCATCACCAGCCTCCCGAAGCTCCTCCGCCTCCGGACCGGCCGCCTCCTCCGCTGAATCCGCCGCCTCCCCCGCCCCAGCTACCGCCTCCGCCCCGGCCGCCGGAAAGAATATTGAACAAGAGCCAAAGGGCGAGAGAGGGATGGGTGATAAAAAGGATCAGAAAAAAGATGATGCCAATGACGATGAGGACTGCAGAAACCGCGGACTTTCCCTGAGGTCTCGCCTCCGGCTCACGCCCCTGCCCGCTCGGAGAAAACGGCCGGCCGGAAATCGTCTGGAGCAGGCTGGCCACCGCTTCCGTCACGGCCCGGTTGCTATCTCCCGCCCGAATCCCCGGTGCCAGGATATCGTTGATCACGCGGGAAGCGATGATATCGGGGACAATGCTCTCGAGGCCGTAGCCGACCTCGATGCGGATCTTCCTGTCGTCGGCCATGATGAAAAGAACGAGACCGTCGTCGAGGCCCTTGCGTCCGACCTTCCAGGCTTCAAACGCCTTGACCGCAAATTCCTCGATGGGATAGCCCTCGGTGGTCTTGCCGATATAGAACAAAACCTGGTGGCCGGTCGAACGCTCAAAGGCTTCCAGCTGCGAATCCAGCTCGGCCACGGTCTGCGGCGAAAGAAAACCCGCTGTATCCGTCGCCCAGCGAGAGGGTGAAGGAGGAATCTTGATACCTTGAAAGGCATAAAAAGGCAGACAGAAAAAAAGAAGGAAAACGAGCCGCGAAAGCCGGAAGCGCACGGGACGCCCGATCAGAACTTAACTTTGGGGGCTGTTTCTGCGCCGGCCTGGGCCTTGAAATAGGCTTTTTCTTTGAAGCGCTCCCCGAACAACCCGGCGATGAGGACCGTGGGGAATTTCATCCGCTTGGTGTTAAAGGCTTGGGCTGATTCATTGAAGCGCATCCGCTCTATGGTGATCCGGTTTTCCGTCTGTTCCAGCTGAACCTGAAGGTCTCGGAAATTCTGGGTCGCCTTGAGCTCGGGATATTTCTCGACAACCACCATCAGCCTGGACAGGGCTGAGGACAGCCCATCCTGGGCTTCCTGAAACTTGGCGAAAGCATCAGGATTGTTAACCAAGTTCGCGCCCAGCTGGACTTGCCCGACCTTGGACCTGGCTTCGGTGACGGCCGTGAACGTCTCTTTTTCGAAAGCGGCCGCGCCTTTCACAGTTTCCACCAAGTTCGGCACGAGGTCCGCCCGGCGCTGGTAAACGTTCTCCACCTGCGCCCATTTGGCCCTGACGTCCTGGTCAAGCTTGACCAGAGAATTGTAGGTCCCGATGCCAGACAGGGCAAAAATAATCACGATGATGACAACGAGCCCTAGACATCCTAAAGTCAGTCTTTTGTCAGCCATGGTTTTTCCCTTCCTCTCCCGTGAATTTTAAAATAAGCCTCAGACATGAATTCTAATCGCAACGGGAAAGAAATTCAACTGGATTCCGGTCAGATGACCGTCCCGTCCGGGATGATCCCGTTTTTAGGGACGACAATGATACCGCTGACAATCACATAATTCTCCGCCTGCTCATCCCTGACACTCCTGGCATTGATCAGCTTCACGCCGTTGCCGATACGGGCGTTCTTATCGATGATCGCATTCCGGATTTCGCAGTCGCGCCCGATTCCGATGGGAGGATTTCCAAGGGCGGCGTTCTGGGCCAGCTCTGCCTGGGATTCAAAATAGTCCGCCCCCATGACGACGGTCCGGGCCAAGAGACAATGTTCACCGATTCTGGACCGGACGCCGACGATCGAATGATCGATCCTGGAGTTGCTGATGATGCTTCCCTCGCAAAGAATCGAATTCGAGACTTTCGAGGAAAGGATCTTTGAGCCGGGGAGAAAGCGGGCGTGGGTGAAAATGGGGTTTTCCTCGTCGTAGAAATTGAACTTGGGAAGCGGCTCGGTGAGGTTCAGGTTGGCCTCAAAAAAGCTGGGAATGGTCCCGATATCCTCCCAGTAGCCGTCAAAAAAGTAGCCGAAGACCTTTTTTTGGCTGATGGCCAGAGGGATGACTTCTCTGCCGAAATCCTCATGGCGGCTGTGCTCGAGCAGCTCCTTGAGCGCGTTCCAGTTGAAAAGGTAGATCCCCATCGAGGCCAGGTGCGTCCGGCCGGCCGGAGGAATGCCGAATTCCTGAAATACATCTTCCGGGATTCTCATCCGCTCGACAAGCGCCGGGTCTTTCGGTTTTTCCTGAAATTCCACCACCCGGCCGTTCCGGTCCACTTTCATCACGCCTAAATCTCCGACTTGGTCGGCTCGGACGGGGATGACGGAGATGCTGATATCCGCGCCTTTCTCGAGGTGAAAATCCACGAATTTCCGGAAATCCATCCGGTAGAGATGATCTCCCGATAGAATCAAGGCCATGTCGCCCAGGTTCTCGAAAAACGGGAGGTTCTGACGGACCGCGTCCGCCGTCCCCTGATACCAGTCCCTGCTTTCCAGGGTCTGTTGGGCGGATAGGATCGTCACGAAATCCTTGGTGAAGATGTCGAAGCGATAGGTCAGAAAAATGTGCCGGTGGAGCGACTCGCTGCTGAACTGGGTCAGGATGAATATTTTCCGGTAGCCGGAATGGATGCAATTGCTGATCGGGATGTCGATCAGGCGGAAGCGGCCGGCAATCGGCACGGCCGGTTTGCTGCGGATCTTGGTCAAGGGATAAAGGCGGCTCCCCTGCCCGCCGGCCATCACAATGGCAATGACTTTGGCCATGGGACGCTCCTCTTTTTATTCGCCAAGAGTATATACCAGCCGAAGCCCAAATCCAATTCTCTTTGTTCAAGCCAGGGACATGCCGTAACAGGACCCCCTTTCAATTGTATGGAAGCGCCAGCCTCGAGCCTTTTTTTTCTTTTGACATTCCTTCTCGCGTTGGTATATTCTACTAGTGGTTGGCACTTCTAGGGAAAGGGAGCAGGCTACAAGGGAGGTTTTTATGGCCGAACTAAACTTGGAAAAAAGGACTTGCCTTAGGTTCCGCATTCCCGGGGCCACCGTCAGCTACAAGAAAGATAAGCTCTTGCTCAAAAAGGGGCAGGATTATATCGAAGAGTTCTGCCCCGTTTTGGACATCAGCCGCGGCGGCATCCGCTTTCTGTCCCAGGAAATCCTCAAATACGAGAGCAAGGTGGCCCTAAAGATTAGCATCCCCGGCGAGACCATTCCCATGGTCCTCAAGGGAATCGTCCGCTGGTATTCCCCGAACCCCGGCAAAAGCTACAAATATCAGATCGGCGTCCAGTTTCTTGCCTATGGGGAAAAGCGGGACCAGAACAATCCTGCCGGCTTGACTAAAATCGTCGCCCTCGAGCAAAAATTCCTGGATGAATCGGGCCTGGCCGAGCAAGGACGAAAAGACAAGGACGAATTCAGTATCTGAGCAGGCCTATTTTCGGGCTGTCGGCTTCTCTCCTTCAACTACCACCTGCGAGTAGTACGCGTTCTCCTCGGCCGCCATCAGGGCGACCTGCTCCAAGAGATGGAAGGGAAGGTCCGGGCGATTTCCGGCTCTTAGGACCCGCGGCCGGTTCCCGGGTTGCTTTTCCGTTCTCTCCGGCCGGCCTTGACATGGCCTGTTCGAACCGGTTTTAAAAATGAGGACCACGTACCGGTGCAGCGATATGGGGATGTCGGGGAGGCCGTCTTGACGCACGCTTTAGCCATTAGCTTTGCACGCCAGCGCCTAAAAGAGCGCGTCAGGACGGACGGCGGTGATCTTGACAGGAGACGGACATAGTTGTTAACTATCCGTTGTTAGCGATCATGCTGCCGGGCTATGTGATCCTCACTCAGCTGGTCAAAACCTGGTTTTACCGCAGATTCGACGATTGATGACGGTCACTCTTTGAATGCGGAAAGATGTTGGCATGAAAACTGCATAAACACAGGTGGCTTCTCCCAAGCCCATCGGACTTTCAAAAAAAAGATAGGCGCAGGACAGCGAGAGGCCAAGGAAAAGAAGGAGGACAAAATGATTTGGACGGAGGGAAATCAGCCATGAAGAGAATTCTGACGTTATTCGTCTTGATGGTTTTCTTATTGGCGGCCGTCAACTGCGCGTCTTGGAACAAGACCACGCGGGGCGCTGTGATCGGCGGCGCCGGCGGCGCCGTCCTCGGCGGGGTGATCGGCCATGCCGCCGGAAACACCGTGCTCGGCGCGATCCTCGGGGCGGCCGTCGGCGGAGCGGCCGGCGCCTTTATCGGGAATTATATGGACAAACAGGCCGCGGAAATGCAGCGGGATCTTGAAGGGGCCG
>CAZIDN010000143.1:0-5107 GCA_964537875.1 uncultured Eubacteriales bacterium
ACAAAAGAAAATCAAAAAAACCTTGACAGGTGCCGCGCTTTCATACATGGAAGGAGGCTGGCATGAATAATCGTTGGCTAAAAAAATTTATCTATGTCGCTGTATTTTCTTTAATTATCTCCGCAGCGGTATTTATTTTTTACGGAGCAGAGTTAAGCAAAGATCAGCCCGTTCCGGATCAGCCGGTTTTCGACAATTGCACGAGCATCCTGGTCGGAAGGCTGGCCTCGGTCGACGGCTCGACCATGACCTCGCATTCCTGCGACAGCAACACCGACCGCACCTGGATCACCATCGTCCCCCATCAAAAACACAAACCGGGCGATATGGCTAAAGTCTATAACGAGCCCAAAAGAACCAAAGGCCCGGACGATACGGATCGAGTGGAGGCCGGCGAGATCCCTCAAGTTGCGGAAACGTATGCCTTCATGAACACGGCGTATCCGATCATGAATGAATACCAGCTGGCCATCGGCGAGACGACAATCGGCGGCCGCATGGAGCTCAAGAGCAACGAAGGGATCATCGATGCGCCCGAGCTCTACCGCCTGGTCCTGGAGAGGGCCAAGACAACCAGAGAAGCGATCCGGATCGCCGACGAATTGACGAAAAAGCACGGCTACAATGACTACGGCGAATGCTTCACCTTCGCGGACACGAAAGAGGTCTGGCATTTCGAGATCTTCGGCCCGGGCAAGGGGAAAAAAGGCGCGGTCTGGGCCGCCCAGCGCGTCCCGGACGACGAGATCGGCTGTTCGGCCAACGCCAGCCGCATCCGCAAGATCGACCTGAAGAACAAGGAATATTTCATGGCCTCCGACAATGTCTTCAGCCTGGCCCAGGAGATGGGTTTCTGGAACCCCAAATCGGGCGAGCCCTTCGAGGTCTGCTATGCCTATAATCCAAATTCGAGGACGAGTCTCGGCTGCCGGCGGCGGGAATGGCGCGTTCTGAGCCTGCTGGCGCCTTCCTTGAGGCTCAATCCGGAATCGGAAAATTATCCATTCTCCGTGAAGCCGGACAAAAAGGTCACGATCCAGGACCTGCTGGCCATTTTCAGGGACACTTACCAGGGGACCGCGTTCGACATGACCATGGGCATGATGGCCGTCAACCGCAAGGGCGATACGATCAAAAGTCCGGTGGCCAGTCCGTTTCTGAACAACGACCTGAAGGAACTCCTCCGTGTCAGGCGCGAACGACTGATCTGCTCGCCCACGGCGACCTATCTCCAGATCACCCAGTCGAGGGGATGGCTTCCCGATCCGATCGGCGGCGTGGTCTGGCTCGGATATGATCTCCCGGCGACAACGCCTCATACGCCCTTCTACTGTGGGATCGCGAAAATGCCGGACTCCTACATGGTCGACGGCCGCTGGGGCTTCAAGAACGAAAGCGCGTGGTGGGCGTTCCGGACCGTGAGCAAGCTGGCCCAGATCCGCTACCAGGACATGAGCAAGGAGATCGAAAAAGTCTGGAAGCCCGTCGAGGACAAGGCTTTCGCGGAGCAAAATAACATCGAGGACGAGGCCTTAGCCCTATTCAAGAAAGACCCGGCCGAAGCCAAAAAATTCCTCACCGATTATTGCCTCAAGCTGGCCAACGGGGCCGTCGAGGCCTATTGGAAGCTGGAGCGGGATCTCTGGACGAGATTTAATTATATGTTCTGATCCGGCTTACGGTTTCTTTTCTTCCTTAAGCTCGATCAAGACGCCGCCCAGGCTGCACGGATGGATGAAAACGATGCGGCTTCCCCCCGCCCCTTGATAGGGCCTGTCCTGGACAAACTGGACGCCTTTTTTCTTCAGCTCCTCGAAGGCGCTCTCGATATTTTCAACGTTGAAACAGAAATGGTGAATTCCCTCTCCCCTTTCGGCCAGGAACTTGGCCACGGCGGCCTGCTCATTCAAAGGACTCACCAACTCCACGGTCGGGCTATGGGGAAATTTTAGGTGGGCGAGCTTCACACCGCGCTCCGGGAGCTCTTCGATCTTTTCAGCCTTGGCGCCGAGGAGCGTCTCCCAAAGGGCCAGCCTCTCTTCGAGGTTCTTCACGGCGATGCCGATATGGTCGATCTTTTCGATCTTGATGCTCATCGCTTCTCCCTGGGCCGCTTGTCCGTCAGCCTGGCCACGATCTCATCCGCCGCCGTATAAGGATCGATCTTCCGGCTGAAAATCTTTTCCACGTATCGTTCGAACTCTGAATCCTTGACGGCCCGGTTGATAAGGCCGTAGAGTTTTTCCTGGGTGATGTCCCTCAGCATCCAGGCGATCAATTTTTTCCGCCTGGCGGCCAAGTCTGCCCGCTCTTTTTTTGCCGTGAGGTTGAGGACGGCCCGAACCAATTCTTCCGTGCCCCGGCCCTCGGTGGCCACGGTTTTTATGACCGGCGGCAGGTCTTTATCCTTCAGCCCAAGCTCGAGCATAGCCTTGAGCTGACTCTCGATCTTGTTGGCTCCCGGTGTATCGGCTTTGTTGAGGACGAAGATGTCGGCGATTTCCATGATCCCGGCTTTGAAAATTTGGATATCATCGCCGGCGCCGGGAGTCAGGATGACGAGGATCAGATCGGCCAGCTTGACCACTTCGACTTCGTCCTGGCCGACGCCGACGGTCTCGACAAGGATGATGTCTTTGCCGGCCGCCTCAAAGATGGAGATCGCCTCTCCGGTGGCCTTGGCCAGCCCGCCCAGGTGGCCGCGGGTGGCCATGCTGCGGATAAAGACATCGGGGTCGGTGCTGTGGCGCATCATGCGGATCCTGTCGCCCAGGATCGCGCCGCCCGTAAAGGGGCTCGAGGGGTCGACGGCGACGATGCCGATTTTTTTCCCCTTCGCCCGCAGCCGGCCGATCAACTGGTCGACGAGGGTGCTTTTCCCGGAGCCCGGAGCCCCGGTAATGCCGAGTATCAAGGATTCGCCGCGGTGCGGGAAAAGGCCCTTCAATAATTCCTGGGCGCCCTCTTCATTGTTTTCCACCAGGGAGATCGCCCTGGCGATAGACCTTGGCTTCCCGCTCAACACGCCTTTGACCAGGTCCATCTAATATTCCGAAAGGATTTTTTGGGCGATGATCCAGCGCTGGATTTCCGATGTCCCTTCTCCGATCGTGGCCAGCTTGGAATCCCGGTAAAATTTCTCCACCGGGTAATCCTTGGAAAATCCGTAGCCGCCGTGAATCTGGACGGCCATGGACGAGGATTTGACGGCCAGCTCGCTGGCGAACAGCTTGGCCATGGCCGATTCTTTCGGGATCTTCTTTCCCTGGTCCTCGAGGAAGGCGGCCCGGTAGGTCAAAAGCCTGGCCGCTTCGAGCTCGGTGAATCCATCCGCGAGCATCCATTGGATCGCTTGGAAGTTGGCGATGGGCTGGTCGAACTGCACCCTTTCCTTGGCATATTTCAAACTCGATTCCAAGGCCCCGGCGGCAATGCCCAGAGAGAACCCGGCGATGCTCACCCGGCCTCCGTCGAGAATGGCCATGGCGGCTTTGTATCCGTCACCTTCCTTGCCCAGGAGACTCTCGGCAGGCACTTTGACATCTTCGAGAATGAGCTCCGCCGTATCGGCGGCCCGGATGCCGAGCTTATCCTCTTTCTTGCCCGGCCTGAAGCCGGCCATCCCCTTTTCCAGGATGAAAGCCGAAATTCCTTTCCTTCCCTTGGCCGGGTCGGTGAGGGCCATGATCACGGTGATCTCGGCCAGGCTGGCGTTGGTGATAAAGAGCTTGGTCCCGTTCAGAACCCAGCCGTCGCCTTTTTTCTCGGCCTTCGTCTTCAGCGCGGCCGCATCCGAGCCTGCGCCGGGCTCCGTCAGCGCCCAAGCGCCGAGGGTCTGGCCGGATGTCAGGCGGGGCAGATACTTCTGTTTCTGGGCTTCGGTCCCGAAGACGTTGATATGGTTCGAACACAGGGAATTGTGGGCGGCCACGACCAACCCGACGGACGGATCGACCTTGGAAATCTCCTCTAAAATGATGACGTAATCGACATAGGAATAGCCGGCTCCTCCGTACTCGGGAGGAATGATGATCCCCAGCAGTCCCATATCGCCCAGCTTCTTGGTCAGTCCCTCCGGCCATGTTCCTTTCTCGTCGTGCTCCTTGACCAGGGGCTGGATTTCCTTCCGGGCAAAATCCTTAATAGACTCCTTCAAGCTCTTCTGATCTTCCGTTAATAAAAAATCCATGATGGCTCCTTGGCTTAAAATTTGGGGACACACACAGTGTGTGTCCCCAAATTTGACCTTCTCCATATTTCATCTTACTTTTTAGACTTTTTGGAATCAAGAAGATTTTTACTGCCCGAGTCTATTTGACAAGATCGCCCGAATCTTCTAAAGTGTTCTGATGGTGCGCGGCATGTTCAGACTGATCTACTACCTGATTCTGGCCTACCTTATCTATGCCATCGTCCGCTTTTTTCAAAACCTCGGCCGAAGAAGCCAGGCCCCAAAGTCCAGGCCCCGCCTGTCCGGAATGATGGTCAAGGACGAGGCCTGCAACATGTATGTCCCCAAGGAAGAAGCCCTCAGGGAAGTGATCGACGGCCAGGAATACTTTTTCTGTTCCAAGGATTGCCGGAAAAAATTTCTGGCGCAGAGAAAACGCCCCAACTAATATCAACGCAATAATTAAAATGACATCCCCGTTCGGGCGGCGCTTAGGCCGTCCGCAGCCCCCGGAGAACCAGTCCCGTCGGATACTGCTATCCAAGGAGAATCCGGCGATGAATTCATGGGAGGATGCTCCTTGGAGGGGCGGCAGGGCCGGCGGGTATTCCCGCCGCCCGTTGGAGGGGGACCCTGCAAAAGGGTCCTCCTCCAAGAGTGTCCGGGGCCCCCTTCCGCTACGGGAGCTTGAGGACGGCCTAAGCGCCGCCCATACATTGTCACTTTATTTATTACGTTTGTATTAATATCTCAAAACGAGCTATAGGTCACCCGGAAATCATCGAATTCGCCGGTGTAATCTTCCCAGGTGACGTCGACATTCTCAACCCGCGACATCGGGGGACCTTCCCGCAGCCTGCTGACCAAGGTATCGACCTTGTTTTTTTCCCCTTCGGCGACGACTTCGACGCGGCCGTCGTAGACGTTCCGCACCCA
>CAZIDN010000144.1:0-4851 GCA_964537875.1 uncultured Eubacteriales bacterium
GAAGAAGTCCCAAGCTCTATCTCTGCGACACAGGCCTGGCCAATCGCCTGGCGAACCTGGACGAGGGGAGAATTTTCGAAAATTCGATTTACCAGAATCTCCGGCCGAAAGGGGAGATTGCCTACTATGAAAGGAAGAATGGAGCGGAAATCGATTTCTTGTTGGACCAAGCGCATGCCTTCGAGGCAAAAATGACTCCCCAGAAGAGAGATGTCAGTCAGTTGAAACGGGTGGCCGAAGAACTCGGGATGAAGTCCTTTAGCATTGTGTCCAGAAACTTTACGGACCTGGAAAATACCATCTACGGATTCATGATTTAATATCAATATTTGTTAATTATTGAGACCTGACCCTATTCAAGGTCTTGACAGATGGCCCCTCAAAATGTATCTTCTTTGTAGATACATCTTGGAGGAGAAATGAGAGGACGAGTCCAAAAATGGGGCAACAGCCTGGCCCTTCGTATCCCCAAATCGTTCGCGGATGAGCTAGGTCTGGGGCAGAATTCGTCTATCCAGTTGATGATCAAAGAAGGAGCGCTTGTCGTGACACCCGAACGTGAGCCCAAATGGCGTTTGGAAGAGCTCCTTGAAAAAGTGACCAAAGATAACATCCACCGCGAATGGGAGACCGGATCCGCCGAGGGCGATGAGACATGGTGAATCCGCGTCCATACGTTCCCCAGCGCGGTGATGTGGTCTGGATCACCTTGAATCCTCAAGCCGGCCACGAACAGTCAGGTCGACGGACGGCGGTCATCCTCTCGCCTCACGCCTATAATGCCAAGGTCGGGCTGGCCCTCCTGTGTCCGATCACGAGCCGGGTAAAAGGTTATCCGTTTGAGGTCCGAATCCCCCCGGGATTGCCTGCCGCCGGCGTGATCTTATCCGACCAGATCAAGAGTATGGATTGGCGCGCTCGGAAGGCCGAATGGATCTGTTCCTTACCCCCACAGACAACAGCCGAGGTTCTGGCCAAGTCGCTGACACTATTGACATAGGTTCAGCGTTCTGCCTTTAATGTCAAGTTCCTTATCATCTTAGAAGACGCTTTGCTTTGTTCCTGATGCCCCGGATTTGCTAATTGTTAAGACCTGACCCCTGATCTGATTTCTTATTCACAAAAGTTATTGAATTTATCCCGGCATCTCCATATGATTGAAGATAACTTCCGGCTCATTCCTGCTTGATCAGCGCTCAGCCTGAAGTCGGTGCCGATGGAAGTCAAAGAAAAGAGAAAACTTGAGGTGACCGTCGACAAGCGGCACATCGTCTCGATCGGCGAACGCCTCTACACGGAAAGCGTCGAGCTTCTCCGCGAGCTGGTCAACAACGCCTACGACGCCGACGCCACAGAGGTTCGCGTCGAGGTGTCGCCCACTGAGATCAAGGTCAGCGACAACGGCGCGGGCATGAACCTCGCCGGCCTCGAACAATATTTCATCATCGGGTCGGACGAAAAGGTGGTCCATTCCCGCTCGCCCCGGTTCGGCCGCGTCAGGATCGGCCAGTTCGGCATCGGGAAATTCGCTTCCCTGGCCGCCGCCTCGCGTTTTGAGCTCCTCACCCGGCACAGGGATTTCGCCGCCCGTGTCGTCTTCGATAAGAAGGCATGGGAGGAAGCCAAGGACGAGTGGCACATTCCCTGCGAAATCCTCGCGGCCGACCCTCAAACGGGCAACGGAACGACCGTCACCCTTTCCGAGCTCTCCAAGTCTTTCCTTGTTGAGGACGTAGAGAGAAAGCTCATGGAGAGCGTCCCCCTCAAAGCTCCGGAATTTGCCGTTTACGTCAACGGGCGGCGCCTCTATCCCCGGAGCATCGTCGGCCGCAGAATCCCGCTCCTCGAAGGCACAAGGTTTGGCCCCGTCACCGGAGAAATCGTCATCACCCCGAAGTCGGCCGCCGACTTCAAGGACCTGGGCATCGAGGTGAAGGTGAAGGGCGCCACCGTGAAAAAAGACCTCTTCGGCATGGAGACGTGGGGAAAAGCGGTGGCCCGGGTGAAGGGCGAAATCAACGCCGATTTCCTTCCCATCACCTCCGATCGTTCGAGCTTTATCGTCGATTCCGGCGAGTACCAGGAATTCCTCAAGATTATGGAAAAAGTCGTCGGCATCATCGGGAAGGCCTTGGGCAAGGAAGCCGACCGCAGCGAGCAACGCAAAGTCAGCCGCGCGGTCACCGAAGCCCTCCAGCGCATCCATAAGGCGCTGGCCAGGAATCCCGACCTTTCGCCCTTCGGCCCGATTGACTATGGCGAGCCGGGGGAGGCCGGCGGCGGCGCCGTCATCGGGGGCAAAGACAAGGGGTCAAAAGAAGCCCAAGTCCGGCCCCGAGAGGCGCAGGCCGGAAAAACGGCGGAGGCCTCGCCAAAACGGAAAAAGCGGCGCCATCCGCTGGTCAAAAGAGTCACCCCGAACGCCATCGTCCGGCGGATGCGCATGGGCACGGAGAGCGTTTCCGTCTGCCTCGACTTTTTCGGCCCGCTCGGGCCGGAATGTTTCTCCGAGGGAAACATCGTCTATGTCAACCGCGACCATCCGCTCTTCCAGAGGGAGTCGCGCAAGGTTGCCGCCCAAACGATGTACATCGCCCGTCTCGTCACCCAGGAAATCTCGCTGATGAAGGAGACCCGGAGCCCGCGCGTGGCCTTCAGCCGCCAGAGCCAGCTTCTTAAGGATGCTTTCACCGAGGAGTAAGCGACCCGACTTCAATCGACGAGTTTGTCTCCCTCTATCATCCGCAGGGGAAATTCGGAAATTGATATTGTGTCCCCATTTCAGTATATTTCTCAGTATCGTCCGAGTATCCTCTCTCTGTCTTCGTTCTTTTTGTCACCCTTATAATAAATTTCAATAAGCGCGATCCTGTCATTTTCCTCGAAATAGGCATATATCACTCGGATTCCCGTCTGAGCGCCCTTGCCCTTAAGAGATCGACAAGCAAACTTTCTTGCCTTATAAATTCTGGGGGCCTGGATCCCCAACCCTGCTATCTGCACAACGCCTTTGTTATCGATGCCCAGTTTATGGAAGAGTTTGAGCTCGGTCTTGATGAAATTGTCCAGATCGTCTTCGAGGGACCGGAACCTCTTAAGGAGCCTCTTCATGTCCCGCTCGAATTCCGGCAAGCGGATGATTTCCTTAAACGGCGTCATCGTACTCCCGGACCGAATAAGCCGGCGTCCTGTAAAATACGGCCTCGTAATCGATGATCTTGCCCTCCTCTGTGGTCAGCCAGGGAACGTCGTTATGGGAATAATCGCTGACTTGACGGGCGTTCATGTCGGAAAGCCTGTCCAGGACATCATTAATGACTTCTATCTCGTTGCCATTCAAAATGCTCAGGTCCGGCTTCCTCAGAGGAAGATACTTTCTCTGAGGATACTCAAAATACTTATCCTTAACTTCGGTGATTTCCCCTTTAACCATCATTTGGTCCACGATTTTCCTGAATTCAAGGGGCGTCGGCCCATACTTATTTTTCAGGTATGTGGCACCGATTAACTGCTCTTCATGCTTCTCGTAATAGTCAAAATCGATGAAATAGAGAAGCTTGTAAATGACCGTCTCGCCGATGCTAGGTTTTGCTCCCACCTTGTTTAGGATATAGATCAGCACTTCCTTGAACTTTTGGAGGTTCTTCTGGGGGATATTAATCCTCATCCGGGGAGTGGCTTCGGGTCCATAGGCTTCCCGGCTCTCTCTGATCATGATTTGCGGCTCTTTACCCGGATCCAGCAGGGCGTCCACAGACAGGTTGAAGATTCCAGCTAATTTCTTGAGCTCTTCGGCGCACACCTTCCTCTCTCCATTCTCTATCTGTGATATAGACGGGCGTGAGACACCCAGTTTCTTAGCCAAGGCTTGTTGGCTCAACCCAAGAGACACCCGGATTTGCTTTATTCTTTGACCCAATGAAGTCATCGTTTTCTCCTAAAACCCAATTATATGAATGTTTGATTAATTGTCAAGAGTATGTATGAAAAACTTACATCGGCATTTTTTCATTGACGGACACGTCTCCCTCTGCCATCCCTAGGGGAAATTCGCCCCTCGCCCAGACGTTCGCGGCTGGCCTCCTCAGAATAAGGGGTGCAGGTCTCTTTTTCCATAAAATAGTGATGGCCATGCTATTCGCGTATTACGAAATTAGGAAATCAACCTGCATAATTGTGTTCATCGATGCCAAACTTTCACTGATGATGAACAATAAGAATTAATGAACAATATGAGCATTGGGCCAATTATTCGCAAAAAAATCGTGCAAATCGTGTGGTATTTCGTATATTTGTTAAAATAACGCTTGACTTTTGTTCATATTTTCGCTATGTTCATTAAAGATGAACTTAAAGATAAAGTGAACAAAATTATGAACGGAATTAACAAAAACATCGAAGACGAAATCTTGAAGCTTGCCGTTGAAGCGTTTAAAAAGAATATTCCAGCACCGGCTGAAATTGAGACGCTAGCCGAGGAGCCCGTCTATATAAATGGGTTTCGGCCGGACCGACGAATAAAAATGACAGTGCAAGGCAAAACTTTGAATTATTACGCCGAGATAAAACCTAATTTCGCGAACGCAAATAGACTCCTCTTGCATATGTGCCGAGACAAAGTCGACCACCCGCTCCTGCTCATCGCAAAATATGTGAATCCACACCTGGCAGATCAGCTCAAGCAGGATGGCATAGAATTTATCGATACTGCAGGCAACGCGTTTATCAATAACCAAACACTGTATATTTTCATAAAAGGGAACAGACCTCCGGATATACTAGGACAAGCGCCTCTAGAAAGAGCTTTCAACCCTGCCGGCTTGAGGATGATCTTTGCCTTTCTCTGCAATC
>CAZIDN010000145.1:0-4526 GCA_964537875.1 uncultured Eubacteriales bacterium
ATCTTGGTGAAGGACACGCTCGAGGGAAAGTGGTTATAACTTTGGAGCATAATAATTAATGAACGGATCAAGGTAAATTTGGAGGCGCCTAATGAGAGCGATTGTTTACACAAGATACGGACCACCAGAAGTTCTTCAGCTTAAAGAGGTAGAAAAACCTACTCCCGCGGACAATGAGGTACTAATAAAAGTACATGCGACAACAGTAAACCGAACGGACTGCGGCTTTCGAAAACCTGAATATCCGCTTATTATCAGGTTGCTCAATGGCGTCTTTAAGCCCAAAAGAACGATATTAGGGAGTGAGTTGGCTGGAGAAGTTGAAGCAGTCGGCAAAGGTGTCAAGTTATTCAAAAAGGGCGACCAAGTTTTTGGGTTGACCGGCAACAAATTTGGTGCACATGCCGAGTACATATGCCTGCCTGAAGAGGCTTCAATCGTAACAAAACCAGCCAACATGAGCTATGAAGAAGCGGCCGCTGTCTGCGACGGGGCGATGCTCGCATTTACCTTTATTAGAAAAATAAACCTTCAAAAGGGAGATAAAATTCTTATCTATGGAGCCTCTGGGTCCATAGGCACTGCGGCTGTGCAGCTGGCTAAGTATTATGGGGCAGAGGTTACGGCAGTGTGTAATACCAAGAATTTGGAATTAGTAAAATCTCTGGGAGCCGATGAAGTCATTGATTACACAAAAGATGATTTTACTAAGAACGGTCAAACGCATAAGGTTGTTTTTGATGCGGTCGGCAAGACTTCGTTTTTCCGCTGTAAAAACCTGATAAAGAAACGTGGGGTTTATCTTTCAACCGACCTGGGTTTCTTAGCCCAGAATCTATTCTTAGTCCTATGGACCAGGATATTCGGCAGCAAAAAAGTCATATTTCCGATTCCAAAAGACCGTAAACAAGACGTGGCTTTTTTTAAAGAGCTCATCGAGGCTGGAAAGTATAAAGCGGTTATTGATAGACGCTATCCGCTCGAACAAATTGTCGAGGCTTACAGGTATGTCGAAGAAGGGCAAAAAACGGGAAATGTAGTCATAACAATGGAAACGCTTATCAGATGACGTAGAAGGAGATCATGACCAGGGACGACTACGACCGCATCCTCAAGGAGGGTTGGCCGGGCTTTTTCGAGTCCTTTGTGCGGGAGCGGATCCTGGATGATGTGCCTCCAGTCCGGCTGCGACATTCCCGAGAGCGCCAGGCTTGAAAATGTCCAGGCCATGGCAGCTGCAGCCATGGACAGCTAATCTTTCTCTCCGACCGGCAAGCACGGTTCATCATCTCGACGCCAGGCCTTGTGGGAGTGCCGTGCCTGCAACGGCAGCATAATACCCCCGCAGCTTCTCGATGAAGAGCCCGTATAAATTACGACCGGAGGCGAAAAAAGGACAGGAATTCTCCCGGGCCGAGAACCTTGATCCCCAGGTAATCTTTGATTGCCTTCAAGCGTTTGTCACCGGAGATGATCGCTTCGGCCTTAAGGGCAACGGCACACTCGATGAACTTATCGTCGGCCGGATCCTCATGGACGACCTTGAGCGAGGGGGTCTTTGTCGCGAATAGAATTTGATGTTTCTTGGCGAAAAGGTCGATGAGCTCGCCAATCTCCGGATCCTCTTCAAGCCCCAATCTCCGCAGGACTTCCACATATTCCTCAATGATGTTCGGGGAGAGGCAGATTGTGATCTCTCCTTTTTTCCAGAGATCGATAATTTTCCGCGGGTTTCCTCCGAAAAAAGAAGAGATAAATACGTTTGTATCGATGACGACTCTCATCCGCGTTTTTTTCGCGATTCGGCGACGGCCCGATTAATATCGCCGGGGCGGACGCCGCGCGAGGCGAGCTTCGCGCCTATCCGGCTCCACAAGGCGTCGATATAGGCGCCGATGTCCCTGTCCTTGACATAATCGCGGATGAGCTCCCGGACCATCTGGCTGGTCGTTTTTCCTTCGGCCCGGGCCAGACGGCTCAGCCGTTCTTTGAGCTCGGTGTCAATTCGGACGATCATTTGCTTATCCATGGCTAGCTCCAGTGTATAATCTGTATATACGATATAGCATTTCCCCAGCGGTGTCAAGCGGGGACGGATCTGAGATCACCACGCTTCGCTCGTGATGACACTCTTCAATCGGCAATCTTGGGAGCAGAGTCTTGTGTCGTCATAATTTCCATGATATATCTTGAGTACGGTTTTAGCGATCTTGAGATGGCCCCTGCCAACGGTTGCCCCGGGAAGGAGGTCTGGAGATGATCGAAGGCCAAGACGCACTCAGCCAAACAGCCCCCCTGACCTACGGCATGATCGGCGGCGGCAAGGGCGCCTTCATCGGCGACGTCCACCGCAAGGCGATCGGAATGGACGGGAAGGCCCGGCTGGTCGCCGGCTGTTTCTCCCAGACCTACGAGAACACGCTGGCCACCGGCGAGGCCTGGGGCGTGGACAAGTCGCGCCTCTACAAGACCTATCAGGAGATGCTCCGGGCAGAAGCCCGGCGCAACGACAAGATCGACTTTGTCGTCATCGTCACACCCAACAGCACCCATTTTCCAGCCGCCAAGCTGGCCCTTGAGAACGGGATCCGGGTCGTCTGCGATAAGCCCTTGACAACGACTCTACGCGATGCCGAGGAGCTCGGACGGCTGGCCAAAAAGAAAGATAATCTTTTCTGCGTTACCTATGCTTACAGCGGCTATCCGATCATCAAGCATATGCGGGACATGGTGAAAAACGGAGAGCTCGGGCAGGTCCGTTTCGTCAGCGGTGAATATCCCCAGGATTGGCTGGCCACACTGCTCGAAAAAACCGGCCAGAAGCAGGCCGCCTGGCGCACCGACCCGAAGCTCGCCGGCGCCTCGAACTGTGTCGGCGACATTGGAAGCCACATCGAGCACATGGTCTCCTACGTGACGGGCCTGGAGATCCAATCCCTCCTCGCCCGCCTTGACCATTTCGGGGATGGCCGTCCTCTGGATGACAATGCCTCGATCCTGCTCAATTACGAGGGCGGGGCCAAGGGAATCTATTGGAGCTCCCAAATCGCCGTCGGCCACGACAACGGCCTGCGCATCCGGATCTACGGCACCAAAGCCGGCCTGGAGTGGGCCCAGGAGAGCCCGAATTACCTGAAGGTTTCCTACATCGACAAGCCCTCCGAATTCCTCTCCCGCGGCCGGGACAAGATGTCGCCCCGGGCCCAGGCCCTGAGCCGCATCCCCTCCGGCCATCCCGAGGGCTATTTCGAAGCTTTTGCCAATATCTACACCACCTATCTCACCGCCCTGGGCAAGCGGAAGTCCCATCAGGCGCTGAGCGGCGACGACCTCGATTTTCCAAGCATAGGGGACGGCGTCCGGGGCGTCCGGTTTATTGAGAAGTGCGTCGAAAGCTCCAATAAAGGAGCGATCTGGGTAGAATTTTAGGAGGAAAAGATGGCGAGACCGGTGACCTTGTTCACGGGACAATGGGCCGACCTGCCTTTCGAGGAGGTTTGTAAGAAGGCCTCCCAGTGGGGCTACGACGGCCTGGAGATCGCCTGCTGGGGCGACCACATGAACGTTCGCAAGGCGGCGCGGGACAAAGCCTATGTCGAGGAGAAAAAGCGGGTTCTCAAAAAGCACAATTTGGGGTGCTGGGCCCTGGGCGCCCATCTCGCCGGCCAGTGCGTCGGCGACAACTATGATCCGCGGCTGAACGTCTTCGCCCCCGACAGAGTCAAGGGAAAGCCCCAGAAGCTCCGCCAGTGGGCCATCGACGAAATGATGATCACGGCCCGGGCCGCGAAGGCGATGGGCTGCTCCGTCGTCAACGGGTTCATGGGCTCGCCCGTCTGGCACGCCTGGTACTCGTTCCCGCCGACGACCGAGGAAATGATCGAGGCCGCCTTCACCAAGATCCTCAAACTCTGGACGCCCATCCTGGACGAGTTCGACCGCTGCGGCGTGAAATTTGCCCTGGAGGTCCACCCGACCGAGATCGCCTTCGACCTCTACACCGCCGACCGTCTGCTGGCCAAGTTCGGCCACCGGCTGGCCCTGGGGTTCAACTTCGACCCGAGCCACCTCGTCTGGCAGGGCATCGAGCCGCACCTCTTCATCCGCGAGTTCGCCGACCGCATCTATCATGTCCACGTGAAGGACGCCGGGGTTACCCTCGACGGTAAAGCCGGCATCCTGGGTTCGCTTCTGCCCTTCGGCGACCTGCGGCGCGGCTGGAACTTCCGCTCCCCCGGCCGCGGCGATGTCCCCTTCGAGGAGATCATCCGCGAGCTCAACAGCATCAGTTACACGGGCCCACTGTCGGTGGAATGGGAGGACAACGGCATGGACCGGGAATACGGGGCCAGGGAAGCCTGCGATTTCGTACGCTCGATCAATTTCGCCCCGTCCGCAATCGCTTTCGATAAGGACTTTAAAAAATAGTAGTGATTGATGAAAATAAGGCGAGCGGGTGGCGTCGGGCGCCAATCACGGAACGGGTCCTGTCGCCGGTCAGCCCCACGCTTCCGTACAAAAAACGG
>CAZIDN010000146.1:0-4470 GCA_964537875.1 uncultured Eubacteriales bacterium
GGTAAAGAGCTCATTCATATTAATCTCAACGGGTTGAGACTTCCCTTCGGCTGCTATTCACAATGCGATAGCTCCGTCAATTCCCGGGATGAAAATTCACGGCAATATATCTACAAATTCTTCCACAGAATCGACTTCGCGATAAAGATACATTCTTCTCTCTCAAGCAGCCAAGGATTCAAATTCAGATATCTGGCAAGCAAGAGAGGATTCGCCGGGCGGCATCGCCTGTGCCGTAAACATTGTCTTTCCGGGCCTGACGGCAGGAAGCTCGAAGTTCTTCGGTTTGCTTCAATGCCCGCTTGAGCTTTTTCTGGAGATTCTCCGGTTCGGAGCCTGCCAACCTGTTCCAGCCGGATTCCACGGTCTCAGGCCATTCCGTCACATCCCGAAGCGTAATGCACGGGACTTTCAGCAGATAGGCTTCCTTCTGGACGCCTCCGGAATCCGTCCAGATCGTTGCCGCGTTCTTTTCCAGGATCAACATATCAAAATAGCTGACCGGATCGATCAAATGCAGCCGTCCTGAGCCGGCCGACATGAGCTCCATGCGCTCCAAATATTTCCTGGTCCGTGGGTGAACCGGAAAAACGACCGCCCGAATCCGGCTGATTTCGAGAAGCGCCTCCATGAGCGCCTTCAGCCTCTCCTGCTCGTCCGTGTTTTGAGCGCGATGGATCGTGGCCAGGTCATACTGGCCCGGCCTTAATTGAAGCTCTTTGAGGATCCTCGATTTCCTTTGAGCGATGGCCAGGCTGTGGAGCAGGGCATCAACCATGATATCGCCGACATTGACCACCCAAGGAAAGGAAGCCTTGGCCAAGAGGGAACGATTTTTCCCGCTCAATTCCGCCAGCCGGCCGCGGGCGAAGATATTTTTGAAGCCTTCTTTTTCCAGGTTTTGAACCGCTCTTCTTGTCGGACAAAAAAGGATATGGGAGCAATGGTCGGTCAGGATCCGGTTCACCTCTTCCGGCATCCTGCGGTCATAGCTTCTCAAGCCGGCCTCGATGTGGGCGACGCGTTGGCCGAGCTTGGCGGCGGCCAGGGCGCCGGCAAGCGTGGAATTGGTGTCCCCGTAAACGATCGCCCAATCCGGTCTTTCTCTCTGGAGGACTTTCTCGGCTTTTTTCATGATCTCGCCGGTCTGCCGGCCATGAGGGCCCGAACCGACTCCTAAGTTATAGTCGGGATCGGGAAGCCCGAGCTCTTCAAAAAAGATCCTGTTCATCCGATCGTCATAATGCTGGCCCGTATGGATGATGATATGTTCGATCTTGAGGCGGGACCTAGGACGATGGCAAGCCCGGATAGCCCTGACCAGAGGAGCCAGCTTGATGAACTGCGGCCGGGCCCCGACGATGCTGGCGATCTTCATGAGTGGGCCCGGCAGAACTCCCGTATCTTTTCGACGATATAATCTTTTTGCGCCGTGCTGAGCTCTGGATAGATGGGCAGCGAGAGCACGGCCCCGGCAGACTCTTCGGCGACCGGAAAATCGCCTTTTTTGTAGCCCAGATCCTTGAAGCATTCCTGGAGATGAAGGGGGAGGGGATAGTAGATTTCTGTTCCGATGCCATTGTCCTTCAGGAACTGCCGAAGCCCATCCCTCTGTTTGGTCCGAATCGTATATTGGTTGTAGATATGATAGTCCCGGTCTCCGCCGTCCCGATAGACGGCCTTGGGAAGGACGATATCGATGGGCCGGGCTTCTGCCAATTGCCGGTCATTAGAGCCCGCGTTGTCCCTCCTTTTTTGCGACCAGCCGTCCAAATATTTCATTTTCACGGTGAGGACCGCCGCTTGAATGGCATCTAGGCGGAAATTCCCGCCCACGATCTTATGATAATATTTCGGCTTGGCGCCGTGGACTCGAAGGGACTTCACTTTTTCGCAGAGGAACTCATCATTTGTGACGACCATGCCTCCGTCCCCGAAACCGCCGAGGTTTTTCGAGGGGAAAAAAGAAAATATTCCCAAATGGCCGATCGCCCCGGCCCGCCGGCCCCGGTATTCGGCGCCCAGGGACTGGGCGGCGTCTTCGATCACGATCAGTCCGTGTTTCGCGGCGATCTCCATGATGGGTTGCATATCGGCACACTGCCCGAAAAGATGGATGGGGATGATCGCTTTGGTCCGGGCGGTCACGGCCGCTTCGATTTTCTCGGGGGCAATATTGTATGTCACCGGGTCGATATCGACAAAGACGGGGACCGCCCGAAGCCTGGCGATGACCCCGGCCGTGGCAAAAAAGGTGAAGGGCGAAGTGATGACTTCATCTCCGAGGCCGATGTCGAGGGCCATCAGCGAGATGAGCAGGGCATCGGAGCCGGAGGAGACTCCGACCGCGTGCTTGACATTGGAATAGGCAGCGATCTTTTTCTCGAGCTCCTCGACTTTAGGCCCTAGGATAAACAACTGGCTTTCCAGGACCTCGTCCAAGGCCGCCCGGATTTCTTCCTTGATGGAAGCGTACTGAGCTTTGAGATCAAGCAAGGGAACTTGCATGGGGTTTTTACCTCATTAGACCTTCGGTTGCAGCTCGTCCGCAACTTCCTTGACCGTGCCATTCTCGAGCTTATACGTCTTGCGGCATTTTTCGCAAAACGCGTATCCGTCCCGATTGAAGATCAATTTTCGTCCAGCCTCGCTCATCCAGCCGACGATCGTGGCGGGGTTTCCCACGACCTGGGCATAGTCAGGGACATCCTTTGTCACGACGGCTCCCGCTCCGACAAAAGCAAAACGGCCGATGGTCAGGCCGCAGAGGATCGTACAGTTCGCCCCGAGAGAGGCTCCTTCCTTGACCAGCGTCTTCTTGTAGAACTGCGGCCCCGCTTGAGGATATTTGCTCCGGGGATCGGTGATGTTGGTGAAGACCATCGAGGGCCCGCAAAACACATAGTCCTCGAGCGTTACTCCTTCATACACCGAGACGTTGTTCTGGATCTTGACAAAGTTGCCGATAGTGACATTGTTGGCGACATTCACGTTCTGGCCGAGGACGCAGTGAGCGCCGATGCGCGCCCCGGACTGGACATGGGAAAAGTGCCAAACTTTTGTGCCCTCTCCGATCTCGACATGATCATCCACAACGGCCGTCTCGTGGACGAAAAATTTCTTTTTCCCCTCCGATCCCAGATGGCAGACGCGGCCGTTCTCTTTGAGAGAGTCCTGGCACGCTTCCAGGATCTTGAGAACCCTGAGCCCGTTCTCGCCGTCCGTCTTGGGCGTCTTGCGGGATCGGATGCAATCCAAAAAATGTTCGCATTCGGATCGGAGCGGTTCGGTTTGAGGGATGTCGATGCGCTCCGGCTTTTCCGGGTGGGGGACAGGCAGACGATCGATCCAATCGATCTTATGGCTGTAGGCAAAGAGCTTGTCTTTGGGTTCCACATCATCGAACAGCATCATTTTCTTATCCCCGATGACGACCAGCTTCTGCTCTTTGTATGGATGGAGCCAGCTGACGAAAATGTGGGCTTTAGCTCCGCTCGCGAAATCCAGGTTCGTGATCGTCACATCCGTGACATTGGGATTCAGGTAATTCCCGCCGTGGGCCGCCACCTGCGTCGGCATTTCGTTCAAAAGATAAAGAATGGCCGAGATGTCGTGGGGCGCAAAGCTCCAGAGGATGTTCTCTTCGGTCCGGAACTTGCCCAGATTCAGGCGGGTGGAATAAATGTAGTGGATTTTTCCCAGTGCTCCGTGGTCGATGAGCTCTTTCATTTTGTTGATGGCGGCATGGTATTCCAGGATGTGTCCCACCATGAGGATCTTCTTCTTCTCCTTGGCCAAGGTCACGAGCTCCTGGGCGTCTTTCGAGACCAGGGCGATGGGCTTTTCGACAAAGACGTCTTTTTCTGCCAGCAGAGCCTCTTTGGCCAGTTCGTAATGGGTAGCCGCCGGTGTCGAGATGGCGACGGCCTTGACGGCGGGATCCCGCAACAGGGCCTGAAAGTCAAGCACTGCCTGGAGAGCCGGATATTTTCCCTGGAGCGATGTCAAAACATTTTCGTCGATATCACAGACTGACCTGAGGGATCCCAACTCATAAAAATTCCGGACGAGATTCTTTCCCCAGCTTCCGCATCCGATGACACCGATTGTCGGTTTCATGAGTTTGCCTTTGCCTCTCCGATTTTGATCGATCATGGGACGTTTTTTCCCAATTTTTATAATATTATATCAAGAGGGACCCTGTCTTCAAGGTCTAAGCAAATCGCTGACATGTTCCATCTCAACATGGGGACCGCTCCAAAACGGCTCCTCGCATTGACAAACCCACCCAGAATATGATAGAAATATCATCCGGTTTATCTTCCTGAATCGAGCTCGCGCTTTCTGATTTTTCTAAAGAGAAGGCCCCCATCAACAGGGATTTCCCTCGGAGGAATACCATAGGCGCATGGGCGCCGCGCCAAACACGGGCAGGTGGCGGAATTGGCAGACGCGCTAGGCTTAGGACCT
>CAZIDN010000147.1:0-4380 GCA_964537875.1 uncultured Eubacteriales bacterium
ACTGGATTTTGAGTCCAGCGCGTCTGCCAGTTCCGCCACTCCGGCCAGCGATGTATTTATATGCGATTTCGCCGTTTTTTTCAACTAAGGCTCAGCGCAAAAATTTCTTTAATCATCCCCTTACGATCTCTTTTATTCAAGAGAAGAATTGGGGGATTGATGTTCATGATTTAAGTTTATTTTTTTGGGAGTTTTTATTCAGCCAAAAAAATATCTTAATAAGCGACTTTATCGGATTTTTGTTCCCAGGCCGCAAAAAGCTTCAGGCAGCCTTCCCTTTCCATGGAAATCATCCTGAGCTTTCGCGCAGATAGTTTCCCTTTTATTGCGGCCTCGATGGACTCGTCCGCAAACCCAATTCTCGCGGCATCTTCCTTTGTGCATCCATAATAAATCCTGCTGATTCTCGCCCAATAAATGGCCGCCAGGCACATCGGGCAGGGCTCGCAGGTGGAATAGATTTGACAATCCGACAGGTCAAAACGCCCCAGCTTTTTTGAAGCCCGCCGAAGGGCGACGATCTCCGCATGGGCCGTCGGGTCTTTGGTTTTCACAACTCGATTATGACCCCGGGCGACCGCCCGGCCGTCTTTTACGATCACCGCCCCGAACGGCCCCCCTTCGTTGTCCGTCATCCCTTTAAAAGCTTCATTGACTGCCATTCCCATAAAACCTTTTACCGTTGCTTTTCTTGACATAAGTGTGCCTGCTATCCAAAGAAATAGTAAAACGTTGGGGGCTGCACTGCAACAATTATTTGATGTCAATCCAAAGAAGCCCTCGCTCTATTTTCCAGAAACTAAAGCATCTCGATTTCCGGATGAAAACTCTTGGATGGGCGGCACGGCATGATCCCTGTCCATTCGAAGCTCCTGAGTGGTGGGTGGGCGGGTCTCGAGCGAGAATGGACAGGGGGATGCCGTGTCAGGACCCATCAAACCTTCTGCGGAAATCGAGATGCTGACCCTCGGATTTGACGTTTTCCTCTATTTCTGATAAAAATTCCAATCGAAAACCATACAAAAGCCAATCATGAACGAAGACGCGAAAAAGCTGTTTGTCCTCATCGATAAGTTCCCCCTGGTCAAAATCGCCGTCTGGGGCGATTTCATCCTCGACGAATATCTTTACGGGAACACCCGACGGATCTCTCGCGAAGCCCCGGTCATCATCCTTTCCTACCAGAAAAAGGAATTCGCCCTGGGCGGCGCCGGCAATTCGCTGCTCAACCTGAAATCGCTGGGAGCGCAACCTGTGCCGATCGGCGTCATCGGGCCGGATGAATCGGGACAGGCCATCCAAAGAATTTTGCGAAAACGCGGCATTTCCACGGAGCAACTTTTCGTCGAGAAAAACTATACGACCCCTTTGAAAACGCGTATCCTGGCCGGCGAAGAGAACACGAAAAAGCAGCAGATCCTGAGGATCGACCGGGAAGGCCATGTTCCTGAAACGGCCGGGCTGAAACAAAAAATCCTGAGATCGCTCCAAAAAGCCAGGAAAGCCTATGATGCCCTGCTTGTCTCCGACTATCATTACCACACCGTCAAAGAAGATCTTTTCCAAAAAGCGCTGCCAGGGCTCAAAAAGTCCGGCATACCGGTGACCCTGGATTCCCGCTTCCGTCTTCTCCGGTTCCCCGGAGCGACCATAGCCACGCCGAATGAGCCTGAAGTCGAAGAGGCTTTGAAATCCCGTATCGACGACGATCCGGCGGCGCTCCGCAAAGCCGGCCGCGACCTCCTCGCAAAGCTCCGCTCCCCGGCTCTTCTGATCACCAGGGGTTCCCGGGGAATGGCCCTTTTCGAAAAAGGAAAACCGTCGTTCCATCTTCCCATCTATGGCACGGCCGACATCGTCGATGTCACGGGCGCCGGCGATACGGTCATCAGCGTTTTGACCGCGGCCCTGGCCTGCGGCGCGACGTTCCAACAGGCCGCCCGCCTGGCCAATTACGCCGGCGGCATCGTGGTCATGAAAAAAGGGACCGCCACCGTCACTCCTCTCGAACTCAAGCAGGCCATCGTCTCAGAAAATTGAATAAATTCAAGACCCTGTCCAAGCTCCAAAAAATCGTCGGGAGCGAAAGAACCAAAGGAAAAACGATCGTCCTGGCCAACGGCTGCTTTGACTTGATCCATGCCGGCCACATCCGCTATCTGAGAGAGGCAAAAAAACGCGGGGATATCCTGGTCGTAGCGCTCAATAGCGATTCCTCGGTCCGAAAGCTCAAAGGCAAAGGCCGGCCGGTCCTTCCGGAGCGCGAGCGGGCGGAAATCTTGGCGGCCTTTTCCGACGTGGATTATCTCATCATCTTCGACGAGCCGAACGTGGAAAAAATCCTGCTCGCCCTGAAACCAGATATTCACGCCAAAGGCTCGGATTACACAAAAAAGTCCGTCCCCGAAAGAGAGACCGTCCTGGGATACGGCGGAAAAATCGCCATTGCCGGCGGGCCAAAAATCCGATCCACCTCCGAGGTCATTCCGCGCATCCTCCTAAAAATGAAAAAACAAAGCAAGGCGGCCGGCCGGTAGCCCATGGATAATTTCCTCATCATCCGGCTCAGCTCTCTGGGCGATATCATTCATACGCTTCCCGCGTTCGCCGCCCTGCGCAGAAATTTTCCCGGGGCAAAAATTGCCTGGGCCGTCGAGCCGAAAGGAAAGGACATCCTCGATTTTGTACCGGGCTTGAACGAGATCATCGTTGTCGGAAGCGACGGGTGGCGGAAAAAGCTTAAAAACAAGGACCAGACCGCTCTTGATTTCCAGGGATTGATCAAATCCGGGCTGATCGCTTTTCGCAGCCGGGCGCGAAAAAGGATTGGGTTCGACCGCAAGAACCTGAAAGAGCCCCTGGCTTCGCTATTTTACACGGACAGGATCGGCGAATTCCCTGAAACGGACCATGTCATCCGCAAGAACTTGGCCCTTTTGACGCTCCTCGGCATCCGGCAAGGCCAAATCGATTTTCCCCTCGTCGTGCCCGAGGAGCTTCGAAGCTCGGTCAGGGAGATCATCATCCGGTCCGGCTATCGCCGCGATAAAAAACTGGCGCTCTTCAATGTCGGGGCGGCCTGGGAAACCAAACGCTGGAATCCGGAGAAGTGGATCGAGGTCCTCAAAGACTTAAAAAACGAGCTTATTTTTTCAATGCTCCTCTGGGGCACGAACCCGGAGAAAGAGCTGGCCTTGACCGTGAGTGAGCAAACCGGCGTTCCCCTCGTCCCCTTCCTCAAGGCCAAAGAGATTCTGGCATTGATCAAAGAGGCCGCGCTTCTCGTCAGCGGCGACACGTTTGCCCTGCACGCGGCCTGTGCCTTCAACGTGCCGGTGGTCGGAATTTTCGGCCCGACGAATCCGGCGAGAAACGGGCCTTTCCGCGCCCGGGACAAAGTCGCTTATCATGAGTTGTCGTGCAGCCTGTGCTATCAAAGGACCTGCCGCTCGATGGAATGCTTGGAAAAAATCACTGCCGAGGAAGTGGCCTTTTTGGTCAGACAATCTCTGGGGGCTAATGCCTGAAACCCTATTGAGCCGGACGATTTACCGCTGGCGGGTTCGGTCTAGCCTTTTTCTGGTCCTGCTCATTATTCTCCTGGCCAAGCCGACATGGAGTTCCATCCTGATCGGGTTGGGCGTTTGCGCCCTGGGTCTCCTGATCAGGGCCTGGGCGTCGGGTCATATCAAAAAAGAAAAGGAACTGGCCATCACCGGACCATACCGGCACACCCGGAATCCTCTCTATCTGGGGAACTTTATTCTCGGCCTGAGCGTGGCCATCGGCACCGATTCCTGGTGGTGCGTGCTCATCTTCGCCGCTTATTTTCTTGTTTTTTATCCGCCCGTGATCAAGGAAGAAAGAGAGCGAATGAAACGCCTTTTCCCGGATAAATACGAAGAATACAAGAAAAAAGTCCCCCCTTTTTTCCCGAAATTGAAGCCCCTGTTCTCGGCCGGCCCCATCAAGTTCAGCTGGTCGCTCTACAGGAAAAACAGAGAATACCGGGCCCTGCTCGGATCGTTCATTTTCTGGGCCATCCTCGTCGGCAAGATGCTGTTCGTACCCTAGGTTGAGGGCGAAAGCACCAAAGTTTGTGATTATCAATCGGGGCCTGGATTGCCCCGAAGGCCCCCATAGCGGAGGGGGGCCCCGGCGGCTTATCGACGGGGGGAACCGACGGGACTGGTTCCCCAGGGGGCCTGGGGCAATCCAGGCCCTGATTGATAATCGTATAAACTGAGATCCATACGTTAAGGTCTGGCGATTTGAATCCTCGCTTGGAGTCTGTTATATTTTTGATATGCCGACCAAGGAACGTATCGCCAGGGTGACCCGGGTCCTCTCACTCCGCCAGCCCGACCTCAGGGTTGTCCT
>CAZIDN010000148.1:0-4221 GCA_964537875.1 uncultured Eubacteriales bacterium
CCGACGGGACTGGTTCCCCGGGGCCCGGGGGCTGCGGACGGCCTAAGCGCCGCCCGAACGGGGATGTCATTTTAATTATTGCGTTGATATTAGATGATCTGATTTCATGTCACGGCAGGCTATGACAGGAGGTGAAGATGAAGAGTTTCTGGGGCTATTTCCTCGGGACGATCTTCAAGCCGCGGGCGACATTCCGGACGCTGCTGGAGGACCCGAAACACGTTTCGAAAAGCTTCAAGGCCGTCCTGTTCATCGGCATCCTCTATACGATCACCGTCGCCTGCTTTGCGGTCAGCGGCGCCTTGATCTCAGCACCCGCCTTCATCAATCTTCAGCCTGAGAACTACTACTTCTGGGAAATGTTTTTTGCCGCCCCCGTCGTCTTTCTGGGCTGGATCCTGGCCGCAGGATTCGGGCATCTTCTGAGCAGGTGGGGGAAAGGGGCCGGGACTTTTGAAGGGACTCTGGCTGCGCTCGGGTTTGCCGTGACTGTGCCGCAGCTTGCGACCTGGATCCCGGAGACCATCTTTGTCGTGTTCCTCCTCTTCGGAATGAAGCGGGAGGCGTTCATGGAGCGAACGGCGCAGCCGGGTTTCTGGCAGACGTTCGTGATCGCCTACCAAGCGGTGGCGGTCCTCTGGATGCTCATTCTCGTGATCACGGCGATCGTCGCCAGCCAGAAGATGCGCTGGTGGAGGAACTTGCTTGTCGGGTTGCTCACCACGGCTGTCTTCATAGCCGTCATGATTATTTTCATCAGATGATCATGCCTGGAAAGCCTAGCCGGGAGTCGATGGATGATTGACGTCAAAGAGCATGTTTACCAGGATGATCCCAAAGTGGGGCATCCGGATGTCCGGACGAAGCTCAAAGATGTTTCCTATTTCTTTATCGGGAATGGCTGGATTCAAGCGGCCGTCCAAATAGCCCCCGCCGGCGAAGGCACGCCCGTCGGCCTCCTGGTCATGAATCCCGAGCATCTCAGGAAAAAACGAGAAGCCCTGACCATGGACCCGGACACCGGCCTGGAAAACACGATGATCCGGGTTCTTGATGGGACAGAAGTCCATCAGCCTTCAGCCGGCGCCGTCGAAGCTTTCTGGTCGGAAACCCGTCAAATTCCCGCGGTCTGCGTCCGCTGGCGGGGCAGGGGATTTGGGGTCGAGGAACATTTTTCTTGTTCCGAAAAGGACATCCCCGTCATCCTGCGAAAAGTCCGAATCAAAAGCCGCAGCCGACGAAGGAAAAGACTCCGGATCAGGACGGGTGTCGGTTCGAAAATTTTGGCGAAAGATCTTTTGTTGCAGCCGGGCGGCGAAAAAAGCCTCTCGATCTGCTATTTCCTGGCTGCGGGCGAGCCTGAGGTCCTGGTGGGTTTCGGACGAAGGTCGGGGCCGGGCCGGGACATGGTCGATTTTTGGAAAAAGAAATCCAGGATTTCCTTCGGACATCCGCTCCTTGACCATTTTTTTCGGGCTTCGAAATTCCAGCTCCCCGCCGTCATTTCCCGGACCGGCCGCGTCGACGGCGGCGTCTGGCAGTACAACCGGGAGTGGCTACGTGACCAGGCCATGCTGGCCCTGGCCTTGACCATGACCGGCGACCATGGGCTGGCCCGGACGATGTTCAACCGCCTCTTCGAAAAATTCGTGACGCCCGACGGCGACACGGTCGATTCCAGCGAAAAGCGCCACCCCGACGAGGTGGAGCTCGACCAGAACGGATTCCTGCTTTATACGTTCAAGGATTATGTGCTTTGGACAGGCGATCTCGAGATGGCCAAAGAAAAATGGGACAAGATCGTCGTTACGGCGGAATTTCCGCTGAAAGATGCTTTCCGCCACTCGCCATCAGGGCTCCTGGCCAACCGGAGGGAATTCTGGGAACGCCATCGCGCCCATGGGATTCAACCCGGCATCGAGCTCGTCCACCAGCTTTATACCTCGGTGGGTCTGTCTGCCGCGGCCGTTCTGGCCCGGATGCTGGGACGGGCAAAGGAAGCCGGACGCTGGGACAACGAGGCGGCCAGGATCAAGCGATCGATGCTTGACGACCCGAAATTCCGGTTGTCGGATGACCGCGGGTTCATAAAACGGCGGGGGTTGGCCGGTGAGGTCCAAGAAACAATCCAGGCCTTGCCCGATTCCGGGCTGCCGTCCGAGGCGCCGCTGGCCAGGTCCGGCGATCATTTTCTGAATCCCGATACATCCGCCGCTCTGCCCATGGCCATGGGATTCGTTCCCCCGGATTCGCCGCTTTGTCGAATGACGCTGGCTTCGCTCGAAGCTCTCTGGAGCCAGGCTTGGAAAGGCGGAGGCTACGGACGGTATCATTCGAGCTCCGAGCCCGATTCGGCAGGCGCCTGGCCGTTTCCTTCCCTGTTTGTGGCGCGGGCGTGCGTGGAAACGGGGGATTTCAAGAATGTCTGGCGCATTTTGAATTGGCTGGACACTGTTCCCGGAGCAAAAGCCGGGTCCTGGTTTGAGTTTTACGGAAAGCGGCTGGCCCCGCCTTTTCCTCAAGTCGGGATCGTGCCGTGGAATTGGGCCGAGATGATCATCCTGTTCGTCCATCATATCCTCGGCGTCCAGCCGCAGGAGCATTTCCTCCGCGTCCGGCCGCGGCTTCTTCCCGGGCTGGCGAGCATTCGCGCATCATTTCCCTTCCGGGGATCGAGGCTCGAGCTGGATTTCGAGAAAGCGCAGAAGGGGAGACCCGCCCGGTTCCGGACCAACGGAGAAGTTCTCGAATCCGATGCCGGTGAAGCCTTCATCGCCTATCGCCCGCAAAATCTTTGGCTGAAAGCCCGGCTGCCTTTGGCCGTGCCAAGAGGCCGGCCATGACAACCTAATCTCATGACGGACACAGCGTTCTTCAACAAGGCCGTGGTCCTGATCGTTTCGACCGTGGCCGCGTTTCTCGCGCCCTTCATGTCGTCGTCCGTCAACATCGCCCTCCCTTCGATCGGCAGAGAATTCGAAATGTCGGCCGTAGCCCTCGGCTGGGTAGCGACGTCTTACCTGCTGACAATAGCCATGTTCCTTGTCCCCTTCGGCAAGGTCGGGGATATCTATGGCCGAAAAAAGGTCTTCGGCTGGGGAGCCCTCATCTATACCGCGGCATCCATGCTCTCCACCTTCGCCCACTCCGCGTTGTTTCTGATCGGATCCCGCGTCCTGCAGGGGCTGGGCGGAGCGATGTTCTACACGACGGGTGTGGCGATCCTGGCCTCCGCTTATCCTCAGGGGCAGCGGGGCAGGGTCCTGGGAATCAATGTCTCCTCGACGTATATCGGCCTCTCGATCGGCCCTGTGCTGGGCGGATTCCTGACGCAGCATCTGGGCTGGCGGAGCATTTTCTGGCTGAATGGAATTCTGGGGTTGGTTCTCGTCGTGCTTGTTTTTTGGAAACTCCGGGGCGAGTGGGCCGAGGCCAAGGGCGAGACGTTCGACTTGGCCGGCGCGGTGATTCTTGGCTTGACTCTCGTGGCCGTCATGCTGGGATTTTCGATGCTGCCAAAAATGGCCGGCGCCGGCTTGATTTTGGCAGGGTTGATCGGGGCTTGGGTTTTCGTCCGCTGGGAGCTTAGGACGGAAGATCCGGTCCTCAACATGAATCTCTTCCGGCAGAATGCCGCCTTTGCCTTTTCCAACCTGGCTGCCCTGATGAATTACAGTGCCACGTTTGCCGTCGGCTTTTTGATGAGCCTCTATCTACAGTACATCAAAGGGCTGAGCCCGCAGAAGGCAGGATTGATCCTGATCGCCCAGCCCGTAGTCATGGCCTTTTTTTCACCGCTGGCAGGCCGGCTTTCGGATCGCATCGAACCCCGGCGGATTTCTTCGGCAGGAATGGGCCTCAGTGCCTTGGGGCTCCTCCTCCTCTCTTTTGTTGGGCGGCAGACGGCCATCGCTTTTGTCGGGGCCAGCCTGGTCGTCCTAGGCCTGGGATTCGCCCTTTTTTCTTCGCCGAACATCAATGCCGTGATGAGCTCTGTGGAAAAACGATATTACGGAGTAGCCTCCGCTATGCTGGGAACAATGCGCATAACCGGACAAATGCTGAGCATGGGTGTGGCCATGCTGATCTTCGCCGTCTATATCGGACGGGTCCAGATCAGGCCGGCGAATTATCCCCAGTTTTTGGCCGGTCTCAGAACGGCCTTTTTGTTCTTTACGGCGCTTTGTTTGGGCGGCGTTTTTGCCTCGCTGGCCCGGGGCA
>CAZIDN010000149.1:0-3814 GCA_964537875.1 uncultured Eubacteriales bacterium
GGCGGCGAGCTCGACCGGGAATCCCAGACGAAATCCCAATCGGTCAACTTCAATTTTTCGGCCAACAAGATAACCCCCGACATCAAGCTCCGGCTGGGGCTCTCGGCCTATTTCTCCAACGAGGAGTTCAAATACGAAGAGGGAACGATCAGCAGCGACTCGGATGCCGAAGACTTCGCCGGTCTGTTTGTCAAGAGCCTCGGCGAGCACTGGTCGGCCGGCTTTTACCTGGGCGTCAGCTCTTCCACGTACAGCAACCTCAGCTACAAGATCGTTCCTACCCCGGCCATTGAATATGACCTTTTCCCGTATTCGGAATCGACCCGTCGGCAGCTGCGTATTCTGTATAAAATCGGCTATGAATTCGTCAAGTATCGGAAGGAGACGATCTACGATAAGACCAAGGAAAACCTCCTCGGCCAGTCCCTGTCCGCCACGCTTGAAATCAAGGAGCCCTGGGGTACGCTCGAGGCGTCGCTCGAGGGGTCGCACTATTTTCATGATTTCAATTTTAACAGGCTGGCGTTTTTCACCGAGCTCTCCTTCCGGATCTTCAAAGGCCTCGACCTGAATATCGACGGGATGTATGAGCGTATCCGGGATCAATTGGCGTTGGAAAAGGGCGACCGGACCCTGGATGAAATTCTTTTGCGGCGAAAAGAGCTGCGGACCGATTATAACTTGTTCGTCTCCGTCAGCCTGAGCTACACCTTCGGCTCGATCTACAGCAATGTCGTCAATCCGCGGTTCGGGGACTTGGGCGTCCTGCATGACCACTATGAAGGCTGGGATTGATGGGAAGCGTCTTGAAACAGGATCTTGGAGGGAGGCCGGGCCGCGCCTGCCTTTCCTCATGATCTGCTTTCTCCTATAATGGAAAAGGAGGCCGATGAGAATCCTGATCGTCGAGGATGATCGAAAAGTCGGCGCCTTTTTGCAAAAAGGGCTGAGGGAGGAGCAATACGCCGTCGATGTCTGCCGGGACGGCGAAGAGGCCCTGGAATGGGCCTCGATCAACTCCTACGACGTCATCGTCCTCGATATCATGCTGCCGAAAAAGGACGGGTTTGCGGTCTGCCGCGAGCTGCGGCAGAAAGGGGTGCTCACCCCGATTCTCATGCTTACGGCCAAGGATTCTGTGGAAGACAAGGTCAGCGGCCTGACCGAAGGGGCGGATGATTACCTGACCAAACCGTTCTCCTTCGAGGAGCTCCTGGCCAGGATCAGGGCCCTCTTGAGGCGGACTCAGGATTACAAGACAAAAGCGCTGCGGGTCGGGGACTTGGAGCTGGATCCAATCAAGCGCCAGGCAACGCGGGCCGGGAAACAGATCCCCCTCAGCGGGAAAGAATATGCCCTCCTCGAATACCTCATGCGAAACAAAGGCCGGGTCGTCACCGAGTCCATGATCGTCGAGCACGTCTGGGACATGAACTATGAAGGCACGAGCAATATCGTCAACGTCTACATCAATTATCTGAGAAAAAAGATCGACAGCGAATCCGAGGTGAAGCTGATTCGGACGATCCGGGGCCATGGATACACCATCGATGAAAGTCGGGAGATTTAGGTCCCTCGCCTTCAAGCTGACGATCTGGTACATCGTCATCCTGGGCATCATCATCGCCTTCTCGGGGACGTTTCTCTATGAAGGATTCAAAAAGGGCCTGATGGCGGATACGGATGAGGAACTCCGTGAGATCGCTGAGGGAGTCAATACGGCCTGGCGGCAGCGCGGCGTCACCTGGGAAGAAGCCCTGCGAAAAGCCGAGGAGGAGTTCAAGGTTCACGATCCGTTCCTCCAAGCTGTCAAGCTGGCCGAAAACGGCGGAGGCACTGTGGAAAAGGTCTACCGGACCGGGAAAATCCCTCCGGACGCCTTTGCTTTTAGTTCCGATGTCTATTCCCGCGCCGAACAGGGGGATTGGGACAATCTTCACTATGTGACGGCCACGGATAAGAAATTGGCGTCGTCCCCGTTGCGGGTGGTTTTTCTGCCGGTCCGAGGGGAGACCATTATTCAAGCAGGAATTTCTCTGGAGCGCGTCAGGGGGGACCTGAACCAACTGATGATCATCATGATCCTGGCCGGACTGCTGTTGTTGTTGTTCGCGTCACTTGGAGGGAGCTTCATCATCAGACGGGCCCTCCGTCCCGTAACAAGCGTTGTCCAGACCGCCAAACACATCACGGCCGACGACCTCTCGCTCCGGATCGAGGCCAAGAATCAAAAGGACGAGATCGGCGCCCTCGTCGCCACGTTCAATGATATGATCGCCCGGTTGGAGAAATCGGTCAAGAAGATCCGCCAGTTCTCCGGAGATGTCTCCCACGAACTGAGAACTCCCCTGACCATTATTCGCGGGGAGATCGAGGTCGTTCTGAGAAAAGCCAGGAGCGCTGAAGAGTATCACGAAACACTGGAGAGTGTCCTGGATGAGACTCATCATATGGAAAAGATCATCGACGACCTCCTTTTCCTTTCCAGGCTCGAGGCAACCAACAAAATCGAATTCTCGGACGATGTCGATCTGAACGAGATCCTGTCCAGGGTTTGGGACAGCCGCAGTCCGGCCGCCCGGCAGAAAGGGATCGAATTAAAAAGGCTGCCGTCATCGCCGTCCCGCATCCGGGGCGACCGCACCCTGCTTGAACGCCTCTTGACCAACCTTGTCGACAACGCCGTCCGCTATACCCCCGCCGGGGGGAACGTCGTCATGGGCGTTGAGGAGAGGGACCCGTGGCTCGTCCTGAGGGTCCGCGACACGGGAATCGGCATCCCCGAAGAGTCCCTTCCGTTTATTTTTGACCGGTTTTATGTCGTCGATCCGTCGCGCTCCAAAGAAAGCGGCGGGTCAGGATTGGGGCTCTCCATCGTCAAATCCGTCGCCGACATCCACGGCGCCGTCATCGAGGTCCGGAGCCGGGTCGGAGAGGGAACCACGTTCGCTATTAAATTTCCGCTGAAGGAACAGAGGACCTGATTTCGTGGCGGAGGCAGAGAAAGAAGGGAGAAGAAGAAGCATGAAGCATCGATTCCTGGTCTTGTTCGGGATGACCTTGATCTGTTCGGCCGTTTTTTCCTGGGCGGCTGATGCCACTCAGACCCTGGATGAAAAAGTCCGGAATTTTCTCGACGCCCATCGGCGCAGCTGGCGGGACATGAACGTCCCCGAAGCCGACGGAAAGATTCTCTATGACCTGGTCCTCAAGAACAACTACAAGAAGGCCCTGGAGATCGGGACGTCCACCGGCCATTCCGGCATTTGGATCGCCTGGGCCCTCAGCAAGACCGGCGGCAAGCTCATCACCGTGGAAATCGACGAGGACCGCCACCAAGAAGCCGTGGCCAACTTCAAGGAAGCCGGCCTTTCCGACTATATCGATGCCCGGCTGGCCGACGGCCATGAGCTCGTCCCAAGGCTCGCCGGGCCTTTCGATTTTGTCTTCTGCGATGCCGACAAAGAGTGGTACAAAAATTATCTGATCGCCGTCTTGCCCAAGCTCGAAGTCGGCGGATGTTTCGTCGGCCATAATGTTTCCGGCCGGGGCTGGGGAGGGACGGGGGAATTTTACGACTACGCGAAAAGCCTTCCCAACCTGGAAACGACCCTCGATCCCCGGAGCCGGGGCGGTATCTCCATCAGCTTTAAAAGGAAAGATTGATTACGCCCTGAGCGAGCGGACCGGTTCCGGCTTTTGGAGCTGTTGACGAGGCATTTCAAATTATGTGATTTTCTATCGGTGTCTGAATCGCCCCCCGTCGGACACTCTTGGAAGGAAACCCTTTCCTAGGGTTTCCTTCCATGTATGA
>CAZIDN010000150.1:0-3812 GCA_964537875.1 uncultured Eubacteriales bacterium
CGTCGGTTCCCCCCGTCGGAAAAGCCGACGGGGCCCCCCTCCGCTACGGGGGCTTGAGGGCGGCCTAAGCACCGCCCATACATTGTCAGTTTATTTATTACGTTTGTATTAGTAAAAAGAATGGGGTCAAACCTACTCATTAGACAAGATTAACAGGGAAATCTGCGTAATGAGTAGGTTTGACCCCGGTCAATAACTCCGGCCGACGGTTTTTATTTTATTTCGGCGCTGATAACTAGGATGAGGGCAAGCCCGCTCCAGCCCGAGTGGAAGCCGCTGACGCCGACAACAAGATAGCCTTTTTCTTTGAACGTAATTTCGTTGGTTTCGATCAGCTTGGATCTGCCTCCACCTGTCATTTCCTGGGAAAGCTGGATCTCGCCGACCGAAATGATCCTTTTGCCTGGCTCGTCGCCTCTGACCTGTACGTTGCGAATATCCATAACGAGATCGCGGCTGGAAACTAGTTTAAAAAAATTCGCACCAGAGCCGTCTTTGACTACGAGAAATGATGGGCTATCAAGCCAGTAGTGCTTGAAGCTCCACAAGCCTTTCATTTCGTCGAGGACTCTTTTGAGGTCTTTATTTGTGATTTCCCTGGTTTCATTTTTTAAGGCATCTTTATACGGGCCGGGAGGTTCTTCGTCTTTAGAGGCGACGATCGTATGAACCTGGAACTGGATATTACGCTTTTCCACGTCGAGTTTCTTGAGCAGGTCTTCGAAAGCAGGGATGTTCATCCTATGGATGCGGACGGTCAAAGCGTTTTCGGATCCTGTGGAATCTAAGACATAGAGCCTCGCCGCCCTTATGAATTCCTCGACACTGATATACTTCAGAGAATACGTTTTCAAGACGGCTTCGTATTTTGCTTGTTCGGCCTCCCGCACTTTTAAGGCTTCAGCTTTTTGTTGCTCGGCCTTAGCCTGGGCCTCGGCAAATGCTTGAGCTGCCGCTTTTCTAGCCTGGGCTTTTTCTTGTTCTTCTTTGGTTTGAGCGTCCGTTTTGGCTTGCGTCAAGTTGTTGATTGCCGGTTCTTGCTTTTTTTCTTCTTTTGCCGTTTGAGAAAGGACAGAAGACGGCCCTGCGAAAAATAGCAGGACGGAAATGAAAGCGATCACCTTGAATAATTTCTTTGCCTTTTTCATATCAATCCTCCTTGAAAAGTTTGAAATCGGGCCTCTGGATAAAAATGATCGTGATATTCTTATCCACAAGCTCGAATTGCGTCCGAATCTCGGTGATCTGCGGCTCTTGCTGTTTCCGGAGAGCGGGAAGAAGAAGTAAAAACGCGAAAAACAGGACTGCCGCGCCCGGAATGACGGCCAGGGCTAATGACCATTTCCGGAAAAAGGGGCGACGATGCGGCGATCCGGAAGAAGCCTTGAGGGCGATGCGCTCTTCCAACCCCGGGGGCAAGCCTTTTTCCAGGCTTCGCACAAGGCGGGAAATTTTCTTGTCCAGAATCTTGTCTTCATCCATGATGCACTCCTAGGGCTTCTTTGAGGCGATTGCGGGCTTGGCTTAAAAGAAGCTTGATATAGCCTTCCTTTAGTCCCGTTATTCCGCTGATTTCGGGTGTCGAAAAGCCGCTTTCATAATATAAGAAAAAAACCTGCCGTTCTTTTGGTTTCAACCTGGCGGCGAACTGGAAAACCTCCCGGACCAGCGCTCCTGTGCTGTCATTTTGAGAAGCCGTCAGAGCGTCAATGCTATGAGAGGCTGTCTGCTTACGCAACCTCCTAAAATGACTTTTGATCTCGTTATGGGCGATGGAAAATATCCATGCCCGGAAATCCTTGTCTTTCCGGAAGGAGGCGAAGTATCGAAAAGCGTGAAGGACGGTTTCCTGATAAACATCGTCGGCATCGGTCGAAAAATTTAGGGATTTAAGGATGAAATTATAGAGCCTGAGCTTTACAGGCTCCATCAGCTCCCAAAATGCTGCCTGTGAGACGCCCGCCTCTTCCTTCTCTTTCATTTCCGGTCGATGGCGGCTTCGCTCCTTCTCGGGAATGAAAACTAATGATCCCGAAGCGTCCAGGCAATCGCAATCGTTCTTCACAATAATAATATGTGAAGACCGGGAAAAAGGTTAGTCCTTTTGTCGTTATTTTTCCCAGTTTCCAAACTTTTGAACGGGATTTCCGTATAAAATTAGGATCGATCAGATAGCCGCCGGCCATCGGGCCATTGAAATACATGTCGAAAACATGAATAATATGAGGCCTATGTGATTCAAGGGGAAAAATATGCTTAAAGATATCATCAAAAAAGAAATCCAGGAAACCATCACCAGCGCGAAGTTTGTCTTCACCTTCCTGCTCTGCGCCATCCTCATCCTTCTGTCGGTTTACACCGGGATCATCAACTACCGGTCCGACCAAAAGGAGTTCTCCGCGGCCGTCGCCCTTAACAAGAAAAACCTGGAAAGCCAGCCGAGCTATGCGTACCTCGCTCAACTGGGGACGAAGATCAACAAGCCGCCCCAGGTCCTGAGCGCCATCAGCAGCGGCGTGGATGAAGCCGTCGGCCGCGTGGCCACGGTCAATATCGCCCTAGACCCGAATCTCGTCGATTCCAAATACGAGAGCAACCCCGTCTTCTCGGTTTTCGGCGCGCTGGACCTGACTTTCATCGTCAAAATCGTCCTCAGCCTATTCGCCATCCTCTTCACCTATGATGCTATCGTCGGCGAAAAGGAGAAGGGGACACTCAAATTGACCCTGTCCAACAAGGTCCCTCGCGACCGGCTGATCCTGGGCAAAGTCATCGGCGGTTTCATCAGCCTGCTCATCCCGTTGATCATCCCGCTCATCCTGAGCCTGCTCATCCTCCTGGTCTATCCGAACATCTCCCTGGCCGGCCAGGATTGGATCCGACTGCTCCTGATGTTTCTCATGTTCTTCCTCTACCTTTCGGTGTTCTTCACGCTCGGCCTCCTCGTTTCGGCCCGGACGAACAAGAGCTCGACCAGCTTCCTGGTCCTTCTTTTCATTTGGGTCACGTTCGTCACCATCATACCCAAGCTCTCGGTCTTGACGGCGGCCCGTCTTCACCCCATCCCCTCGGTTCACGAGATCACGGCCAAAAAAGACGCTTTTCTCCAGCAGATCCAAGTCGAATATCAAAAAATCGCAATAAACTATGGGAAGGAGAACCCCATGAAGAAGGGCGAGAGCGTCAAGGAATACCAGGACAAGTTCAAGAAATGGCTCGAGGACATACAGCAAGAGGCGACCTCGAAGATCGATGCGAACAACGCCGCTCTCGAGCTGGATTACGGGGCCAAGAAGCGCTCCCAGGTGAGCCTGGCCATCAATCTTTCCCGGGTCTCGCCGGCCTCGGCCCTCACGTTTTCCACGATGAGCCTAGCCCGGACGGGCCTGGACGAGCATGACCGGTTCCTGGCCTCGATCCGCGGCTACAAACCCATCTTCACGAAATGGGCCAACGCGAAAATGATGCGCACCCTCGACTTTTCGGGCTCCGGCCAGACCGCGAAGGTCGTTCTGGACGATATGCCCCAGCACAAGTTCGAGCCGGAGATCCTGAGCAAGTCGATCGCCCGGACGCTGCCCGATTTCGGCCTGATGCTTTTCCTGATCATCGTTTTCTTCGCGGGAGCCTATGTCTCTTTCCTGAAATATGATGTGCGTTAAAGGTGACCCATGCTAGAAACCATAAATCTCACAAAAAGGTATGAGGACGGGCAGCTGGCCGTCGATCGCTTGAACTTCAAGGTCGAGCCGGGCGAGATCTTCTGCATGTTCGGCGCCAACGGGTCCGGAAAGACGACGACCATCAACCTC
>CAZIDN010000151.1:0-3659 GCA_964537875.1 uncultured Eubacteriales bacterium
ATCTTGGGCCAAGATTGTTTTGATATTTCATTTCTGCTTGAGCTATAATACAGTTTCCATGCCTGTCTTCAAATATTTTATTCAAAGGGGTTCATCATGAATTCTAAACGCTCTTTTGTCGACGACATTCCTCGTCGCAAGTTTCTGGAGATCAGCCTCAAGGGAGGCCTGGCTTTGGCCGCGACACCGGCGCTCTTGAAAGAGCTCCTGGCCGGGCAGTTGCCCCCACAGCCGACGTTCACCCTGGAGGAGCTCAACAAGGTCATCCGCCATGCCCTCAGCAAGGGCGGCGATTTTGCTGAAGTCTATATCGAACACAGAATCTCGCGCAACATCCTGATGGAAGAGTCGAAATTCAAGAACGCTGTCTTCGGAATCAGCCAGGGAGCCGGCGTGCGGGTGATCTCCGGCGACAAGACCGGGTATGCTTACACCGATGAGATCACGTCAGAAAAACTGATCCGCGCCGCCGAAGTCGCCTCTTACGTCGCCCGCGGAAGTCAGGCCGCGAGGGCTGTGGATATCAAGGAGCAGAAGCGGCCGTCTTACATCACGGTCAAGGTTCCGCTCGGCCAGGTCGCCGATGAAAAACGGCTGGAGATCATCAAGCGCGCTCATGATACCGCTCTCGGCTACGATCCCCGGATCAAGATGGCCTCCATCGACTATTATGACGAAGTCCGCGGCCGGACCATCGCCAACAGCGAAGGCCTTTATCTGAGCGACGAATTGCCGCTGATTTTCTTCATTGTTCAAACTCTCGGCGTGGGCAATAACACCCAGCATATGGGCCGCGAACGCCTGAGCCGGCATTCGGGAATCGAGGTTTTCGACGAGGTCAAGCCCGAGGACGTGGCCAAGACCTGCGCCCGGGAATCCATCGTCATGCTCGAGGCCAAGGACGCGCCGGCCGGCAAGATGGACGTAGTCATGATGAACGGCTGGGGTGGCGTGCTCGTTCACGAAGCTGTCGGACATCCGCTCGAGGCGGATACTATCGCCAAGAAAACCGGCGTCTTCGTCGGAAAGATGGGAAAGAAGGTGGCCAGCGATGTCTTCACCATGGTTGACGACGGATCACTTCCCTGCTTCCGCGGCACAACGGATTTTGATGACGAAGGCACCCAGATGAAGCGCAACGTTTTGATCAAAGACGGCGTGCTGGTCAAGTTCATGACCGATATCCTCTCGGCCAAGCAGCTCAATATGGAGCGCACCGGGAACGGACGGCGGGAGAGCTTCCGCAATATTCCCATCCCCCGCATGACCAACACATTCATCGAGAACGGCAAGGATAAACCCGCCGACATCCTGGCTTCGACCAAGAGCGGCCTGTTCGTCCAGAGCCTGAGCGGCGGCAGCGTCAACACGACCACCGGGATGTTCAATTTCACCTGCCGGGAAGCTTACATCATCGAGAACGGTCAAAAAACGACTCCGGTCAAGGGCGCGACGCTGATCGGCGGCTGCCTGGATATCATCATGGGAATCGACGCGGTCGGCAACGACCTTGACTTCGGACCGGGAATCTGCGGCAAGGGACAGGCGGCCGAGGTCACGGCCGGCCAGCCCACCGTCCGCCTGCGCGGCATCAATGTCGGCGGGACGCGGGCCCGAGCATAACTGAGAAAGATTGAAGGAGACGACAATGGACTACAAAGATTTAGCCGGACAGTTAGTCAAAAAATGCCTAAAAAAAGGCGCGGATGCGGCTGAAGTCTATATCGAGAGCAGCCGGAACCTGAGCATCCAGGTGCGCAACGGTGATATTGAAACCGTTGAGGAAGCGGCCACCTACGGCGCCGGCTTCCGTGTTTTCGTCAAGGAGAAGATGGCCTTTGCGAGCTCAAACGACTTCAGTGAAAAAGCCCTCGATGATGCCGCCACTCGGGCAATCGAATTCGCCAGGATTACGACCCCCGACTCCAACAATGTTCTCCCCGACGATCAAGAGATAACGGAAGTAGCCGGCCTTTATGACCCGCAGATCGCCCAAATTCCGATGGATGACAAGATCGCCCTGGCGAAAAAAGTTGAGAAACTAGCCATGAAGGATCCGCGGATCACCACAAGCGCCGGGTCTGCCTACGGAGAAAGCGAGGGAGAGGTTTATATCGCTAATTCCAACGGCCTGCTCAAAAGTTATAAATCCTCGGGCAGCTATTTGGGCGTGTCCGTGGTGGCGGAAAAAGGCGAGCAAAAATGCACTGGGGATGAGGCCTGCATCCGCCGGTTTTACAAGGACCTCAAGCCGGCCGAGGAAATCGCGGATAAGGCGGCCCGGAAAGCTTATGAAATGCTCGACCCAAAGCCAATCAAAACGCAAAAAGCCGCCGTCATCTTTGACCCGGATGTCGCCATTTCTATCCTCGCCGGCATCTTGGGCGCGGTCAACGGCGAACATGTCCTTCAGGGGGCCAGCTTCCTGAGCAACAAGCTCAACCAGACCATCGGCTCGGAGCTCATCACTTTAATCGACGACGGGACACGCGAAAAAGGTCTGGCCAGCGCGCCCTTCGACGGAGAAGGAGTTCCCACGCAGAAAAGGATTATCATCGACAAAGGCGTTCTCAAGAGTTTTATGTACAACACCATAGTGGCAAAAAGAGCCGGCGTGAAGAGCACGGGCAATGCCGAGCGGGGCGGTTTCACCAGCCTTCCGGACATCGGAAACCATAACTTTTACATGGCCGCGGGCGAAGCGAGCCCGGAAGATATTATTAAAGCGACAAAGTTGGGGTTGCTGGTCAAGGAAGTTACGGGGTACGGGATCAATCGGGTCAACGGCAATTTCAGCGGCGGCGCGGAAGGATTCTGGATCGAAGACGGGAAAATCGCCTTCCCGGTTAAGGGGCTAACCATCGGCGGCACGGCGGCTGAGATACTGAACGGAATCGATATAGTTGGGAACGACCTTGACCTCAACAGGACTATAACGACTCCGACGTTCCGGATTAAGTTGCTGCAAATCGGCGGCGAATAACGGATTCCATAGCTAACTCAAAGCCCAGAATTGTTCACGAGTAAACCATGACGAAGAGAACTGCCAAGAGAATCGAAAAGGATATGCTCCGGACATGGATCGAGGTGGACAAGAGGGCCCTGGAACATAATTACAGACTTTTTCGGAAACTTCTCCCCAGTGGCTGCCGGCTGATGGCGGTGGCCAAGTCCAACGCCTACGGTCACGGGCTCTACGATAATGCCCCGGTGATGGAACGGCTGGGCGTGGACTGGCTGGGAGTCGACTCGATCGTCGAAGCCGTAAGACTGAGGGAGATAGGCGTTCGCAAACCAATCCTGGTCTTTGGCTATACGGTTCCGGCGCGGTTTGAGGCGGCCGTTAGACACGACATCAGCCTGACTGTTTCGTCGTTCGAATGTTTGCGGGCGCTCGCAAATCTCGGGAATTCCCTGAAGATCAAGATTCACATCAAAATCGATACCGGACTGCACCGGCAGGGGTTTTTCCCCGAAGATGTCTCCAGGGTCATCAGAATCCTGAAAAAAAATCTGGCTCATATCGAAGTTGAGGGGATTTACACGCACTTCGCCCTGGCTAAGGATCCTCAAAACCGCGCTTATACCCTGGGTCAGATCGAGAAGTTTCAAAAGGCGCTCGCCGCCTTCCAGAAGGCCGGGTTCTCTCCGATCAGGCA
>CAZIDN010000152.1:0-3249 GCA_964537875.1 uncultured Eubacteriales bacterium
AAATGGAAGCGGTAATCGCTCTAGATTCTTAAAAATCTGGACAGGGAGCTCAGGCTTCCCAAAAACCCGACAAAACCGCCTCCTGCTACCATGGAGACGACCTGAGAGAAGGATAGATACCGGAAACTGATGAGTTCCTGGAGGGCGCCGAGCGAGGTCCCCAGATAGACCGGAAAAATTTTAGTGATGACGAGGAGCAATAAAAGAGACAGAAGGCTGCCGGCCATGCCCAGGCTGATCCCCTCCAGCAAAAAGGGGATGCGGATGAACGTGTTGGTCCCGCCGACCAGGCGCAGGATCTCGATCTCGGACTGCCGGGCAAAAACGTTGAGCTTGATGACGTTGGAGATGATGATAAACGAGGCCAGGATGAGAATCCCGCCTAAAAAAAATCCCACGGCCTGGGCCAGCCGGCTGAGGGATTGGATTTTGTCGGCCCAGTCCCTGTTGAACTGAACGTCGTCCACGCCGGCGTTCTTTTTCATTTCCGTGATGAACCGGAGTGTCTCCTCGTAGGGCGTCCTCGGGTCTTTGAGAGTGGCCTCGATCGAGGCGGGAAAGGGATTGGTCTGGAGGTTCATCAGGATATCTTTGAGGCCGGGAAAGTCCTGGAGGAACTTTTCCGAGGCCTCGGCCGGGCTGATGACCCGGACGCCGGCGACGAGAGGCGAATGGCGGACCTGCTGCTCGATGAGGTCCTGCTCCGCGGCCGGCAGGCTCTTCTGGAGATAAAAAACGATCACCAGGTTTTTGGAGAGTTCGTCGGCCCGGTCGCGGAGGTTGTTGGAAATGGCCAGGAAGAGGCCGACGATGAGAAAGGATAAGCAAATGATCGTCAGCGAGAAGAAGTGCCGGGTCTTGTACTGCCAGAGGTTGTTGGCGGTCTCGCGGAGGAAATATTTGGCCTTATGGATGATCACGCGGCGTCCTTTCGGAGAAGCTTGCCCTCATGGAGAAAGAGGATCCTGTCGCCGAACTGGCGGATCAGTTCCCTGTCGTGGGTGCAGATGATGACCGTCGTCCCCTGCTTGTTGATCTCCTTGAACAGTCCGATGATCTCGACGGCCAGCTTGGGGTCCAGGTTGCCCGTGGGCTCGTCGGCCAGGAGGATCCTGGGATTGTTCACAACGGCCCGGGCGATGGCCAGACGCTGCTGTTCGCCATAGGAAAGATGGGACGGGTAGTCCCAGATCCTGTGGTGGAGGTTGACCATGCGCAGGGCGATGAAGACTTTTCTTTTCATATCCTTCATCGGGGCTCCGATGACCTGGAGGGCGACGGCCACATTATCGAACACGCGCCTGTGAAAGAGCAGGCGGAAGTCCTGATAGACGATGCCCATGTTCCGCCTCAGGAGATAAATCTTGTGAGCGGGAATCTTCAGGATGTTCTTGCCGCCGATGATGATTTGTCCCTCTGTCGGAATGACCTCCCGGTACATGGTTTTGAGGACGGTTGACTTGCCGGAGCCGCTGGGCCCCGTGATAAAACAGAACTCTCCTTTCTTGACGGTGATGGTAACGTCCGAGAGAGCCCAGCCGGGTTTCTGGTACTGCTTCCAGACGTGGTAGAGCTCGATCATGACGAACCTTTGTCGCCGTCCAGGATTTCCTTTAAGATTTTATGGGCCAGGGGCGCGTTGGCCCGGCCCTTGGTCTCTTTCATCATCAGGCCGACAAAAAAGCCAAAGACCTGCCGTTTTCCTTCCCGGTATTGCTTGAGCGGGCCGGGGTTTGCGGCGACGATCTCACGGGCCGTTTTTTTGAGCGCTTCCTCATCGGCGATCTGGCCCAGCCCTTCTTCGACGACGATCGCCGATGCCTCTTTTCCGCTGGCGATCATTTTGGGGAAGACGATGTCTTTGGCCGCCGTCAAGGTCAAGGTCCCATCGTCCACGCGGCGGATCAGGTCGGCCAGGCGTTCGGCCTGGATGGGAAATTGAACGATATCGATGTGCTGCCCATGGAGATACTGAAGGACCTCGCGCATGATCCAGTTCGAGGCTGCCTTGGGGTTCTCCGAAAGCGCCGCCGTCCGCTCAAAATAATCGGCCAGGCCTCGGCTCTGGGCTATGAGATTGGCGTCATAGGCGGGGATCCTATAGGTTTCAATCAACCTCTCCACTTTCTCCTGGGGCAGCTCGGGAAGCGCGGCTTTCGCCCGCTCCACGAAATTTTCGTCGAGCGCCAGGAGGGGGAGATCGGGCTCCGGGAAGTAACGGTAATCATGGGCTTCCTCCTTGCTCCGCATGGGCCATGTCCGGTTGCGGACCGGGTCCCACAGCCGGGTCTCCTGGCGGACGAGCCGGCCGGCCGCGATCTCCGCGGCCTGGCGTTCGGCCTCATAGTCCAGGGCTTTCTGCAGAAACCTGAAGGAATTGAGGTTCTTGATTTCGGTTTTGACACCCATAGTCGGCGAGCCCCTTTCTTTCAGCGAAAGGTTCGCGTCGCAGCGCAGGCTACCCTCTTCCATATTGCCGTCGCAGATCTCCAGATACTGAAGGGTTGCCCGGAGAAGCTGCAGGAATTCGGCGGCTTCCGCAGAGGACGCCAGATCCGGCCTGCCCACGATCTCGAGCAAGGGGATCCCGCTCCGGTTGAAGTCAAGAGACGTTTTCTCCGAAGAGTCCGGAAGGCCGTCGTGGATGGACTTCCCCGCGTCTTCTTCCAGGTTGATCCGCTCGATGCCGATTTTTTTCGGACGGCCGCCTCCGTCGATGCGAAGCCAGCCGTCCTCGGCGATAGGATAGCGGTACTGGGTGATCTGATAGCCCTTGGGAAGGTCGGGGTAGAAGTAGTTCTTGCGGCTGAACTGGGAGCGCGGGTTGATCCGGGCGTGGACGGCCAAAGCGAGCTTCACGGCCATGGCCGCGGCCGCGGCATTGAGCACGGGCAGGGCTCCCGGCAGACCGAGGCAGACGGGGCAGGTCAGAGTGTTGGGGGTTTTCCCGAATTCCGTGCTACAGCCGCAGAAAAGCTTGGTCTTGGTCCGGAGCTGGGCATGAATTTCCAGTCCGATGACGGCCTCGTATTTTTGGGGATCCATGAACGAAAAAATTATAACATAAAAAAAATGGGGATATGCACCAAATTTCTGAATTTAATACAAACGCAATAAATAAATTGACAACGTATGGGCGGCGCTTAGGCCGTCCTAAAGCCCCCGTAGCGGAGGGGGGCCCCGTCGACTTTTCTGACGGGGGGAACCGACGGGACTGGTTCCCCGGGGCCCGGGGGCTACGGGCGGCCT
>CAZIDN010000153.1:0-3167 GCA_964537875.1 uncultured Eubacteriales bacterium
GCCGTCTCGTAGTGGGAACGAAGCCTCGTGAGCTGCTGTTTTTTCTCCAGCAGGGATTTGATCCTGACGGTCAGCTCCTGCCTGTTAACGGGCTTGACGAGAAAGTCATCGGCTCCGAGTTCCATGCCCGTCATCTTGCTCTCAAAGTCATGCAAACAGGTGATGACGATGATGCCGATATCGTTGCCTTTGTCCGTCTCCTTCAGGCGCTGGCAGATATCAAACCCGGTCATGTCCGGGAGAAGAATATCCAAGAGGATGAGGTCGATCTTGTCGGAGAGAATCCGGGAGATGGCTTCGCCGCCGGTGGAGGCCGTTTCAAGCCGCAGCGGCATACCTTCTAAATAGCTTTTGATGATCCTGGCGTCTATTTCATTATCTTCTACCAGGAGGACGACGGGAAACTCTCCTTCCGGCGCCTGGGCCGTTTTATCGGCCGGGGCGACACCCAGCAGGGCCCCCTCGGATTGCTTTCGGATGACCAATTGATCGCGGTACTGCTTGAGCTGCAGCATGGACTTGACCCTGGCCATCAATTCAAGGGGCTTGACGGGTTTGGATAGGTATTCTTCCGCACCGGCTTCCAGGCCCGTGAGTTTGTTTTCCGTCCCGTCCAAGCAGGTCACTAGGATGATGGGAATGTTCCTTGTCCTTGGGTCTTTCTTCAGCTGCCGGGTGACCTCAAACCCATCCAGGCCGGGCATCAAGACATCCAGCAAGATCACGTCAGGAATATTCTTGAAGGCTCTTTTGATGGCTTCCTTTCCGTCGGTGGCTTTCAGCACCACGTACTGGCTTTTTGGCAGGATCCCGGACAGCATTTGGAGGCACGTCGGGTCATCATCAACAATCAGGACCCGCTTTCTAAAAGAAGGCGAAGGCTTTTCATTATCTTTCATCTCTATCCTCTTTTTCGATACAGAACAAGCAGCGAATTTGGCTACTAGGCATCAAGCTACAAGCTTCGAGATGAACTCATGGTCGCACTCTCCATTGAGGGAATCAATCACCCCTAAAGGTGAAATTTACGATGATTTTCAGGATGAACGGTTCATCTCCAGGGGTGAAATTTCTTTTTGTGATTTCGACTTTTATAGAGAGCGAACAAGGTCGGATAAAGGCTTGCGTTTCTTGGGTTTCCATTCGTCGGCGGGGTAGCCTAAGGGCGTAAAGGCAACCGGTTCGACTCCGGCGGGCAAGTTCAAAACCTCTCGCGCTGCCGCCGGGTCGAAAGCGGCGATCCAGCATGTCCCCAGCCCGAGGTCGGCCGCAGCCAATATCAGATGATCCATGGCGATTGTCGTGTCCACATCAGCGTAATTTTTGCCGTCTTTTCGCGTCCACGCCTCGGACGTCCGGGCGCAGGCGCAGATCACGAGCGGCGCCTGCACAAACCATTCGCGGCCGTATATCCGCTTGAGATCCGCTTCGCGTCCTCTGGTTTCGATGACAATTAGCTCGAAAGGCTGCTTGTTGGCCGCTGTCGGCGCAAGGCGCGCCGCCTCCAAAATCTTTTGTACTTTCTCTTTCTCGACTGGCGCCTGTTTATAGGCCCGGACGCTATAGCGCTTTTGAATAAGCTCAAAGAAATCCATGCTTTGTCTCCTTTCCGATAATTTGATCCTTGATCAAATTTAGCATACTCGCCTGCTAAAAGTGAATCAAAAATTTTCATCTAAACTGCGCCGAGTCTCATTCCCGTTGAAAGCCTTTGTAAATTCGTAGCAGCCAGTATAAAATGCAGTCCTCAACTCTGTTGGACGAGGAGCGAGCGGTGCCCCGCCTCCCAAGACAAATAGTTAAAAAGGAGAAGAAGATGAAATTTTTACCAAGGCTTGTGGTGATTTCAGGATGGGTGCTGGCCGTTCTGGTTGCCGCCAATTATTGTCAGGCCCAGGATGCGGAAGGCTGCAACGACCATCCATTGTTCACGCGGATGAAGAATTTTACCATCCGTGATTGTGAAAAAAATTTCGATGCCGTGGAGTTTACTCTGGCGGATAGTAATACGGAGACCGTTGAGGGCGACAAAACGGTCATCCATTACGACTTGAATGAGGGCGCGGAAGTCCCCAGCGCTCTCCAGATCATCCGCAACTACGGCAATGCCGTCAAATCCCTCGGCGGAACGCAGCTATATGAGGAAGTCGGGGGGACCGGGTCTGCCACGTTCAAGCTCGTCAGGAACAACCGGGAGATCTGGGTTTCGATCACGACCTACAATAGCAATTACCTATACGAGCTGATCATCCTCGAAAAAGGGGAGATGGTCCAAGAAGTGACTGCGGACGCCATGTACAACGCCCTCAACAAGGACGGCTTCATGGCCCTCTACATCAATTTCGACACGGGTAAGTCCGACATCAAGCCCGAGTCCGTGCCTATCATTGACCAGATCGTGGCCCTCATGAAAGCCCATCCAGACCTGAAGATCAGCATCGAGGGCCACACGGACAACGTCGGGACGCCCGCCTCGAACAAAACGCTTTCCGAACAACGGGCCAAATCGGTCCTGAACGCGGTCGTCGAAAAAGGGATTGCCGCCGACCGGTTGAGCTCCGTGGGCTGGGGCCAGGACAGGCCGATTGCAGACAACCGCAGCGAAGACGGCCGGGCCAAGAACCGCCGCGTGGAAATCGTCAAGAAATAGCTTTTTCTGGCGGCAGGCATCCTGACGGCGCCGCTCCTGAGATGCCCCGGAAGGGGACACAATACTCAATTCCTAATTATGAGACTTCAATCGAGCGCAATTAAGTATGGCGTCCCTATTTAGAAGGCGGTAAAGATGCTCTTGAGCTCGATGTAGATGGGGCATACAGAATTGGCCTGGAAATAAACCCTGGCATCTCGTTCGGTGCGCACGATGATCCCAGCACCGGAAAGTCGCCTCAGCTCTCTTTGCCCTGCGCCCGGAGAGACCCCCGCGAGCCGAAGGATTTTTCTTAGATGGAATGATTCATCAGGCTGCCTGAAGAGCAGGGCGAGAATTGAACGGCGCGTTTTCCCGAATAAAGCCTCTAAGACACCTAAATTTTCGATTATTGCACTCATATTGAGAACAATTGTACTTAAATAAGATACAATACGCAAGCACTTTTTCTAATTAGCTTCAGTCATAGCCTAAGAATCTTGGCCGTTCCCTATTTTTTCATCCTTTTAGAGAACAT
>CAZIDN010000154.1:0-3063 GCA_964537875.1 uncultured Eubacteriales bacterium
CCTGTTGACATTTCGAGCGGGTGCCTTTATCGTAGAAAAATCATGAAAGTCATTCTCGCCGGATACAATCTGGACCGGGACGTCATTGAAGACCTGAAGCGACATTCGCCGCCGCGGGAAGATGTCACGCCGGAAACTCTCTCGGCCTCCTACGCCCGCATCTCTCGCGACCCCCGGCCCGTCGATGAGCTCCGGGCGGCGGCTCGAAAAGATGTAGAAAAGGCCCGCCGCTCCAACCAGACGATTATTTTCAAAATGGGACATCATTCGGTCGCCGAGCACGCCGTCTTCAATTTTGATATCATCGGCGTCAGCCGCCTCGCCGTTGAGGAGATCGAGAAGTTTCGCCTCTGCTCTTATACGGAGAAATCCCAGCGGTATATTTCTCTGGGGGACGATTTCGTCCTGCCCGAGGAGGTCAAGAAAGCAGGGCTTAAGGACATTTTTCTCAAGACCATCAGAGCCCAGAATGCGCTCTATCATAAGCTCCAGGAGAAGCTCCGGCCATTCCTTTTTAATAAATATAAGAGTATTGCCCAAAATCCCAAGAATCACCCTGTCCTAGACGGCTGGGCCAAAGAGGATGCCCGGTATGTCGTTAGCCTGGCCACCCAAGGCCAGTTAGGCCTGACCATCAATGCCCGGAACCTCGAGCTCCTGATCCGCCGCTTTGCGGCTAAGAGGCTGGCGGAGATAAAGGAGCTCAACGCGAAAATGTGCGCCCTGGCCAAAGAAGTCGCGCCTTCGATTATCCTCTTTACCGAAGCCAGCGATTTTGACGCTAAGGGCTACGCTGAGGTTGAGACCGCCGCCGGCCCGCTCTTGCGGAAAAACAAAGGGAAATCTCTCGCGCGGGAGCACGATCGTGCGCCTGTCCGATTGGTTGATCACACCCCGGGGGGAGATGACAGGATTCTCGCCGCCCTCCTGCATTCCTCGAGCTCTCTGCCCTACGAGCGTTGCTTCGCCAGGATGAGGACGTTGACGCCGAAAAAGAAAAGGGAATTTATAAAGACGGCCTTCCGGCACATGGAGTTTTACGATTTTCCGCTCCGGGAGTTTGAGCATGCCGACCTGACCTTCGCGCTCATTGTCTCGGCTTCCTGTTTTGCCCAGATCAAGCGTCACCGCATGGCCACTCTGACCTGCCAGGACTACGACCCGGCGCTGGGTGTGACCATCCCGCCCTCGGTGGAAGAGATCGGGGCCGGCTGCGACTTCAAGGAGATCATCGAGAGGACGAATAAGACCTATGCCCGGTTGAAAAAAGAAGTCGGGGAGGCCGCCGCGTATGTCTTGACCAACGCGCACCGCCGGAGAGTCCTCCTTAAGGTCAATGCCCGTGAGCTTTACCATATCTCGCGGCTGCGCCAAGACCCCACGGCGCAGTGGGATATCCGGCAGAGGGTTGGCCGGATGGCGGAGTTGGCCAGGAAAGTGATGCCCCTGAGCTTTCTCCTCCTCGGCGGCAAAGAAGATTACCCAGTGCTCTATAAGGATGTCTTCGGAAAAGACCCCAAATTTTTCCCCCCTCGTTATCTAAAATAGATCTGGTCGTTGTTTTCTCGCGCGCCTAAAATGGACCCCATTTCATCAAGATGGGAGGGATGAGCGCGATCAGGCTGAAGACGGCCAGGATGAGCATGAGCGGCAGAAACCATTTGGCCCATTTTTCCCAGGGGATCTTGGCAACGCCGAGAACACCCATCGTGACGGCCGATGTTGGCAGGATGGGGTTGATCACCTCGCACAGTTGGAAAGCGAGAACCGTCGTCTGTCTCGTGATCCCCACGAGATCGCTCAATGGCGCCATGATGGGCATGGTCAGGGCAGCCTGGGCTGTCCCGGAATGGATGAAGAAATTGATGACTCCCTGGGTCAAGAACATCATCTGAGCCGTAATGATCCCGGGAACGGCTGAAATCAGGCCGGCGGCAAATTGCAGGACCGTATCCAGCACGACGGCTTCCTTCAAAATGATCAGAATCGCCCGGCCTCCCGCAATGATGAACGTCACGTTCAGGACATCCTTGGCTCCGGCGACAAAACTCAGGGCCATTTCAGACGGCCGAATCCGGGCCACGATTCCTGAGATGAGACCGATACCCAGAAATAGAGCGGCGATTTCTTCCATGTACCAGCCCTTGGCCAGGATGCCGTAGACGAGCAGGACGATTCCGCCGAGCAGGATAAGGAGGGGCATCTTCTGGCTGGCGCCCCAGGGAACGTCCTTGGCGGGGTCCTCGGTGATAGAATAACCCCTGGCCTTATCGATCTCGTAGACCGGGCTTTTCTCCGGATGCTTTTTTATTTTATGGGCATAGATCATCACAAAGACGATGGCGATGATCGTGCCGATCACCCAGAGAATCAGCCGGTAGCCCAGACCTGAATAAAGCGGGAGGTCGGATAGACCCTGAGCGATACCCACAGTAAAAGGGTTGAAAAAAGCTGCGGAAAAACCGACCGCGGAGGCCAGGAACGGGAGAGCCACGCCGACGATCGAATCGTACCCGAGAGAGAGGGCGAAGGGAATAAAAATCAGGACGAAGGGAATGGATTCCTCGGCCATTCCGTAGATCCCGCCGGCCAGGGAAAAGACGATCATCAGCACCGGGATCACGAATTTCTGCGTCCCAGGCTTTCGGGAAAAGAACCGGGCCATCCTTTGAATGCCCGCGTCGATGGCGCCCGTTTTGCCAAGGATGCCGAAGACTCCGCCGAAGATCAGGATCAGAAAAATAATCAAGGCTCCATCCTGGAACCCGCGGATCGGCGCAATCAGGAGCCATTCTGGACCCAGGAGCTTTTTTACCACAGTTGCATATGTCCCTGGAACGGTGATCAGCTTGGTCTGCCCCTGGATGGATTTTTCGGCCCGCTGGTATTGGCCTGAAGGGACCACAAGGCTAAGAAGATATACGGCTATAACCAGTGCATAGATCAAGACCAAAGTATGAGGGAGTTTGAAAGCAGCTCTTTTTTTCATGGTGTCCTGCCTTGAATTTTGGAAGGACCATTTTATATTTTTATGAACTCGAAGGGAAGAGCCCGGTCAGATTC
>CAZIDN010000155.1:0-3062 GCA_964537875.1 uncultured Eubacteriales bacterium
TCATGGATTTCGGGCTGGCCAAAGTGAAGGGTGGGACTCTGTTGACGCGGGAAGGCACGACGCTCGGGACGGTCGCCTACATGTCTCCCGAGCAGGCCCTCGGAAAAGAGGTCGACCATCGCACCGATATCTGGTCACTGGGTGTCGTTCTCTACGAGCTGCTGAGCGGCAAGCTTCCGTTCCAGGGCGACCATGAGGCGTCGATCCTTTATACCGTGGTCCACGAGGAACCGAAGCCGCTGAAGACGGTCAAGCCCGACGTCGCGCCGGAACTTCAACAAGTGGTGAGCCGCGCCCTGAAAAAGAACCCGGAGGCTCGCTACTCCTCGGCGGAGGAGCTGGGAAAGGATTTGCAGAAATTCCGGGACAGCCTGAAGGCTGAGGCGGCAAGAGCCTTCAGCCTGCGGGCGCTCCTGCGCCGCCTCCGGAAGCCTATCGTGGCCATCCCGGCCGCGCTTGCCCTCGTCGCCATCGCCCTCGCCGCCGTCTGGTTCTCCAACCGCCAGGCCAAAATCCGCTGGGCCAGTAATGTCGCGCTCCCGGAAGTCGAGCGACTCATTGAAGACGGAAGGCTAAACTATGTCCAGGCTTATAATCTCGCGGTCCGGGCTGAAAAGCAGATCCCGAATAATGCAAAATTGGCCGATCTCTTCTCCAGGTGCTCAGTGAAAATCGATTTTCTCACCAACCCTGCCGGAGCCGGCGTTTTTATCAAGCCCTACACATCTCCGGACAGCGAATGGACATTTCTGGGAGTTTCGCCGATCAAAGATAAGAGAGTCGCCAGGGGCGTTTTCCATTTCCGGATAGAGAAGGAGGAGTACGAGCCGATCCAGTGTGTCAGAACGACTTGGGGTTTAGAAACAAAAACGGGTCAATGGGCTCCCTCCGTATCGCTCGAAATCCCTTTGGATGAAGCTGGGTCGATCCCGCCGGGAATGATCCGAGTCCAGGGAACGGATAAAAGCGGGGATTTTTTTATCGATCAATTCGAGGTCACCAACAAGCAATACAAGGAATTCGTTGATACGGGAGGGTATCAGAAGCGGGAATACTGGAAACACAAGTTCATCAGGGATGACAGGGAACAGACCTGGGAAGAAGCCATGGCCGAATTCGTGGACCAGACCGGCCGTCCCGGCCCGTCCACCTGGGAGGCCGGACAATTCAAGAAAGGGCAGGAAGCCTATCCGGTGGGCGGGGTGAGCTGGTATGAGGCGGCGGCCTATGCCGAATTCGCCGGGAAAAGCCTTCCGACAGTGAGCCACTGGGATATCGCAACTGGAATGAATGTCTATAGCCATTTTTTTATCTCCATGCTCCTTCCCATGAGCAATTTCGGCGGCGAAGGGCCGGCGGCCGTGGGAAGCCACCCCGATATGGTGATCTCCGGAGCGTACGACATGGCCGGGAATGTCCGCGAGTGGTGCTGGAACGAGTCGCAGAAGGGCCGCTGCATCAGAGGCGGGGCCTGGAGCGACGTCGTCTACATGTTCATGTCGATCACTCAGGCTGCTTCCTTTGACCGCTCCTCGAAAAACGGATTCCGCGGCGTACGCTACCTCGAGCCGGAGAAAATTCCAGCTTCCGTTTTCGAGCCCATTCAGCTTGGTGAACGGCGCGATTTCTATAAAGAGATACCCGTCCCTGACGGGATTTTCAAAGTCTACAAAGATCAGTACTCTTATGATCCTCACGACCTCAATCCCATCCAGGAAAAAAGAGACGAAAGCGGCCCGTACATCAAGGAGAAGATCTCTTTTGACGCCGCCTACGCCAACGAGCGGATGTCCGCCTGGCTTTATCTCCCCAAAAACGGAACTCCGCCCTATCAGGCAGTGGTTTTCTTCCCAGGGGCGGATGCCGCCTGGTATGATTCGGGAGAATACATCGATGATTCTCCTTATGGAGACTCTGCCGATTTTATCGTGGCAAACGGAAGGGCTGTCCTATATCCCATCTACAAAGGGACCTTTGAACGTAAGAAGGGATTCACCGACTCGGCGGACTTGCTTTATGGAAACGAGAGCCACCGTTACGTTGAATATATCATTCAGGTGGTCAAAGATTTCAGGAGAGCGGTCGATTATCTCGAATCCAGGAAGGATATCGACGCTAAGAGATTGGCTTTCATGGGAACCAGCTGGGGAGGTCGCATGGCGGCCATCATCCTGGCCGTGGAAGATCGCCTGAGAGCCGGAATTGTGGTCAAGGGGGGAATCAAGGACGACCGGAAAGTGAGGCCTGAAGTCGAGCAGATCAATTATGTCAGCCGGGTCAAAGTCCCCACTCTAATGCTCTCCGGGAGATACGATAATCTTTTCCCGTATGAAACGACCATCAAGCCGATGTTCGACCTGCTCGGCACTGCCAACGAAGACAAACGTCTGATTCTTTTCGAGACCGACCACTTCATCCCCCGGAATGAGCTCATCAAGCACACGTTGGGCTGGCTCGATAAGTACCTCGGCCCGGTGAGATAGACTCGATAAATTGTTGATGAAATTAGCCTTTTTTTTGCATAGAATACTAATTGGATACCCAAAATGAAGACTCTGAAGGAGATCAAAGGCACCATTGAATCCAATAAAAAGAGATTGCGTTCGAATTATGCCGTCAAGGAAATCGGCATTTTCGGCTCTTTTGTGAAGGGCGCTCAAGATGCAAAGAGCGATATTGATATTTTAGTGGAATTCGAAAGGCCAATCGGATTATTCGGCTTTGTTCGGCTTAAATTTGAGTTGTCTGACCTCTTAGGCTGTCCTGTCGACCTCGTAATGAAAACCGCGCTCAAGCCAAGGATCAGTCATCAGATCCTGTCTGAGGTCATTTATGTCTGAGAAAAGACATTATCTCGTTTTTCTGGACGACATCCTGGAGGCAATTGAAAAAGCCGAAGGCTTCATAAAAGGCATGAATTTCAGGCAATTTGCCAAAGCGGTAAAGCCGAAGATATTGAAGATCATGAAGTCCGCGTCCTAGTATTAGCTTATTCCCCCGTCTATCTGAATTGACAATCTCTCCCGGAATTCTTATTTTATAGTCAAGCCGAAAGTGAGGGA
>CAZIDN010000156.1:0-2790 GCA_964537875.1 uncultured Eubacteriales bacterium
TGATGTGCTGCCTTGCTTTTGAGGATGAAAGCCTTGGCCGGCTGTATGCCGAAGAGGAAAAGGTGGAAGAGGATTGATATAGTTCTTACAGCTTAAAACCTCTCTTATAGTGGGATTGACATCTCTTTGAGTCGTGATTTATATTTCCTTACGATGGTTGAAGGGATAAATTGTCACAAAGAGGCTCGCTCAGTCGGCATAGCGAAAAAGGAAACTCTTATTATTTGATGAAGTTTTTGGATGAAAACCTTTGCTTTGCGCGGTCAAAAACCCAGCCGATGCTTCCCTCCGGAGCCGGGCCGATGCGAAATTCTCTAGGTCTCCTCCAACTCGCGCCGACCATCTCCCGCGACTGGAAGGTGCCTTCGGTGAAGTCAAATCCCAGCGCATAGTATGCCCGCCCATAAGCTGCGCGCAAGCAGGCGCCATGCCGACGCTTCTATCGGCCTGATGTCCCGATTCCCGAAAAGTCCGTCTGCGTCGCTGTCGGCCGCGCGCGCGTGGTCCGGTTGATGAAGATCAGCCCATCGTATGTCTTGACGAGCACCTGCGGCCGGAGGTTCCTCCCCGGCCAGAAGTCGTCCGCGAATCCCGCCCCGATCTCATAAGAGCGATGCGAAGTCATCAGCCACGTTGCTACCGGCCCCTGGCTCGGAGCATCTCGGAGATTGATGATGAAGTTTTCGGATGACAATCTTTGCTTTGCGCGGTCAAAAACCCAGCCGATGCTTCCCTCCGGAGCCGGGCCGATGCGAAATTCTCTAAGTCTCCTCCAGCTCATACCGACCATCTCCCGCGACTGGAAGGCGCCTTCGTTGAAGTCAAATCCCAGCGCATAGTACGCCCGCCCAAAAGCCGCGCGCAAGTGCGAGCCCATCGCCGTCGTTCGGCCGAACTGGACATGCTCGTTGTGCGCCCAGAGCACCATTCGTGTTTCCGGTCCGAGGAAGTCGAACATCCAACGGACATTGCCCGCCATGGCCGTATCGCGCCTACGATATCTTGCGTTGACGCTGGACGCGTTAATGAACACATATTGCTGCAATATTCGTACGTGCTGCCGGGCGATCGCATAGTCCGTCGCCGACGATCTCGAGATTAGCTTTTCGCGCTGTTGGTCGAACCATGCGCCGAACGCGTCGAGCAGGGGTCCGGCCTTCTTCCTGGCGCGCCGGAAGCTCGTCACGGCCTCGTTGGTTCGAGGCTGGCCTTGGTCGAACCATAGGGGTTTCATCGCCGCTTCCGCGTCGGCCAGTTTGTCCGGCGCCGTTTTGGAGAGATATTCGCGAATGATGGAAAAAGCCCGGGTATAGCGTTGCATGTCCATCCCGAGGAAATGGACGCGCTTTTCTTCCGGTTGCTTTGAGTTGTATCGACGCAGCCACTCGATCAAGTCCCGGACCTCCTGGGTATTCCACGTCCAGAAGCCCTGCCCGGCCAACGCCTTGTCGGCGTCACCCTTGCCAAACATGACGTAGTCGTCGATCGGCAGACAGTCCGGGTAGCTCGCCTCGATGGCGAACACCGTGAATCCCATCTGGGTCACCAGGAATTCCAGCATCCGGTGCTTGAATTGGAAGAATTCCCGCGTCCCGTGCGTCGCCTCGCCCAGGGCGACGATCCGGACATCCTTGAATAGCAGCTTCAGGGGTGCGAGGTCATCGAAACCGGAGCCGGCTTCGATCGATCGGAGTGGAATCGCCTGCCGGGCCAGCCAATCGTGGACGGCGCTCATGACTCCGGGATCGGTCGGTTGATCGACATGAGAGAGAGAAAAAAAAATTCTGTTAAGAAGAAGATATGAACCTGAAAAAAGAAGCGACAGGATGATTGCGATAACGAGGCGCTTCGTTTCCCCTTTTTTTCGCCTTCGATAAAGAGAGATCGGGTAGACGATCGGCCATAATAAGACCATTCCCAGGAAATACACGATCGGCTTTTTCCCCTCCTTTTTCGTCCCGAAGCCGAGTTTGGATGATTCTGCGTAGACCAATATCGCCGTCGAAAGAACCGTCCCAAGGGCAACGAGATTTAAAAAAAGCTCGGGTTTCTTTCCCCAGCTCAAATCCGAAATCCAAAACCACATCAATAGGACGGCTACCAATGGAATAATCAGCAACAGCCAGCCCATGAGCGTGCCCGATTTTTCGCGTTCGACGTTCGGGCTGGAACTGCCATGGGGGCATTTGTCGCCCGCCGCCTGAAGCTCCGTGCCGCAATCCGGGCGTGTCATCGGTGTTTGCCGCATTTGCCTCCCTTCTTGGGGACTGGAAATAGCGGGAATGGCCGCTCAAGTGTTCATAAGCATGATTTTAAACCCACGACAAAAATTTTTATTTTCATTCATCCCTCCTTTTAGCTTCATCTTATGATATATCTATTAAACTAGAAAAATAAAAAAGTCAATGTTTCTGCCGCGACTTCATTCTGGTCAAGGAAGGAAGCCGCGAGCGGCTGCTGATGAACCCTGACTATGAGGAGGAAATCAGGAAGGCTGAGAAGCAGGTGAGTCAGAAGCATCTTTTAGAGCTTCTGGCAAAAATAGATTACTCGATGTACGGCCTACAGAAAAATTTTAATTTGAGTCTCCTTGTCAGCTCATTTTTTATAGACTTCAAGGATGTCGAATATGTCTGATATTATCTGCGTTCTTTCCAAGAGTTCAGGCAAAATCTTAAGGGCCAAAAAGGGAGAGGAAGATTTAAGAAGAGGGGATTTGTGCATCATTGAATCTGAATTAGGAGGAGACTTGGCGGTTGTCATCGATTCCTCGAGCGAGGTCTGCGCTCA
>CAZIDN010000157.1:0-2747 GCA_964537875.1 uncultured Eubacteriales bacterium
GGAATTTCCGCTAACGGATTCGTTTTATCTAAAATCCCGAAGGGAGGGACGGTATGAAAGATGCGATCATAAAAATCGGATTCTTGATCATTTTCGCCTCTGCCTCTCTCGTCTCTGCCGGAAGAGCGGCTGAGGAGTGGCCGTTCCTCAAGCACTACGACCAGTAGCTAACCGGGGTCAAACCTACTCATTACGCATCTTCCCCTGGTGAATTTTGCGTAACGAGTAGGTTTGACCCCGGCAATTAATACTTCTGCCAGTCGGGCTTGTGGTCGTAGACCCACCTGTAGTAATCGGTTTTTTTGAGCTCGGCGGCGGCCTCTTCGTCGAGGATGACAATGGCCCGCTGGTGGAGCTGGAGGACCGAGGCCGGGACCATGGCCGTGATCGGCCCCTCGACGGCCTGGGAGATGGGCCGGGCTTTTGCCTTGCCGAAGGCCAGGAGCAGGCAGGTCCGGGACTCCATGATCGTTCCCAAGCCCATGGTGATGACGTGGAAGGGAACCTTCTCCTCTCCGCCGAAGTCTTCTTCCTGATCCTTGCGCGTCACGGCCGTCAGGGTCTTGATCCGAGTCCTCGAGGTCAGGGAGGAAGAGGGTTCGTTGAACCCGATGTGTCCGTCCCGGCCGATCCCGAGGATCTGGATGTCGATGCCGCCCGAAGATTTGATCGTCTCCTCAAATTCGCGGCAGGCGGCGGGGATATCAGAGGCCATGCCGTTCGGGATATTGACCCTCTCTTCACGGATGGCGATGTGGCCGAACACGTTTTTCCACATGTAGCTGTGAAAGGACGCCGGATGCGAAGGGTCCAGGCCGATATATTCATCGAGGTTGAAGGCGGTCACTCGGCTAAAATCCAGTCCTTGCTCGCGGTGCATTTGGATCAGGGACTGATAGAGCATGAGCGGTGTTTTTCCCGTGGCAAACCCTAGGACCGCGTCAGGTTTTTCCCGGACGAGCCGGGCAATGATCCTGGCTCCCAGGAGGCTCGCCTGCCGCATATCAGACTGGATAATGACTTCCATGGCGCCCATTATAGCAGAGTCGGCTTGAGAGGTGAACTGCTTCGCTTGCTCCCCTCAAAGGGGCTGCTTCCCACGCCCGGTCGGCTGAAAGGCATGCCTTATTTCATGGCCCAGGCTTGTCTCGTCCTATTTTCTATGGTAATGAATAGACGTTCCTCAATGCTCTTGGAGACACTTTCATCGGCAAGCCCTCATGAGACTTTATTCTCCATCGCTCTGTGAACATCCGCGGTTCGCGGCGGCGTTTTTGATCGCCTTGTCGGCCGCGGCGATGGTCTTCTTTTCTCCCGCCTGCAGGGGAACGGGCCGCTCCGCGGGCCAGAAAAAAGGACATCTGACCCTGGCCGTCATCCCTATGGGGACGACCCACGAATTCTGGAAAGCCATTCATGCCGGCGCCCTGACGGCCGCGGCGGAGCTCGGGGTGGAAATCATCTGGAAGGGGCCGCTCAAGGAAGATGACCGGAACGAGCAGATCCAGATCGTGGAAACCCTGACCAACGCCGGCGTCGACGCGCTGGTCCTGACGCCCATGGATGACCGGGCCCTTGTCCGGCCCGTGGTCGAGGCCAAAAAGCTCGGCGTCCCCACCGTCATCTTCAACTCGGCGTTGCAGGGCGGCCATCATGTGGCTTTCATTGCTACCGATAATTATCAGGGCGGGGTTTTGGCTGCCGACCATATCGGTTCGTTGATGAAAGGCCAAGGAAGGCTGATCCTCATCCGTTTGAAAGAAGGCGTCGAGGGCACGACGAAGCGCGAAGAGGGGTTTTTACAAACAATCCGCTCCAAGTTCCCCGGCATCCAAATTCTTTCGGACAATCAATACGCAGGCGTCGGCACGGAAACCGCCTACCAGACGAGTGAAAACCTCCTGGCCAGGTTCAGCGGGGTAGAGGCGATCTTTACGCCCAACGAATCTTCGACCTTCGGATGCCTGCGGGCGCTCCAGGACCACGGCCTGGCCGGCAAAGTCATCCATGTCGGGTTCGACTCTTCCAAAAAGCTCATCGAGGCGCTGGCCAAAAAGGAGATTCACGGGCTTGTCCTTCAAGACCCCTTCCGGATGGGATATCAAAGCGTCCGCACGGCCGTGGCCTATCTCAAGGGGGAGCCGTATGAGAAGGAGATCGACACGGGCGTTTTCCTGGCTACCCCCGAAAATATGAATGACCCGAAAATCAGGCGACTGCTTTCGCCCGACCTTTCGATCCTGGGTAAATAAAATTGGCGAGGACGGCATGCAAAAAAAATCTGCGGCCTTTATTTTTGTTTTGATTTTTCTGACAATCCTTGGGGCTGGCCAGACGGACAATCCGGGCGGTCCGGCTGCCGGACAGAAAACCTATTTCCAAAACGGCGGCCGGTTCCGTATCATCTCCTCCAGCCACCAGGACATCGCCTGGATGGACAGCCCTCAAAAATGCATCGAATACCGGGACAAGCAATGCATCACCCCGGTGCTCGAATTAATGGCAAAAAATCCCGAATACTGCTTCGTCATGGAGAACATGCTGAACCTGATGGAATATATCGAGCGGCATCCTGACCGGAAGGCCGACATTCTCCGCTTTACCAAGGACGGCCGGATGGAGTGGGGTGCCACCTTCAACCAGCCGTATGAATCGTTGCTCTCGGGCGAGCAGCTCGTCCGCCAGACCTATTTCGGCCGGAAGTGGATCAAGAAAAATTTTCCCGGCTGCGATGCCGCCGTCTATTT